>NZ_JAAQTO010000022.1 GCF_011742165.1 Billgrantia bachuensis | reverse complement strand
CATCCCCGAACCCTGTTCGATCTGCTCGAGGTACGCTCGCTGCTCGAGGGCGAATCGGCCAGCCTGGCTGCGGAGCGCGCCACGCCGGCCGATCGCGTGCTGATTCAGCGTCGTTACGAAGCCATGGCCGAGTACGTCGAGCGAGGCGAGATCGAGGTGGAGCAGTTGGCGCACCTCGATCACGCCTTCCACCTGGCGATCTGCCAGGCTTCGCACAACCCGGTGCTGGTTCATACGCTGCAGTCGCTGACCGATCTGCTGCTGAGCTCGGTGTTCGCCTCGGTGAAGAACCTCTATCACCGCGAGGCGCCGAGGCAGATGATCAACCGCCAGCATGCCCGGCTCTACCGGGCGGTGATGGAGGGCAAGCCGCAGGCCGCACGGCGTGCGGCGGTGGAGCACCTCAGCGGTATCGGCGAGCAGTTGCGCGAGATCGAGGCGGAGGATCAGCGCCTGGAGCGCTCGGCAATGCGGCTGAAGGAGTGGGAGTGAGACTCAGGCGTTGGCGGCATTGAGAGTTCGTTCTTCTTCAATCACGCCTGCGAGTGAGGCGACTTCGAGTTTATTGCAAAGGTGATCGCGTAGTATCTGCCCCAGGCGTTTTCCATCCCGCGCCTCGAGGGCAATGATCAAGTGCTCGTGGTCCTGCACGGCCCTGCGCCAGAAATCGTCGGTCATTTTCTTGGAGTAGCGGACCCGCTTCACACGTTGGCTGAGGTTACTGTACATCTCCTGCAGTACCTCGTTCGCCGAGGCGGCCAGGATCCCCTCGTGAATCTTCTGGTTGACCTGGAAGTAGTCCGGCAGGTTGCGGTCGTGGTAGTGCCGAAGCATCTCGTCATGCAACGCACGAATGGCCTTGATGCCCTCGTCGCTGATGTTCTGGCAGGCGAGTTCGCCGGACAGCCCCTCGAGAGCCCCCATTAGATCGTAGGTATCCTTCACCATCTTCAGCGTCAGGCGCATGACCCTGGCGCCGCGATTGGGCAGCAGCTCGATCAGGCCCTCGGAGGCAAGAACCTTCAGCGCTTCTCGTAGCGGCGTGCGGGACACTCCGAAGCGCTCGCAGAGCTGCTTTTCCGATATTCGCTCGCCAGGAGCGAGATCCCCCTGCTCGATGAGTTCCCGGACGCGGTCGGCCACTTCCAGATAAAGGCTGCGATGCTGGATTTTACTCATGGCATGAATTCCTAGAGGCGATAGCGTCCCGATAGTCCCAGTCGGCGTTCCCGTCGTGTCGCCGGGCCTGTCGATGCATCTCGGCGGAAACGGTCCGGCTGGCATTCTTTCACAGAAGATATTATGAATTCAAAATTCAACTAATATCTACTACCTGACCATCATAAGGAGTCTCCCATGACCGGCAAAGTCTTCCGCAGTCAGTTTCAGCTTGGCCGTTCCCGGGCCAGAGCCATCCTCGACGGGGCTTTCGCCAAGGCGCGCGATGCCTCGATGGAGCCTCTTACCGTAGTGGTGATCGATGGTGGCGGTCACGTCGTCGCTGCCGAGCGCGAGGACGGCTGTGCCCCGCTGCGCTTCCCCGTGGCTCAGGGCAAGGCTTTCGCCGCTCTGGGCAATGGCGCCTCGAGCGGCGTGGTCGGTGCCCGCAATGCGGAGCGACCGGCCTTCCTCGCCAGCGTAGCTGCCGTCTCGAATGGCCACTTCGTTCCGGTCCCGGGAGGCGTGCTGATCCTGGACGGCGATTCCCGTGTCATCGGCGCCGTGGGAGCCAGCGGCGCATCCTCGGCTGAGGACGAGGCCGCCGCCATCGCCGGTATCGAGGCGGCGGGACTGGTCTGGGGATTGGAGCCCGCTTGAGCCGGCGAAGTCAGTGGTCGGCAGCTATCGGTCGACCAAAGTTTAATACCGAATAATGAATTTTGAATTCAAATTGAATTCGTAACGGTCGGGCTCACCGAGCCGTTGGATGGCCGAGGATGCTCGGACCGTGGGTATGCTTCCCGCGGTTCTGCGAGAGCCGCCATGGCCTGGAGACTGCCCTCGAGAGGATGCCACGCCCGGGCAGCACGCCTACAACAACAAGTCAGCACTGGAGTATCCGATGAAGACGATCAAGACGGCATTCGTGACCACCGCCCTGGCGCTGAGCCTTACCCCAGGGTTGGGTATGGCTCAAACCGAATTGCAGTTCGGTCACGTGGGAAATCCCGGTTCGCTGTTCGATGCTTCCGCCAATGAGTTCGCCGAGCGGGCCAATGAGCGGCTGGGCGATGACTATAGGGTAGAGGTCTATGGATCGAGCCAGCTCGGTGGCGACGACTCCATGATGCAGAAGCTCAAGCTCGGCCAGCTCACCTTCACACTGCCTTCCACCGTAATGTCCTCGGTGGTCGATGAATTTGGCCTGTTCGAGATGCCCTACCTGATCAAGGATCGGGAGCACATGAAGCGGGTCATCGAGGAGGTCATCGAACCCGATCTCTATCCGCTGGTGGAGGAGGAGGGCTACAAGATTCTCGCCGTGTGGGAGAACGGTTTTCGCCAGATCACCAACAACGAGCGACCCATCGAGACGCCCGAGGACCTGAAGGGCCTGAAACTGCGCACGCCGAAGGGCGCCTGGCGGGTGCGCATGTTCGAGGAGTACGGCGCCAACCCCTCGCCCATGGCGCTCTCAGAGGTCTTCACGGCGTTGCAGACCGGCACCATGGACGGCCAGGAGAATCCTCTGGTGCAGATTCATTCCCAGAAGTTTCAGGAAGTCCAGGACTACCTGTCCATGACCAACCACGTCTACACGCCCGCGTATGTGGTGGTTTCCAAGCGCCATTGGGAGGATCTCCCGGAGGACGTTCGCAATATCCTCGAGGAGACGGCGCGTGAGGTTCAGGATTTCGTTTATGAGACGGCCGCCGAACAGGACGAGCAACTCCTCGGCGAAATGGAAGAGGCCGGCATGGAGGTCAACGAGGCCGACCAGCAGGCCTTCATCGACGCCAGTGGCCCCATCTACGAGCGTTTCGACGAGGAAGTGGAAGGCGGCGGCGAACTGGTCGACCGCGTCCTGGCGCTCGGTGAGCAAGACTGAGCCTCACTGAGTGAATCCACGGCCGCCCCATTCGGGGCGGTCCTTCTCCTGCTCGACGGAGTGGTTTGCATGTCCCTCGTGAAACTGCGATCCGGCTTCGAGTGGCTGCTCGAAGTTATCACCATGCTGTTGGTGGTTTCCCTGACTGTGGTCGTGCTGCTCGGCGTCACCTTCCGCTTCAGCGGCAACTCGCTGGGGTGGTATGACGAGGTTGCCGCCGTGATGTTGGCCTGGGTGACCTATTACGGCGCCGCTCTGGCTGCCCTCAAGCGCGCCCATATCAGCGTCCCGGGATTCGTCTACTCGCAACCCCGTGCCGTTCGCGTGACGCTGGTGGCGCTGGGTGAAGCCATCATCATCGCCTTCTTCGTGCTGCTCGCCGTCTATGGCGTCTACGTCATCGGCGTCCTCAGCGGCTCGACCCTGGTCAGCGTACCGATTCCGATCGCTGTCACCCAGTCGACCATTCCGATCGGTGCGGCACTCTATGTCATCGCCGAGCTGCTCAACCTCCCGGCCATCCTGCGTGAGGCCTGGGAAGGCAAGCGGCCGCCCTCGGAGCAGGACATCGTGGAGGAGCTGCAATGACGACGGCACTGATCCTGCTGGCCGGGCTGGCCATGATTTTCATCAATATCCCCATCGCCGTGGCCCTGGGCGCGATATCCATCGTTGCCATGCTGTGGATTCAAGGCACCAACAGCCTGCTCGGCTTCCCGCTGGTGATGTTCGAGGGCTCGACCAAGTTTCCGCTGATCGCCATCCCGCTGTTCATCCTGGCTGGCGCCATCATGAACACCGGCGGTATCTCTCGGCGGCTGATCGACTTCGCTTCGGCGCTGCTCGGTTTCATCCGCGGCGGGCTGGCCATGGTCAACGTCGGCACCTCGCTGTTCTTCGCCGAGATTTCCGGTTCTGCCGTGGCCGACGTGGCCGCCCTCGGTTCCATCCTGATGCCGGAGATGAAGCGCAAGGGCTATCCTGCCCCGTTCGCCGCCGCCATTACCTCCTCTTCGGCTTCGCTGGCGATCATCATTCCGCCCTCCATTCCCATGATTCTGTATGCCGCCATGGCCGACACCTCGGTGGTGCAGCTGTTCGTCGCCGGCATCGTGCCCGGTCTGGTCGGTGGGGTCTTGATGATGGTGCTCGCCTGGTATTTCGCGGTCCGCTACAACTGGCCCGTGGAGCATACTTTTCAACTGAAGCGAGTGTGGACCACCTTCAAGGCGGCGGGCCTGGCCTTCCTGCTGCCGCTGGTCATCCTTGGCGGAATCTTCGGCGGCTTCATGACCGCTACCGAAGGGGCAGCCCTGGCGGTGCTGGCTGCGCTGCTGATCAGCTTCCGCTACGGCGAGCTGCGCTGGGCGAAGCTGCGCGCAGCCATGGTCGAAGGCGGCGTGCAGACCGCCGTGGTCATGCTGCTGGTGGCGAGCTCGGCCTTGCTCGGGGATTTCCTCACCCGCGCCCAGCTGCCGCAGATGCTGGCGATGATGATCAGCGACTTCACCGACAACAAATTCGCCGTCCTGGCGCTGCTGAACATCTTCCTGCTGCTGATCGGCATGATCCTGCATTCGGCCGCGGCGATCATCCTCACCGTACCCATCGTCATGCCGCTGGTGATGATGGTCGGCATCGACCCCGTCCACTTCGGCATGATCGTCACCCTCAACCTGGCGATCGGCCAGCAGACCCCCCCGGTGGCCAGCGTGCTGATGACGGCCTGCTCTGTGGCCAAGGCGGACATCTGGCAGGTGTCGAAGGCCAACGTACCGTTCGTCGTTCTCTTGTTCATCCTGCTGATGCTGGTGACTTACGTGCCGATCTTCCCGATGGGGCTGGTGGAGCTGTTCTACCGGTGAGCGCGAAACCACTGACGACCCCGAAAGGAGAATCCAGATGTCTGACGCCTTGATCTTCCGGCGCGAGGGCAACCTCGCCTGGATCGGCTTCAACCGACCCGAGAGCCGCAACGCCATGACCTGGGAGATGTATGACGCGCTCGAGGCCTGCTGCGACCGGCTGAACGAGGACGACGACGTCCAGGCGGTGGTGCTGCATGGTGTCGGCGGCGAGGCCTTCGTCGCCGGCACCGATATCTCCCAATTTGCCCACTTCAACACCCCCGACGACGCCATCGGCTATGAGCGGCGAATCGACCGGGTGGTGGGCAAGCTTGAGCGCTTGGCCAAGCCCACCATCGCCCTGATCGAGGGCGCCTGCGTGGGCGGCGGGGCAGCCCTGGCGCTGGTTTGCGACTTCCGCTACTGCACGCCTTCGATGAAGTTCGGCGTACCCATCGCCAGGACGCTGGGCAACACACTATCGATGACCAACGTCTCGCGAATGGTCGACATGATCGGCGTGGCTCGCACCAAGGAGGCGCTGATGATGGCCAAGCTGTTCGATGCCGAGGAGGCGCGGCAGACGGGGCTGGTCAACGGCGTCTTCGCTCCCGAAACGATCGTCGAGGAGGTGACCGCCATCGCGGCCGAATTCGGCCGGCGCGCGCCGCTCACCGTCCAGGCCAGCAAGGCGCTGGTGGGGCGGGTCCTGGAAGCGCGCAGGGCTGCTGCGGACGCCGGTGACGACTGGGTCACCACCTGCTACATGAGCGACGATTTCCAGGCGGCGGTGAACAAGTTCCTGCACAAGACACCCTTCGAGTGGACCGGCCGCTGACATTGGCGCGTTGCGGCAACCACGCGAACCACACAAGCGAGGTGAAGCCCATGCTTCCCCTGGAAAGACTCAAGGTACTGGACGTCTCCCAGATCATGGCCGGCCCCTACTGCACCATGGTGCTGGCCGACATGGGGGCCGAGGTGATCAAGGTCGAGAAGCTCAACGGCGGCGACGACAGCCGCCAGATGGGGCCCTACGTCAACGACGAGTCGACCTGCTTCTCGCAGATCAACCGCAACAAGAAGAGCATCTCGCTCAATCTCAAGGATGAGCGTGCCCGGGAGATATTCTACCGCCTGGCCAGGGACGCCGACGTCATCGTCGAGAACTATCGCACCGGGGTGACACGGTCGCTTGCCATCGACTACGACACCATCAAGGCGATCAATCCCGGCATCATCTACTGCTCGATTTCCGGCTACGGCCAGACCGGGCCTTATAGTCACCGCGGCGGCTTCGATCTGGTGGCCCAGGGCATGACCGGCCTGATGTCGATGACCGGCGAACCGGGGCGACGTCCGCTGAAGACCGGCATCGCGGTCTACGACATCGGAGCGGGGATAACGGCCGTCTACTCGATCCTGGCCGCGTACATTCACAGGATCAACACCGGCGAGGGGCAGCACATCGATATCGCCATCACCGAATGTGGCCTGCCCTGGTTCACCTGGGAGGCGGCCGCCTATTTTGCCGAGGGCAGAGTTCCCGAGCCCACCGGCTGGCGGCATCGTGTGTCGGCGCCCTATCAGGCGATCAAGGCCAGCGACGGCTACATCATGCTGGGCTGCGCCAATCAGCGTACCTGGGAGCGCTTCTGCCGGGACGTGCTGGGGCGCGAGGATCTGATGGCCGAGCCGCGCTTCCTGACCAACCACGATCGTGGCCAGCACGTCGAGGAGCTCGAAGCGGTGCTGGAGGAGATCATGGTCGAGCGGGAAATGCACCACTGGCTGGATCTCTGCGACAAGGCCGGTGTGCCGGCCGGGCCGATCAATGACTTCGCCCAGGCCATGCAGGACGAACACTATCAGGCCCGCGGCATGGTGCAGGAGATGGAACACCCCGTCATCGGCAAGATGAAGACCATCGGCTTTCCCAGCAAGTTCTCACGCACGCCGTCACAGATCAGAAGCCCGGCGCCGCTGTTCGGCCAGCATACCGACGAGGTATTGGCGGAGCTTGGCCTCTCTGCGGAGCAACTCGAGGCGCTGCGTAAGGAGGGCTGCATCAAGTAGCTTTTTTGTTCTACAGAATTGCATTCATTATCAAAAATACAAACGGAGATAGACGCATGTTGAATCTCGATTTCCATCCATCCGGTCGTCACTTCCTGCAGATCCCCGGCCCCTCGCCGGTGCCGGACCGCATCCTGCGCGCCATGAGCCTGCCGACCATCGACCACCGCGGCCCGGAATTCGGTGCCCTGGGGCTCACGCTGCTGGACAAGATCAAGAAAGTCTTCAAGACCGAGAACCCGGTGATCATCTACCCCGCCTCGGGTACCGGTGCCTGGGAAGCGGCGCTCTCCAACGCCCTGTCCCCGGGGGACCGGGTGTTGATGTTCGAGACCGGCCATTTCGCCACTCTATGGCAGAAAATGGCCCTGCGACTGGGGCTGGAGCCCGAGTTCATCGGTCTGCCCGGTTACGATGGCTGGCGCCAAGGAGTCCAGGCCGACATGATCGAGACGCGTCTGAGAGAGGATCACGATCAGCGTATCAAGGCCGTCTGCGTGGTCCATAACGAGACCTCCACCGGGGTCACCAGCGACATCGCCGCGGTGCGTCGCGCCATCGATGCCGCGAGCCACCCGGCGCTGCTGCTGGTCGATACCATTTCGGGCCTGGCCTGCGCCGACTATCGCCACGACGAATGGGGCGTGGACGTGACCATCTCCGGCTCCCAGAAAGGCCTGATGCTGCCGCCGGGGATAAGCTTCAACGCGCTTTCCGACAAGGCGATCGAGGCGAGTCGTCACAGCACCATGCCAAAGAGCTTCTGGGCCTGGGACGAGATCCTTGAGGCCAACCAGAACGGCTACTGGCCCTATACCCCCAGCACCAATCTGCTCTATGGCCTCAACGAGGCGCTGGACATGCTGCTTGAGGAAGGCCTGGACCATGTGCTGGCGCGACACGAACGCTGGGCCGCGGGCGTGCGCCGGGCGGTCGAGGCCTGGGGTCTTGAGATCCAGTGCCAGGATCCTGCCGTTTATTCGCCGGTGCTGACCGGCGTGGTAGTGCCCGAAGGGGTCGACGCCGACGAGGTGCGCAAGCTCATCTACGAGCGCTTCGATCTGTCGCTGGGCACCGGTCTGGGCAAGGCCAAGGGCAAGATGTTCCGTATCGGCCACCTGGGCGACTGCAACGACCTGACGCTGATCGCGACTCTGGGCGGCTGCGAGGCGGGTATGGAGCTCGCCGGTGTGCCGCTGGCGGGCAGCGGCGTGACCGCCGCGCTCGACTACTTCGCCCACCATCCGCTGCATGACTACCGCTGACATCGGCTTCGATCAGCACGGCTAGGAGCGAAAGAATGACGTCCCTGAAGGATAACGCCCGGTCACGGGATGCCAAGGTCAAGCCGGTCAGCGAGCTGGCTTCCCGGCTGTCCCGCGAATTGAAGGGCGAGGTGCTGTTCGACCACGCCTCGCGGGGCCGCTACTCGACGGATGCCTCGATCTACCAGGTAATGCCGATCGGGGTGGTGATCCCATGCGACCAGGAGGACCTCAAGCTGGCGCTCGACATCGCCCGCGATACCCGGGTACCGGTGCTGGCGCGGGGCGCCGGCACCAGCCAGTGCGGCCAGACGGTGGGCGAGGCGGTGGTAGTCGACACTTCCCGCTGGCTCAACCAGATCACCGAGTTCGACGCCGAGGCGCGTACCGTGGTGGTCGAGCCCGGCATCGTCCTGGACCACCTCAACGCCTGGCTCAAGCCTCATGGCCTGTGGTACCCGGTGGACGTTTCCACCAGCGCCCAGTGCACCATCGGCGGCATGGCCGGCAACAACTCCTGCGGGTCGCGCTCGATCCGCTACGGCAACATGGTGCACAACGTACTGGGCATCAATGCCTGGCTCGCCGATGGTGACGAGGCAAACTTCGGCTTCATCGACGAGCTCGACGGCAATCGCAAGGTGCGCCTGTTGGCCGAGCGAATGCAGGCGATCGCCGAGCGCGTCGACCCGGAGATTCGCGAGCGTTTTCCCAAGATGCTGCGACGGGTGGGCGGCTACAACCTCGACCTCTTCAACTGCCAGAACCCCAAGCCCTACGACCCGGACGGGCGCGCCAACCTGGCGCACCTGCTGGTGGGCTCCGAGGGCACCCTGGCGGTCAGCCGTCGCATCAAGCTCAGGCTCTCGCCGCTGCCCGAGCACAAGGTGCTCGGCGTGGTGAACTTCCCGACCTTCTACCAGGCGATGGACTTCACCCAGCACATCGTCACCCTCGATCCCACCGCGGTGGAGCTGGTCGACCGCACGATGATCGAGCTGTCGCTGGAAAACCCGTCATTCCGCCCGGTGATCGAGAGGGCGCTGATCGGCAAGCCGGAGGCGATCCTGTTGGTGGAGTTCGCCGGCGCCGACCGCGACGCCCAACTGGCATCTCTGGCACGCCTCAATGAATTGCTGGCCGACCTGGGGCTGCCGGGGTGCGTGGTCGACATGCCGGAGCCGGTTGAGCAGAAGGCGCTGTGGGACGTGCGCAAGGCGGGGCTCAACATCATGATGAGCATGAAGGGCGACGGCAAGCCGGTCTCCTTCATCGAGGACTGCGCGGTGCCGCTCGAGCATCTGGCCGAGTACACCGACAAGCTGACCGAAGTGTTCCATCGCCACGGCACCGAGGGCACCTGGTACGCCCATGCCAGCGTCGGCACCCTGCATGTGAGGCCGATTCTCGACATGCGTCGCGATGGCGCTGAGAAGATGCGCGAGATCGCCGAGCAGGCCTCGGCACTGGTTCGCGAGTACAAGGGGGCCTATTCCGGTGAGCACGGCGACGGGCTGTGTCGCGGCGAATGGGTCGCCTGGCAGTTCGGTGGCACCGTCAACAACGCTTTCAAGGAGGTGAAGCGACTCTTCGATCCCGACAACCTCTTCAATCCGGGCAAGATCGTCGATACCCCGAGGATGGACGACGAGCGCTACTTCCGCTTCTCGCCCTCCTACCGCTCTATTCCGCTGACCCCGGTATTCGACTGGTCGTCATGGGACGTCAAACGCGACCCGCTGACCGGCGAGCAGAGCGCACCCGGCACCGGCGGCGATGCCACGCACGGCCTCGCCATGGCGGTGGAGATGTGCAACAACAACGGCCACTGCCGCAAGTTCGATGCCGGCACCATGTGCCCCAGTTTTCGCATTACTCGTGACGAGCAACACCTGACGCGTGGACGGGCCAATACCCTGCGCCTGGTGCTGTCCGGCCAGCTCGGTGACGATGGACTGGCCAGCGACGACGTCAAGGAGGCGCTGGACCTGTGCGTGTCGTGCAAGGGCTGCCGGCGCGACTGCCCCACGGGTGTCGACATGGCCAAGTTCAAGATCGAGGCGCGCGCCGCTCGGGCCAAGGTCAGGGGGCTCTCGCTGCGCGATCGTCTTGTCGGCGAGATGCCGCGCTACGCACCCTGGGCGAGCCGAGTCTCGGGCCTGCTGGACGCCGCCGAGCGGATGCCCTTCGTCGCGCGACGCGTCAAGCAGGCGCTGGGGCTGGCCGAGCAGCGTGACTTTCCCCGATTCCGTGGCAATTTCCTGGCCGAAGACCACGGTCGACCGGCGCAGGGAACCCGAGAGGTGCTCTTGTTCGTCGATACCTTCAACAACTACATGGAGAGCGAGAACGCCCGCGCCGCCAAGCGGGTGCTGGAGAAGGCCGGTTATGGCGTGCATCTCAACGTCACCCCGGGCGAACGTCCCCTATGCTGCGGGCGCACCTACCTTTCCTCCGGCCAGTTCGACAAGGCCAGGGCCGAGGCGAAACGCTCCCTCGACCACCTGATGCCCTTCGTCGAGCGCGGCGTGCCGATCGTTGGGCTCGAGCCCTCTTGCCTGCTCAGCATGCGCGACGAGTTCCTGCAGTATGACTTCGGGGACGCGGCGCGACGACTTGCCGAGTCGGCCCTGCTGTTCGAGGAGTTCCTGGTCAGGGCACACGATGCGGGTGAGTTGGCGCTCGAACTCAAGCCGGTCGACTATTCGAAAGCGATGCTGCATGGCCATTGCCACCAGAAGGCCTTCGATGCGCTGCGTCCGATCGAGCGGGTGCTCGCCTGGATACCGGGGCTTGAGGTCGAGACGATCGTATCCTCGTGCTGCGGCATGGCGGGCAGCTTCGGCTACGAGGCGGAGCATTACGAGGCCTCGATGAAAATGGCCGAACTGTCACTGCTGCCGGCGATTCGCCAGGCAGACGTCGATGCCGTGCTGGTTGCCGATGGCACGAGCTGTCGTCACCAGATTCACGACGGTAGCGGGCGAGAAGCGGTACACGTGGCGCGCCTGTTGGAGAAGGCGCTGGCTTGAGAATAGGCCTGGCACGAGGAGAACACTCTTTTGCAGGATTGTTTCGTCATGTGCGCCGTCTAGTATGGCGATAGCACAAACTGGAGTGAGGGAAAGCAATGGCAATCTACCAGTATGGCGAGCATCGGCCGCAGATAGGCGAGGAAGTCTACGTGGCAGAAACCGCCGACGTGATCGGTCAGGTGACGCTCGGGCAGCAGGCCAGCGTCTGGTACCAGGCGGTGCTGCGCGGCGACACCGACCACCTCGAAGTCGGCGAACGCAGCAATATCCAGGACGGCGCGGTGCTTCACGCCGATCCCGGTTTTCCGCTCAAGGTGGGCAATGACGTGACCGTGGGACACCAGGCGATGCTGCACGGTTGCACCGTCGGTGACGGCAGCTTGATCGGCATCCAGGCGGTGATCCTCAACGGCGCCGTCATCGGCAGAAACTGCCTCGTGGCCGCCGGGGCGGTCGTCAAAGAAGGGGCAACCTTTCCCGACAACTCGCTGATCGTCGGTGCGCCGGCCAAAGTGATCCGCGAGCTTTCGGCCGAGGCGGTCGAAGGGCTGGCGAAGAATGCGGCGAGCTACGTCGAGCGCGGTAGCCGGCATGCCCGCGAGCTCAAGCGCATCGATTGAGCCTGGTAGAACACGAAAAAGCCCCGCATCCATGAGGACGCGGGGCTCGTGTTTGTGACGTGTTTGTCAGCCGCCGACCTGCATCAGCGGATCCGATACCCCAAGCACATAGAAGGCGATCAGGCCGATCAGACCGGTGAAGATCAGGTAGTAAAGCGTCGGCAGGATCGTCTTGCGGATGGTCTCGCCTTCGCGGCCGAGCAGGCCGACGGTGGCAGATGCCGCGACCACGTTGTGGATGGCGATCATGTTGCCCGCGGCGGCACCGACGGCTTGAAGCGCCACCATCATCGCCGTGGAGACGCCGAGTGCGCCGGCCACGTTGAACTGGAATTCAGCCAGCATCAGGTTCGACACGGTGTTCGAACCGGCAATGAAGGCACCCAACGCGCCCACGGCGGGAGCGAAGAAGGGGTAGACGTCGCCCACGCTGTTGGCGACGAACTGTGCCATTGCCACCGGCATCGACACCAGGTCGGCGGCATTGACGCCGGAGTTGATCAGGATCCGCACCATGGGAATGGTGAAGATCAGCACGAAGCCCGCCCCGAGCAGGGTGCGCGAGGATTCGCTGAAGGCCGCCTTGAGTTCGCCGACACGCATGCGATGCAGCACGGCAGTCACCAGCACCACCATCAGCAGGATGCCTCCCGGCAGGTAGAGCGGTGCGATGCTGCCGGAGACGCCTGCCTCGCCGAGAATGTTGCTCCAGCCGAAGGCGAAGGCGTTGAGCGCCTCGCGCAGCGGGTCGATCACGCGCGAGGCCACCAGGAATAGTGCCAGCAGCACGTAGGGCAGCCAGCCCATCCAGGTGGAGAGGGGCGTCTTGCCGGCGATGTCGTCGATCTTGATCTCGATCTTGCCGATCCAGCCGGCCGGCCAGGCGCTACGCTCGGGGAAGTCCCAGCTGTCCTTGGGCAGCAGGAAGCCGCGGCGTGCCGCCGGCACGACAATGGCCAGGCCGACCATGGCGCCGATCATCGACGGGAACTCCGGCCCCAGCAGCACGCCGGCCAGCATGTAGGGAACCACGAAGCTGATGCCGGTGAAGATGGCGAAGGGCGCGATGGAGAGACCTTCCTTCCAGGAGCGGTTGGCGCCAAAGAAGCGCACCATGATCACCACCATGATCAGCGGCATCAGGATACCCACGATGCCGTGCACGATGGCGACTTCCGCCGCGATCAGGCGGAAGTACTCGAGCCAGGTGTGGCCGCCGGCCTCAAGCTGCTCGGTGATGGCGCCGGCGTTGACGCCGCCGGTGACGCCGACCACGATCGGCGTGCCCACGGCGCCGAAGGAGACCGGCGTGGACTGGATCATCATGCCCACCACTACGGCGGAGAGAGCCGGAAAGCCGAGTGCGACCATCAGCGGTGCGGCCACGGCGGCGGGCGTGCCGAAGCCCGAGGCACCTTCGATGAAGCAGCCGAAGAGCCAGGCCACGATCAGCGCCTGCACGCGACGATCGGGGCTGATGCCGGAGAAGCCGTTGCGGATGGCCGCGATGCCACCGGAGTGCTTCAACGTATTCAGCAGCAGGATGGCGCCGAAGATGATCCACAGGATCGAGACGGTCAGGATAAGGCCCTGGAGCGTAGAGGCGAGCACCCGATTGACACTCATCTCCCAGGCGAACAGCCCGATCAGGGCGGTTACCACGAAGACGATCGGCATGGCGGTGCGAGCGGCCATGCGAAAACCGATGAGCAGTACGCCGGCCAGTAACAGCGGCGTGAAGGCGAGTAGAGCTAGGGTCGTATCCGACATGGACGTTTCCTCGATTCTCCTTGTTGATTACCCAACGCGACTGTCGCGGCTGGACGTCCCGGCGCGTGCGGTCGGCGGGAAAGCAAAGATACGAAGTGAAAATGTAAGTTGCTATCTTGGATAATTGGTCTGACCAATATTCCTCCAAGGCCATTGTCCGCAAAAATTTCAATTTTTCTTTTCTATTCAAAAGGGTGACTGCCGTCACGAAAGGTTTGACGATGCTGAGTCGCCATTCGTTATTAGACTAATGGACAGTAGGTCGGCCACGTCGTCGCCAGACTCGGCATGGTTGGCATCCTGCCGGCAAGGCTGGCACTATCCACTGACGACAAACGACTTTCGCCAGGAGGCGTCATGACAAGGGTGCTCTACGATCTCTGCGGTTGCGACGAGGGGCTGCGCTTTTCACCCTACTGCTGGCGGGTGCGCTACGCGCTGGCGCACAAGGGGCTCGATTTCAACACGCGCGCCTGGCACTTCACCGACAAGGAGGCGCTGGCCTTTGCCGACTACGACAAGGTTCCAGTGCTGGTCGACGGCGAGACGACCGTGACCGACAGCTACGAGATCCTGCGCTATCTCGACCGTGCCTATCCGGAATCGCCGCTGATCGGCGACGGCCTGGCCGCGGCGCGGGCGCGCTTCTTCAAGCACTACGCCGAGCGCGCGCTGGCGCCGGCGATGATGCGCACCATCGTCATGGATCTCTACAATGCCATCGCTCCCCGCGATCGCGATTACTTCCGCGAGACGCGGGAGAAGCGCTTCGGTCGCACCTTGGAAGAGTTTCACTCACCGGCCAAGGGGCTGGCCCAGTTGGATGCGGCTCTGGCTCCGCTGCGCGGTCAGTTGGAGGATGGCGACTTCATCGACGGCGAAGCGCCCGCCGCAGCCGACTACCTGGTATTCGGCAGTTTCATGTGGGCGCGGGTAGTGTCGACCGCCGATCTGGTCTCCAACGCCGATCCGGTATACGGCTGGCTCGAGCGTATGCTCGACCTGCACGACGGCACGGGACGCAATGCCGTACGCATCACCGACATCGAAGGCGCCTATCGCTGACGCGCTTGAGTCAGTCTTTCCGAAGCGCTGAGCCGAATGCTGCATTGCAACAAAAATGTTGCATCGCACAAGTCGAGCTGCTATGTTGCATTGCAACAAGGCTCCTTCCTGCCTTGGCAACGCAACGATGGAGGTGTCTCATGAGCAAGACTCAAGAGAAAGCGACTCAGCAGTTCGAAACTCTGTTCTTCGGCCCGGCGCGTGCCTATGGCTCGCTGACACTGGAATACTACGAGAAGCTGCTCTCGGCTCAGCTGGAAGCCTTCCGTAGCTACTCCGACCTGAGCCTGGCCCAGGCCCGTGCCTGGACCGACGTCAAGGACTCCGAGGGCCTCAAGCAGGTCTTCGAGACCCAGCAAAAGGCCGCCAAGGAACTTGGCGAGCGCCTGCAGGGCGACACCAAGAAGGTGGTCGACCTGAGCCAGGAGTTCCTGCAGAAGGGCCAGCAGCTGGCCGAGCAGAACGTCAAGGCAGCCAGCGCCGCGACCAAGTAAGTCGCAGAGCGCTTCGGCACCGAAGGCCGCTACCCGCAAGGGGGCGGCCTTTTCTCATGCTTGACGCGCAGGCATCACTCTTCGAGCAGCTCCATCACTTCCTCTTCCTCGACCTGACCGAAGTCGGCGTAGAACTGCCCGACCGCCATGAATCGCTGGGGCGCATCCAGGCAAACGACCTCGTCGGCGATCGCCTCCAGGCGGGCGACGGCGCTGGGCGAGGCCACGCCCAGTGCGGCGACCAGGCGTTCGGCGCGTCCCTGCAGGGTTTTCAGTGCGGCTTCCATGGTGGCGCCGGTGGCGCTGCCGTCGTCGACGATCACTACCACACGCCCCTCGGGGGGGATTGGTGGGCGGACCGGGCTATAACGTTGTCGTCTCTCCTCGAGCAGCTTGCGCTGCTGCTCCGCTTCGCGCTCCACCGCCTCCTGGGGGAAGTGTGAGGCTGCCGCGTCCAGCTTCATGGTGCCGTCCTCGCTGATGGCGCCGATGGCGAACTCGGGGCTCCCCGGGGCGCGTATCTTGCGCACCAGCACCACATCGAGTTCCCCCTCGAGGGCATCGGCCAGATAGCGCCCCATGGGCACTCCACCGCGGGGTATCGCCAGTACCAGCGGATTAGTGTCTTTCAAGTGCTCCAGGCGTTGTGCCAGCTGTTCGGCCGCGTCCAGTCGATCACGAAACATGTCGGTCTCCTTCTCCTCCACTTAAGAGTTTCCTTCCAGTGTAGCTGGGCCTCTTCCACGAGAGAGGCGGTGCCAGACGCCTAGACGGAAGGAGAGCAAGAAAGGGGTGGAAATAATTTCTGTATACAATAAATTAAGATACTGTCGCCTTCTGGTTGGTCTTTTGGAATACATTTATTGACCGATTGGACAGGAAAACGAGTCGCGGCGTGCGCTGTCAGGCTTGGCGTGTGTCCGGAAAGACCTTGCCGCAATTCGAACAATCAGCGGTGGGTGGCTTCCGTATACAGAAACACAACAACGACTGGATGGATCCATGCGAAAGATTCAGAACACTTCGATTTTCGACTTCCATGGCCGGCCCTCGCTGGCAAAGGCTTTGCCCTTGTCGCTACAGCATGTGCTGGCCATGATTACCGGTGTCATAACGCCACCGATCATCATCGCGGGCGTGGTAGGCGCCACGCCGGAAGAAAAGCTTTTACTGATACAAGTCGCCGTGCTGGCCTCGGGGGTTTGTACGCTGTTCCATCTTTATGGGGTCTGGAAATTCGGCGCACGGCTGCCGGCGATTTTCGGCGTGGGATTTGCCTACGTGCCGACGTTGATCGCCGTGGGTGCGCAATATGGCATCGAAGGGATCCTTGGTGCCCAGTTGATCGGCGGTCTCACCATGATGGTGGTGGGCTACTTCATCCAGTACGTTCGCCACCTCTTTCCGCCGGTGGTGGCGGGTACGGTGGTGCTGGTCATCGGCCTGTCGCTCTACGATATCGCGGTGCGCTACATGGCCGGCAGTGGCAACTCCAGCGCCCCCGACTTCGGCGCCCCGCAGAATTGGATCGTGGGCTTGGTGACGCTGGCCACCGTGCTTGTCGCCTCACAGTTCGGCAAGGGCGTCATCAAACTCTCGGCGATCATCGTCGGCATCCTCGTCGGCTACGGGTTGTCGCTGACACTGGGGATGGTCGATTTTGCTTCGGTAGCCCAGGCCAGTTGGGTGGCGGTGCCTCAGGTCATGCCCTTCGCCATGGAGTTCCATGCTTCGGCGATCGCCGCCATGGTGGTTATCTGCGTGATCAATTCGGTACAGACCATCGGCGACCTTTCGGCGACCACCGTGGGCGGCATGAATCGCGAGCTGAGGACGCCGGAGCTGACCGGCGGCCTGTTGGGCAACGGCCTGACCACGACGGCGAGTGCCTTCTTCGGCGCCCTGCCCACCTCCACGTTCAGCCAGAACGTGGGCATCGTGGCGATGACAAAGGTGATCAGCCGCTTCGTGCTGGCGCTCGCTGGCGGCTTCATGCTGCTGGCGGGGTTCAGTCCCAAGTTCGGCGCGATCATGACCACCATCCCCTATCCGGTGCTCGGCGGGGCCACCATCACGGTGTTCGGCATGATCACCATGACCGGCATTAAGCTGCTGATCAAGGACGAGCTTTCCGCCCGCAACATGACCATCGTAGGCCTGGCGCTGGCGCTCAGCCTGGGTATCGCCGAGGTACCGGCGGCGATCGAGCGTTTCCCGGAATGGCTGCAGAACCTGGTCGGCGGTGCGCCCATCGTGGTGGCCGCCATTACCGCCTTCGTGCTCAACCTGCTGCTGCCGAATACCACTCTGGCCGACGAAGCCCGCGAGCGCGAGGCGATGGCAAGCGATGGTAGTGGCGAGTCCGGCTGCTCGGATCGGCAGGCGCCACGCCACTCAGCGCCTTCGCGCTTCGATGATGCACACGTTACCCCTAGCAGAGCGTCGCGCGGCTAGGCTCCCGTTGATTTTTTTGGAAATATTTTCCGAATATATTAATGTATCCAAGTTGATGCGATAAATGTATCCAGTTATCGCATCACAATCACAACAAAAGGATACTCTTATGCATGATCGAACGACTCGGCAATTTGCCACCGGCGTTGCGTTGCTGGCCGGCCTGGCGGCGGGTACGGCTCAGGCCGCTACCTGGAGCGATACATTCCTCGGCTATCGATACGGCACCCAGTTCACCGAACCCGGCAATCCGAACGATGTCGAGAAGCACGTCCTCCAGTTCACCCACGTGAGCGGCTACTCCCTGGGCCAGAACTTCCTGAACCTGGACGTGCTGCAGTCGAACGACGCCGATCCAGCCAGCGGTAGCGAGAGCGGAGCCACCGAGGCCTACCTCACCTACCGCCATCAGCTCCACTTCGGCAAGCTGTTAGACGAGCCACTGGCCTTCGGCCCGGTCAAGGACGTGGGGCTGACCGGTGGGTTCGACCTCAATACCAAGAACACCGAGTTCGCCCCGCGCAAGCGCATGCTGGTGATGGGGCCTACCTTGAAATTCGACGTTCCCCAGGGCTTTCTCGATCTCAGCCTTTTCTATGCCCACGAGTGGAATCACTGCGGTGCCGGGTTTTGTGAGGTGAACGAGATCGAGTTCGACCCCTATTACCAGATCAATCTGGCCTGGGGGCTGCCGTTCGAGTTGGGGCCGCTGCCGATGAAGTTCCAGGGCTTCTACAACTACAACCACGAGAAGGGCGAGGACTACCAGGGCAACGCCACCGAGTCCGAGCAACTGCTGCGCACTGCGCTGATGCTCGACGTGGGACGGCTGGCATGGGGCGAGGAAAACCAGCTATGGGCCGGGGTCGGCTATGAGTACTGGCGCAACAAGTTCGGCAACCATGACAAGCCGGGTGTCGACACCGATGCGCCCACCCTGCAAGTGGAGTGGCATTTCTGAATCACTCTTTCGCCGTCAAGGAACGGGGCCGCCCAAGGGCGGCCCCGTTTTTTCTCGCGGCACCCGGGCACTGTCAGGGATGGATGGCAAGGCGTCGTGCCGGACGGAAGGGAAGGGCAGAGACGGGGACGCGCCGCCGGATAGCCGGCAGCGCGTCGTCATGGCAAAGAGGCGATCAAGCTTTGGCGCTGGTCTTCTCCGCTTCGCCGGCGGAAGGCTCCTCGCCGCCGCGCTGACGGCGAGGTTTGCCGGGCAGCAGCGCATCCAGCAGCAAGGCGGCTACGGCCGCAGGCACCAGGCCTGACTTGAGCAGCAGGCCGACCTGGCCGGGGAGAGTCTCGGAGATCTCCTCAACGGCAGGCAGGCCGATACCGAGGCTCAGCGACACGGCGATGATGAGCATGGCCCGCTGGTCGAGCTCGCACTCCTGAATGATCTTGAGGCCCGCCGACGCGATCATGCCGAACATGACGATACCGGCTCCTCCCAGCACGGCATGGGGCATGGCGGCGACCAGACCGCCCAGCTTGGGAAATAACCCCATGGCGATGAGCAGCAGCCCACCTATGGTCACCACGTGACGGCTGACAACGCCGGTTAGGGTGATCAAGCCGACATTCTGGGCGTAGGCGGTGTTGGGGAGGGTGTTGAACACCGCTGCGAAGGATGTCGCCACCCCGTCGGCCATTACGCCACCCGAAAGTTCGCGGTCCTTGGCCGCGCGTCCCGCACCACCGGCGGTAATGGCGGAGATGTTGCCGATGGTCTCGAGGCCCACCACAAACATGATCAGTGCCATGCCGATGATCGCCGTCAGGGGAAACTCCATACCGTACTCGAGCGGCTTGGGTAGAGCGAACCAGCTGGCCTCGCGCAGGTTGGTGAAATCCACCATGCCCAGCGCAATGGCCGCCAGATAACCGGCCAGCAGGCCGAAGAGGATCGAGGACGCCTTGACGAAGCCGCGTCCCAACTGGTGTACGGCAATACACACGACCAGCACGAACAGTGCCAGCAGCAGGTTCGTCGGCGAGGCGAAGTCCGGGGAGCCTACGCCGCCAGCCGCATATTTGAGGCCGACCGGCATGAGGGTGATACCGATCAGCAGTACCACGATGCCGGTCACCACCGGTGAGAACCAGTGTCGGATTTTCTTGAGGAATGCGCCTAGCACCACCTGCAGCAAGCCGGCGACAAACGAAGCGCCGAGCACCGCGGGCAAGCCGAAAGCCTTCGCCAGCGGCAAGGCGACCGGCAGGAAGCCGAAGCTCGTGCCCTGGACAATGGGCAGGCGAGCGCCAATCGGGCCGATGCCGATGGTTTGGATCAGGGTAGAGATGCCCGCCACGAACAGGGCTACCTGGATCAGGAAGATCTGCTCCCCGGCGTTGGCGCCGATGACCCCGGCAATGATGATCGGCGGGGTCACGTTGCCGGCGAACATGGCCATGATGTGCTGCAGTCCGAGGGGGATGGCCTTGGACAGTGGCGGCATGGCGTCCGGATCTTGGTTGATGGTGCGTGTGGGGTTTCGCTGCGGATGCGGGGAAGAGCGGGTGTCGGACATGTGCAGGCTCACGATTCGTTGTTGTTGGTGGGACGAGTGCTTGGATAAGAAGGCGCTTTGTCGGAAGGGCCTTATCTGAGCATCAAATCTCAAGGTAAATGTACACAATAATGGTGACTTTAAAAGACATCGATCGTGTACAATACAAAATAATTTCCCCTTCTTCTTTAAAAACAATTGCTTAAGAGAAATTTGTTGACCAATTGGTCGAATTATTGCTGCGTAAAAGAGACAGGATTGCTCAAGGCATTCTTCATGCTGGACCTGTCAACGCTAGCTAAAAAACTGCTTCCGTTTGATTTTCCTTGCTTTTCTTTCCCTCCAAGAGACCCTGGGCAGCGTTGACAGCGCTCTCTGGCGAGGCGTGGTACGGTATCTCTCATTACTTGTTGTATACAAAAAATGGATACAAGGGTGAGAGGCATGCGACTACTACACAACCTGACGGTACGGGCCAGTTGGTTCCTGGTGTTGCTTGGTTTCCTGTCCATGCTGGTGGCCTTGAGTGCCATCGGCCTGTGGGCTGTCGCCCATAGCCAGCGAAACTTCGATGCGTTCGAAGCGGTGAACGTGAACCAGCAGGCGACCTTGAATCGCGCCAATTCGATGCTGCAGAGCGTCCGTCTCGATATGGCAAGGCACTACGAGCAGGCCCTGGAGGACCGGCAGGCGGGCGATGCGGAGCAGCTGGCCGACCTGCAGCGGCGCCTGGCCATGGCCGCCGAGGTCTTCGGCGAGTTCACGTCGTTGCCGCGACAGCCCGGGCAGGATGAACTCATCGGGCCTGTCCAGCACCGTTTCGCTCAGTTGCTGGAGGGTGTCGTCGAGCCCCAGTTGCATGCCCTGGCCGAAGGCAAGTTGGACGATTATTCGCGCTCGAGGGATACCGCTTACGTCGCTTACGATGATTTCTATCAGGCTGCGGTAGGGTTTTTCCGCGCGGCGGAAGCAGCTGGGGCTGCAAGGGCCAGCGACTTCGGCTGGGTGGTCGATTTCACGCGCAAGGCCATCGTCGCCGTCTTCATCGGTGCGATCGGCATGATCGTGATCGTCTTCTGGGGCGTGACCCAGCACCTCATCCGTCCGCTCGAGCGTGTCATCGAGCATTTTCAGCAGATGGCTCAGGGCAATCTGGCCGAGGTGGTCGAGCGGCGGGGCCGCAACGAGATAGGCAAGCTGCTCTCCGCGCTCGGTGACATGCAGTCCGCGCTGCGCGAGACCGTGTCGCGCATGCGTGACAGCAGCGGTGAGGTCTATGCCGGTGTCTCCCGCATCGTCAATGCCAACCGCGACCTCTCGGCGCGCACCGAGCGCCAGGCGGCGGCGCTGACCGAGACCGCCTCGAGCATGGAGGAGATCACGGCGACGGTGAGAAGCAACAGTCAGAATGCCGCCGATGCGAGCCAAGTGGCGGAGCGCGCCGCCGGTCAGGCCGAGGAGGGCGGCCGTATCGTTGTCGGCCTCGTCGACCAGATGCATCAGGTTCGCGAAGGGGCGGAGCGAATCACCGACATCATCGGTCTGATCGATCAGATTGCTTTCCAGACCAATATCCTCGCCCTCAACGCCTCGGTCGAGGCGGCGCGCGCCGGTGAGCACGGGCGTGGCTTCGCCGTCGTTGCCAACGAAGTGAGGAAACTGGCGACCCGCAGCGCGGATGCCTCCGCCGAGATTCGATCGTTGATCGAGCACTCGGTCGAGCAGGTCAGGACGGGGGCGGCGAGCGCCGACAAGGCGGGCGATGCCGTGGAGGCCATTCGCCGGTCGATCCATGAGGTCAATCGGTTGATGGGGGAGATTGCCGATGCCTCGCGCGAGCAAGAAGCGGGAATCGACGAAATCAACCGCGCCGTCTCCGACATGGACGACACGACGCAGCAAAATGCCGCCATGGTACTGCAGGCCAGCGAAGCGGCCGATCAACTGAGCGGTGTGGCCGGCGACCTGCAGGCGGGGGTTTCACGCTTTCGGCTCGATGGGCAGGCCCCAGCAGGGCCGCGCCCGCACGAAGATGCCGTTGCCCATCGTTCATCCGACGGCCTCGCGTTCGCCATGCTGCCGGATCTTTCCTCAATGCCGGCTCGATGACTCGCTGCCTTGGGGGCGGTGCTGCGCTGCGACGAGCCGGCGAGCTCGGAGGGTATCTTGGTTGGAGCTGACGGGCGCCGCCAAGAGGGCTTCATAAACGCAACGACCCGCGGTAGAGCACCGCGGGTCGGTGCGTCCTGGCTTGGGTTAACCCTCGGCGCGCGCTTCCAGACGGAAGCGAGCGATGCGGTTGATCTGCTCGATGGCGGTGCGACGCTCCTCTTCCGGTGAGTTTTCCAGGCGTGTCTCGAAGGCGGCGAGGATGGCGTGCCGGTCGCTGCCCTTCACTGCCATGACGAAAGGAAAGCCGAACCTCTCCTTGTAGGCCCCGTTGAGGCGCTCGAAGCGGGCCATCTCCTCCGGCGTGCACTGGTCTAGCCCGGCGCCGGCCTGTTCGCGGGTGGAGTCGTCAGTCAGTTCGCCGGCGATGGCGGCCTTGCCGGCCAGATCCGGGTGGGCGCGAATCACCTCGAGCTGGCGTTCCGGCGTGGCGCTGCGCAGTGTCTGGCCCATGGCCTCGGCGAGGCCGGCCGGTGTGTCGTGCTCGCTCGTCAGGCCGCGCTCCCAGGTCAGCTCGGCCACCCAGGGCGAATGCTCGTAGATGTCGCCGAAGCTTGCCACGAATTCGTCGCGGTCGAGCGTGCTGGGGCGGGGCGCCAGTATCTTGTCGTTCATCCTGTTCTCCATATTCAGTGCTGCAAGGCAGTGCTCGTAGCGGGTCACAAAGAAAGTGTATACAAAAAATCTTTGAAATGTACCATCAGAAGCGCTAAAACTGTCTTCAGAGGGTTGCCGAAGCGGTAGACTCGCGCAAAATTGAATTCCCGGGGCCAGCCAGCCCCGGCCAACCACGGGGAGACAGACACAATGGGACGACTGACCACGCACGTTCTGGATACCGCCCAGGGCCGCCCCGGCGAAGGTATCCGCATCGAGGTCTTGCGGCTCGAAGGCGACAGGCGAGTGCCACTCAAGACGGTGACGACAAACGACGACGGTCGCTGCGACGGCCCCATCCTGGAGGGAGCTGACTTCACCTCGGGCGAATACGAGCTGGTCTTTCACGCCGGTGACTACCTGCGTCGGCAGGGTATCCAGGCAGGTGAGCCGCGCTTTCTCGACGTGATTCCGCTGCGCTTCGGCGTGGCCGACGACTCGCAGCATTACCATGTGCCGCTGCTGTTGTCGCCCTATGGGTACTCCACCTACCGCGGCAGCTAGGGAAACGCTAATCAATGGCTGCGCGGGCGAATCACTGCGTTGCGCGGTGCCGAAGCGTCGGACCGTCGAAATCCACACCTATACCCCATAGGCTCCGGTTTCTGCGCGCCGCGCGCCTTGTGCTTCATCCGGCTCGCAAATTGATCAGCGCTTCCCTGGCGCATTAGAAAACTGGCTGCGCTCCGCGATGCGGCGTCAACAACAACTAAGCTGAGACCACCTGATGCAAGCTTACCTCCTGGATTTCGTCAACTTCATGCTGCGCTGGCTGCACGTCATCGCGGCCATCGCCTGGATCGGCGAGTCGATCTACTTCGTGATGCTGGATAACGGACTGCGCAAGCCCAAGGCGGCCGAGGACCGTGACAAGGGCGTGTTCGGCGAGATGTGGGCCGTACACGGCGGCGGCTTCTACCACAATCAGAAGTACGCCACGGCGCCCGACAAGCTGCCGGAAGATCTGCACTGGTCGTTCTGGAAGGCCTACACCACCTGGCTTTCCGGTTTCGCCCTGTTCGTCTTGCTGTACATGGCCAATCCGGGCTTCTATCTGGTCAACCCCAACAGCGACTGGGCGTGGGCCGCCGGCATGAGCGGCTGGCAGGCCAATCTCCTGGCGCTGGCGTTCCTGCTCGGGGGCTGGGTGGTCTATAACGAGCTGTGCAAGCGCATCAGCCCCAACATGGATCGCGACGGGATCCTGAGCCTGGCCGTGGCCGTGATGATGGTCGTGGTCTCCTATCTCAGCGTGCAGATGTTCTCGGGGCGTGCCGCGTTCCTGCTCACCGGTGCCGTCATGGCCACCGCCATGTCGGCCAATGTCTTCTTCTGGATCATCCCCGGCCAACGGCGCATGGTGAAGGCCATGAAGGCGGGCGAAACGCCCAATCCGCTGGACGGCAAGCGCGGCAAGCAGCGCTCGGTGCATAACACCTACTTCACCCTGCCGGTTGTGCTGCTGATGATCAGCAACCACTACTCCTTCGTGTACAGCCATGAGTACGCCTGGGTGCTGATGGCGCTGTTCATCTTCGCCGGGGCGCTGATTCGGCAGTTCTTCGTGCTGATGCACGCCGGCAAGATCCAGCCCGCCTACCCGGTAGCCGGAGTGGCGCTGATCGCCGTGGCCTTCTGGGTCGGCATGCCGGGAACTGGAGCTTCGAATGGTGCCGATGGCGGTGAGGGTACGAGCCTGGCCGAGGTCGAGGCCATCATCGAGTCACGCTGCGCCTCCTGCCACTCGGCCAACCCGACTCAGGCGGGCTTTGGCTCGGCCCCGGCGGGAGTGATCTACGACACCACGGCTCAGATCGAAGGGCATCGCGAGAAGATTCAGGAAGTGGTGGCCAGCAAGTACATGCCGCTGGGCAACATGACCGGCATGACCGACGAGGAGCGCGACGCAATCGCTGCCTGGTCGGAGTAAATCGAGTTCGCGGGCCCGTTTGCCCCCAGCCTGCTTGTCGGCGGTGCTGGGGGCGTTTGGTTCGAGTTGGCGGAAGAAACGTATACAATGACTGGCAGTGACGGGATGCGAGGAGGGCGACCATGAACCAGCGGCAGAGCCTGGCCGACGATGGCGATTCGAGCAAGGCCAAGCCTCGGCGCTTGGGCAAGAATGGCGATGGGGCGGAGCGCCACGAGGCGATCTATCGCACCATCAGCGATGCCATCATCGAGCACCGTCTGCGTCCCGGGGCACGCCTGCGCGAGGATGCCCTGGCCGAGGTGTTCGGCATCAGCCGTACCGGCATTCGCAAGATACTTCAGCGCCTGGCCCTGGAACAACTGGTCACGCTGACACCGCGGCGCGGCGCCAGCGTGACGCGGCCCACCGCCGACGAAGCGAAGGATGTCTTCGACGCCCGCCAGATGGTGGAGTGCGGACTGATGCCCGAGGTCGCCCGCCGTATCAAACCTGAGAACGTGAGCGAGCTGCGCGACATGGCTCGGCGTGAGCGCGAGGCGCTCCGTTCGGGTGAGCAGAGCCGTGCGATCAAGCTCTCCGCCGCCTTTCACGAACGACTGGCGCAGCTTTCCGGTAATGCCACGCTGGCGGCATTCGTCGGCCAGCTGTGCTCACGCTCCTCATTGATCCTTGCCGTCTACGGCAGTTCCGGCCATCTGGGCTGCGAGTCCCACGACCACGACGACCTCATCGGCTTTCTCGAAGCCAAGAACGGTGAGCGGGCCACCGCCTTCATGAGTCGTCATCTCAAGGCCATCGAAGCCTCCCTCTCCATCGTCGAGGAAGAAGAAGAAACGCCGGACCTGCAGCGCATCTTCGGCATCTAGGCGTTATCCGGACAAGACAATGGCGCCCCCGGCCAGGCCGGAGGCGCCATTTGCCCTTAGTGCTTTCGTCAGATAGCCGGTGTTGCGGCCGCCGGGCGATAGCTCAGCATCAATCCGTAGTAGAAGGCACCGCCGAGCGCGGCGCCAATCATCCAGCCATAGCCGCCGAGGCTGGCTAGCGCCGGCACCAGCACGGTAGAGATCGAGAACAGCGCCGCGCCGCCGAAGGCCAGCAGTGCCCGATGGTTCCAACCCTTGACGTAGTAGTAGGCACTGCCCGGCTCGGAGGAGAACAGCTGCTGCATGTCGAGGTGCTGCCGCTTCACCAGGTAGTAATCCACCACGATGATGCCGTAGAAGGGCGCGACGATGGCACCGAGTGCGTTGACGAAGCCCGGTACGCCGATCTGACTGATCACAGAGACCCACAGCGCGCCGACGAAGAAGGCCACCACGGCGGTAATCAGCCCACCGACCTTGAAGCTGATCTTGCTGGGGAACAGATTGGCCAGGTCGTAGGCCGGCGGGATGAAATTGGCCACCAGGTTGATGCCGACGGTAGCGGCAAAGAAGGTCAGTGCGGCGACGATGGTCAGCGGCAGGGAGTCGACCCGCTCGACGATGTCGGCCGGGTTGGTCAAGGCCTCGCCGAACAGCACCAGGGTACCGGCGGTAATGATCAGCGCAATGAACGAGAAGAAGGCCACGTTGAGCGGCAGACCCAGCAGATTGCCGAGCTTCATCTGGCGCTCGGTCCTGACGAAGCGGGTGAAGTCACCGAAGTTGATCACCACGGCGGCGAAATAGGCCACCATGGTGCCGACGATCGCCAGGAAGGCAGTCACGGCGCTACCGCTGCGCTCGGCGTCGGCGCTGAAGATGGTGCTGATGGCAGGCAGCAACTCATCGCCGGCCTGGTACCAGACCACGATCATCAGCGCCACCATCACCACGTAGACCAGCGGGCCGGCCCAGTTGAGGAAGTGCTTGATACGCTCGATGCCTTGCCAGAAGATCGCGATCTGGAACAGCCAGACGATCACGAACGACACCCAGGCCACGCCGGAGAGACCGAGAAAGGTTGCGCCATCGCCGGCACCGAACAGCGCGGTGATCAACAGCGCCACCGCGGTGGAGGCGAAGTAGGTCTGCACGCCATACCAGAAGATGCCGATGATCGCGCGCAGCATGGCCGGTAGATTGGCGCCACGCACCCCCATGCTGGCGCGGACCATGACAGGGAAGGGGATGCCGTACTTGACGCTGGGCTTGCCGGTCAGGTTGACCAGGAACATGACGATCACCCCGGCCAGGATGATGGCCGCCATGACCGCCCAGCCGTTGAGTCCATAGGTCAGGAACAGCGAGGCTGCCAGGGTGTAGCCGAACAGGCTCTGGATATCGTTCGACCACACGTTGAAGATCTCGAAGGCGCCCCAGTTGCGATCCTTGTGCTTCAGCGGGGCCAGGTCCTCGTTATATAGCGATGGATCGATGTTCTGGATGTTCAGCTCGTTGTCTTGCATCGTCGTCACCGTTGTCGTTGTAAGAAAACTCGCCCGCCCGGCATGACCGGGAGGGCGAAGCGGGGCCGCACGAGGCTACTGGCGGAAGCGCTGGCAGGGGGCCCAGTACTGCATCAGCAGGTAGTAGGTCAGGCCGGCCGGGATCAGGCTGGCGTACCAGGACACGGCGGAAAAGGTCAGCGCCGCGACGATGCCCACGGCGGTGGCGATCAGCGCCGCCACGTTGACGCCCTGGTACGGGCCGTTTTCGTCATAGAGCTTGCCGAGGTCCAGGGTGCGACGGCGAATCAGGTAGTAGTCGACCACCAGGACGGCGAAGATCGGGCCGAGGAAGGCGGAATATGTCTGCACGAAGAGTTGCAGACCGGCCGCCGAATCGGGCTGCACCAGCTTCCAGGGGAAGGTGGCGAAGGCCAGCAGGCCGACGATCACCGTGGAGGTGGTGAACTTCAGCTTGAACACGTCCATCAGCACGTAGGTCGGCGGCACTACGTTATTGAGTACGTTGGTGGTGACCTGGGCGAAGGCGATGAACAGCAGCGTGGTCATCAGCAGCGGCGTATTGTCCACCGCATTGGCGAAGACCTGGATGGGGTCAGCGGTGCCGGTGGCTTCGGAGACCATGTAGCCGATCAGGCCCATGAACAGCGTGCAGGGCAAGATCGACATGGCATAGATCGTGGTGAGCAGGCTCTGGCCGGTGCCCTCCTTGTGCTCGCGCGAATAATCGCTGACGTTGAGCATCATGGTGCTGTAGATGCCCAGGAATAGCATGGTGGCGCCCCAGAACGGCATGCCCCAGGAGCCCTCCATGGTCAACAGGTTGGCGGAGAGCACATCGCCGTAGCGCACTACCGTGCTGTAGAACATGTAGACCAGCGAGGCGAGGATGAAGGCGCTGCCGATGTTTTCCAGCCACTTGATGCCCTGGAAACCCATCACCGAGAGGCCGATCTGCAGGAACTGGAAGGTAATGAAGTAGAACACCAGATTGTCGAAGCCGAACAGGGTGGCCGAGACCATGTTCAGCGCCCCGGCACCGATCCAGCTCTGAAAGCCATACCACACCACCGCCGGAACGGCCCGGACCAGGCCGGGCAGGCGCGTACCGGCAAAACCGAAGGCGCTGCGTGCCTGCACCATGAACGGGATGCCGTACTTGTAGCCGGCTGCGCCATTGACGGCCAGGGCGATGCCGATCACGAAGCAGCCGATGGCGATGGCCAGGGTTGCCTGGATCAGGTTGAGGGTGCCGACCACGCTGGACCCCATGGTGAAGGTGCCGATCGACACGCAGCCACCGAACCAGGCAAGAAAGTATGAGGTGCGCCCCATGATGCGAGTCTTCTGGGGCGCTAGCGTTTCCTCGCCCAGCGCCTTGGAGGCGTCAGGCGTGGCCGCCGCCAGGGGGGCCGGGTCGGCCGCCGTGCTGTGTGAGTTGGTGTGTTGCATGTCTCTTTCCTCGCAAGTCGTTGCTCTATTATGTTGTGGTTGTGCCCGGTGCTGCTCCGGGGCTCTGTGGCGTGACGTGCTCAAGGCGTGTTGTTATGAGTGTCGTTATGGGTCGGGTGTCAGTGTCCGGGCGTGAGATTCGAGTACCTCTCGAAGCGTCCGTTGAAGGCTTTGGGGCGCGGGAACGCCAGGTCGCCATGCTTGCTGGTGCCGAGCCCCAGGCCGACGAGGGCTTCGGCGAGCTTGACCGCGGCCGTGACGCCCTCGATTACCGGCAGGCCGACCTCGCGGGAAATGGTTTCGGTCAGGTCAGCCATGCCGCCACAGCCCAGCACGATGGCGCCGATACCATCTTCGTCGCGCGCCCGGCGGCACTCCTCGACGATCCGTGAAAGCGCCGCCGAGCCGTTCTCCTCCAGGTCCAGCACGGGAATCTCGGCGGCACGTACCCGGCGGCAGTGATGACGGAAACCGTACTGCTCCAGCAGGTGCTCGGCGATGATGGCGGTGCGTGAGAGGGTGGTGACTACCGAAAACCGGGTGCTGATCAGGGTGGCGGCGTGAAAGGCCGCCTCGGCGATACCGATGACCGGTGCGCGGGTCAGCTCGCGTGCCGCCAGCAGCCCCGGGTCGCCGAAGCAGGCGATGACATAAGCGTCGGTAGCCTCCTTCTCTCCGGCCAGCACTTCCTCCACCACGCCCACCGCGCTGATGGCCTCGTCGAAGTGGCTCTCGATCGAAACCGGGCCGTCCACCGGCTGCGTCGCTACGATGGTCGTGTCGCTAGCCGCCACGCGTCGCGCCGCTTCGCCGATCTTGTAGGTCATCGCGACCGTGGTGTTGGGGTTGATGATGCGTAGGCGCATGCGAGCTCCGAAGTCTTCTTGTGAACAATAAAAAATGTCTTTGTACACAAAATAGGCGTTGCGAGCATTGAGCGCAAGCATTTCACTTCGTCTGGCATTGCCGAGATAAACCTTTTAAAAACAAATATTTATTATTAAAGAAGCAAAAACATAGAACTTTCTTCAGCCTATACTTAAGTCGTATGCAAGATGGAGAAAGCCTTATTGACGACTATTCCTTAATAAAAGTGTATACATTTCCGGTGCCTCTCACTCTCCATCGTCATTCTGAGCTGGAAGGAAACTAGGCAAGAGCTGACCCCTCCCATAAACGTGGTTGCAAGTCGCTGCATTTTTTGTATACAAAGAGGGGTAGGCATCACGCCTCGGCCTGCTCGCTGAGGCAAGAAACGGCACTTGCCTGTCAGGCCTAGTGCCTATGCAGGTCCGCCGTGGTGTGATGTGAAGTTGGCAGCACCGGTTGCAGTCTGGTTGGATACAGATTATCTTTCTTATTGTATACACTTTGTGTTGCGCAAAGCCGGCGAGGCTGAATTGAGTTCCACACAAAGCAGGTTGAGAACAAGAGGAAGTACTCATGAGCGTTGGCCCTGACTACCCCCGTGATCTCGTCGGCTATGGCCGCAATCCGCCCCATGCCAGCTGGCCGGGACGAGCAAAAATCGCCGTACAGTTCGTGCTCAACTACGAAGAGGGTGGAGAGAACTGCGTGCTGCATGGCGATGCCGGCTCCGAGCAGTTCCTCTCCGAGATCATCGGAGCCCCGGCCTTTCCCGATCGTCACCTGAGCATGGAGTCGATCTACGAGTACGGCTCACGGGCCGGTGTCTGGCGCATTCTGCGTGAATTCGAACGCCGCGGCTTGCCACTGACGGTGTTCGGCGTAGCCATGGCACTGGAGCGTCATCCCGAAGTTGCCCAAGCCTTCAAGGAGCTGGGTCACGAGATCGCCTGCCACGGCTATCGCTGGATCCACTACCAGGAGGTGCCGGAGCACGTCGAGCGCGAGCATCTGCAGCGCGCCATGGAGATCTTCCAGCGCCTCTACGGCGAGAAGCCGCAGGGCTGGTACACCGGCCGCGACAGTCCCAACACCCGACGGCTGGTGCTGGACGAGGGCGGCTTCCTCTACGACAGCGACTACTACGGCGACGACCTGCCGTTCTGGACTCGCGCAGCCGACAGCCAGGGCATCGAGCACGATCACCTGATCGTGCCCTATACCCTGGACAGTAACGACATGCGTTTCGCTGCACCCCAAGGCTTCAATACCGCCGAGCACTTCTTCACCTACCTGCGTGACGCCTTCGATGTGCTGTATGCCGAGGGAGATGAAGCGCCGAAGATGCTCTCGGTGGGCATGCACTGCCGACTGCTTGGCCGCCCCGGCCGCTTCCGTGCCCTGCAGCACTTCCTCGATCATATCGAGGCGCACGATCGGGTCTGGGTGACGCGCCGTGTGGATATCGCCAAACACTGGATGGAGCACCATCCGGCGCCGGCTCGCTGAGGCTCAGCTGATGTTGTCGCCCTGGGTGACGAGCAGGCCCCGCCCGGACGAGCCGGGCAGGGCCTGTTGGCTGTGCGGGATGCTGCTCAGCCGATCAGCCGACCCATTGGGTGGCCTGAGCGAAAGCGAGGAAGCCCATGGAGATCAGCACCCAGACGCAGAACAGCGGGAAGAAGAACTTCACCCACTTCTGCCAGGGCACACCGGCGATGGCCAGGGTGGCCATGAAGTAACCGGACGTCGGGAAGAGAATGTTACCGACTCCGTCACCGAGCTGGTAGGCCAGCACTGCGGTCTGGCGAGTCACACCAATGATGTCGGAAAGCGGTGCCATGATCGGCATGGTGACCAACGCTTGGCCGCTGCCGGAGGGCACCACGAAATTGAAGGCCAGTTGGGAGACATACATGCCGATGGCCGACAGCAGGGTGGGCAGTTCACCGACCAGGTTGCCGAGACCGAAGACGAGAGTATCCATGATCTGGCCATCCTCGAGCACTACGGCTACCCCGCGGGCCACGCCGGCGATCATGGCGCCGACCAGCACGTCGCGAAAGCCCTTGTTGAAGGCCTCGCAGATGCTATCGGTGGTAAGTCCGGCGATCAGACCGACGACGATGCCCATGACAATGAAGAGTCCGGCCATCTCCATCATGAACCAGCCCTGGCGCAGCACGCCGTAGACCAGCAGGCCGAAGAAGGCGAAGGTGGCGATGGCGGCCAGCTTCTGGCGGCCATTGGCCATCAGGGCGCCCTCATCGGTGGCATGCTGGTACAGCGAGCGCTTCTCGGCCTCGGTCTCGTCACCGGCCATCAGGCTCTGCTCGGGGCTGGCCTGGACCTTGCGGGCATAGCGCATGACGAAGAAGATACCGGCGCCGAGCACGACCACGAAGGCAGCGGCCCGCAGACCGAAGCCGGAGTAGAGCGGCAGGTTGGAGAGCTGCTGACCGAGCCCGGTATTGATCGGGTTGAGAATGCCGGTCGTGAAGCCCGCGGTGGTGGCGCACAGCGCCACGGCGGCGGCGGTTACCGAGTCGAAGCGCAGGGCGATCATCAGTGGCAGGATGACGGGCACGTAGACCAATGCCAGCTCCTGAGTACCGATGATGGTGGCGACCACGGCGAATACCGTCATCAGCGTCGGGATCATCAGCAGGCTTCGGCCGGCAAACCGTCGGCTGAGCTTGTCGACGCCGATCTCGATGATGCCGGTGCGCCGCAACACCATGAACATGCCGCCGATCATGAAAGTGAAGAACACCACCTCCCCGGCGCTCATCAGGCCATTGGGTATCGCCAGCATGAAGTCGACGATGCCGGTCGGATTGGGCTCGACGAACCGGAAGGATTCGGCATCGATGGTGATGCGCCCATTGGGGCCGGGGATCCGCTCGAATTCACCGGCCGGCACGAAGTGGGTCGCCACCGCAGCGATGGCGATGAAGACGAACAGAATGACGTAGATATGCGGGATCTGCCAGTGGCGTCGTTTGGCGCCGGTGGCCTGGGTAGCCTGGGTGGTTTCGGAGGGGTGGGACATGAGGTGCCTCGCGTTGTTGTTGGCGATATCGCTATAGTGGAGCGGCGCCACAGCGCCCCGGCCGCGGTTGGCGCCGCAGTGTGGATCGAGGCCGGGGGGAAATTGCCTGGGGTGGCCATTCGCCGAGGAGGATTTCGGCAAGGGAGGTCGACGGCTGGCCTAGTGAGACGAAGGGCGCTTGACGGGGCGATGCTCCCTCGGCGCCCGGAACAGTAGGAGACGTTTTCTTGCGCACGCAACAGGGCGGCATGAGGCCGCATATCGGCCAGCGGATCTCGGCGCAGTATGCCGACCTGACCGCCCAGGAACAGCGGGTGGCGGCCTTCATTCTCGACCACTTCGACGATCTTGCGGTCTACAGTGCGGCCGACCTCGCTCGCTTGACGGGCGTTTCCAAGTCCACGGTCAGCCGCCTGTTCAAGCGTCTCGGGTTCGAGAGTTTCCAGGCCGTGAAGCGCCACGCACGCGAGCTGCGCAGCCAGGGCGTGCCGTTGGTCACCGACCCTGAGGCCGTGGCGGGCAACGGCGAGCGTTTCAAGCGCCACCACGAGCGCGAGCGGCAGAACCTGCGCAGCGCCCTGGAGGGCATCGAGCCGCGAACCTTTGAAGCCGTCGTGGCGAGGCTGGACAGTGCGCGCCGAGTGGTCATCGTCGGCTTCCGCAATGGCTATCCGCTGGCCATTCACTTGCGACAGCAGCTGATTCAGGCGCGCAGTGGGGTCAGTCTCGCTCCCGAGCCCAACCAGTCGCTGGCCGAGGAACTGGTGGAGCTGGGCGAAGACGACCTGGTCGTGCTGTTCGGCTTTCGCCGTCGCCCGAGCGGGTTCGATGCCCTGGTGCAGGAACTGACGGTGATGCCGTGCCGTGTCCTGCTGATCGCCGACGCCACGGCCGCTGGCTACGCCGAGCAGGTGGACTGGTGGATGGAGTGTCCGATCGACAGCGTCTCTGCCTTCGACAGCTATGCCAGTGCCATGAGCCTGATCAGCCTGCTGGCCAACGGGGTCCTGCATCACCGGCTCGCCCAGGGGCGCGCCCGTATCGATGCAGTGAGCGATCTCTATCAGCGGCTCGACGAGCTGTCGCCCTGATCGGGCGAGTGTCGTTCCGGGCCACATCGCTACTCGCAGTAGGCGTTCAGGAATCATGGCAGGACTCGTTTTCCGCTCATGTATGAAACGAAAGTTTCTAGACACCGTACTCCTGAGACGTTAGTTTCACAAGCAGGATCATTACGGTTTATTGGCCTGTCGTAAGGCCAGACGTGTATATGAAGGAAGGAATCATGACGACAAGAAACTACTATGCTCCCCACGGCGGGCACCCGCCCCAGACCCAACTGCTCTCCGACCGGGCGGTGTTCACCGAGGCCTACGCCTTCATTCCCAAGGGAGTGATGCGTGACATCGTCACCAGCAACCTGCCGTTCTGGGAGGAGACCCGGCTGTGGGTGCTGGCGCGCCCGCTCTCCGGTTTCGCCGAGACCTTCTCGCAGTACATCATGGAAGTGAGCCCCGGCGGCGGCAGCGAGCGCCCCGAGCTCGACCCCGCTGCCGAAGGCGTGCTGTTCGTGGTGGAAGGCGAGATGACACTGACCATCGCCGGCGAGCGCCACGAGATGACGCCAGGCGGCTATGCCTTCCTGCCTCCGGGTTGTCACTGGCAGCTGCGTAACGAATCCAATGCGCCGGTGCGCTTCCATTGGGTGCGCAAGGCCTATGAATACGTCGAGGGCATTGAGGTGCCGCCGGCGTTCGTGGTCAACGAGAATGATCTCGAGCCCAACCCGATGCCCGGCACCGAGGGGCGCTGGGCCACCACGCGCTTCGTCGACCCGGCCGACGTGCGCCACGACATGCACGTCAACATCGTCACCTTCCAGCCGGGGGCGGTGATCCCCTTCGACGAGACCCACGTCATGGAGCACGGTCTCTACGTGCTCGAGGGCAAGGCGGTCTATCACCTCAATCAGGATTGGGTCGAGGTCGAGGCGGGCGATTTCATGTGGCTGCGCGCCTTCTGCCCGCAGGCTTGCTACGCCGGCGGCCCGGGGCCGTTCCGCTATTTGCTCTATAAAGACGTAAACCGCCACGCGGCGCTTCGTTTGGGTGCTCGTTGAAAGGGGCTGACCCGTTGCTGTAGCGACGCCGCTCGAGGCTGATCCGGCGACAGGGTTTCGAGGGGGCGCTGTGACCCCCTGGGCGCTACCTACGCCATCCCTGGCGTCGGACCCCCTCTCCACCCTGTCCCCGGCGCCTCTCGCTCGGATGGGCTTTAATAAAGGCCTGGGAAATGGAGTCTATATGCTTGAACTCAAAGCCGAGCCGTTGACGCCTGAGGCCTTCGCGCCGTTCGGCGACGTCATCGACACGCGTACGGCGGATTACTTTCACATCAACGCCGGACGCACCCGGCGCTACCACGACCTGGCCAGGGTCGAGACCCTGGGCGAGCAGGCGAGGGCGCTGATCAGCATCTTCGTCAGCCAGCCGATTACACTGCCGCTGGAGCTCGATTTCCTCGAGCGTCATCCCCAGGGCAGCCAGGCCTTCATGCCGCTGCACGAGGAGCGCTTCGTGATCGTCGTGGCGCCGCCGGGAGATAGCATCGACCCGGCCGAGGTGCGTGCCTTCGTCACCGACGGCCGCCAAGGTGTGAACTACCGCGCCGGCACTTGGCACGCCATCCAGTCGGTGCTGGAGCGTGAAGGGGAGTTCCTGGTCGTCGATCGTGGCGGCGAGGGCAACAACTGCGACGAGTACCCGCTGGCGCTACGGGTCGTTCTGGCATAAGGGGCCTGGGCTGACGATACGCCCATGGGAACTCGGCGAGCCTTCCGGCCGGAGGCTCGCCGGGAAGGTCAATGGCGGGGCCGGTTGATGGCGGCGATGGCATCGCCGGTATGCTGGACGTGGTCCGCCAGCAGGCGTCGGGCGAGATCGCTGTCCCGGGCCTTGAGGGCCTCCAGGATGTCGCGGTGCTCACGCGTGGACTCCTCCCAGCGGCCGATATGATCCAGCGCCAGGTAGCGTGCCCGTTCCAGCCGCCCCAGCAGGCTACGATGAGTCTCCTCGAGGACAGGGTTCTTGGCCCCGGCCACGATCAATCCGTGAATCCGCTGGTTGAGTTCGAAGTAAGCGTTCCGGTCGCCCTTCTCCAGCAGCCGCTCCAGGCGTTCCTGAAGACTCTCCAGTCGCTTGAGTTCGGTGTTGGTTATGCGGCGGGCAGCCAGGCTGGCGGCCAGGCTCTCGAGCCCGGCCTCCACCTCGAAGAGATGCTCCAGCTCCTGCGGCTCGATCAGCGAGACCTGGGCATTGCGGTTGCGCCGCAGTGTCACCAGGCCGTCGGCGGCCAGCATCTTCAGGGCCTCGCGCAGCGGCGTGCGGGAAATGCCGAGCTGCTCGCACAGCTCCGGCTCGATCAGCCGCTGGCCAGGTGCGAGGCGGCCGTGGACGATCAAGTCGTGCAGCGCCTCATAGGCTTCCTCTGCCAGCGAGGGAGTCGTGATGCGTCGTCGCCCGAGCAAGGCGGCACCTTCCATTGTCATGTCATCCATTCCTCTCTGCTGAGGAGACGAGCCGATTGTCTCCGAATTATCGATCGCGACACAATCAGCCGACCGTTGACACGGGCTCGGCCGTGCGCCGTCCCACGAGCCTGGCAAGCGCCTCGGGAAGTCCCTGGCAGGGTTTCTCGGGAGGCGGTGCGAAGCTGCCGGCGGTGGGGGCGGAGGCGCCAAGATCGACCATCGCCTGGGCCTGTCGCAGGGCGCAGGTGACGCCGTCCAGGGCCGGCACCGGCAAGCGGGCGGCGACGCTGCGGGCCAGGCCAGCCAAGGGGGCACCGGCAAGAATCAGCACGTCGGCCCCATCGTCCTGCACCGCCCGTTCCGCCAGGGCGATCAAGCGTTGGCCCTGATCCTCCTGCACGCGGCCGATATGCGCCAAGGGCTCATCGAGGGCACGAATGCTGGCCAACCGCTCGCTGAAGCCGTAGGCGGCGATGGTTTCCCGGTACCAGGCCTGGATGCGTTGAGAGATGGCAATGACGGAGAAACGGTTGCCTCGCTGGCAGGCGCTGACCAGCGCCGACTCGGTCATGCCCACCACCGGGATCGGCAGTATCTCACGCAACGCTGCCAGGCCGGGATCGCCGAAGGCCGCCACCACGACTGCATCATGCTCTGCATAGTGCTCGGCCGCCACTTGCATGGCGGCATAGCCGCCGATCTGCGCCTCGGCGCGCGTTTCGATGTAGGCCACTCCGAACGGAGCGGTGGCCATGGTCAGCTCGGTCCCCGGTCGAATGCTGCGGCGCGCCTCGGACTCGATCAGGCGGGTCACGTCGCCTGAAATATTGGGGTTGATGACCAGGAGTTTCATGGCGTGTTCCTTCAATCGTTATGGTTATGGTGCGATGGCTAGTAGCCCAGGACGCGGGGCAGCCAGGTGACGAGGCCCGGGAAGGCGATGCAGGCGATCAGCACCGCGTACTGAAAGACGATGAAAGGCCATGCACTCTTCATCAGTTCGTTGAGGCTGATCTTGGAAATGCCGCACATCACGAACAGCAGCACGCCCACCGGCGGCGTCATCATGCCCACCACCAGGTTCATCACGAACAGGAAGCCGAACAGCAGCGGGTCGATGCCGTAAGCCAGGGCGATCGGTGCCAGCAGCGGCACCAGCATGATGTAGGCGGCGTTGGACTCGATGAACATTCCCACGCCGATCAGCAGCGCCATCACCAGCAGCAGGAACACCAGCGGATCCTGGGTGAAATTTTGCAGCCAATCGGTCAACTGCATGGGAATCAGGTCGAGAGTGAAGGCGAAGGTCATGGTGGAGGCGAAGGCGATCAGGGCGCCCACCATGGCGGCGGTGACGGCGGCGTTGAACATCGCCCGGGGAAGGTCGGCGAGGCGCAGCTGGCGAGTCACGAAGAAGCCGATGACCAGGGCGTAGACCACGGCGATGGCGGCTCCTTCGGTGGGGGTGAAGGCACCCGCCACGATGCCGCCGACGACCACGATCGGCATCAACAGGATGGGTAGGGCACGCCAGGTCTGCACCAGCACGTGCTTGAGCCCGATGGCTCCGCCGGCCAGCGGGTAGCGGCGGCGCAGGGAGATGAAGCTGGCCAGCCCCATGAAACCGAGCGCAAGGATGATCCCCGGGATTACGCCGGCCATGAACAGACCGCCTACCGAGACCGAGGAACCGGCCATCAGGGCATAGACGATCATGGCATTGCTGGGCGGGATGATGGCGCCGAGGTTGGCTGCCGAAGCGACGACGGCGCTGCTGTAGCCGGTACCGTACTGCTGGCGCATGGACGGCACCAGGGAGCTGCCGAGGGCGCTGGCGCTGGCAACGGCGGCGCCGCTCACGGCGGCCAGCACCATGCCGGCGACGATGGCCACATGAGCCAGGCCGCCGTGCACGCGGCCGACCAGAGAATTGGCGAAATCCACCAGTCGCTGCAGGATGCCGGCAGCCACCATCAGTTCGCCCGCCAGCATGAACAGCGGAATGGCCATGAGGGGGAAGCTATTGACCGAGTGCATCATGCGTTGGGGCAGGACCGTGAAATCCAGGCCTCCCACATACAGACCCAACAATGAGGCGACACCCAGGGCGAAGGCCAGCGGCATGCGCAGCAGGGCGAGCCCCAGGAAGGAGAAGACGATGGCCGGGGTCATGAGGACGCTCCTTCATATCGTTCGGGCGCGCTGGGAAGTGGCTCCAGCCCCAGGGCCTGGGCAACTAGATGCAGGCAGCTGTGGCCGGCGCAGACCACCACGGCGAGGTAGAAGACGGCGGCGGTGATCGGTAGCGTCGGCATCAGCTCCTGCCATTTGCTGATCGCGGCGGCGAGGCTGATCCAGAACAGCGCGGCCATCAGGGCGGCGCCCAGCCAGGCCATCAGCCGTGCGAGTAGCCGTTGCAGCGAATCGGGGAAGTGGGACATCAGGGCATCGATGCCCACGTGAATGCCGACCTTGATGCCGTGGGGAATGGCCAGGAAGATCGCCCACACGAAGCACAGCCGGGAGAGTTCATCGGCGGAGTCGATGGAGCTCGACAGCACGTAGCGGCTGAATACCTGGGCCGAGACCAGCAGCGTCATCATGCCCATGGCGACCAGGATGGCGTAGTAGGACGTCCGGTCGAGAAGCGCCAGCCCCTGCAGGAAGTGGCGCTTGACCGGGCTGGAGGCACTCGCCTCCAGCCGTTGCCAGGCGGGTGTCATGCGTCGAGCTCCGCGAGGACCTGGTCGACGATCTCGGCGCCGATCTTCTCGCGCAGGTCGCCGATGACGTCATGGCTGGCCTCACGCAGGGCGGCGCGGGTCTCGTCGCTGATGGGGGTGAACTCCATGCCGCGTTCGATCAGCGTCTGACGCGCCGCATCGTCCTCTTCGGCGGCGGTCTGGCGCTGCCAGGCGACCGCCTCTTCCATCGCCGCGCGTACCGCCTGCCGGTGCTCCTCGCTCAGGCTCATGAACGTATCGCGGTTGGTCACGACCACGATGAAGTCGTAGAAGTGCCCGCTGTCGGAGAGATACTGCTGCACCTCGTCCATGCGCTTGGTGCTGATGATGCTGTAGGGATTCTCCTGCCCATCCAGTACGCCCTGTTGCAGCGCCCCATAGACTTCGTTGATATCCATCGACACCGGGCTCGCGCCGATGGCACGGAAGGTGTCCAGGTGGGTCTCGTTGGGCTGCAGGCGGATCTTGAGCCCCTCGAAGTCCTCGATGGTTTCGAGCGGGCGCTCACTATTGGTGACATGGCGGAAACCCAGCTCCATGTAGCCCAGCGCGGTAAAGCCCTTTTCAGCCAGCTTCTCGTCGAGCATTTCCCCCACCTCGCCGTCGATCAGCGCGAAGGCTTCTTCACGGCTGTCGAAGGCAAACGGCAGACTCAGCGCTTCCAGCTCGGGCACGGTGCGCGAGAGGTAGGAGATGCCGATCCAGGTGCCGGCAATGGATCCTGTACTGACCTGATCGACGTTCTCGCTGGCACCGCCCAATTGCATGTTGGGAAACAGCTGGGCGTTCAGATCGCCGTCGGTGCGTTCGGCGAGGGCGTCACGAAAGACCTCCATGGCGCGGCTGCTGGAGTGATCGTCGGTGAAGTTACCGCTGAATCGCAGGGTTTCGGCGCTGGCCAGTAGCGGGGCTCCAAGGCCCAGCGCCAGCAAGACCGTAGCGGAGCGACGGGCAAGGCGGGTTGTTGTTGTCATCCGAGCTTCTCTCTCTTCACGTTTGGGTGGACGTCGCCCGTCGATCCGGGGCGACTCTTATGAACCTTAGGTCAAAATCTAACAGAATACAAAATACCGGATACCAGATTTTTTATTTACAAATAAAATCAGAAAGTTAGTTATTGAAATTACCTGTTTTTCGACAGTTCTTCGGTTTTCTGACTTGCAATCCTTGGCGGCTGTGCAAGGCTATGGTCGTGCCTGGATACAGTATACCGAATACCAAAAACAACCCGGAGTTCACCATGGAACGCACGCTGCTCGGCATGCTGACGCCGTCTTCCAATACCGTGCTGGAGCCCTTCACCGCCGCCCTCCTGCGCGACCTTTTCCCCGACGTCACGGCTCACTTCCAACGCTTTACCGTCCGCGAGATTTCCATGCGCGACGAAGCCCTGTCCCAGTTCGACCCCTCGGCACTGCTGGAGGCGGCAGGGCTGCTCAACGATGCGCACATGGATGTCATCGCCTGGAGCGGCACCTCGGCCAGCTGGCTGGGGTTCGAGTCCGACCGCAGGCTGTGTGCTGCCATCACCGAAGCCACCGGGGTACCGGCCACCACCAGCGTACTGGCCCTCAACGAGGCCTTGGCGCGTACCGGCGTGACGCGGCTGGGCCTGGTGACGCCCTACCTGGACGACATCCAGTCGGCGATCGTCGCCAACTATGCCGCCGAGGGTGTCGAGGTGATCGCCGAGCGTCATCTGAATGACCGCGGCAACTTTTCCTTCTCCGAATACGACGAGACGACGCTGGCCGGGCTCGTGCGTGAAGTGGCCAGGGCCGAGCCCGAGGCCATCGCCATTCTTTGCACCAACCTGCGCGGGGCGGGAATCGTCCCGGCGCTGGAGCAGGAGATCGGCATTCCCATCTACGACTCGGTGAGCGTGACGGTGTGGAAGTCGTTGGCGCTGGCCGGGGTGGATCCCGCGCGAATCTCCTGCTGGGGCCAGCTGTTCCAGGATCCGCGCCTAGGCGTGTGAGGACTCAGGATTCGCGCCTCGGCGCGCATGGACAGGGACGACCGCATCGCAATGCAACGCATCGGCAACACCCACCAACAACAGCAATCACGAGGTGACACCATGCCCCGCAAGGCAACCATCAAGACCCTGGTGCTGGGGGTTTCCCTGGCCAGCGTTCTGGCCGGCGGTCTGGCCCAGGCCGAAACGACCCTGCGCGTGGTCGGCAATTTTTCCGGCAACAAGCTGCACGTGGACGAAGTGGAGCGTCCCTTCTTCGAGGAACTCGGCGGGCGCGACGACATGACGGTGGTCTACAACACCATGGATGCCATCGGCGTGGAGGCGGCGGATGCGCTGCGTAACCTCCGCTCAGGGGCCTTCGACGTGATGTCGGTGCAGATCGGCATGGCGTCCCGCGACGAGCCCTTCTTCGAGGGCATCGATCTGGCCGGCGTCTCGCCGGACCTGGACGCCCAGCGCGAGGCCGTCGACGCGGTGCGCGAGGCTTTCGATGCCCGGTTGCAATCCCGTTTCAACGCCAAGCTGATGACGCTGTGGCCCTTCGGGCCGCAGATGATGTTCTGCAACGGCGACATCGACGACGTCGGCGATCTCTCGGGTAAGAAGGTGCGCGTCTTCACTCCGTCCATGTCGCGGCTGGTGGAAGGGCTCGGCGCCACTCCAGTCACGCTGCAGTTCAGCGAGGTCTACCTGGCGCTGCAACGCGGCGTGGCCGACTGCGGGGTCACGGCGCCTTCCGCCGGCAACAACGGCAAGTGGCCCGAGGTGACCGATACCTTCGTGCCGCTGCCGCTCTCCTACTCGGTGCAGGGCCATTTCATGAACCTGGACACCTGGAACCGCTTCGACGAAGCGCAGCAACAGGCCTTGACGGAGGCCTTCGCGCGGCTGGAGGAGCAGATGTGGGAGCTGGCCTACGAGGTCAATGACGATGCCATCGCCTGCAACACCGGCCAGGCGGAGTGTTCACGGCACGAGGCCTATGACATGGCGCTAGTGGATATCGATTCCGATTCGCGCGCGCTGGTGGAGTCGATCACCCAGGAAGCCGTCCTGCCCGTATGGGCCGAGAGCTGCAGCGCTCAGTACGACGGCTGCGTCGAGGTCTGGAACGAGACGGTGGGGCAGGCCGCGGGCATGTCCGTTTCCCAGTAAGCCACTGCCTTGCCCCGGCCGCCTGGGGGTGGCCGGGGCGACATGGAGAAATGCGATGGTTACACCGCATCCTTATCGGCTGGCCCGCGGGCTGGCCCATGGCGCCGCGATTGCCGCCGGCTATGCCGCGCTCGGATTGTCGCTGCTGATCACCTTCGAGGTGATCGCCCGCAAGCTGTTCCACTTTTCCCTGCAGGGTGTCGATGAGATCGGCGGCTACGTGCTGGCCATCGGCGTCTCGTTCAGCTTCGCCTACGCGCTGTTGCACCGTGCGCATACCCGCGTCGATGTGCTGTTGACCCGCCTGCCTCGGCTGCTGCAGGCGCCGCTCAACGTCGTCGCGATGGTAATGCTGGCGGCTTTCTCGTCCTTCATGCTGTGGCGCGCCATCGAGACGCTCGAGGAGACACTGGAATTCGGCAGTCTTGCCAGCACGCCGCTGCAGACGCCGCTGTGGATTCCGCAGAGCCTGTGGGTAGTGGGGCTCGGGGTGTTCTGTGTGCTGACCCTGCTGCTGGCGGCTCACGCCCTGGGGCTTCTGGTCACCGGCCGGCTGGTCGCACTGGATCGCGAGTACGGCCCGCGCTCTACCGACGACGAACTGAGCGAGGCGCGCAAGGATTACGGCAGCGATATCACCACCGAGCCAGGGAGGGCCACGTCATGATCGGCGCCTTCGAGGTCATGATCGGCTTTATCGCCATGCTGGGCATGATGGCGGCCGGCATCCACGTTGCCGTGGCGATCTTCACCGTCGCCACCCTGGGCACCCTGATGTACCTGAGTGTCCCGTTGCTCTTCTCCTTCGGCGACACGCTGTGGGGAACGCTCAACGACTTCATCCTGACGGCCATTCCGCTGTTCATCCTGCTTGGCGAGCTGCTCCTGCGCAGCGGCATCACGGAGCGCATGTACAGCGCCTTGTCGGTATGGCTCGATCGCCTGCCCGGTGGCCTGTTGCACACCAACATCGGCGCCTCTTCGGTGTTCGCCGCCATGTCCGGCTCCTCGGTGGCGACGGCCGCCACCATCGGCACGGTGGCGCTACCGGCCTTCGCCGAGCGCGGCTACAGCGAGCGGCTGGCGCTGGGTACCCTGGCCGCCGGGGCGACGCTGGGCATCCTGATACCGCCGAGCATCAACATGATCATCTACGGCGCGATCACCAATACCTCGATCGGCAAGCTGTTCATCGCCGGGATCCTGCCGGGGCTGGCGCTGGCGGGCGCCTTCATGCTCACCATCATGGCCTTCGCCTTGATGAGGCCAGGAGTGGTGGGCAAGGCCTCCGAGCGGGCGTCGCTGCGTGATCGCCTGGCTTCGCTGGTGGACCTGCTGCCGCCGGCATTCGTCTTTGCGATCGTCATCGGCAGCATCTACAGCGGCTGGGCCACTCCCACCGAGGCGGCTGCTCTGGGGGTGATCGCCGCACTGGGCCTGGCGGTCTGGAATCGCAAGCTGACCTTTCGAATGTTGCACGAGTGCTTTCTCTCCATGGCTCGCACCACGGCCATGATCATGCTGATCATCGTGGCGGCCTTCTTCCTCAACTACGTCGTCGGCATCCTGGGCATACCCACCACCCTGACCCGCTGGGTGGCCGACCTGGGTCTCACGCCCTTCGGGCTGATCCTGGCGCTGGTGGTCTTCTACCTGGTGCTGGGCTGTTTCCTCGAGACCCTGTCGATGATGATCGCCACCGTGCCGATCGTGGTGCCCATGGTCGTCCAGTTCGGCTTCGACCCGGTGTGGTTCGGCATCTTCCTCGTGGTGATGATGGAAATCTCGCTGATCACCCCGCCCATCGGCATGAACCTCTACGTGGTGCAAGGCGTGCGCGGGCGCGGCTCCATCACCGACGTGATGGTCGGCAGCCTGCCGTTCCTGGCCATCATGCTGCTGTTCGTGCTGTTGATCATTCTCTGGCCCGGCCTGGTGCTCTGGCTTCCCGACGCCATGGGCTGACCCCGGCGACAACCACAAGGTATGTGACATGACACGCTTCGATACCCTGATCAAGAACGGCCGCATCATCACCGCGGCCGACAGCTACGACGCCGATATCGGCATCAAGGACGGGCGCATCGTCGCCCTGGGGCAGGGCCTGGAGGGGGCCGACGAGGTCATCGATGCCCAGGGGCTATGGGTGATGCCGGGCGGCATCGATGCCCATTGCCACCTGGACCAGCCCCTCGGCGACGGCGCAGTGATGGCCGACGACTTCCTGACCGGCACCCGCTCGGCGGCCTGCGGCGGCACCACCACGGTGATTCCCTTCGCTGCCCAGCAGAAGGGCCAGAGCCTGCGCGCTGCGGTGGAGGATTACCACCGGCGCAGCGAAGGCAAGGCGCTGGTGGACTACGCCTTCCACATGATCGTGACCGACCCTACCGAGACGGTGCTCAAGGAGGAACTGCCGGCCCTGATCCAGGAGGGCTACAGCTCGTTCAAGATCTACCTGACCTACGACGACCTAAAGCTCAACGATCGCGAGGTGCTCGAGGTGCTGGCCATGGCGCGCCGTGAGGGCGGCATGGTGATGGTGCATGCCGAGAATGCCGACTGCATCGCTTACCTGACCGAGCTGCTGGAGTCGCAGGGCAAGACGGCGCCGTACTTTCATAGCGAGGCCCACTCGGCGATCGCCGAACGGGAGGCGACCCACCGCGCCATTTCCCTGGCCGAACTGATCGACGTGCCGATCCTGATCGTGCACGTCTCCGGTCCCGAGGCCATCGAACAGATCCGCTGGGCTCAGGGGCGAGGTCTTCGGGTCTATGGCGAGACGTGCCCTCAGTATCTGATGCTGACCGCCGAGGACCTGGACCAGGAGGGCTTCGAGGGAGCCAAGTGCGTGTGCAGCCCTCCGCCCCGAGATCCCAAGGCCCAGGAGGCGGTCTGGCAGGCGCTGGAGAATGGCGTCTTCCAGGTCTTCTCCTCGGATCACGCCCCGTTTCGCTACGATGATCCGCAGGGCAAGAAGCTGCACGGGGAGGACGCCGCCTTCCACCATGTTCCCAACGGCATACCGGGGCTGGAAACGCGCCTTGCGATCCTGTTCTCGGAAGGCGTCGTCAAGCAGCGCATCGACGCCACCCGCTTCGTGGCGCTCACCGCCACCAATCCGGCCAAGATCTACGGCCTCTACCCGCGCAAGGGCACCATCGCCATCGGCAGCGACGCCGACCTGACCCTATGGGACAGCGAAGCGAAGATGACGGTGCGCAATGAAGCCTTGCATCACGCGGTGGACTACACCCCTTATGAGGGACTGGAGCTCACCGGCCGCCCGATGCTGACCCTGTGCCGAGGTCGGGTGGTATCACGTGGCGGCGAACCCATGGTCGACGCGGGTCACGGCCGCTTCCTCAAGTGCGACAAGCCGCAGCCCGCCAGGCCCCGCGGCTCGGCCAAAGGGTTCTAGGTCATGATCGACACGATAAAGGCCGCGACCGAACGCTTGCTGAGCGCCTATCCGCCGGGGCGCATGGTCCCGGTTCCCGATGACTTGCCTCTCACCGATGAGGGTGAGGCCTATGCCATCCAGGCCAGGGTGGCGGCCTCGCTGGGTACGCCTTGCGGCTGGAAGCTGGGAGGCATTGTCCGCGGCGAGGCGCCACGCTACTCGCGGCTATTCAGCGAGCTGTGTCGGCCATCGCCGGCTTGCTTCTCCCATGACGAGTTTCACCGGGTCTATCTCGAACCGGAGCTGGCCGTGGTGCTGGCCGAGCCGATCCCGGCCCGCGATGCGCCGTACGGCCTGGAGGAGGTGGCCGCCTGCATCGCCAGCCTGCATGCCGCCATCGAACTGGTCGACAGTCGCTTCGATGCTTGGCCCGTGGTGCCGCCGCTGTGGCAGCTCGCTGACGGGCTGAGCCACGGTGCCTTCGTGCTCGGCAGCGGTACGTCGCCGAATGGTCTTGGCCGGATGCGTGACGCCGCTTACCGGCTCTGCCTCGACGACGAGGAAGTACTGGCAGGCGAGGGAGACCATCCCGGAGGCGATCCGGCCGAGCTGCTGACGAGCATGATCAACGCACGGATCCGTGCCAGCGGCGAGGGTTTCGCCGCCGGTGAGGTCTTTACCACCGGCACCTTCGCGGGTGTGATCCCGATGTTACCGGGGCAGCGAGCCTCTCTGAGCTTCATGGGAATCGGCGAGGTGGTCCTGGACCTGATCTGAATCTTCCTTAGCCGACTAGTGAGTTTTCGTTAGGCCAAGCTGTTAATTCGGCTTGGTTTTTTTGCCTTTGGGAATTTATATGAAAATATTTTTCAGAAAATATTGACGCAACGCGTGCCGACTTCTAATCTCGGTATACAGAAATATTTTCCAAAAATAATCTGGTCGCCACTCACGGGAGGAACCGTCATGGCTCGAATGACCGCAGCAGAGGCCGCCGTTCACGTGCTTCGCAAGGAAGGCATCGATATCGCCTTCGGCGTGCCCGGCGCCGCCATCAATCCGTTCTATGCCGCCCTGCGCAAGGTCGGCGGTGTCGATCACGTGCTGGCCCGCCATGTCGAAGGGGCGTCGCACATGGCCGAGGGCTATACCCGTACCAAGGCCGGCAATATCGGCGTCTGCATCGGCACCTCCGGTCCCGCCGGCACCGATATGATCACCGGGCTCTACTCGGCCAGCGCGGATTCCATCCCGATCCTGTGCATCACCGGCCAGGCGCCGCGCGCCAAGCTGCACAAGGAGGATTTCCAGGCGGTCGATATCCAGGCCATCGCCGGGCCGGTGACCAAGTGGGCGGTCACCGTGCTGGAGCCGGCCCAGGTGCCGCGCGCTTTCCAGCAGGCTTTCCAGCTGATGCGCTCTTCGCGCCCCGGCCCGGTGCTGATCGACCTGCCGATCGACGTGCAGTTGAGCGAGATCGAATTCGACCCGGACACCTACGAGCCGCTGCCGGCCTACAAGCCCAGCGCCTCACGGGCCCAGGTCGAGAAGGCCATGGCCATGCTCGACGAGGCCGAGCGCCCGTTGCTGGTTGCCGGCGGAGGCATCATTAACGCCGATGCCAGCGAGCTGCTGGTCGAGTTCGCCGAACTCACCGGTGTGCCGGTCATCCCCACGCTGATGGGCTGGGGCAGTATCGCCGACGACCATCCGCTGATGGCCGGCATGGTGGGGCTGCAAACCTCGCATCGCTACGGCAACGCCACGCTGCTCGAATCCGACTTCGTGATGGGCATCGGTAATCGCTGGGCCAACCGCCACACCGGCAACCTCGAGACCTATACCAAGGGGCGCAAGTTCGTCCACGTCGACATCGAGCCGACCCAGATCGGGCGCATCTTCGGCCCCGATTACGGCATCGTCTCCGACGCCAAGGCGGCGCTCGAGCTGTTCGTCGAGATCGCTCGCGAGCGGAAGGCAGCGGGCACGCTCAAGGATCGCAGCGCTTGGGCCGAGTCCTGCCAGGAGCGCAAGCGTACCCTGCTGCGCAAGACCCACTTCGACGAGGTGCCGGTCAAGCCGCAGCGGGTCTACGAGGAGATGAACAAGGTCTTCGGCAAGAACACCCGCTACGTCAGCACCATCGGCCTGTCGCAGATCGCCGGCGCCCAGTTCCTGCACGTCTACAAGCCGCGCCACTGGATCAACTGCGGCCAGGCGGGCCCGTTGGGCTGGACCATTCCCGCCGCGCTCGGCGTGTGCAAGGCCGACCCGGAGGCCGAAGTGGTCGCGCTCTCGGGCGACTACGACTTCCAGTTCATGGTCGAAGAGCTCGCTGCCGGCGCCCAGTTCAAGCTGCCCTACATCCACGTGCTGGTGAACAACTCCTACCTGGGGCTGATTCGCCAGGCCCAGCGCGGCTTCGACATGGACTACTGCGTGCAGCTCTCGTTCGAGAACGTCAACTGCCCCGAGATCAACGACTACGGCGTCGATCACGTCTCGGTGGTGGAGGGGCTCGGCTGCAAGGCGCTGCGCGTGACCCAGCCCGACCAAATCGCACCGGCGCTTGAGGAGGCGAAAGCCCTGATGCGCGAACATCGTGTGCCGGTGGTGGTGGAAATCATCCTCGAGCGGGTGACCAATATCGCCATGGGTACCGACCTCGACGGCATCAACGAGTTCGAGGCCCTGGCCGAGAACAGCGCGGATGCCCCGACCTCGATCGCGGCTCTCACCTGACACACTGCGCCGCATCATCGTGGGGACGATGGCGCGGCGTCGTCATATATCGACAATACATATAGAGGGAGACCCAAATGCCCAAGTTTGCCGCCAACCTCAGCATGCTGTTCACCGAGGAGGATTTCCTCGACCGCTTCAAGGCCGCCGCCGAGGCCGGCTTCAAGGGGGTTGAGTATCTCTTTCCTTATGACTACACGGCTGTCGAACTCAAAGCGCTTCTCGACGAGCACGGCTTGACCCAGGTGCTGCACAACCTGCCGGCGGGCGACTGGGGCGCCGGTGAGCGAGGCATCGCCTGTCATCCGGATCGCGTCGAGGAGTTCCGCGCCGGGGTCGTCAAGGCCATCGACTACGCCACCGTGCTCGGCTGCAAGCAGGTCAACTGCCTGGCCGGCATCCAGCCCCAAGGCGTGAGCCTGGAGCAGGCGCGCCGCACCCTGGTCGACAACCTGCGTTTCGCCGCCGACAAGCTCGAGGCCGCCGGGATCCTGCTGCTGGCCGAGCCGATCAACACTCGCGACATTCCGGGGTTCTTCCTCAACCGCACGGAACAGGCCCTGGCGATCTTCGACGAGGTCGGCAGTGACAACCTCAAGTTGCAGTACGACATTTACCATATGCAGATCATGGAGGGCGATCTCGCCCCGACCATCGAGAAGCACCTGGGCCGTATCGCTCACGTTCAACTGGCCGACAACCCGGGGCGCCACGAGCCGGGAACCGGCGAGATCAATTACCCGTTCCTGTTCGCCCACCTCGACCGGCTGGGCTACGACGGCTGGATCGGCTGCGAGTACAAGCCGGCCACGACAACCCAAGAAGGTCTGGGCTGGCTGGATCGGTGAAACGCTGTTGCGCTCGGCATCTCGGCCGCCGGCGGTGCTCGCAATCCTCATTGAGCACCCAGTCAACTCCGGTTGCTGCGCGCCGGCGGCGGCCGACCTGCCTTCGCTCACGACGCGTTTCAGAACGTTTGCCTACGATCACCACAAAGACAAGCTGAAAGGAGAACCATCATGAGCAAGATCGGTTTCATTGGCCTTGGCATCATGGGTCGTCCCATGGCGGGGCATCTGCTGGATGCCGGCCACGAACTCGTCACCGTCAAGCGCGGCACCCTGGACGCCACCCTGGCCGAGAAGGGCATGCGCGAGCTCGACAGTCCCCGCGCCGTGGCCGAGCAGGCCGAGGTCGTCATCACCATGGTGCCGGACACTCCCGACGTCGAGCAGGTGCTGTTCGGCGAGGGCGGCGTCATCGAAGGGCTCAAGCCCGGCACCCTGGTCATCGACATGAGCTCCATCGCGCCCATCGCCACCCAGGGCTTCGCCAAGCGCATCCATGAGGCCGGCGGCGAATACGTCGATGCGCCGGTTTCAGGTGGTGAGGGCGGCGCCATCAACGCGGCGCTGACCATCATGGTGGGGGCCACCGAAGAGGGCTTCTCGCGTGCCAAGCCGATCCTCGAGGTGATGGGCAAGACCATCACCCACATCGGCGGTCATGGCGCCGGCCAGACCTGCAAGGTGGCCAACCAGATCGTCGTCGCCCTGACCATCGAGGCGGTGGCTGAAGGGCTGTTGTTCGCCTCGAGGGCGGGCGCCGACGTGGCCAAGGTGCGCGAATCGCTGCTCGGCGGCCTGGCCCAGTCGAAGATCCTCGACGTGCACGGCGAGCGCATGATCAAGCGTACCTTCGACCCGGGCTTCAAGATCAAGCTACACCAGAAGGATCTCAATCTGGCGCTGGAAGGCGCACGCAGCCTCGACCTGGCACTGCCCGGCACCGCCAACGCCCAGCAGCTGTTCCAGGCCTGTGTCGCCCATGGCGGCGAAGACTGGGATCACGCCGGCATCCTGCGCGCGCTGGAGGCGCTGGCCGCTCACGAGGTGGGCAGCTGATTCGCGTTCGATGAGGAGGCACCATTCGGCCTGCCAGTCGCGCAGACGCTGAGCCGATATTTCCCTCCTGGTGGGCGTCGGGTCGTCGCCCACCATCAAGCCGCACCCGGTGTGGCTTTTACCCGGCGTCGGGATCCCCGGCTGGACCCCGCCCGCCGTCGGGCTTTTTTCTCACCTTCCCGGCTGTTACCGTCGAAGCCTATCGCCCTGCGAGGTGTGCCCAAGATGACTCCCCAACTCCCTCCCTTCGATCCCGAGCTGGACGTGGCGGATTGGTTGCGCCGCCTCGCCGATGTTGCCATCGCCGCCGTGCATCCCGACACGCTGGTGGCCGACTTGCTGCCCGACCCGCCGCCAGGGCGCACCGTGGTGGTGGGGGCGGGCAAGGCTGCAGCTGCGATGGCCGCCGCGCTGGAGCGCGCCTGGCAGGAGCGCTGTCCCGATGCGCCGCTCTCCGGCCTGGTAGTCACCCGCTATGGGCATGGGGCCGATTGCGACGTGATCGAAGTGCTCGAGGCCTCCCACCCGATGCCCGACGACCTGGGCGAAAAGGCGGCCCGACGCATGCTCGAGGCGGTGACGGCGCTCGGCGAGGACGATCGCGTGATCGCGCTGATTTCCGGCGGCGGCTCGGCGCTGATGACGCTGCCGGCCGAGGGCATCACACTTGCCGACAAGCAGGCGATCAATCGCGAGCTGCTGCGCTGCGGCGCGCCGATCGGCCAGATGAACACCGTGCGCCGCCACCTCTCGGCGATCAAGGGCGGCCGCCTGGCTGCGGCGGCGCATCCGGCCCAGGTGGTGACCTGGCTGATTTCCGACATTCCCGGCGACGTGGCCACGCAGATCGCCTCGGGGCCGACCCTGCCCGACCGCTCGACCCCGGCCGATGCGCTGGCGGTGCTCGAGCGTTACGCCATCGAAGTACCGGCGCACGTACGCCAGCATCTCGAGCGGGACACCTCGGCCCCCTCGCCCGACGACGAAGCTTTCGAGCGCGACGACAGCGTGACCCTGGCGCGAGCCCACGACGCTCTGGAAGCCGCCAGGAACGCGGTGGAAGAGGCCGGGGTGATAGTACGCGTGCTGGGCGACGACCTGGAGGGCGAGGCTTGCGAGCTGGGCCGTGCCCAGGCACGCATGGCGCTGGAGGCACGCGACGAGATCGCCACGCCGCTGCTGATTCTCTCCGGTGGCGAAACCAGCGTCACCGTGCGCGGAGATGGACGCGGCGGGCGCAACGTGGAGTACTTGCTGGGGCTGTTCGAAGCGCTGGAAGGGGCTGCGGGAATTCACGCCCTGGCCATCGATACCGACGGCATCGATGGCTCCGAGGACAATGCCGGTGCGCTGTTCTCTCCTGACGACTGGGTCCGTGCCCGTGAGCAGGGCCTCGACCCCGCCGATTACCTGTCACGCAACGACGCGTATACTTTCTTCCAGGCGTTGGATCGGCTCATCGTGACCGGGCCGACCCGCACCAACGTCAACGACTTCCGTGCCATCCTGGTCTTGCCGAGGACACCATGACGCTACCGCCCCACGCTCCCATCCACGAACCCATCCGCCGCACCAAGATCGTCGCCACCCTGGGCCCGGCCAGCGACCGCGAGGGCGTGCTGGAGGCAATGCTGCGTACCGGCGTCGACGTGGTGCGGCTCAACTTCTCCCACGGCAGCGCCGCCGACCACCGCCGCCGGCTGA
>NZ_JAAQTO010000021.1 GCF_011742165.1 Billgrantia bachuensis | reverse complement strand
AAGCCGACGGCTTGAATGCGCGGGTCACTGACCAAGGCCTGGCCGATCTCGCTGCCCGAACCGAACAGCAGCGAGAATACGCCTTCGGGCAGGCCACTCTTCTCGACCGCGCGCTGCACGGCATGACCGACCAGCTCGGAGGTGCCGGGGTGGGCGGAGTGGCCCTTGACGATCACCGGGCAGCCGGCGGCGAGTGCCGAGGCGGTATCGCCGCCGGCCACGCTGAAGGCCAGCGGGAAGTTCGAGGCACCGAACACCGCGACGGGGCCGAGCGGAATATGGCGCTGGCGCAGGTCGGCGCGGGGCATCGGCTGGCGCTCCGGCAGGGCCGGGTCGATGCGCAGGTCGAGCCACTCGCCGGCGCGTACCACGGAAGCGAACAGGCGCAGCTGGCCGCAGGTGCGGCCGCGCTCGCCCTCCAGGCGCGCCCGGGGCAGGCCGGTCTCGGCCATGGCGCGCTCGATCAGCGCGTCGCCGATCGCCTCGATCTCACTGGCCGCCGTCTCGAGAAAGGCGGCGCGCTCTTCGAGCGACGTTTCGCGGTAAGTGACGAACGCCGCCTCGGCGAGCTCGCAGGCACGCTCGACCTCGGCCTTGCCACCGCCCACGTAGGTGGGCTCGAGGGTCTCGCCGGTGGCGGGATTGACGGCGTTGATGGGCTTGGAACTGCCGCTGACGGCCTCCTGGCCGATCAGCATCTTGCCTTGCAGGGACATGATCGCTCCTGAGTGTCCGAAATGAATGAGAACGGAAGCCATCGATTCAGGCTTCCTGGTACTTTTCAGGCTTCCTGGTACTTGGCGTACATGGTCCGCGCGCGGTTGAGATGCTGGAACATCATTTCGCGCGCCGCTTCGGGGTCACGGGCCAGGATCGCCTCGAGCACGTAGGTATGCTCCTCCTCCACTCGGGCGAGGTACTTGCCCGTGGCCGCGGTGTTGATTTCGATGCTCATCAGCTTGGCGCGGGGAATCACGCTCTGGCTCAGCTGTTCGTAGAAGACCTGGAAGAAGGGGTTCTTGGTAGCGGCGGCGATGGCATAGTGAAACCCGTAATCCTCCTCACGCGCCTGGGACTTTGCCGCTCGCGCTGCGATGAAGGCGGCGTGCTTCTCCTCGAGGATGCGACGATCCTCGGCGTCGTGCCGCTCGGCGGCCAGCGCCGCCGCCGCCGGCTCGAGATTGAGCCGCAGCTCGAGCACGTGAAGGATGTCCTCGACGGTGGTCGGACTGATGCGCTCGGCCGGCATCGCCTCGACCGTGGTCGAACGCAGCACGGTGGTGCCGACGCCGCGGCGCGTCTCGACCAGCCCCAACGACTTGAGATGGGTGATGGCCTCACGGATCACCGTCCGGCTGACGCCGAAGGCATCGCACAGCCCGTTCTCGGTCGGTAGCTTTTCGCCCACATTGATACTGCCATTGACGATCAGCGCCTCAAGCTGGTCGGCGACATGCAGGGACAGGCTTCCCTGACGTGAAAGCTTCTGGACTTTCAGCGGCTTCGAGTCAGTCTTGAAAACGCTTTTGCCTGTCATGTCACCATCCATCGGTCATGGGTCGCCGTCGTTGAGGAGTATCTCGCCACCGGGCCGTCATCAGTCGTCGGGGTGCCCAGAAGTGGCAAACGGTCCGCCCTGGTAGATGACCGCCGGATCCTTGGGGTCGAGATTGGCATCGAGCGCTTCCATCTCTTCGCGCCACGGCTCCGAGCTGTCCTTCGGCACCCAGCCGAGGAAGGCAGCCTTGCTGTTGTCCCACCAGCGTTCGGCGTTGTTCGAGAAGCCGTAGACCACGGTATAGGCCAGGCGCGGCGTGACGATGGCACGCTGCACCAGAGCGACGAAGTCCTCGGCGCTCAGCCAGATCGCCATCTTGCGCGTATCGGTCGGCTTGGGGTGGCACCAGCCGATGCGCACGCTGAGGGTCTCGACGCCGAACTTGTCATGATACAGACACGCCAGGTCCTCGCCGAAGCACTTGGTCACGCCATAGAGCGAGTCGGGCCGACGCGGCACGTCGGCATCGATCCGCTGCGTGCGCTCGTAGTATCCGGTGGTGTGGTTGGAACTGGCGAAGATCACCCGCGGCTTGCCGTGCCGACGCACCGCCTCGTACAGATTGTAGGTACCCACGATGTTGGCCTGCAGCAGGCTCGCCCAGGATTTCTCCAGCGAGACGCCACCCAGGTGCACGATGGCATCGCAGCCCTGGACCAGCGCATTGACGGCTTCGGCATCGGCGAGGTCGCACGGCATGAGCTCCTCGTGGTCGGCCGCCTCGCCGAGATCGGCAATGTCCGACAAGCGCACCGTACGGGCCAGCTGCGCCAGGTACGGACGGATGATGCGACCCATGCCGCCGGCGGCACCCGTTACCAACAGTCGATCGATCATGCATGTTCCTCCTTCGAGCAAAGGGTTCAGAAGCCGTACAGGGAAGCGGGGTTGTCGACCAGGATGCGACGGCGATCCTCGGGACCGGCCCACTCGAGCAGCACGTCGAGCTGTTCGGCATCGTTCGGGTACTGCTCGCGCGGCACGCCGACGTGAGGCCAGTTCGAGCCCCAGATCACCCGCTCGGGGGCATGGGCGATGACCCGGCGGGCGATCGCTCCCACGTCCTCGTAGCGCGGCCCGCCGGTCAGGCTCGCCTCGTAGCCGGCGCAGACCTTGAACCAGGCATTGCCGCGGTCGAGCAGCCGCAGGATGTCGTCGACACGGCGATCGTCTGCCGCCACCGGCGGCATGAACTTGCCGATGTGATCGATGATGTACTCGCCCTCGATGCGCTGCAGTCCTTCGAGATAATCGTCCAGCTGCTGGCCGTTGAACTGCACCATCAGATGCCAGCCCAGCGGACGAATCCGGCGCTCGACCTCGAGCATGCTGGCATGGGTCACCGCACCGCCAGGCAGGTTCATGATCCGCGCCCCGCGCACGCCCTTCTCATGCCAGGCGCGCAACGCTTCGGCAGGCGTTTGCGGTGATACCGCCGCCACCCCGCGGGCGGACGTCGTTCCCAGTTGGGTCAGCGCCTCGAGCAGGGCGCCGTTGTCGAGCTGATAGGCATTCGGCTGGGTGATTACCACCCGTTCCAGCCCCAGGCGCGCCTGCACGCGGGCGTAGTCCTTCGGCGTTGCCAGCTCGGCGATGCCGGGCCCGCCGGGCTGGGCCTCGAAGCCGGGCAGGTAGAGATGAATGTGACAATCGGTAGCACCCGGCGGTGTCTCGAGTCGCGGCGCCGGCCCCTCCAGCGGCCGGGTATTGGCAGGTATCGCTGTCACGTCGTCATGCCTCCTTGAGGGCAAAGCGGTTGAGCGCCTCGCGGTCGATCTCGATGCCGAGCCCGGGACCATCCGGAATCGTCACCACGCCCCGGTCGTGCTCGATGGGCGTCGTCACCACCGCCTGGCGAAAGGGATTGACGGTGCGGTCGAACTCGAGAATGGGCTCGATCGGGCTGCGCCGCGGCGGGCTGGGTGGCAGCGCCGCCATGAACTGCAGGCTGGCGGCCAGGCACACCGCGGTGCCCCAAACGTGCGGCACCAGACGCACGCCGTGCAGCGCCGCCATGTCGGCCACGCGGCGAATCTCGCTGAAGCCGCCGACACCGCAGATGTCGGGCTGGAGGATGTCCACGGCGCGGGTGGCGAGCGGCTCCTGCATGGCATAGCGGCCGTGCCAGGTCTCGCCTCCGGCGACGGGGATCGGCTGGTCGGCGCGCACCGCGCGGTAGGCCGAGACGTGCTCGGGCAACACCGGCTCCTCGAACCAGTCGATGCCGAACTTCGCTGCCCTGCGGCCCACCTCGACGGCTTCGAGGTAGTCGTAGCCGTGGTTGGCGTCGATCATCAGGCGCAGCTCTGGGCCGATCGCCTCGCGCACCGCCTCGATGACGCGCAGGTCCTCCTCGACGTCGAAGCCGATCTTGATCTTCACCGCATGGAAGCCCTCGCGGCGGTATCTCGCCACTTCCCGCGCGATGTCCTCGACACGATCCACGCCCTCCCGGCGGAACGAGCCGGTGGCGTAGGCCCGCACGCTATCGCGGAAGCGGCCGCCGAGCAGGGTCGCGACCGGCACCCCGAAATGCTTGCCCTTGATGTCCCACAGGGCGATGTCGATGCCGCTCAGGGCAGTGACGGTCAGGCCGCGCTGGCCCTGGTCACGCAGCCGATTGTAGAGATCGAGCCAGACCTTCTCGGTCTGCAGCGGGTCCTGGCCGACCAGGGCGGCGGCATAGGCCTGCACGACGGCGGCGTTGGGCTTGGCCGGGCCCAGGCACTCGCCCCAGCCCGTGGTGCCGTCGTCGCAGATGACCTCGACCAAACAGTGCTGGCGCCGGGTGAAGTGCATGGAGGCGCTTTCGAAAGCGGTCTCCAGCGCATGGTCGAGGATATGAGTATGTACGGCTGCAATCTTCATACAGGGAGTCCGTTGTACGGTTCGGTCGTTGGATGCTCAGCGGAACAGCGCAGGCAGCGACAGCGAGACGGCCGGCACGTAGGTCACCAGCATCAGAGCGACGAACAGCGCCAGGTAGAATGGCCAGATGGTACGCACGGCCTGCTCGATCTTGATCTTGCCGATCACGCAGCCGACGAACAGGCAGGCCCCCACCGGCGGAGTGCACAGGCCGAGGCCCAGATTCATCATCATGATGATGCCGAACTGGATCGGGTCCATGCCGAACTGCATGGCCACCGGCAGGAAGATCGGCGTGCAGATCAGGATCAGCGCCGCCATGTCCATGATCATGCCGAGCCCCAGCAGCAGCAGGTTGAGCAGCAGGAAGATGACGATGGGATTATCGGAAAGCGCCATCAGCACCTCGGTCAGCAGCTGCGGCACGTTGTACAGCGCCAGCAGGTAGGAGAAAGCCGAGGCGCAGCCGACCAGGATCATGACCAGCGCCGTGGTTTTCACCGACTGCAGCACCGCCGCCTTGAACGACGCCCAACGCAGCTCACGGTAGACAAGCGCAGTGACCACGATGGCGTAGATGGCGCCAAAGGCCCCGGATTCGGTCACGGTGAGAACGCCCGACAGCACCCCGCCGACAATGATCACGGCGGTCAACAGGCCCGGCAGGGCCGCGGCAAGGCTGATGACCAGCACATTCCAGCCGGGGAAGGTCTCGCCCTTGTAGCCACGCTTCACCGCCACCAGGTAGGCCGCCACGGCCAGGGTCAGACACATCAGAATCCCCGGCACGATGCCGGCGATGAACAGCTGCGTGACCGAAATGCCGCCGCCGGCCGCCACGGCATAGAGGATCATGTTGTGGCTCGGCGGTATCACCACCCCGGCGACCGACGAGGTCACCGTGACGTTCACGGCATAATCGGCGTCGTAGCCTTTCTCCTTCATGACCGGCACGAGGATCGAGCCGAGCGCCGACGTATCGGCCACGGCGGAACCCGAAATGCCGCCGAAGAGCATCGAGGAGGTGACGTTGACGATACCCAGGCCACCCCGCACCTTGCCCACCGCAGCCGACGCCAGACGCACCAGGCGGGTGGAGATACCGCCGTGCAGCATCAGTTCGCCGGCAAAGATGAAGAACGGGATAGCGAGCAGCGAGAAGACCGAAATGCCCGACAGAATGCGCTGGAAAGCGACGAACAGCGGCAGCCCCTCGTAGAGGAAGGTCACGACGGCGGCCAGCCCCACGGCGAAGGCCACGGGCGCGCCTGCCAGCAGGCCGAGAAAGAAGATACCGAACAGAATGGCAAGGCCCATGCTCAGTTGCCCTCGTCAGAGTCGTTGCCGGAGAGTCGCGACACGATATTGGCCACGGCGAACAGCATGATCAGCCCACCGCAGATCACCAGTGGCGCGGCACGCCAGCTCTCGGAGAGGCGGACCATGGGGATCGCCCGTTCGAGATTGGCCATGACCAGGCCCCAGCCCTGGTAGGCCATGAAGGCGCCAAAGGTCACGATGAACAGATCGGCGATATAGCGAAAGATCGTCCTGAAAGGCTCGGGCATCCCCTCGCGTACGAAATCGATGCTCAAGTGGGTGTTTCCCCTGACGCCCGACGCCGCCCCCAGGCAGGTGATGTAGACCACGAGCAGCAGGGATGCCTGCTCCACCCAGGTCGGCGTGTTGTTCAGCACGTAGCGGCCGAACACCAGCCAGCCGAAGATGGCGATAAGGAAGACCAGCAGTACTCCCGCCACCACCAGGCAGAGATTGGAGACGGCGTCCAGTATTCGGCTTACCCGTTCTCGCAGCTGGGGAGGGTTCACGGCGGCCTCATGGTCAGCGTAAGTTCTCATGGCGTAAGCCTCCTTCCCCTCGGCGCGCCTGGCGCCGAGGGGGACGTCACGGCGAAGCTCAGTTCGAGTTCCGGATGGCGTCGATCAGGCTCTCGAGGTCAGGGTTCTCCTCGATGAATGCCGCATAGACGGGTTCCATCTTTTCCTGGAAGGCTGCCTTGTCCTCCACTTCGTTGATCTCGATACCGGCATCGAGCACGATCTGCCGGCTTTCCTGGGAGCCCTCGACCCAAAGCTGGCGCTGCAGCTCGGATGCCTTGATGGCCTCCTCGCGAACGATCTCCTGATCTTCGGGCGAGAGCGCTTCCCAGCTCGCCTTGGCGATGCACAGGCACTCGGGGATGATCAGATGCTCGGTGAGAGAGTAGTAGTCGACGGCCTCGTAGTGGTTGCTGGATTCGAACGAGGGATAGTTGTTCTCCGCGCCGTCGAGCACGCCGGTCTTGAGCGCCTGGTAGACCTCGCCGTAGGCCATCGGGGTGGCGTTACCACCGAGAGCCTCGATCATCTCGACGTAGAGGTCGTTGTTCATGACCCGGACCTTCAGGCCCTGTACGTCTTCGGGCGTGTGAATGGGGCGCTCGGTGTTGTAGAGGCTGCGAGCGCCTGAGTCGAACCAGGAGAGGGCGATCAGGTTCTTCTCCGCCAGGGCATCGGCGAACTGCTGGCCAATCTCGCCGTCCATCACCTCATGCATGTGCTCGATGCTGCTGAAGATGAAGGGCAACGAGAGCACGTTGGTTTCATTCACGATGGGGCCCATCGGTCCCATGTTGAAGTTGGCGAAGTCCAGCGCGCCGCTGCGGGTCTGCTCGATCGCGTCCGGTTGGTCGCCGAGCACGCCATTGTTGTAGACCTGCACCGTCAGACGCCCCTCGGTCCTCTCCGTCACGCTCTCGGCGAACGACTCGAGCGCCTCGGTATTGGGGTAACCCGGCGGGTGGATGTTCCAGCCGCGCCAATCCTCGGCCTGGGCCGGCAGCGATAGCAACATCACGGCGGCGGATGCGACAACGGCACTCATCGTCTTGGTGGTCGGATTGATTGTTTTCACGACGTACTCCTCATTGTTCTTGGTGTTGTGGTTGGGTGAGAGGGTTAATAATGGCGAGCGACGCCGATCAGCTCCTCCAATCGGCTAAGCTCTTCCTGGGTGGGCATGACCAGAGGCGCGCGTACGCTTCCGGCCGGGCGACCGATGAGGTCCGCCCCCGCCTTGATCAGGCTGACGGCATAGCCCGCTTTCCGGTCCCTGAGATCAACGAAGGGAATGAAGAAATCGTTGGTGATCTGTCTGACGACCTCACGGTTCCCCTGGCGCAACTCCTTGTAGAACCTGACCGCCATGTCCGGCACGAAATTGAACACGGCCGATGAATAGGTATTCACGCCAATGGAGAGGTAGGCCTCGGCGAAGATCTCCGCGGTGGGTACACCGCCCACGTAGACCAGCCGGTCGCCCACCGTTTTGACGATCTTGTTGAGAAGTTGGATATCGCCCTTGCCATCCTTCAGGCCGATCAGGTTCGGGCAGGCGTCGGCCAGCCGCTGCACCGCGTCTACCCCAAGCACACCGTTGCCGCGGTTGTAGTAGATGACATTCAGCGGCGTCGCATCGCAGATCTGCCGAGCGTATTCGACCAGCCCTTGCTGCGGGCACTCGGTCAGGTAGGGCGGCATCAGCAGGATGCCGTCGGCCCCCGCGTCGTCGGCGGCCTCGGCAAAAGCCTTGCCGCTCGCCACGCTAAGCCCAGCGCTGGCGATCACGGGTAGCTTACCGCCGACGGTCTCGACGGCCGCACGCACGACGTCCCGGTACTCATCGAGAGAGAGATTGAAGAATTCACCCGTGCCGCCAGCCACGAAGACGGCAGAAATGTCATGGCTGACGAACCACTCCAGGCGACGACGGTAGCTATCGGCATCGAAGCGGCCTTCACCATCGAAATCGGTGATAGGAAAAGACAACAACCCATCGCCTACGGCTCTCATCACGGCGGCTCTGGAAAACTCCACGGATCGTTCCTCTTGGTCGTCGCTTCACCGCTTTCACCCAGAAGCCAGACGGCTCGAAGAGAGCGATAAGCGGCGCTGCTTTTTGTCATACATCATACAACACACAAGCTAATCTGCCGCACCGGAGGTTGCAAGCCAGTCCATAGTCCAATCGACTAAAGTGCAAGTTCAATGCGCGCTGCTATGGCGATGGCGCACGCGCCACCCAAGTTCTCAGCGCACCAGCGCCGGCTTCTTCGGATCGAACTCCCAGCCGGGAATCAGGTACTGCATGGCCATGGCATCGTTGCGCCCGCCAGCGGGCAGCTTTCGATAGAGCGCGTTGGCCTCTTCGACACGGCCCATGTCGATCTCGATACCCAATCCCGGCGCCTTGGGCACCGAGACCTTGCCTCCGACGATCTCCAGCGGCTCCTTGGTCAGGCGTGCATCGGACTCCTGCCAGATCCAGTGAGTATCCAGCGCCGTGACGCGGCCCATGGCGGCTGCACCGACATGCACGAACATCGCCAGCGAAACATCGAAGTGATTGTTGCTGTGGGAGCCCCAAGTCATACCGTGATCCTGGCACAGTTGCGATACGCGCACGGCGCCGGAAAGGGTCCAGAAGTGAGGATCGGCCAGGGGAATGTCCACCGAGCGCAGCATCAAGGCGTGAGCCATTTCCCGCCAGTTGGTGGCCACCATGTTGGTCGCCACGGGCAGGCTGGTGGCATGGCGGAACTCGGCCAGAATTTCTCGGCCGGAGAAGCCCTGCTCGGCGCCGCACGGATCTTCGGCGTAGGCCAACACGCCGCGCAGGTCACGGCATAGACTTACCGCCTCGTTCAACGACCAGGCCCCGTTGGGGTCGATGGTCACCCGCGCCTCGGGAAATGCCTTGGCCAGCTCGGTTACCGCCTCGACCTCCCGCACGCCCGGCAGCACACCTCCCTTGAGCTTGAAATCCTTGAAGCCATAGCGATCCTGCGCCGCCACTGCCAGCGCCACGATGCTTTCCGGCGTCAGCGCCTCCTCGTCACGCAGGCGGTACCACTCATGGCTCTCGCCGGCAGTGCCGCGCCGATACGTCAGCGGTGTCGCGTGCCCATCGCCGACGAAGAACAGATAGCCCAGCACCTCCACGCTATCGCGCTGCCGGCCATCGCCCAGCAGTTCCACCACCGGCACACCGAGAAACTTGCCCAGCAGATCGAGCAATGCGGCCTCCAGCGCCGCCACGGCATTGACGCGCAGCTCGAAGGTCCACGAGCCTTTGCCGAAGTCCTCGAAATCGGCACTGCGCCCAGCGGAGTGCAGCGAAGCCACCATGGAGCGCAGCTTGCCGATGGGCTGACCCATCACGAGCGGACGCGCCATCTCCAGCGATTCTCGGATCGTTTCGCCGCCCGGTGCCTCGCCCACGCCAACGTTGCCCGAACTGTCCTTGAGAATGACCAGGTTGCGCGTGAACCAAGGCGAATGCGCGCCGCCAATGTTGAGCAGCATGCTGTCGCGTCCGGCCACGGGAATGATCGATATCCCCTCGATGACCGGGGTCTGGGAATACGTCACACTTCACCTCCTGTGCCCACGCACGTTGTTGCTTTCAGCGGCGGCGCTGCCATCACGACTTCAGCGCACCAGCGCCGGTTTCTTCGGATCGAACTCCCAGCCGGGAATCAGGTACTGCATGGCCATGGCATCGTTGCGCTGCGTCACGTCGAGTCCTTGATAGAGGCGATGGGCCTCTATCAGCTTGTCTTCGTCGAGCTCGATACCCAGGCCGGGCGTTCCGGACACCGCCAGCTTGCCGTCGCGGATACGGAGCGGCTCCTTGGTGATGCGCTGGCCGTCCTGCCAGATCCAGTGGGTGTCGATGGCAGTGATCTCGCCGGGGCAGGCCGCGGCCACATGGGTCATCATCGCCAGCGAAACATCGAAGTGGTTATTGCTGTGCGAGCCCCAGGTCATGCCCCACTCATTGCACAGCTCCCCCACTTTGACGGCGCCCTGCATGGTCCAGAAGTGGCAATCCGCTAACGGGATGTCCACGGCGTTGAGCTGCACGGCGTACTGCAGCTGCTTGAAGTCCGTCGCGATCATGTTGGTCGCGGTGGGCAGGCCGGTACGCTTCTTGAACTCGGCCATGGTCTCGCGCCCCGAGTAGCTCTCTTCCTGGCCGCAGGGATCCTCGGCATAGCTCAGCAGGTGCTTGATCGGCTCCAGCACCCGCACCGCCTCGTCGAGCGCCCAGGCGCCGTTGGGGTCGAGCGTCAGGCGCGCCTCGGGGAAGGCTTCGTGAAGGGCGCGAATGCAGTCGGCCTCCTCCTCGCCACGCAGCACGCCGCCCTTGAGCTTGAAGTCCTTGAAGCCGTAGCGCGCATAGGCCGCCTTGGCCAGGTTGGCGACCGCCTCCGGGGTCAGCGCCTCGCGGCAACGCACCTCGTCCCACTCGTCGCTGGGGTTCTCGGGCCGGGGATAGGGCAGGTCGGTCTTGGCCGGATCGCCCAGCAGGAACAGGTAGCCCAGCGCCTCGACCTCGTCGCGCTGGCGCCCGTACTGGCCCAGCAGGTCGGCCACCGGCAGCCGTACCGCCTGGCCATAGAGGTCGTACAGGGCCGACTCGATACCGGTGATGACATGCACCGCCACGCGCAGGTCGAAGGTCTGACGACCGCGCTCCTCTCGCCCGTTCCTGGCCAGCAGCAGGCGCGCCTGGTTGAGGGTCTGCTTGATGTCGTTGACGCGCGATCCCTCGACCAGCGAGCGGCACTGCTCGAGCCCCTTGAGGATGCCGGCGCTGGACGGGATCTCACCGACGCCCTGGTGACCTGCATCGTCCTCCAGGATGACCACGCAGCGAATGAACCAGGGCGCATGGCCACCACTGAGGTTCAACAGGAAACCGTCGTAGCCGGCAACCGGGACGATGCGCATCTTCTTGATCTTGGGAAACATGAGACGTTCTACCTGTGAGTCTGGATTGGGGCCCGGTCTGTGCATCACGTCACGGGGGCCGGATTGAAAAGCGCCAGATCGTTGTGGATACCCAGCCGGTCGGCCGCGGCCTGCCGGCGTCCGCTCGCCACATCGAGAATGAGCCGGAAGAGTTCCCAGCCCACCGCCTCGATGCTGGCATCGCCGGTGGCGATGCGACCCGCGTCGAGGTCAATCAGATCGTGCCAGCGCCGGCCCAGCGTCGAGTTGCTGGAGACCTTGAGCACCGGCACCATCGGCAGGCCATAGGGTGTGCCGCGTCCGGTGGTGAACACCTGCAGGTTCATGCCGGCCGCCAGCTGCAAGGTGCCGCAGATAAAATCGCTGGCCGGCGTGGCGGCGAAGGTCAGCCCCTTGCGACGCAGCCGCTCGCCGGGGCCGATGACGTCGACGATGGGCGAGCTGCCGGACTTTATGATCGATCCCAGCGCCTTCTCGACGACGTTCGATAGGCCCCCTTTCTTGTTGCCGGGGGAAGGGTTGGCGCTGCGATCGGCCTGCCCCTGGGAGAGATAGTCGTCGTACCACGCCATCTGCTCGATGAGCGCCCGGCCCACCTGTTCGTCTATTGCCCGGGGCGTCAGCAGATGGATGGCATCGCGCACCTCGGTGACCTCGGAGAACATCACGCTGCCCCCGGCGCGCACGATCAGGTCGGTGGCGAAGCCCACGGCGGGGTTCGCGGTAACGCCCGAGAAGGCGTCGCTGCCGCCGCACTGCATGCCCACCACCAGATCGGAGGCCGGGCATGTCTCGCGACGGCGGCGATTCAGCCGCTCCAGGTGGCGCTCGGCCATGGCCATGATGCCCTCGACCATCTCGCCGAAGCCGTGGAAGGAGTCGTCCTGCAAGCTCAGCACGTTGGCGTCGGGGTCTGCCGCTTCGGTGTTCTCGTAGATCCTGACGGGGCGGTCGTCGACCAGCGTGGAGGGTTGGAGCTTCTCGCAGCCCAGGCCGATGACCATTACCTCGTTACCGAAGTTGGGGTTCAAGGCGATGTTCTTGAGGGTGCGGATCGGCACGATGGCGGCCGGTGCGTTGATCGCCACCCCGCAGCCATAGGTGTGGTTGAGCCCAACCACGTCGTCGACGTTGGGATAGCGCGGCAGCAGTTCGCGCTTGATGCGCGCCACCACGTAATCCACCGTGCCGGCCACGCACTGCACGCTGGTGGTGATCCCCAGCACGTTCTTGGTGCCTACGCTGCCATCCGGGTTGCGGAAACCCTCGAAGGTAAAGCCCTCGAGCGGTTCCACGTCCGGGGCCGGCCGCGTGGCCAGCGGCAGGTCGTCCAGCGCCGGCGCCTCGGGCAGCCGCACCCGGGCCTCGTCGACATGCTCGCCCCGGGCGATGGCGACCACGGCGTTACCGATGACCTCGCCGTAGCGCACGATGGGAGCGTCGATGTCGATATCCCGCAGGGCCAGCTTGTGGCCCTGCGGGATCCGGCCGGCCGCAACCAGCCCGTCGCCCAGCGCCTGGCCTTCAACGAGGCCCCCTGCCTCGACGACGATGGCGACGTTGTCGTCGGGGTGGACCTTGATGATCTTGCCTTCGAAAGCGCTCATAGGGTTCCTCTTCGCTATGCCTGGGCCATTGATCAGCCGAGCAGTTCCTGACGATGCTTGGCGCGATTCTTCAGGCTCATCGTGATCGAGAAAGCCACCGAGGCCAGAATCAGCAGCCACAACACCACCGCGATGGGGCTCTTGGTGAAGAAGATCGTCAGGGTTCCGGCGGATTCGATACTCTTGACGAAGTAGACCTCCGCCTGGCTGCCCAGGATGAAGCCGATGATCAGCGGTGCCACCTCCAGGCCGACCTTCTGAATCAGATAGCCCAGCACGCCGAAGATCAGCAGTGTCCAGACATCGAACATGATGCCGTAGTTGATGGCGTAGGCCCCCACCACGCACATCATGACGATGATCGGGAACAGGATGTGCTTCGGCACCATCACTACCTTGGCGATGTACTTGATGGCGTAGAACATCAGGAAGAACATCACGAAGTTGGCGAAAATCAGCGCCGCCATCATGACGTACCAGGTTTCGGCGTTCTCGGGGATGAACAGCGGCCCCACCTGGATACCCTGGAGGGTGAAGGCACCGATCAGCACGGCGGTGGTGGAATCACCGGGAATGCCCAGCGACAGCAGCGGGATCAGGGCTCCGCCGGTCAGCGCGTTGTTGGCCGATTCGGAGGCGATGAGCCCTTGGGGCGCGCCCTTGCCCATCTGGGAAGAGTCGCGCGCCAGGTTCTTTTCCTGGGTATAGGCCAGCACCGAGGCGGCGCTGCCACCAACCCCCGGCAGCATGCCGACGAAGGTACCGATGAAGGAGGAGCGCACCAGGTTGGTCAGGCGTCCCTTGAAGAGGGCCAGCGAGAAGATGGCGCCCGCTCCCTTGCCGATCTTCACCCGCTCGTCGCTCAGGTCGCTCTTCACCCCCTTCTCGGCTTCGAGAAGGATGGTGGAGATGCCGAAGATGCCGATCAGCACGGGCAGCAGGGAGAATCCTTCGAACAGGTAGGGCTCCATGAAATCGAACATCAGACGGGTCTTGCCGTTGCCGCCGTCCGAGATGCTGTAGTCCCCGATCAGGCTCAGCCAGATACCGATCACACCGCTGAAGATGCCCACCAGCATGTTGCTGGACAGGGAGGCGATG
>NZ_JAAQTO010000020.1 GCF_011742165.1 Billgrantia bachuensis | reverse complement strand
CAGGGCTCCGCCGGTCAGCGCGTTGTTGGCCGATTCGGAGGCGATGACCGTCAGGGCCAGCAGGATGATCAGGAACTTCTCGATATAGGAGAACTTGATGGAGAAGTCGGCCAGCAGCGGAGCGAACAGGAACAGCACGGCGGCACTGATCAAGCCGCCCACCAGGGAAGCGACCACGCTGATCTTCAGGGCCCGCTCCCCCTCACCCCTGCGCGCCATGGGATAGCCATCGAACGTCGTGGTGATCGACGAGGGGGTGCCGGGAATGTTAAGCAGCACTGCCGGTACCATGCCGCCCGAGATGCCGCCCACGTACAGGCCGAGCAACAGTGCCAGGCCATGGTTCAGGCCCAGCGCATAGGTCAGCGGCAGGCACACCGCCACCGCCATGGTGGCGGTCATGCCGGGAATGGCACCGAACACGATCCCGACCAGGGCGCCCAGCGCGGTCAGGAGGAAGAAGGTCACATCGAGAAGGGAAAGGATTTCCATGGTGGCACTCGCTTCGGTCACGGCAGGGTGATCTGGAACAGCTTGGCCAGGATGAGCCAAGCCAGGCTGGGCGCAGCGAAGGCATTGAGTGTCACGATGACCAGTGCTTTCCTGGTCCACTCATGCAGATACAGAAGCGACATGAGAAAGACGAAAGGTATCGAGACGAACAGAAACCCGTAACCCGTATAAGGGAACATGTCCCCCACCACCGTCATCAGGTGGAAATAGGCCACTATCAGCGCGAGCGTACCGAAGAAACGCAGGCCATCCATGGACTCGCCCAGGATGGGCAACGCGCGCTCACCGCGCCTGACAGCAGCCAGGAAAGGGACGACCTGGGTCACGACCACCAGGACGAACAGTACTGCCATGATCCAGGTGATCAGGGTCGGGAAGAACAGATGAGAGGTCTCGAAATCGATCGAGACACTGAGCAGATCTGACAGACCTGATTCCATAGCCGCTCCGTTAGAGACAGGTCGACCTGCCTATCGTCGTTCTGGCGTTGCGTTGTCCGGGCCGGGTGCCGACAGCGAATCCGCCGGCACCCTGGCATTGATTTACTGGATGTTTTCGATGATTTCCTCGTAGCGAGACCGCTTCTCTTCCAGGTACTCCGACGCTTCGCCCGACGGCCTGAAGTTGGGGATGAAGAAGGCGCTCTTCTGGATTTCCTGGATCTCGCCCTCCTCGAAGATCTCGGCGAGCGCCTCATCGATCTGCTCGACGATGCCCGGATCCATCTCCTTGTTGTAAAGGAAGAAGAACTCCTTATCGAAGGTGAAGGTCTCGTCGTCGCCCATGGTCACGTGCACGTTGGGCTCGACGAATTCCAGCAGCTGCTCGCGGGTGGTCTGACCGAGCCCCTCCTCCGGCGCCTGCTGGATGGTCTCCTGGCGGGCCGTCAGCCAGACGAAGCGCATGGCCTTCTGATCGTCTTCCGGCAGGCGGGTGTACTGTTCGTTGGCCTGCACGGAGCCGTTGATCAGATCGACCTGATCATCGAAGAGCAACTGGTTCTTGTCCGACTGGGAGCCGGTATTGACCGCCACCAGATTGTCTTCCTGCCCCGGATGCTCGATGGCGATGGCATTCTTCAGAGCACTGAAGCCGATCTCGGAGACACCGCCCGGCTGGATCGCCACGCGCACGGTCTCACCCTCGCCCACCGCCGCGATGATGTCGTCGAGGGTCTCGTAGGGCGAATCCTTGGGCACCAGGTAGGCATTGCCCGGGTTGATGGCGACGGTCGGCCCGATGGTGTACTTCTCGAAGATGTCGGCATAGCCCTCCACGCCATACAGATGGCCCAGATAGGACTGATCGTGGAAGATCATCAGCGTGTTGCCGCGGGCATCGCGGTCCAGGGTACGGAACGCCGAACTAGCGCCCACGGCGTCGACCTTCATGTTGATATCGAGCTTCTCGGCCAGCTGGTCCACCACGATGCTCGAGTTCTGGTAGGTGTCGCCACCGGTCGAGGTGGAGCCGATCACGACCCGTACGTTGCCCCGCAGCTGGCCCTCCTGGGCCTGGGCCGCGCCGATCCCGTAGGTCAACGACGTCATCAGGACGGCCGACCCCAGGCCTACGATAGTCTTCTTGGATACTGGCATGCGTTCACCTCATCAGCTTCGTTGTTGGTTTATAGTTGCCTGGCCTTCTCTACCAGCGTCGCGAGCTGCTGGCGTTCCTCGGTAGTGGGCATGGTCAGCGGCGCCCGGACGCTGCCGGCCGGGCGTCCGATGATCTCGGCACCCGCCTTGATCAGGCTGACGGCATACCCCGCTTTTCTGTCCCTGAGATCGACGAAGGGAATGAAGAAGTCGTTGGTGATTTGCTTCACCGCCTCACGATTGCCCTTGCGCAGTTCCTTGTAGAACTTGACCGCCATGTCCGGCACGAAATTGAACACGGCCGAGGAATAGGTGTTCACCCCGATGGAGAGGTAGGCCTCGGCGAAGATCTCCGCGGTGGGTACGCCGCCCACATAGACCAGGCGATCACCCACCGTCTTGACGATCTTGTTGAGCAGCTGGATATCGCCCTTGCCGTCCTTCAAGCCGATCAGATTCGGGCACTGGTCCGCCAGCGCCTGGACGGAATCGGCGTTGAGAATGCCGTTGCCGCGGTTGTAATAGATGACGTTGAGCTCGGTGGCGTCGCAGATCCGGCGGGCATACTCGACGAGCCCCTTCTGCGGGCACTCGGTCAGGTAGGGCGGCATCAGCAGGATGCCGTCAGCGCCGGCCTCCTCGGCCGCTCTGGCGAAGGCCTTGCCGCTCTCCACGCTAAGCCCGGCGCTGGCGATCACAGGCAGCTTGCCGTCCACGGTCTCGACGGCGATGCGAACCACTTCGCGATACTCGTCGAGCGAGAGATTGAAGAACTCACCCGTGCCGCCGGCCACGAAGACGGCGGAGATGTCGTGGCTGACGAACCACTCCAGGCGGCGACGATAGCTCTCCGCATCGAAACGGCCTGCGCTGTCGAAGTCGGTAATGGGGAACGACAACAGCCCATCCCCCACGGCATCTACCACTGCTGCTCTGGAAAATTTCACGAACGCTTCCTCTTGGATTGGCACGCACCACTGGCCAAGGACCCTCTTCGGCCGATGCACTGTCAGGATGACCGCTACAACTTGTCATACATCATACAACACACAAGTTAATGAACGGCTTCCACGCCTGCAAGGCGGCGCATGGAAAAGTAGACGAAAGTCTAGAGGGAACGAAAATTAGCCTTGCCGAATGCTGCGGCGATCGGTTTGGCGTTCAGCCCAGATCGCCGAAGCGATACTGCAGCAGCGACAGCGCCACCACGGGGGCGGTCTCGGTGCGCAGAATTCGCAGGCCGAGGGAGAGGGGAGCAAAGCCGGCCTGGCGGGCGGCCGCGACTTCGCTGTCGGAGAGCCCCCCTTCGGGTCCGATCAGCAAAGCCGCGGTGGCGGGTTTGTCTCCCTGTTCCAGGGCCCCCGCCGTGCCGGGGTGCAGCACCAGGCGCAGCGCCTCGCTGCGCTGGGACAGCCATTCGGCCAGGGGTAAGGGCGAGTGTACCGGGGGCACGACCGCGCGCCCGCACTGCTCGCAGGCGCTGGCGGCCACGGCTTGCCAGTGGGCGAGCTTCTTCGCCTCGCGCTCGCCCTTGAGTCGCACGTCGCCGTGCTCGGTGTAGAGCGGCGTGATGGCGGCAACACCGAGCTCGACGGCCTTCTGAATGGCGTAGTCCATGCGGTCGCCCTTGGAGATCGCCTGGCCCAGGTGCACCGCCAGCGGCGATTCGCCACGGCCCGCCTCGATGGCATCGATGCGTGCCACCACCCGCTTACGGCTCGCCTCGACGATTACTGCCCGGGCCTCGTGGCCGGCGCCGTCGAAGAGCCGCACGGGCGCGCCTTCGCCCAGGCGCAGCACGCGCGCCACATGGCGCGCGGGGCCCTCGGGTAGAACGACGTCGCCGCCGACGGTGAAGTCGGCGGCGACGTGGATACGCGGGCCTGACACGCAGCGAGGCCTTACTGAGTGGTCTGCTCGCCCTGCTGCTGGGCCTGTTCGGCCTCGCGCTTCTTCTTCTGGGCGTAGATCGCCTCGAAGTTGACCGGCGCCAGCATCAGGGGCGGGAAGCCACCGCGGTTGACCAAGTTGTCGACGCACTCGCGGGCATAGGGGAACAGCACGTTGGGGCAGAAGGCGCCCAGCGTGTGTTCGAGCTGCGCGCCCTCGATGCCGCTGATGCGGAACAGGCCGGCCTGCTCGATCTCGGCCAGGAAGGAGGTAGTGCCCTCCTCGCTGTGGCGAACCTGGGCGGTCACCTTGATCGTGACCTCGTAGAGATCCTCGCCGACCTTGCTGCTGCTAGTGTTCAGGTCGAGGCTGACCTTGGGCTTGAACGGCTGCTGGAAGACCGCCGGCGAGTTCGGTGCCTCGAAGGAGATATCCTTGACGTAGATGCGCTGAACGGCGAACTGAAGTTGCTGCTTGTTCTGCTGGTCCGCCGCGGCCTGGTTGCCGCCGGCAGCGTTCTGGCTGTTCTCTTCGGCCATGGGAAAGGTTCCTTATTGCGTGCTTGCGTCTTGTGTATTGGCTATTTCTTGACCACCGGCAGGCCGTCGGCCTGCCACTGCATCATGCCGCCCTTGAGCTTGTGGACCCGCGAGAAGCCGGCCTTGGCCAACTTGGCCACGGTGATGCCGGATGCCTGGCCGCTCTTGCAGACCACGACGATCGGCTTGTCCTTGAACTTCTCGAGTTCCCCCATGCGTTCATCGATGCGGCTCTGGGGAATGTTGCGCGCGCCGGCGATGTGGCCGGCCTTGAAATCGCCCGCCTCGCGGGTATCCACGATCACCGCATCCTCGCGGTTGATCAGCTGGGTGGCCTGACTGGAGGATACCCCGCTGGCAGCACTGTTGCGGACCTCGTAGGCGATCCAGGCGGTCAACACCACGAGGAAAGCGCCCACCAGAAGCGGGTGGTTCTGCACGAATTCGAACAGCTGATCGATCATGGATCCGGCACACTCTTGTTTCGAAAATAGCGAGGATAACGGTAGGGTAGGGCACCCGAAAGGCGAGAGTATACACCATGCGGCAACACCCCGCGGCATGACCCGCCGGCGATGAGTCGGGACCATGACGCTCGCCTGACCGTGCGTTATGATGCCGCAAGCCGACTCAAGTCGCGACCCCCGTCGTCCAGGTGCCTGTTTCGAGCTGCCCGGAATCGACGCAGGAGCCCGCCGCCGCGTCTTTGCAGCAGGCCAGGCAGGCGCGGACAGCCTCCCGGACGGCCCGCCGTCGCGCCCATCACGCTCAAGAGGCCCATATCCCCATGACGACCCAGACCGCCCCACGCCCCGTCGCCCTGATCATTCTCGATGGATACGGCCACAACCCCGACCCCACCGACAATGCCGTGGCCGCCGCGCGCACCCCGAACATGGACCGCCTGTGGCAGGAGCGCCCCCATGCGCTGCTGCACACCGATGGCAAGTACGTGGGCCTGCCCGAAGGGCAGATGGGCAACTCCGAGGTCGGCCACATGAACCTGGGCGCGGGCCGGGTGGTGTATCAGGAACTCACTCGGATCACCAAGGCGATCGAGGACGGTGACCTCGACATCATCGCCGCGCTGACCGACGCCATCGATGCGGCCGTGACCGCAGGTCGTGCCGTGCATTTGCTGGGCCTGCTCTCGCCGGGCGGCGTGCATAGCCACGAGGACCACATCCTGGCCATGGCCGAGCTGGCCACCCGCCGCGGCGCCCAGCGCATCTACGTGCACGGCTTCCTCGACGGCCGCGATACGGCGCCGCGCAGCGCGCTGGCCTCCATCGAGCGCACCAACGCCCGGCTCGCCGAGCTGGTCGGCGCCGACAACGGCTTCGTCGCCTCGATCATTGGCCGCTACTTCGCCATGGATCGCGACAACCGCTGGGATCGCGTCGAAAAGGCCTATCGGCTGCTCACCGAAGGCGTCGGCGAATTCGAGGCCTCCAGCGCCGAACAGGGCCTGCGCGCCGCCTACGAGCGCGGCGAGAACGACGAGTTCGTCTCCGCCACCGTCATCCGCGATGGCGAAGGCCCGGCGACCATCGCCGACGGCGACGCCGCGATCTTCATGAACTTCCGTGCCGACCGCGCCCGTGAACTCACCCGCGCCTTCGTCGAGAGCGATTTCAGCGGCTTTCCGCGCCGCGTACGCCCGGCGCTGGCCGGCGGCAGCCTGGTCACGCTGACCCAGTACGCCGCCGACATTCCCGCCCCGGCCGCCTTCCCCCCGGCCGACCTGCACAATACCCTGGGCGAGGTGATGGAAAGCCGCGGCCTGACCCAGCTGCGCATCGCCGAAACCGAGAAGTACGCCCACGTCACCTTCTTCTTCTCCGGGGGGCGTGAAGCCGAGTTCGAGGGCGAAACCCGCGTGCTGGTCCCCTCGCCGCAAGACGTCAAGACCTATGACGAGAAGCCGGAAATGAGCGCCGAGGAAGTGACCGACCGCCTGGTAGAGGCGATCGATTCCGGCCGCTACGACCTGATCGTGTGCAACTACGCCAACGGCGACATGGTCGGCCACACCGGCGACTTCGACGCCGCGGTCAAGGCGATCGAGACGGTGGATGCCTGTGTCGGCCGTGTAGTGGAAGCGATCGAGCGCGCCGACGGCGCCTGCCTGATCACCGCCGACCACGGTAACGCTGAGCAGATGGTCAATCCCGACACCGGCGTGACCCAGACCGCCCACACCACCTTCGAGGTGCCGCTGATCTATGTCGGCCCGCAATCCATCAGGCTGCTCGACGACGGCCGTCTGTGCGACATCGCGCCGACGCTGCTGACCATGATGGACCAGCCGATTCCCGAGGAGATGAGCGGACGGGTGCTGATCGAGCCGGCATGATCGAGCAAAAGCCCTGCCTGCCATGACGCGAGCCCGTCAGTATCACGCCCTGGGGGCCGTGCTGGTGGCCCTGGCCATGTTGTCGAACCTGGCCAGTGCCCAGCCCAGCGAACGGGAAGCTCGCGAGCGCCTCGACGCCATCGGCAGCGAGATCCAGGCGGTCAACCAGCGCCTGGGCCAGACGCGTCAGGCCCAGGACGCGGCCTCCCGTGAGCTGCGCGAGGTGGAGACCGCCCTGGCCGAGACTCACCGCCGGCTGGACGCCATCCAGGCCGACCGTCGCCGCCTCGCCGACGAGATCGACGCGCTCGAGTCCGCCCGTGACGCGCTGCAGGACGAGCGCGCCGAACAGGTCGAGGCGCTCAACGTTCAGCTGGATGCACTCTACCGCCTGGGCCTCACGCCACAGCTGAAACTGCTGCTCAATCAGGACGACCCGGCCCGTCTCGACCGGCTACAGACCTATCTCAATCGCCTGGCCCGGGCACGCAACGAGCGGCTCGACGAAATCGCCCGGCTCGACGCCGAGCTGGCCGAGAATCGCCGCGAACAGCAGGTCCGCGGCGAGCGGCTGGATAGCCTGGCCGAGGAATTGGCCGAGCGCAGCGGTGAGTTGACCGAGCGCGTGGCCGAGCGCGAGCGCCTGCTGGCGGAGCTGGACTCGCGCTACAGCGATGAGCAGTCGCGCCTGGAGCGCCTCGATCGCGATCGCAGCGAAGCGGAGCAGGTGCTCGAACGCGTGCGCGAGGAGCTCGCCCGGCTGGAACGACCGCCCCCCTCGACGGCCATCGAACGCACCCAGGGCGACCTGCCCTGGCCGGTGCAGGGCAACGTCGCCTCGAGCTTCCGTCGCGACGACGGCGTACACCACAATGGCATCCTGATCGAGGCACGGGAGGGTACGCCTGTCGCCGCAGTGCATGCCGGGCGCGTGGTGTTTGCCGACTGGATGCGCGGCTTCGGCAACCTGTTGATCCTCGATCATGGCGACAACATCATGACCCTCTATGCTCACCTTCAGCACTACAGCGTCGAGGTCGGCCAACCCGTCTCGCGCGGCGACACGGTCGGCACGGTAGGCAACAGTGGTGGCCATACCACGCCGGCGCTCTACTTCGAAGTTCGCCGCAACGGCGACCCCATCGACCCCCAGTCCTGGATCGCACGAAGATGACGAGAGAGATTTCACAAGCCCCGGACCACGGGATATGCTGGACAGCCTCGCCTCGAAACAGCGGAGTTCGCATGCCTTCACGCCTTGCCCGCCTACTGCCCGCACCACGACGCCTGCTGGCGGCGCTGCTGCCGATGGCGCTGCTGGCCCTGCCGCTCGCCGTACCCTTGGTCAATGCCCAGAACGAGCTGCCTGCGGATGAGCTTCCGCTGGAGGATATCCAGACTTTCGCCGAGGTGTTCGAGCGCATCAAGCGGGCCTACGTGGAGGAGGTCGACGACAGCACCCTGCTGCGCAATGCCATGCGCGGCATGCTCAGCGAGCTCGACCCTCACTCCGCCTATCTCGACAGCGAAGAGTTCCAGAGCCTGCGGGAGTCCACCGAGGGTGAATTCGGCGGTATCGGCATCGAGGTGGGCCTGGAGGAGGGCCGCCTGACCGTCATCACGCCGATCGACGATACCCCGGCGTCACGGGCCGGAGTACAGGCGCGCGACGTCATCCTGGCAATCGACGACACGCCTACCGAGCGGCTCTCGCTGCAGGAGGCGGTCACCCTGATGCGCGGCGAGGCAGGCAGCGAGATCCAGCTGACCCTTCAGCGCAGCGGCGAGGACGCCCCCATCGAGGTCACCCTGACCCGCGAGGTTATCCGCACCGAGAGCGTGCGCAGCGAGATCCTGGAGCCGGGCTATGGCTACCTGCGCGTCAGCCAGTTCCAGAATCGCACCGGCGATCAGGTCAACAACGCGATTCGACGCATGGAACGCGACGAACCGCTCCAGGGGCTGATTCTCGACCTGCGCAACAACCCCGGTGGCGTATTGCAATCTGCCGTGGCCGTGGCCGACGCCTTCCTCGAGAGCGGATTGGTGGTCTATACCGAAGGGCGCCTGCCGGATACCGAGATGCGTTTCTCCGCCAGTCGCGAGACGGCCGCCCCCGACGTGCCGCTGGTAGTGCTGATCAACGGCGGCAGCGCCTCGGCGGCGGAAATCGTCGCCGGTGCGCTGCAGGATCAGCGCCGCGGTGTGATCATGGGCACCGAGAGCTTCGGCAAGGGCTCGGTGCAGCAGGTCCTGCCGCTGGGCAACGGCGAAGGGCTGAAGCTGACCACCGCGCTCTACTACACGCCCAACGGGCGCTCGATCCAGGCGCTCGGCATCGAGCCCGACGTCACCGTGGTACGCGGCCGCATCGAAGTGACCGAGGGTAGCCATCAGCTGCGCGAGGCCGACCTGGAAGGCCATCTGCGTTCGAGCAGCGAGCCGCGCACCTCCAGCGAGACGTCTACCCGGCTGCGCGAGGACTATCAGCTCGGCGAGGCGCTCAACCTGCTCAAGGCGCTCAACGTCCTCGAACGGCGCGAACGCTAGGGGGTAGGTAGAGGGGCGACTTCCTGGCTCAGCGGCAGGAGGTCGGCAGCGTTCCGCGCTGGCCGATCGCCTGCTGCATGATCGCCCGCTTGACCGGCGTGAGCCGGTCGACGCCGGAAAGTCCCAGGTTACGCAGCAGGGTCAGCGCCGGATGGCGGGTACCGAACAACAGGCGGAAGCCATCCATCAGCGCCAGCATCGCGGCGTTGTCGCCACGGCGACGGCGCGCATAACGCTCCAGCATGCGCGGCTCACCCAGCGCTATACCGCGACGGCGTGCAACGAGCAGCTCCTCGGCCAACACCGCCACGTCCATCAGTCCCAGGTTGACGCCCTGTCCCGCCAGCGGATGGATGCTGTGCGCCGCATCGCCCACCAAGGCGAAGCCGGCTCGTACGTAATGCTCGGCATGCCGCTGGGTCAGTGGCACCGCCAATGCGCGGTCGACGACTTCCACCGCGCCCAGCCGAGCTTCGAAGGCCGTCTCAAGTTCGCGGCCCAGCGCCGCGGAGTCAAGCGCCGTCAGTCGTGCGGCCTCCTCGGGGGTGGTCGACCAGACGATCGAGCAGTAGCGCTCGTCGCCCTCCACCGTCAGCGGCAGGAACGCCAACGGACCGGTTGCCAGGAAGACCTGGCGCGCCACGCCGCCATGACTGCGCTCGGTACGCACCGTGGTCACCACGGCCACATGGCCGGTATCGTGCTCGTCCACCATGATACCCGCGCTTTCGCGGAGCGGTGAGTGTGCGCCATCGGCCGCCACCACCAGAGGCGCCGACAGGCGACGGCCATCCTCGAGCGCCACCTCGCGCCCCGCAGCGCCCTGGTGCAATCCGATTACCCGCGTGCCCAGCTGCATGGAGACCGTGGGAAACTCAGCCAGTCTTCTCTCGAGGGCCGCCAGGATCACGTCGTTCTCGACGATATGGCCGAGTTGCGGCACACCCGCCTGCTCCGCCGAGAAGCTCACCTCACCGCTGCCTTCACCGTCCCATACCTGCATGAAGCGGTAGGGCGTCACCCGGCGTGCCGCCATCCAGGACCAGGCTCCGAGGCCTTCGAGCAGCCGCTGTGAGACCGGCGTCAAGGCGCTGACGCGCATGGCCGGCTGGCCTCTTCCCACCGCTTCGGCGGCCAGCGGCTCGGGGCGCGCGTCGAGCAGCGCCACGGCGACGCCCGCCTGGCCCAGCAGCGCTGCCAGGGCGGCACCTACCATGCCGCCCCCCACCACGATGACCTCGAAGTGCGTTGTCGGCTGTTCCGACGTTTTCGTCATTGCTCACTCTCTCGTTCTCGGCCGTCCGCTGCCGGCCCTGTACGGTCCGTCATCTCGATGTTGCCTCAGCGCTCCAGGCCCATGGCTCGGCGTGCCAGCCCACGGCGCAGCGGGCCGATCAGGTTGAGTCCTACCAATCCCGCCGCGCGGGCATGCGCCAGCAGGCCATTATCGACACCGAACAGGCGTACCAGACCATCGCTGAAGCGGACCACCTGATGCCGGTCGACGATGCGCCTGGCCTCGAAGTCGCGCAGGGTCAGCATGCCACCGAGCGACTCGCCGCTGGCCAGCGCCCGCTCCAGCGCGGCCACCAAATCGGTCACACCGCGCAGCGCCAGGTTGAAGCCCTGCCCGGCCACCGGATGCAGCGAATGGGCGGCGTTCCCCAGCACCGCCAACCCCGGGCGAATGGTTTCCCGCGCGGTGACCAGCGTCAACGGATAGGCATGGCGACTGCCAACACGCCGGAAACGCCCGGCACGATCGCCGAAGGCCCGCTGCAGTTCGGCCAGGAAGTCGCCATCGCCGAGCGCCAGTCGAGCTTTTTCGCGCCCTGCGGAGTGTGTCCAGATCAGCGTCATCTGTTGCCCCGACAGCGGCAGCAGGGCAATCGGTCCCTCCCGGGTAAAGCGCTCGTAGGCGACACCGACGTGGGGGTGACTCATCTCGACATTGGCGATCAGCGCCACCTGGTCGTATGGCGCCGAGTCGCTGCCGATGCCCAACTGCTCCTTGAGCCCCGAGCGCCCACCGTCGGCCAGCACCGTCAGGCCGGCCCGCAGCGTACAGCCATTGGAGAGTGCGAGTCGATATCCCTCCGCCTCGGGCACGATCGCCTCTACGCTGGCCGGACAGTGCCAATCGATGGGCAGCTCGGCCAGGCGTCGATGCAGTACACGTCCCATCCACGCATTGGGAATGACGTAACCCAGCGCCGTCTGGTCGAGCTCGGCGGCGGTGAGCCGGGTAACGCCCAGGCGGCCTCTTTCGCTGACGTGGATGCGCAGGATGGCCGCTGCCTGCTCGGCCATCGCCGACCACAGCCCCATGGCGCGAAAGCGCTCTGCCGAGCCCTGGGCAATGGCGCTTGAGCGGGCATCGAAGCTGGGTTGCCAGGGCGCCACGGCGCTGTCGAGGATGGGAGCCGTCTCGATCACGGCAACCGTCAGGCCGTGACGCTCGATCAACGGCGCCAGGGCACAAGCCAGGCTGGCCCCCACCAGGCCACCTCCGACGATGGCGATATCAACCTGACGCCCGGTCTCCGCGCTCATGCGGAGGGGCCGCGGCTACGGCCCGCCATAGCGTAACGTAAATTACGTAATTTCATGATAAACACCTCGCTCCTTGATCATTTCTTCGCCATCAAGGCCTCGATTTCCGCCACTCGCTTTGGCACTTCGGCGGTCAGTACCTCATGTCCTTCGGCCGTCACCACGACATCGTCCTCGATCCGAATGCCGATGCCGCGAAACCGCTGGGGGAGGTCCTCGTCGGTCGGGAGGTACAAGCCGGGTTCCACCGTCAACACCATGCCCGGTACCAGCGACCGTGGCTTGCCCTCGATGCGATAGCTCCCCACGTCATGGACGTCGAGTCCCAGCCAGTGCGAGGTCGAGTGCAGGTAGAAGCGCTTGTAGCTCCCGTCCTCGATGCGCGCCTCGACATCGCCCGCGAGCAGGCCCAGCCGGATCAGCCCGGCGGTGAGGTCGCGCACCACGCCCTCGTGCAGCTCGGTCAGGGTGACGCCGGGCCTGACGGCAGCTACGGCACGCTCCTGGGCCGCCAGCACCACCTCGTACACTTCACGCTGGGCATCGCCGAAGCGACCGCCGACCGGGAAGGTGCGAGTGATGTCGCCGGCATAGAGATCGAACTCGGCGCCGGCGTCGATCAGCACCAGTTCGCCGTCGTGTAACGGCGCGTTATTCTCGATGTAGTGCAGCACACAGGCGTTGGCACCGCCACCCACGATGCTGGCATAGGCCGGCCCGCTAGCGCCGTGCCAGTGAAACTCGTGCTCGAGTTCAGCCTGGAGGTGGTATTCGGCAAGGCCGGGGCGGGCCGTGCGCATGGCACGTCGGTGCGCCCTGGCCGAGATCGTGGCCGCGTGGCGCATGAGCTCGAGCTCCGCCTCGCTCTTGATAAGGCGCTGCTCGTGCAACAGCGGGGCCAGGTCGACGTAGCTCCGAGAAGGCTGTGCGCCGCGACGAACCCGGGCGGCAAGGCGTGCGCGCACGTCATCGGCCAAGGCCATGGCGTTGGCGTCGTCGAGCATCAGATAGAGGCTGGTACGACCGTCGAGCAGCACCTCGAGGCGCTCATCGCGCTCGGCATTCCCGAAGGCCTGATCGACCTCGTGCACGCGCACGGCGCCTTCGGCACCCAGCCGGATGCCGGTCCAGGCCTCCAGGCTCGGGTCGCGATCCTGACAGAACAGCACGCTTTCGCCTTCGCTGCGTCCCGGCAGCAGCAACAGCAGGGCATCGGGCTCGGGAAAGCCGGTGAGGTAGTGAAAGTCGCTGTTCTGGCGGAAGGGGTAGTCGCTATCACGTGAGCGAGTGACGAGCGAGGCGCCGAGCAGTAATACGGCACTATCCGCCGGCAGCTGTTTCATCAGCGCCTCTCGACGGGCACGGTACTCGTCGTTGCCGATCGGCGCGGGGCGGGGAAGGGGATCGGACAGCATCATGGTTCCTTGCGTGCTCCGGAAATGAAAGTCATAGGGAAGCGCTGAACAAATCGACGAGCGAGATGAAGCGCAAGGCGCACGGAGCACAGGAACCGGAGCATATGGGGTATATGTGAGGATTCCGACGGTCCGACGCTTCGGCACCGCGCAACGCAGTGATTCGCTCGCGTAGGCATTTGTGCAGTGTTTCCTTAGTGGCGGGTGGGCTCGCTGCTTTCCACCTGCGGCTGCCCGGGGTGCTGTTCGGTGTACAGCAGCATCGCCGCCATGCGGGCATGCTCGGTCAGCGCGAAGAGGTCGTTCTCATTCTCGGCGCTGTCATCGATGTCGGTCTCGATGTCGGCAATCCCGGCGAGATCATCCACGGCCTCGCGCAGTGCGCCAGACCAGTTCTCACGCGGGCCATCGCCGGCATCGGCGATGACCTCCAGGAAGCCGAGCGTCCACTCCTGCAGGCCCCGGGCGCGCTCGGCCAGAGAGAACAGCTCGTCGGGCAGTAGCGGCTCGTAGTTGAGAGCGCTGTCGGCAAGGGCTTCCAGGGTCTGGCGCCGCCAGGCCAGCAGCGCTTCGGCACTCTCACGGTCGCGCGGCTGCTCGACGCCAAGCCCCAGGCAGACCTCCTCCAGCCAGGCTTCGGCGGTGAGTTCGTGCAGCGCCAGTTCGGCGCACAACCGGCCGTCGAGAAAGGCGGGCGATTGCATGCTGCCATGGGTAAGGAAAAGGTCCGCCAGGGTGGAAAAATCCCGACGATCATCGATCGGTGACATGCGAGGAATCCCTCATCGAGTAGCGGTGAGTGGCCTCCTGCAGGGCGCGCTGCGTTGACCGCCTGCGAAGGGCTCTCTTATAGTGGACGACTGAATTGATGTGTCCTGTTCCAACGGATGTTAACGCATCGGGCCAACAAGCCGACACCGGAGCCCTCCATGAGCGATGACGCCACTCGCCCTACCGCGCAGGTGACCCTGCTAGGCCGGCACTATGTGTTTGCCTGCAACACCGGCGAAGAGCGTAAGCTGGAACGGGCCGCCCGCTATCTCGATCGGGCCATGCAAGGCATTCATTCCCAGAACAACCTGCTCGGCAGCGAGCGCGTGGCGCTCATGGCCGCATTGAACATCACCCATGAACTGCTCGAGGTGCTGGATACCCGGCGCAGCGAGGAGCAGCAGCTCGACCGGCTGAGCGAACGCCTCGAGCAGGCCATGGCAGGCGCGGTGCCGGGTAACATATCTTCCACCGAATGACATTGGACCTGCTCGTGAGCTCTGATAGGATGAAGATGTTCCCTGGGGTGTTGGCCAGTCGTTGAAGTCCCTCGAGCCTATGAGCAATACCCAGGGCGGTCATTTGCTAGCCGGACCCGTGTGCATGTCCGTGCGTCGGAAAGCCTGACGGTTCGGCTGCGACCACCCACCTTGAACCAAGGGTTCAAGGGCCAGAACGACAGCGGCACTCTGGGGAACTCCACCGTATCATGCACGCTCTGCACGACCCTCTTGTCTGCGAAGACTTCGCTTCCCGGCGCCAACTACGCCAGGCGCTGCGCCATCGGCGGCGAACACTGAGCCCAGAGCAGCGGCGTCAGGCCGACCGCGCCCTGTGTCGACGTCTGCGCCAATTGCCCGAGGTGCGTCGTGCCAGACGCGTGGCGCTCTACCTACCCAACGATGGTGAAATCGACCCCCGACCGCTGATTCCCTGGCTGGCCCGTCGCGGGGTGCGTGTCTACCTGCCCGTGCTGAAGCCGCTGTCCGAGAACAGCCTTTGGTTCGTGCACTACCATCCTGGTACCCCCATGCGGCACAACCGCTTCGGCATACCGGAGCCGCAAACGCGCCATGGTGCTCATCGCGCCCGTCGGCTGGCGACCTGGGCACTGGACCTGATTCTGTTGCCGTTGGTGGGCTTCGATGATCTGGGCCAGCGCATGGGGATGGGCGGCGGCTTCTACGACCGCAGCCTGGCCTTTACCCGCCGCCCCGGCCCTCGACCCACGCTGATTGGCCTGGCCCACGATTGCCAGCGGGTAGACCGCCTGCCAACGGCATCCTGGGACGTGCCGCTGGATGCGATCGTCAGTGATGCGCAGGTGGTTCGTCCCTGAATACTCGCCAAACGGCCGTCGAGAACGGCCTGTAGCAGAACGTGAATACAAAAAAACCGGCCGAAGCCTGGCTTCGACCGGTCCTGATAGCATCTGCTCATGGCACTGTCTGCCGACTCAGCCGCCTGCCAGCGCCTGGGCATAGCCGGTGACCACTACACCAATGCCGAATGCCAGCACCAGTGCCATGACCAGATCGGGCTTACGTTTCATTATTACCTGCTCCTGACGTTGCCGTGGTTGAACAGCGTCGCAAGGGCCCGCGACAGCGCCGACTATAGGGCCTGTGACGCGTTGATGACAACTGGTTCAAGCGATGATTACATAACGAAACCCAAGCCAATTCGCGGCTTTAGCGTAAGTCATCGCTTACCAACGGTAACTTTTCACGTTCAGGCCATGAACAGGCGGTAAGCGTCGTTGCCCGACTCCTTCCAGTAGCGGTAGCCGATCTCGTCGAAATACTCCTCGACATGGGAGCGGTCGCCATTGGGGACCTGCATGCCGACCAGTACGCGGCCGAAGGCGGCACCGTGGTTGCGGTAGTGAAACAGCGAGATGTTCCAGTCCTGGGGCAGGTGAGTGAGGAAATTCATCAAGGCGCCGGGGCGCTCAGGAAATTCGAAGCGATAGACTTCCTCATCGAAGTGCTCCTTGGGCCGACCGCCGCCGAGATGTCGAATATGCAGCTTGGCCAGCTCGTTATCGGTGAGATCGACCACCGGATAGCCGGCTTCACGCAGCTTGTCGATCATCGACTGACGGTCCTCGCCACCTGGCTTGACCTGCACGCCAACGAAGATGTGCGCCTCCTCGGGGTCGGCGTAGCGGTAGTTGAACTCGGTCACCATGCGCTTGCCTACCGTACGGCAGAACTTCTTGAAGCTGCCCGGCCGCTCGGGAATGGTTACCGCCAGGATCGCCTCGCGCTGCTCGCCGAGTTCGGTACGCTCGGCAATGTGCTGCAGGCGATCGAAGTTGGTATTGGCCCCCGAGTTGATGCACAGCAGGGTCTGGCCCTCGGCGCCGGTCTGCTGAATGTACTTCTTGAGCCCGGCCAGCGACAGCGCACCCGAGGTCTCCGATACCGCCCGGGTGTCGTCGAAGATGTCCTTGACCGCGGCGCACATTTCGTCGGCATTGACAGTGATGACGTCGTCGACCAGGTCGCGCACGATCTTGAACGGTACCTTGCCGATCTGCGCCACCGCCACCCCTTCGGCGAACACGCCAACCTGATCGAGCGTCACGCGTCTGCCGGCGGCCAGCGCCGCCTTGAGGCAGGCGCTATCTTCGGCCTCCACGCCGATCACCTTGATGTCGGGCCGCAGGTACTTGACGTAGGCCGCCACGCCGGCGATCAGCCCGCCGCCCCCCACCGGCACGAAAATGGCGTCCAGCGGCCCGCTGTGCTGGCGCAGGATCTCCATGGCCACGGTGCCCTGGCCGGCGATCACGTCGATGTCGTCGAAGGGGGGAATGTAGGTATAGCCATGCTCGGCGATCAGTTCCTGGGCGTGCTCGGCGGCGGCCGCGAAGGCATCGCCCTTGAGCACGACCTTGGCGCCCCGGGCCCGCACCGCCTGTACTTTGATCTCCGGGGTGATGCGCGGCATGACGATAACCGCCTTGACTCCCATCAGCCTGGCTGCCATGGCTAGCCCCTGAGCATGATTGCCGGCCGAGGCAGCGATTACGCCCCTGGCCTTCTGCTCCTCGGTGAGCTGCGCCATCTTGTTGTAAGCACCGCGGATCTTGAACGAATAGACCGGCTGCAGGTCCTCGCGCTTGATCAGAATCTGGTTGTTGAAGCGCCGTGACAGGAAGGGGGCCGGGGAGATGGGTGTTTCACGTGCGGCTTCGTAGACGTGAGCCTGGAGGATCTTCTTGACGGTAGCTTCGAGCATCCTGATGTCCCGGAGGAAAGTGGCGCAGGGGGCGGCAGCGTCTGCTGCACTGCAGAGAACCCCTATAGGTAGCATCTCTGCCGCCTCGTCGTCCAGAGTAGGCATCGGCAGCAGACCTCGCCTGGCCTATAATGGCGCCGCACCCGCCACTTACTGATGCGAGCAAGACATGACCCAGGACGAACTGAAGGACGCCGTGGCCGCCGCCGCCATCGCGGAGGTCGAACCAAGACTCGAGCGCGACACCATTCTCGGCATCGGCACCGGCTCCACCGCCAACCTGTTCATCGACCGCCTCGCTCGGTTGCGTCACGATTTCAAGGGCGCCGTGGCCAGCTCCGAGGCCAGCGCCGAACGCCTGCGTGGCCATGGCATCGAGGTGTTCGAACTCAACCACGTCGGGACGGTACCTTTCTATATCGATGGCGCAGACGAAGTGAACGCTCACTTGCACATGATCAAAGGCGGCGGTGCGGCGCTGACCCGGGAGAAGATCGTGGCCGCCTGCGCCGAGCGCTTCATCTGCATCGCCGATGGCTCGAAGCGGGTCGAGCGCCTCGGCGCCTTCCCGCTGCCGGTGGAGGTGATTCCCATGGCCCGCTCCTACGTGGCGCGCGAGCTGGTCAAGCTGGGCGCCGACCCGGTCTACCGCCAGGGCGTGGTGACCGACAACGGCAACCAGATCATCGACTGCTTCGAGTTCATGATCGATGATCCGGTGGCCATGGAGGCGCGCCTCAACGCCATCGTCGGCGTGGTCACTAACGGCCTGTTCGCCGCGCGCGGTGCCGATGTGCTGTTATTGGGTACCGAGCAGGGCGTGGAGCGCCTGACACCGGCCTGAAGGCTCCGGCAGGTTGGTTTGTCCTCACTTACCCCGGAGCAGGCGGTGCAGGCCATCCAGGGTGCCGGCCAGGGCGCCGCGATTGGCTGCCACCACCGCCAGGCCGGCCTCGGCCAGCCGATGACGCTCGGCCTCGTCGAGGAACAGGGTGACCAGGGTGTCGGCCAGCGCCGCACTGCTGGCCACTTCGACCAGCGCGCCACCCTGGCGCAAGGTCTCGGCGATATCGGCGAAATTGGCGAGCTCGGGCCCGGTCAGCACCGGTACGCCCATGGCGGCCGGTTCGAGCAGGTTGTGCCCTCCCACCGGCACCAGGCTGCCGCCGACGAAGGCCAGATCGGCGGCGCCGTAGAACGTGAGCAGCTCGCCCATGGTGTCGCCCAGGTAGACGGCGGTGCGCCCGTCGGGCCATTCGCCGAGCGAGCGACGCGCCAGTGCCATGCCGCGCTCGAGGCAGAGCTCGGCCACCGCATCGAAGCGCTGCGGATGGCGCGGCACCAGTATCAGCAGGGCATTGGCGTAGTGCTGGCGCAGGCGGGCATGGGCCTCCAGCACCAGCTGATCCTCGCCGGGGTGGGTGGAACCGGCCACCCACACGGGACGTGAGCCCAGGCGCGTGCACAGGCGCTTGCTCGCCTCACTCGACGCGTCGTCCGGCGTCAGGTCGTACTTGAGCGATCCCACCACGTCGATGCGCGTGGTCGGCATGCCCAGTTCGCGAAAGCGCTCGGCGTCGCCACGCGATTTCGCGGCCAGCCAGTCGAGCTGGCCCAGAGCCGCCGCCATCAGCGGACGCAGGCGGCGGTAGCCACGAAAGGCACGCGGCGAGAGCCGACCGTTGACCACCGCTGTGGGTACATCGAAGCGGCGACATGCCGCCAGGAGGTTGGGCCAGATCTCGGTTTCGAAGAAAATGGCCAGCGAAGGCTGCAGCCGCGCGATGAAACGGTTCGCGGCACCGGGGAAGTCGAGCGGCACGAAGTAGTGGCGCAGGCGCCCGGAATCGCCGGCTTCACGTCTCGTCGCGATCAGCGCCTGCACCCGCTCGGCGCCGGTAGCGGTCATGGTGGTCACCACCAGGCAATGGCGTGGGTAGCGCGCAAGCAGCGCTTCGATCAGCGGGCGTGCAGCCTGCACCTCACCCACCGAGGCGCAGTGCAGCCACAGCCGAGGCACACCGGCAGGCAGGCGTGGTGTCAGCCCGAGCCGCTCCCGACGCAGGTTGGTGAGCGCATGCTCACGCCAGACACGCCACCAGATGAGGGGCGCGAGCAGGTAGAGCGCCGCCGAGTAGAGCCAGCGGGGCCAGCGGCGCGACACCGCTGTCATCAACTTTCGCGATCGAGAATGGTGGCGATCATGGCGGTGGTGGACACACCATCCTCGAAGCCCAGCACCTTCACCTCACCGCCTGCGGCGCGTACCGCATCGCCCCCGGCAATTTCCTCCACGCGATAGTCGCCGCCCTTTACCAGCACGTCGGGCAGCACCGCTTCGATCAGCCGCTGCGGGGTGTCTTCGCCGAACGGCACCACCCAGTCCACCGCACCGAGGCTAGCCAATACCTGCATGCGCCGGGCCAGCGGGTTGATCGGGCGCCTGGGGCCCTTGAGCCGGCCGATGGAGGCATCGTCGTTGACCGCCACCACCAGCCGATCGCCAAGCTGACGGGCGTGCTCCAGATAGGCCACGTGGCCCGCGTGCAGGATGTCGAAGCAGCCGTTGGTCATCACCACCCGCTCGCCACGCAGCTGGGCGGCACGCACCGCTTCGATCAGTGGTGCCTCGTCGATGACGCCGAACTCGGCCAGCTTGTCGCCGTGCACTGCGGTGTAGAGTTCGGCGATCGAGAGCGTGGCGGTACCGGGCTTGGCCACTACCAGGCCAGCCGCCAGATTGGCCAGCGTCATGGCTTCGGGGAAACCGTGACCGGCCGCCAGTGCCAGCCCCAGCACGCCGATCACGGTGTCGCCGGCGCCGGTGACGTCGAAGACCTCGCGCGCCCGAGTCGGCAGGTGCAGCGGCTCATGGTCACCACGGATCAGCGTCATGCCTTTCTCGCTGCGAGTGATCAGCAGCGCCTCCAGCTCCAGCTCGGCGCAAAGTTCCGCGCCCTTGGCAGCCAACTCGTCGTCGCTGCGGCAGCGTCCGACTACCGCCTCGAACTCGGTCAGGTTGGGCGTGATCACACTGGCCCCGCGGTACTTGCCGAAGTCGCTGCCCTTGGGGTCGATCAGCACCCGCTTGCCGGCACTGCGCACCAGGGCGATCAATTCCTCGACCCGGTTGAGGGTCCCCTTGCCGTAATCGGAGAGAATGACCAGGTCGCAGTCGGGCAACCCCTGCTCGACGCGGGCCAGCAGCCCGCGGGTATCGAGTTCTTCCAGGCCGTCCTCGAAGTCGAGCCGGATCAACTGCTGGTTGCGGCTCATCACGCGCAGCTTGGTGATGGTGGGGATCCCCGGACTGCTCTCGAAGTAGGTGTCGACACCGGCGGCGTCCATGCGCTCTGTCAGCCGGCGGGCGTTGTCGTCGTCGCCGACCATGCCGCTCAGGGCAGCGTGAGCGCCCAGGGAGGCGATGTTGAGCGCCACGTTGGCCGCTCCACCGGGGCGGTCCTCGCACTCCTCCACTCGTACCACCGGCACCGGCGCCTCCGGCGAGATACGCGAGGTGGCGCCCTGCCAGTAACGGTCGAGCATGACGTCGCCCACCACCAGCACGTGCGCCTGCTCCAGCGCGGTAAGGTCAAGCTTCATCGGGTCGTTCCTCTTCCTTGCGTTCGTTCGGCCGTGTCATCAGCGCATCGAGCTTGCCGATCACATCCTCGATGCGGATCAGCGTCATGGCGTCGGCATGGCGGACACGCTGGCCCCAGTTGATCTCGTCGAGCTCCCGATGCAGGTAGGTGCGCACCGCATCCGGATAACGATTGACCACGTAGTCGCGCCAACGATAAGGCGCCGCGCGGTCGGGGTTGGTGGTGGCGAACAGCCCCACCACCGGCGTGCCCATGGCATTGCCCATGTGCACCGGGCCGGAGTCGGGGGCGATGACCACCCGAGCGCGGGCGATCAGCGCCAACAGGCCCTTTAGCGAGGTAGCACCGATGGCGTCGATCATCGCCTCTGGACGGCTGAGCGCGACGATACGCTCGCCCATCTCCCGCTCCACGGTGCTGCCGCCGCCGGTGAGCACCGTCTTCAGGCCATACTGGGCCCAGGCATGCTCGACGACGGCGGCGTAGCCCTCAGCCGACCAGTTGCGAAAATTGCGTAGGCGCGGATTGGCGCAGGGGCTCATCAGCAGATAGGGAGCGTCGCCGGTCAGGGCGTCGGCCTCCTCGTAGGCCTCGGCCGGCACCGGCAGGTCCCATTCGAGCGACAGGTCCTCGGCGCCCAGTAGGCGGGCAAAGTCGAGGAACGACTCCAGTACGTGGGCACGCGGATGCGGCTCCAATTGGCGATGGGTAAACCAGTGCTGGGCATCCTTGGCCCGCGCCTTGTCATAGCCGACCCGCACCTTGGCCTTGAGCCCCAACGAGAGCATGCTGGCACGCAGCGCCTGCTGCATGTGCAGCAGCACGTCGAAGCGGGTGGCGGAGAGTTCGCGCCACAGCCGGCGCATGCCGGCCAGGCCGCTGGCCTTGTCGTAGACGACGAATTCGACCCCCGACAGGCCAGCCAGTAGACTGTGTTCCGCCTTGCCGATGATCCAGGTGATGCGAGCGTCGGGCCACTGACGCTGCAGGGCGCGTACGGTGGGCACCAGATTGCACACGTCGCCGAGGGCGGAGAGTCGCAGCACGGCGATATGGCGCGGTTGGGCAGGCAGAGGATGCTTCATGCACTTGGCAACATGTCGGACGGGAAAGGTTTTCATTCTATATGATGCGGACAGTGTATGTGACGCCGAGCAGGCGCCACAAATCGGCCCATCGCTGTTCGACCCCTGCCACTGGCGCCACACCGGGCGCGTGATGGGCGAAGCCCCCGGGCGCGGCAGCAGCCTGTTTCTCGACGCAGGGCGCGAACAGTGGGTGCTGCGCCCCTATCGCCGCGGGGGGTTGGCGGCGCGACTGAGCACGAGCCGCTACCT
>NZ_JAAQTO010000002.1 GCF_011742165.1 Billgrantia bachuensis | reverse complement strand
AGGGTGTTGGGCAAAATATGGCGGAACATGATGCGCCGGCTGGAGAGGCCCATGGTGCGTGCCGCATCGACGTACTCCTTGTTCTTCTCGGCAAGCACCGAAGCGCGAACGGTACGGGCGTACTGCGGCCATTCGGCGAGGCCGATGATCAGCACCAGCAGCGGCACGGCGTAGGCGCTGAAGGTGGCGCCGCCGAAGATTGCCTTGACCAGGGCACCCACCACGATGGCCACCATCAGGGTGGAAAAGGAGAGCTGGATGTCAGCCAGACGCATCAGGAAGGCGTCGATACGCCCACCCAGGTAGCCGGCCAGCAGTCCGAAGCTGACCCCCAGAATCGCCTGCAGGGCCACGGCGCCGAAGCCGATGATCAGCGACACCCGCGCGCCGTAGAGGATGGTGGATAGCATGTCGCGGCCTTGGGCATCCGTGCCGAGAACGTAGGCATCCTCGCTGCCGGAGATCCAGAAGGGCGGCAGCTCCGAGGCGAGGATATCGATCTGCGCCAGATCATAAGGGTCCATCGGCGCCAGCCATGGCGCCAGCACGGCGGCCGCCACCATCATCACGAAGACCAGCAGGCTGAACTGGGCAATCAGGTCGCGCTTGAAGCTGTAGAGGAGGTATGAGTCGCGAAAGCGCTCCCAGCGGCTCGCTGTGGGAGGGCTCTCGATAGAGGTCGTGGTGCTCATGCGGGTTTACCTGTCAGCTTGACGGTGGGGTTGACCAGGCCATAGATCAGATCGACCAGGGTGTTGGTGATCACGAAGATCAGCCCCACGATCATCAGATAGGTGATGATCAATGGAATGTCAGAGCGGTTGATGGCATTGAGGAACATCAGCCCCATCCCCGGCCATTGAAAGACCGTCTCGGTGAGGATGGTATAGGCCACCAGGGTGCCGATCTGTACCCCGCCCACAGTGATTACCGGCAGCATGGTGTTCTTGAGCGCATGCAGAAAATAGATGCGGCGCAGGCGGATGCCCTTGGCGCGAGCGAACTTGACGTATTCCGACTGCAGCACTTCCAGCATCTCGGCGCGAATCAGCCGGATGAACAGCGGCAGCATGATCGAGGCCAGCGAGATGGCCGGCAGAACCAGGTAGGTCAGTCCCTTCAGCGAGGCAAAGTTGGTGTACCAGGTGCCGAAGACGTGCACCGGGTCGCCACGGCCGTAGGCCGGCATGCCGCCCTCGGTGGTGATCAGTTCGTTGAGCCAGCTACCCCAGGCGGTATCGGCGGGGAAGGGCGCCCAGGTCATGCCGATGGCAAACAGCTGGATCAGCACGATGGCCGTTAGAAATACCGGGATCGAAATGCCGACGATGGAAACGCCCATGAAGAAGCGTGACAGCCAGGCACGCGGCTTGATGGCGCTGTACACGCCGATGGGCACCGACAGCACGATGATCAGTAAGGTCGACGCCGCCACCAGCTCCAGCGTGGCCGGCAAGTGGCGAAGGATCACCTCGGTGGTCGGCTGGTTGAAGATATAGGAGTAGCCGAAATCGAGCTGGGCGGCATTGACGGCGAAGCGCAAGTACTGGACCAGGAAGGGGTCGTTGAGCCCGAGCCGCTCGCGCAGCTCCTCGCGCTCGCTCTCGGGCACCGACTGACCGACCATCTGCTGGATGGGGTCGCCGAGATTCTCCTGGATGGCGAAGGCGATCACGCTGATGACGAACATCACCAGCAGCGCATGAAAGAGGCGCTTTACCAGAAAGGCGATCATGGGTGGCGTCCTGTGGGCAACGCGGGGTGGCACGCCCGCCTGGGGCGTGCCACCGTATCGGGTTCACGGAATGCCGGCCCGCGGGCCGGCAGGGTGGGTCACTCGGCCTCGATGACCAAATCCCCGAGATAGGGGAAGTTCATCACGTTGAGGATCGGCTCGATGTCGACGTTCGGCGCGGCGGCCCAGGCGAGATCCTGCCAATGCAGCGGCACGAAGGCGGCCTCGTCGTAGAGCGTCTGCTCGACCTGCTGGAGCATTTCGGCGCGCTTTTCCAGGTCGACCTCGAGGTTCGCCTCGGCGACCAGCCTGTCGAGTTCCGGGTTGCAGTAGTTGCCAGCGTTGTACTGGCCGGCACCGGTATCCGGGTCCGGACAGGCGGTGAGGTACTCGTGGAAGTTGGCGCTGTCCTCGGTGTCGGCGTGCCAGCCGATCATCATCACGTCCGCGGCGCGATCGTCGTATTCACCCCAGTACTGCGCCTTGGGCAAGGTCTTGAGGTCCACTTCGACGTTGATGCGTGCCAGCATGGTGGCCACCGCCTGGGCGATCCTGGCATCGTTCACGTAGCGGTTGTTAGGCGCCATCATGGTGATCTGGAAACCGTCGGCGTAGCCGGCTTCCTCCATCAGCTCCTGGGCTCTCTCCAGGTCATGGCGCCGCTCGAGCGACTCGATATGCCCCGCGTAGCCCTCGGGCGAGAATTGCGCCGCCGGGGTGGCGAAGCCCTTCATCAGGCGTTCGGCGATGGCGTCCTGGTTGATGGCGTAGGCGAAGGCTTGGCGTACCCGCTCGTCCTGGAAGGCCTCGACGCGCTCCTGGTTCATGTGCAGGAAGATGATGCGGGTGCCGGACATGGTGACCAGCTCGGCGTTGTCGCTCTCGCGAACACGCTCCAGGTCGTTGGGCGGCACCGGGGCGATGAAATCGACGTCGCCGGAGAGCAGGGCGGCCACGCGCGTGGCGTTCTCGCTGATCGGGGTGAGCACGACTCTGTCGACGTTGCCGGGAGACTCCTCATCCCAGTAGTCGGCGAACCGCTGGAACTCCATCCGGTTGCCTTTCTGGTGTTCGACCACGGTGAACGGGCCGGTACCGGAGAGATTGGACGAGGCGAAGGAGTTGCCGTTCTTGACGATTTCGTCCTTGGGGTCACCGTCGGTGTCGGTGCCGCTGTAGTACTGGCTGTCCATCGGGAAAATGTAGGTGGCCAGGTTGAGCAGCAGCGGGTAGGGCTCCTCGGTCTTGAACTCGACGGTGTACTCGTCGGGTGCGGTCACGCTCGCGATGGGAGCGAAAATCGCCTTGAAGTCCGGACTGCGCTTGAGGCGCTCCACGGTCCACACCACATCCTCGGCAGTGAGGTCGTTGCCGCTGTGAAACTTGACGCCCTCGCGCAGGGTCATGCGCATGGTGGTGTCGTCGACCTGTTCCCAATCGGTGGCCAGGCGCGGCTCGAAGTCGAGATCTTGCGTCCAGCGTACCAGCGGGTCGAAGGTCATGTGGGAGAGCTGCAGTATGCCACCGGAGAGCTGCTCGTGAATGTCGAGCGAGACCGGGTCGGCGTCGTAGGCCATGCGCAGGGTGTTCTCGGCATTGGCGACGGCCGGCAGCAGCGCCGTACCGGTCATGACGGCACCGATCATTCCGGCCAGCAAGGTCTTTTTGAACGTCATGTGTCGTTCCCTTCTCGGGTTTTTGTTGTGCGCGGCCCTCCGGCCGCGCCTGCGTGGTACGCAGCCAATGTAGTGATCTGCCCGAGAAGAGGACAATCGAAATTCCGACAGGCGCCATGCGCAATGCGAATAGTGCCTTGACGCTCGGGAGGGAAGATCAGTCGCCGGACGGTGCCGCCAGGCGGTCTATGCGATACAGCGTGGCCACCTGATCGAGCCCCAGGACGCTGCAGTCGAGGTCGCGAATACGACCATTGTCTAGTCCATAGATCCAGCCATGTATGGCCAAAGGCTGGCCGCGCTGCCAAGCGTGCTGGGTGGTCTTGTTGTGACACAGATTCTTGACCTGGGCTCTGACGTTCAACTCGCACATGCGGTCCACCTGCTCGTCGAATGACAGCGCGGTCAGTTCATGGCGGTGCTGATTGTAGAGTTCGCGTACCGAATGCAGCCAGAGATCGACCATGCCGTTGTCTCCGCCGGAAACCGCAGCCCGTATGCCACCGCAGCCGTAGTGGCCGACGACCATGATGTGTCGAACCTCGAGCACATCGACGGCGTACTGTAGTACCGACAGCGCGTTGAGGTCGTTGTGATGGACAAGATTGGCGACGTTGCGATGTACGAAGACTTCACCGGGGGGCAGCGAGATGATCTGATTGGCCGGCACACGGCTGTCGGAGCAGCCGATCCAGAGATAATCGGGGTTCTGCTGGCTGGATAGCCGGGTGAAGAAGTCCGGGTCTTCCTGCTGCATGCGCTTGGCCCAGAGGTGGTTGTTGTCCAACAGGGCCTTGATTTCCTTGTCCATGCGATGAATTCACCTTGTCAGTCAGGGCCCGCTCCTTGTACCTAGCCGAAGCGGCACGGTCAACTGCGCCGGCGGATCTGCACGCCCGCGTCCGACGCTGGTAGTATCGTGCCATCGATCAGGCCGGCTGGCACAGCTCGGCGAGACAAGGAGAACTGCGTGTCAGACTTCGATTATGACCTCTTCGTCATCGGGGCTGGTTCCGGTGGGGTGCGTGCCGCTCGTACCGCGGCGGCAACCGGCGCCAGGGTGGCCGTTGCCGAGGATCGCTACCTGGGGGGCACCTGCGTCAATGTGGGCTGCGTGCCCAAGAAACTCTACTCCTACGCTGCGCACTTTCACGATGCCTTCCAGGATGCTCACGGCTTTGGCTGGAACCTGCCCGAAGCCCCCATGTTCGACTGGACCACGCTGCGTGACAACAAGGTCCGGGAGATCGCGCGGCTCAACGAGATCTACGGCCGCCTGCTGGACAATGCCGGGGTACGATTGATCAATGGGCGCGCACGGGTCACGGAGGCGCACCGCGTCGAGGTCGCAGGGGAGAGCTTCACTGCTGCCAAGATCCTGGTGGCCGTCGGCGGCTGGCCCTGGGTGCCCGACTTTCCCGGGCGCGAGCTGACCGTGACTTCCAACGAGGTGTTCGACCTGGAGCGGATGCCGCGACGTTTCCTGGTCCTTGGCGGCGGCTACATTGCGGTGGAGTTCGCCAGTATCTTCAATGGCCTGGGCAGTGAGTCCCACCTGGTCTATCGTGGCGAGTTGTTCCTGCGCGGCTTCGACCGTGAGGTGCGCGAGTTCACCCGTGAACAGATGGCGGTCAAGGGCGTCAATTTGCACTTCGAGACCAACATCGAGCGCATCGACAAGGTCGAGGGTGGGTTGCTGGTCACGCTGACCAACGGTGAATCGCTGGAGGTCGATGCCGTGCTGGCCGCCACCGGACGCAGGCCCAACCTGGAAGGTGTAGGGCTCGATACGCTGGGTGCCGAGCTCAATGCCGATGGCACGCTCAAGGTGAACGATCGCTTCGAAACGTCGATTACTTCCATCCTGGCGCTGGGCGACGTCACCGGCGGACCGGAACTGACACCGGTGGCCTTGGCGGAAGCCATGCATCTGGTGCAGCAACATTTCGGCGATGCCCCACCGACAGCGATGGATTACCGCAACATCGCCACGGCAGTATTCTGTCATCCCAATATCGGTACGGTCGGGCTTTCTGAAGAGCAGGCACGTAAAGAGTATGGGGAAATATGCGTCTACCGCACCGACTTTCGCCCCATGAAACACACCCTTTCTGGCAGCCAGGAGCGCTGCCTGATGAAACTGATCGTCGCTGATGACAGCGACGTGGTCGTCGGCGCCCACATGGTGGGCGAAGAGGCCGGCGAGCTGATCCAGGGAATTGCCATAGCCGTGAGGGCTGGCCTGACCAAGGCGGATTTCGATGCCACGGTCGGTATCCATCCGACAGGGGCCGAGGAGTTCGTCACCATGCGCACGCTTGCACGGCGCTGAAGAAACCTTGCTTACCCGCCTCGGGCCGCCTTTTTGGGTGGCCCGATTTCATTCGGACGGCTGCTTGGCTCTGGACTAGACTTACGTAGTGCCGAAGTGGTTTGGCAACGAATGATAATTTTTTGTTATGCATTCGTGCCGTAGTCATAATGCTAGTTTTGATTTGATGATGAGCCCTGTTATCATTACGAGCAACATCGCTACAGCGAAGCTTTATCATGAACGTGACAACGCAGCCCTTTACACCCTCTGCCGACCTGGCCCGTCCCAGCGTGGCCGATGCCGTAGTCGGCAGTGACGCCTCGCCACTGTTCATTCGCAAGCCAAATCCCGACGATGGCTGGGGAATCTACGAACTGGTCAAGTCATGCCCGCCGCTCGATGTCAATTCTGCCTATGCCTACCTGTTGCTGGCGACCCAATTTCGCGATACCTGTGCCGTTGCCACCAATGAAGAGGGCGAAATCGTCGGCTTCGTGTCCGGATACGTGAAGAGCAACGCCCCGGATACCTATTTCCTGTGGCAAGTAGCGGTAGGGGAGAAAGCTCGCGGCACCGGCTTGGCTCGGCGTCTCGTCGCCGCCGTCATGAGCCGCCCCGAACTGGAAGACGTCCATCACCTGGAAACCACCATCACGCCGGACAACCAGGCGTCTTGGGGGCTCTTTCGTCGCCTCGCCGATCGCTGGCAGGCCCCCCTCAACAGCCGTGAATACTTCTCCACGGACCAACTCGGCGGTGAACACGACCCCGAGAATCTCGTGCGTATCGGTCCTTTCGACACACGGCGCATCTGATCCCACCCGAATCGCGGGATGGTCGAGGCCTTCGGCCGTCCATGCATCTCTACGCTTGATTATTCCCGACAGGAGGTCGATATGCAGACCCAGACACTCGAACGTCTCGAATCCAACGTCCGGACCTATTCCCGCTCCTTCCCGGTGGTCTTCACCAAGGCCAGGAATGCTCGGCTGACCGATGAAAACGGCCGCGAGTACATCGACTTCCTGGCCGGTGCAGGCACCCTCAACTACGGCCACAACAATCCGCACCTCAAGCAAGCGCTGCTCGATTACCTGGACAGCGACGGTATCGTGCACGGCCTCGACTTCTGGACGGCCGCCAAGCGCGACTACCTGGAAACCCTCGAGGAGGTGATCCTCAAGCCGCGCGGGCTCGAGTACAAAGTTCATCTGCCGGGGCCGACCGGCACCAATGCCGTCGAGGCCGCCATTCGTCTGGCTCGGGTGGCGCAAGGTCGCCACAACATCGTGACGTTCACCAATGGCTTTCACGGCGTGACCATGGGGGCGCTGGCCACTACCGGCAATCGCAAGTTCCGCGAGGCCACCGGTGGCATTCCGCTGCAAGGCAGTGCCTTCATGCCCTATGACGGATACATGGGCGAGCATGCCGACAGTCTCGACTACTTCGAGAAGCTGTTGGGCGACAACTCCAGCGGGCTCGATCTGCCGGCCGCGGTGATCGTCGAGACCGTGCAGGGCGAAGGTGGCATCAATGTCGCCGGCCTCGACTGGCTCAAGCGCCTCGAAGCTATCTGCCGCGACAATGGCATCCTGCTGATCGTCGACGACATCCAGGCGGGCTGCGGCCGTACCGGCAAGTTCTTCAGTTTCGAGCACGCCGGCATCAAGCCCGACATCGTGACCAATTCCAAGTCGCTGTCCGGCTTCGGCCTGCCGTTCGCTCATGTGCTGATGCGCCCCGATCTCGACAAGTGGAAGCCGGGCCAGTACAACGGCACTTTCCGCGGCTTCAACCTGGCTTTTGCCACGGCCGCTGCCGCCATGCGACAGTATTGGCGTGACGATACCTTCGAACGCGATGTCCAGCGCAAGGGCAGGGTGGTCGAAGACCGCTTCCAGAAGATCGCCGCCTGGATCAGCGAGCAGGGGGTGCCGGCCTCCGAGCGAGGTCGCGGCCTGATGCGCGGGATCGATCTTGGCGACGGTGACCTGGCCGACAAGATCACTGCCAAGGCTTTCGAGAAAGGCTTGGTGATCGAGACCAGCGGTCAGGCGGGAGAAGTGGTCAAGTGCCTGTGTCCGTTGACCATTCCCGATGAGGATCTGCTCGAGGGGCTGGACATTCTCGAGGCAAGTGTCAGGGAAGTCATGGCCTGAGCGCCGGTGCCACTGGCTCGATCCGGCACACATGGTGTTCATGTAACGGCCGGCTGTAGCGCAGCCGGCCAGTCTATGGATTGAACGGAGACTTTTGAAGATGATCGTTCGCAATCTCGAGGAAGCGCGCAAGACGGACCGACTGGTCAAGGCGGAGAGCGGTACCTGGGACAGCACGCGCCTGGTGCTGGCCAACGATGGCGGTGGCTTCTCGTTCCATATCACGCGTATCTACGAAGGCACCGAAACGCATATTCACTACAAGCATCACTACGAGTCGGTGTATTGCATCGAGGGTGAAGGCGAAGTGGAAACCTTGGCCGACGGCAAGATCTGGCCGATCAAGCCGGGCGACATCTACATTCTCGATCAGCATGACGAACATCTGCTGCGTGCCCACAAGACCATGCATCTCGCCTGCGTCTTCACGCCTCCGATTACCGGCAAGGAAGTGCACCGCGAGGACGGCTCATACGCGCCACCCGACGAGGCATGATGACGGGCGACTGGCAATCAGTGAACCCACGAACCCCGGCCCGGCGAGTCGGGGTTTGTCGTGTGGGTTGTGTCGATACGGTGGTCGATGGCGATGGACACCGCGCCGGGCGTGCCACATCTGAGCTAGTCCAGCACACACTCACCCCTTGGTTCGCATAATGTATAGAGGGTTAGGTTAAAGGCCCTCCGAAAAGTACCCCGCCCCAATACCCCGCGAAGCCCACAACCACGGGCATTGCAGCCACTTCCAGGCGGTTGCGAATCGACCGCCAGATAGGGGATGTAACGTTCCCTTCTTCCCTCTCAATATGCAGGTCTAAAAGGACCAAATCCGGGTCCAATCCCAGTATCTCAGCGGCCCGAATTCCCACGTCATCAGACATACCGGAGCGGCCTGATTTCCAGTGATAGACGGTTTGGGGCTGAATCCCCAATTCCTTGGCCACACGGTAGTCAGAAGCCCCGCCGTAGTGGGCTCGCAGCTTTGTCAAGAGTTCAATCGTGTTCATTTTAATTTCCTTGGAATGCCACGTTCCATGCAGAGCATAGAACACTATGCAACTGCTGAACGACTGTGACACGCAGTTGCATAGGTGGTTCCACGTTGCATAGTCTGGTTCCGTCCGTCGCAGGAAGGCCCCCACCGGGGCCGGGCCGGGAGTAGCTACCCGGCCTCTTTCTCGCCTGTGACCGCGATGGAGCCGCAACCATGCCGAGTTCACATGTCGAAGCTTTCGCCACTCCTGGGATTACTCCTCCCGCTGCCTTTGATCGCCTCCGGGCTGACCTTCACGACGCTGCCGGGCCTGACCGTCTAGCCGAGCTGCGCACGGTGCGCGCCGTCCATGGTCTACGCGACCGGGCGGCGGAATTCGTAGAGCAAATGAACCACATCCGGGGGGCGGAATATCGGGCGTGGTATGCCGAGGTTGCCGCACGCCTGGGGCAGTTCGCGGATGAGCTGGAAGCCGACGCCAAGGCCAACGGCATCACGCAATGACCAGTCATGCCGTTGCCGTCGAGCGGCAGGTTCTGGCCGACAGCCTGCTACGTTGCGGGCCGTGGTACTGCACCCATGACGACGCCGCGCTCGTCTCGCATGCCGAGGCGCAGGCGCGGCACGTTGCACAGGAAGCCGCCGCCGTGAGCGATGTGGTGCTGGCCTATCAGCGGGCCGTGCGCCGCGTCGAGCGTCACCAGCTCACGCCGCCTGCCGACTACGGCCACCGGGGCGGGCTCGCCCGCATGGGCTGCCCGCTGTGGTGGCGCCGCCAGCTTCGCCGGCTCAACGCTCGCCGCCTGGAGCAGCGCGCCCGCATCCTGGGGCGAGTCTCCAAGCGCGTCGGCATCTACTGCAGTAATGCCGGGTACCGCGCGCGCCGCGAGCAGCAGGCGCGAAACCTTCACCTGCTCGAAACCGTCACCGCGACCAACCAAGACGGCCAAGTCTATACGCTCGCCGAGCTGGCCAAGCTGGGCATGGCGAACCCGGACAATCGCCGGGCCGAGCTGATGCTACGCATTGCCGACACCGAGGCCGAGGCGCGTCGTCTGGGGCATGTCAGCATGTTTTACACGCTGACATGCCCGAGCCGAATGCACCCGGTCAGCACCCGCCCGAACATCCGGCCCAATCCCAAATACGACGGTACCGACCCGCGAGAGGCGCAAGCCTATCTCAATGGCGTCTGGCGCCGCACCCGCGCCAAGCTGGCCCGCGAGGGTATCGGCATCTATGGCGTTCGGGTGGTCGAGCCACACCACGACGGTACGCCGCATTGGCACCTGCTGCTGTTCATGGAAGCCGCCGACAAGGCCAGGGCTACGCGCATTCTGCGCGACTACGCTTGCGAGGCTGACGCCGGAGAACTGCGCAGCGGTACCGCACGCCGCGCCCGCTTCGATTCCACGACGATTGACTACAGCCGGGGCACGGCAGCGGGCTACGTCGCCAAGTACGTTTGCAAGAACATCAACGGGCGCCAGTTCTGCGAGGTCGATCATTACGGCCAGCCGATGGAAACCAGCGCGCCGCGTATCGAGGCATGGGCCAGCACCTGGGGCATCCGTCAGTTCCAGTTCGTGGGGCTGCCGTCCGTGACCGTGTGGCGCGAGCTGCGCCGCCTGGACGCCGAGATCATCGCCGATTGGGAGGCCCTGACTCGGCCCGACCCCGAGGCGGCGGCGATTCTCGCCGAGGTCCACCGCGCCGCCGACGCCGGGCTGTGGGACAAGTTCCTGCGCGAGATGGGCGGGCCGATGGCGGGGCGCCTGGGGCAGCCTATCAAGCCGTGGCGCGTCGTCCGTCAGGGCGCCGAGCCGACCCTGCTGGACGCCAGCACCGGGGAGCTGACCCACGACCAGCAGGGGCGCTATGGCGAGCCTGTGGCGGGTACCTGGGGCGTCACCGTCACCAGTGCCACCGGCGAGGCCGAGTACCTGACGCGCCGGTACCGCTGGGAGATTGCCGCCAAGGCGGCGCCCATCGTCGTTGACCTGGAGGGGTTGCGCGGCGGCGCAGCCGCGGCGCCTTGGACTGGTGTCAATAACTGTACGCCGGGCCATTTCCGCCGCGTCAGGGAATCCCGCGAGGGGGTTCGGGGGCGGTTTTATGGGTTCCGCTTCATGGGGCACGCCGAGGCGAAGGGCAAAATATCCGCCTGGGAGCGCTCAATGCTGTTCGAGTATTGGGCAGCCGATTCATTCCGTCGCATGTACCCGGCCGCCGATCCGGGGCACGTCGCCGAGCTGCGCGCCGAGAACGTCGAGCCGCTGCACGCCTACCAAGTTGCCAATGTAACGCGCCGTATCGAGCGCGAAGAACGCCAGCGCCGCCGTGAACTAATCGAGCAGGGCCGCGAGGCCGTGCTGGATTGGTTCCTGGCGGGCGAGATCACACAACAGCAAGCCGCAGAGGTACTGACAGCATGACCAACCGAGAGCTAGCCGAGAAACGCGCCCAGCTACGGGCCAAGGCCGACCGAATCGCGGGCCTACCGGCCTTTGCAGCGGCTGGCGACATCAAGACGGCCGCGCTGCTCGCCGCCGAGATCACCGACGAACTGGCACGGCGCGAGCTGTCCAGGGCAGCAGGGGGTGAGCTGGTATGAGTAACCCGAGCCTGGGCACCGTCGCGTGTCCGACCTGTGGCGCCGACGGCGCCGACGTCCGCCAGTCGAAGCGGCGGGGCGCCCATCTCTATTGGCAGTGCGCCGCCTGTGGCCTGAATCAGCCGACCGGGGCCGTGATTCAGGAGAGGCTGTGGCGGGAGACGGAATGGCACACCGGGGCCGAGCCGACCCGCCCGGCCAACGTCACCGCCGATTTGGCCCGCAACACGCCGACCGAGTTTGACCCAACCGAGCCCGAGCCCGAGGCCGAGCCGGAACCGAGCAGCCAGCCGAGTGCGCGACCGAGCCGGGCGCGTGGCCTGGGCGTGCTGCTGCTGGCATCGCTGGGCCTGGGCGTCTTTTTGTCCCAACGCTGACCGACCGAGGAACCGAGAATGACCGAGCAAACCGCAGTACCTGAGCAGGATGAGAGTGTCGCCGCCATCGAAGCGCTAGCCGCCGAGGCCGAGGCCGCCGAGGGCGCCGCCCAGCAGGAAGCCGAGCAGCCAGAATGGGAAGACGTCGACGCCATGGAGGAACAGGCGCGCGCCGTCGCCAAGATGATGGTCCAGGCCACCGAACTGGCGGCGGGCATGATCCATCCGGGGCACAGCCTGGACGCCGGGCACCGCGCCCACGGCGAGGAGGTCATGCTGCCCGTGGCCCGGGACTTCAGCGGCGAGCTGCCCGAATGGCTCAAGCCGTACATGCACTACCTGGGCGCCGGTATGTGGCTGGGCGGGGTGATGATTGGCGCCTACAAGGCACGCCGCGCCGAGGAAGCCGAGCAGGCACGCCAGAAGCGCGCCGAGCAGCCGACCGAGGGCGAGGGGGCGCCGTATGGCTCACCAGCCTGATACCAGCCTGCCGAACCGTCACCGGCTCGTGCTGGGGGCGTCCGGGGCCGGGAAAAGCCAGCTCATCCGTGAGCTGGTCCCGGCGAAAGGGGTGCGCCTGCTGGGCTGGGATACCGACGATGACCACGACGGCCACCATTTCGACACCAGGGCGGGCTATGCCCGCGCCGTGGCGCGTGGCATCGCCAGCGGGCGACCGTTCCGGCTGCTGTGGAACGGCGACAACGATCTAAAGACGTTCGAATGGTGGTGCGACCTGGCATTCATCGCCCTGGATGGCCGAACGCCGACCGAGCTGCTGATAGAGGAACTGGCCGACGTCTCGGTTAGTGCCGGGCGGGCTTCGCCCAAGTTCGGCCAGCTCATCCGCCGCGCGCGCAAGTACAACGGCGGGCTGACGATGGCCAGCCAGCGGGGCACCGAGATCAGTAAGACGGTCTACACGCAAGCGAGTGAGTTCTGGATAGGGCGCCAGGAAACCACCGACATTCCGCGCATGGCACGCCTTGCCGCCGTCAGCGAGGCGCGGCTGGAAGCCATCGAGCCGCTGCACTACATCAGGAAGCGCGGCCCGGAAATCACCTTTCACCGCCTGGAATTCACCGCCAAAGGCCGAAAGCTGACCGAACTGACCGAATAGCGCTTGCCGCTAAACCGAACGGCTCGCCAACGTTGCCCCGACAAGCACCCGCTGTCGGGGCTTTTTCGTTCGATCCACCAGCAAGGGCTATCGCCATGTCTGATGCAGTCACCAAGTACAAGGACAACCTCGATTGGTCAATCGTCGTGTCCACCATCACCGCCGCCGTGATCATCGGTGCCGCCGCCTACGGTCTGCGTAAAGCTGGCCTGGGCACCGTCGCCAACGTCATCAAGTAAGGGGAGCCGCCATGCGTCTTACTACCCGTATGCCGTCCCTGTCCAACGTGACACCGGGCGGCACCGCAACACTGAACATGCCGATCGGTCGCACCTATGAGCGCCTGATTCTGAGCTACACCAACCTGACCCGCGCTCAGATGAAAGACATTCGTATCAGCGTCGACGGCAAGCCGGTCATGGAGTTCGCCGACGCCGAGCAGGTCGCAGCGCTCAATAAATACTACGGGCGCCACGACGCGGCGGGGCAGTTGACGCTGTGGTTCGTGCGTCCCGAGCTGAACCAGCTGGAACAGCAGCGCGTGACCGGCCTGGGTACCGGCGCCCGCGATGGCTCCGGCAAGGTATCGACCTTGCAGCTTGAGGTTGAGATCGACGGCGCCGCCGTTGGGCCGACCATTCAGGCGCACGCCATTCAGTCCGACCCCGCGCCGCTGGGCATGATCAACAAGATCAAGCGCTTTACCTACAGCTCCGCGACCGCTGGACAGTTCGAGATCGACAATATCCCGAAGGGGCCGCGCCTTTGCGCCATCCACTTCATCAAGGATGCCGATGACGTCAGCCGCGTCGAGGTCGAGCAGAACAGCCGCAAGGTGGTCGAGGGCGGAAAGACCCTGTTGCAGTACCTGCAACGCGAGTCGGGCCGCGTGCCGCAGGCCAAGTATCTGGCCGTCGACTTCACCCAAGAGGGCGATATCTACCAGTCCATCGTCACCGATCCCAAGCTCATTCAGGACCAGCGTTTCCGCCTGACCCTGGACACGGCGGGACAGGTCACGGTGCTGGTCGAGTACCTCGACGGCTTCGCCGGTATCTAACCAGGGGAGAGCCTTATGTTCGATACATCAAGTTGGAGCTTCGGCACCAACAGCGCCGACACCGCAGGCGGCTACAACTACGGCGGCTCCACGTCGCTGGTCGAAGCGGGCCGGGGGCTGTTTTCCGATGCGCTGGGCGCCTGGGTCACTATCGAGGGCATCAAGGCGCAAGCCAATGCCACCGGCAGCGCGCAGGATGCGACACGCAATCAGACCATGTACCCCACCGGTAGCAATGCGCCGGGCGGGGGCGGCTTCGCCGCAGGTGGCCTGGGGGCTGGGCATCTGATCGTCGGCGGCGCCGTGCTGGTGGGCCTCGTTCTGTTGCTCAAGTAAGGGGGCCGCCATGGCAGCACCGACACCACCGATACCGCCGTTTAACTTTTCGCCGACGGCGGGGCCGAGTCAGGCGGCGGACTACGGCGGTACCCGAGACGTGGGAACAATGACGGTCGGCGACTACTACGGCACCGGTTCGCGCGTCCGCAAGGTCGAGGGCTGGGCCTGGGGCGAGCTGGCCGTTATCGGTGCAGTGGCGCTGGGGGCGCTGGCGATATGGCGCAAGCTATGACCGCCGAAGATCGCGCAATCTTGGCGCCTGCCATGGATCGCGATGCCGCTGACATAGAGGCAGACGTGGCAGCGGGCCGCGCCCGCGTGCTGCGCTTTGCCGACGGCAGTAGGGGCGTGGTTCGCCTTGAGGTCACACCGACCGGGCAACGCGAGCTGGTACTGGTCGCCTGTGCGGGGCGTGGCTACCGCGAGAAGGTCGGGAAGGTAGTCGCCGCAGCCAAGGCGAGAGGCTGGCGAGTGCGAGCGCACACCAGCCAGAACGGCATCGCGCGTTGGTTAGAGGGGCTGGGCTTTCGCGAGGTCGAGAGGGTGTATCTCCATGAGTAACAAGTCGAGCAGCAAAACAAGCCGCAGCTACGAAACGAACAATATTAGCCAGCAGGGCGAAGCCAACGTTATCGGCGACCGCAACAGCACCACGATTTACCGGGCTGATGCCATCACCTTGGACAACATCGCCAAGGCGCTCGCCGCTGGCGTCGAGGATTTGAGCGAGGCCGGTCGCCGTCAGGTAGAAGCCGCGCTTTCGACAACCGAGAAGATCAACCGCGACAGTCTCGACGGCATGGAGGGCGTGAGCAAGGAAGCCCTCAAGCGAAACGAGGCTGTGAGCCGGGCCGCGCTGCAATTCAGCGAGAAGAGCAGCATGTCGGCCATGGATTTTGTCGCCAATTTCACCGAGCGCGAGCAGATCGGCAGCGAGGGTGAGCAGCTGCGAACCTTGCAGTACGTCGCCGCTGCCGTCGCTGTGGCGCTGGTCGGCATCGCCTGGGCATCGAAGGGGAGTTTTAAGGCATGAGCCAAGTTCAGCGGGGCGCGCTGCGCGATTACGTCCTGAACGTCGAGCCGGGCGCGCAGGTGCTGGTCCAGTGCATCGGCGACTATTTCCGCGTGCTGGATGCCAGCGGCGGCAAGGTCAACATCAGCACATCGAAGGGCGATGCCTTCGACGTGCAGGAGGGCGAGGGCGCCCGCGTCCGTGAGTTCGAGTCGCTGCGCGTGCGCAACGATGCGGGCGTGACCCTACGGGTTCGCATGATCGTGGGGAGCGGGGAGTTCGAGAGCGGGCGCACTACCGGCAATGTCAGCCTCAAGGCCGCCGCCACGATTCAGGCGGTCGGCGACGTCGCCGGGGGCGGCACGATTCCCGCGAACCCTGACCGCCGTCAGTTGGTCATGCGCGCCAGTCTCAACAACGCCGCTGCCGTCACCATCGCCGGGCTGCCCATCGAGCCCGGCGACACCTTCGAGCTGGACGTGGCCGGAGAGGTCGCAGTCGGGGGTGATGCCGGGGATGTGTTGCACGTCGCGGAGGTGGTCTGATGGCTCGCCTGATCGCCGCCGCGTCTGGTGCCGAGCCGGGCAGCGTCCAAACCTTCGCTAGCGCCGCGCCGCCGCGCGGCTGGCTCAAGGCCAACGGCGCCGCCGTATCGCGCGCCGAGTTCCCGCGCCTGTTCGCGGCCATCGGCACCACCTACGGCGCTGGGGATGGGGCCACCACCTTCAACCTGCCCGACCTGCGCGGCGAGTTCGTGCGCGGCCTGGACGATGGCCGGGGCGTCGACACCGGGCGCGGCCTGGGCACGGCCCAAGGCGATGCATTTAAGAGTCACGACCACGCCGCGAGCACCAACAGCACCGGCAGCCATGGGCACAGTGGCAGCATCGGGACCGACGGTAACCACCGCCATGCCGTGAACAAGAAAACAGGCGAAGGAACAAGTAATAACTTTTCGGTTTGGGGTGGAGATTCGGGTGTCGATGCGTATACCCACTACGCCGGAAACCATAACCATAGCCTGAGCATCAACAGCAACGGCAGCCACAGCCACACCGTCAGCGTGGGCAACAGAGGCGGCGCCGAGACGCGACCGCGAAACGTCGCGTTGCTCTACTGCATCAAGACATAAGGGGCCAACCATGACACCTGCACGCCAGATCATCACCGCCGAGGGGCTGGTATTTGTCGCCCTGGGCACGCACTACACCGTAGACACCGCCGCGCTCGCCGATGAGGGCGTGGTCTTTGTCGGCGAGCACAACGGCGCCCGCTGGATCGAGCGCGAACCGTTCACCGGGCGCGTGACCGACATTCCCGCCGACCTGGGCGCCCGGATCGACGCCGCCTTTGCCGACGCCGACCAGCAGCACGAGGCCGCGCTGGCGGCTGCCGTGGAGCCAACGGCATGATTCGCGCCGTCCTGGGGCTGGCCCTGATTGCCGGGGCGGGCGTCTACCTGACCCGCCAGGGCGCCCAGCAGGGCGGCACCGAGCGCCAGGCCTCGCCCTGGATACCGCTCGACACCGATTTTTCCAGTTGGCTGGCCCTGCCTGAGTTCGGCAGTTCCTGGGAGTGGCCCGGCCTCAGCAGCATCGAGCAAACACTAGGGGGCGACATGAGCCAGCCGCGAGGCATCAGGAACAACAATCCGGGCAATATCGAGTACACCGGCACGCGCTGGCAGGGGCTCGACAATCCGCCGTCAGACGGTCGATTCATGCGCTTCAAGTCGCCGGAATACGGCATTCGCGCCCTGGCCCGCGTGCTGACCACCTACCAGACCAAGCACGGCTTGGACTACATCGGCGGCATTATCCAGCGCTGGGCGCCGAGCCATGAGAACAATTCAGCGGCCTACGCCGGGTTCGTGGCGGATCGCCTGGGCGTGCGGGCAACCGATCGCATCGACGTCCAGGCCCGAATGCCTGAGCTGGTCGAGGCAATCATCAGCTACGAGAACGGCCAGCAGCCCTACAGCATGGCCACCATCAACCGTGGAGTGTCCATGGCATGAAAACCAAAACGATGCTTATCGCCGCCGCCGTGGGCCTGGGCGCCTACGTGCTGACCCGGCCCAAGGCCGAGCTGCCGCGCATGAATCCCGACCTGTGGGCCGTGAGCCTGTGGGGCAAGTCGGGCCTGTCTGAGCAGACGAAATGGTTCTACCAAGACTTTCTGAGCCAGGGCTATGAGCCCGAGGCCGCCAGCCGCGCCGCGCAGACGTCCGCCGTGGCCGAGAGCCTGAACGAGCGCCTTGGCTGGAACGGCGGAAGCCTGGGGAGCCTGTAGCCATGCGCCTGAACGTCAACCTGACCACGGTGCTGGTCCTGGGCGCGGCGGGCTATCTGTACTGGCAGTACCGGCAAAACCGCCTGTTCCAGGGAATGAGCCCGGAGCTGCGCAGCTACATTGGGCAGCCGGTGCGGCCGCCGATCTGGGAGAGCTGGAATTTCGGCGAGAGCTGGGGCGATTGGCGCTATAGCGGCGATGCCGCAGCGGATCTACAACGGCGCTTCGAGCTGGGCGCCTACGGCACACTGTAAGGGGGTAAGGGCATGAAACTGACACCGAATCAAAAGCGAGGCGCTGCGTTGGGCATGGTTGGCGTGCTGGGCTGGTTTACCGGCACCTTCCTACCACCGGAGCTGCTGGTCGAGCTGCTGGGGGGCTTCGGGCTGTGATCGATGCCACGCTGATTGAAGCAATCAACGCGGGCGGTAACTTCGGGCTGCTGATGATGGGGTTGTACCTGATGCGGCTTTCGAGCCGCGTGAACCGTCTGGAAATCGCCCGCGAGCTGGAACGCGAGAGCCGTTAGCGGCTGCCGCTCACGCGATGCCACACCGCGAAGTCATCCGGTAGCCACTCACGGCCGTCGGGCGACACCATCACGGCAAAGGGCCGCCTCGCAGGGGGCGGCCCTTGGCGTAGGCGAAACTCGAATCCCTCCCATCCGTGGAACGGCAGTAGCTGCCCGCTGAGGATCGCCAGCAGCAAGGCGCGCTCCGGGCTGATACGCTGGGCGCCGCTGGCCCAGCGCTGGGCCGTCTTGGGATGCACGCCGAGGATGCGTACCGCCGTTTCCTGGGTGACGTAGAGCCACTGCCCGGCAACATAGAGGGCAATCGGTTCCTGAATTCTTTTCATCGTTTAAGTTCCCTTGCGTGAATTATCGTCAAGTCCGCGACGGCAAAGGCCGATAGCGGGCCGCGCAAGGTAACGGGGGTGAAACCGAGTGCAATCGAATGAGGCAAAAGTGTGACAATCAATAGGAAGAAATCAGGAGACATTAGACAAAAGCGGGTTCGCATAATGTATATTATGTTAAATCATGCTGCTATCACGGCGTTGGACAACGCCACCTCGAAATCCTTATCATCCTCCGTCATGTTTCGCCGCGACGAAACGTGCGCCCTTCAAGCCAAGCCCACTGCCGCTACGCCTGACCCGTAGCCCGCCCGACCGGAGGCTGTCGATTCCCATGCGACCGAGAACGCTATCCGCACCCATACCCTGGTTGCTGTGTTCATTACTGATCAGCGGATGCGCCCTCAACCCAGACTCTGAGCCCGAGCCCACGCTCAGCCCTGCGGCTTTCGAGGCACGCATCGGTCAGCTCGAGGAGCAGATCGCGCAGCGCTGCGAACGCCACGATACCAGCGCCGCAGACCAGCGCCAGACCGAACTTCTCGCCGAGCTGCGCGATGCCGGGGTCACGCTCCGCCACTTACGTGGCGATATCGAGCGGCTCGAGCAGCGTGGCGAAGAACCCACGGTAGTACAGGCGCAATGCAACGACGAGCTGAGTGCGACACTGTCGGCCAAGGAAATGGTCGGCCGCTCCGAATGGATCGGTCTGCCTGAAGTCGGCACCTACCTGCGTGCGCGGGTCGACTCGGGGGCCAACACCTCTTCGCTTTCCGCTACCGATATCACCCGCTTCGAGCGTGACGGCGAGGATTGGGTGCGCTTCAAGCTGGGCCTCAACGAGGACGACGTCGTGGTCGACAACGTGCGCGACGAATGGATCGAACGGCCGATCGAGCGTCGGGTGCGTATAATGCAGGCCGCCGGCAGTGAGTCGCGCCCGGTCGTAAGCTTGTTGATGACCCTGGGGCCGATCCGCGAGACGGTGGAGTTCACGCTCAACGACCGCACCCATCTCGACTATCCGGTACTGCTCGGGCGGCGCTTCCTGATGGATATCGCCTTGATTGACGTGGCGGAGGATTATCTCCACCCCAGGCCCGAATTCCCCGGCGGCCGCCCGGCCTCCGAGGCGGCGGAAGACGAGATCAACGACCGGGACGAAGAAGAAGGCTGATACCGGGCCTCACTACCCTACCTGCAAGGATGATACATGTCGCGACTGCCCTTCTATCTTATCGTGGGTCTGCTGATGCTGCTCGGTATCGGCACGAGCCTGCATCGACACATCCAGATGGAGGTGCCGTGGACCCCGGGCGAGCAGCGCCAGGTCTGGGAGGTCGAAGCCATTGTCGATTTCACCGCCCTGGGCGACCCCGCCCGCGTCGAGCTTGCCCTGCCCTCGCATCAGCGTGGCTACCGTATTCTGACCGAGAACACGGCCTCACCGGGCTACGGCCTGTCGTTCCTGCAGGACGAGAGCGGTCGCCGCGCCCAGTGGGCAACCCGCCGTGCCACGGGTAGCCAGCAGCTCTATTACTCCGTGCGCTTGCTGGTGACTGACGACCAGCGCAAGCGACAGATAGCGCGCCCGCCCCTGCGAGACGTCAGCTGGGAGCGTCCCTACGACACGGCGGCGGCTCAGGTGATCGAGCGCGCCTGGATGCGCAGTGCCGACCCCTACACCTTTACGCGGGAGCTGATCCGGGATTTCAGCGATGAACTCCAAGGCGAGAATGCCCGCTTGCTGCTGACCCAGTTCGAGCGCACGCCCCTGCTGGTGCGTCTGCTCAACCAGGCTGGCGTGCATGCACAGGAGGTCAGCGGCCTCCTGCTCGAGGATGGCCGCCGGCGACAAACGCTGACCTCCTGGATCATGGTGTTCGAGGACGAAGAGAACTGGGCGCTGTTCGACCCGCGTACCGCCGAGCAGGGTCAGCCGGACAACCTCCTGCTATGGGAAGCCGGCGGCCGCGCGGTGCTGGAGGTGCAGGGTGGTACCAACTCCCGGGTCACCTTCTCCATGCTGTCGCGCAGCCAGCCTGCAGCGGCCGCCGTACGCAGCCAGCTGGCTGACGATACCCTGCTCAACTTCTCGATACACAGCCTGCCGCTCGAGGAGCAGGCGCTGTTCCAGACCATCCTGTTGATTCCCATCGGCGCGCTGGTGGTCGTGTTCCTGCGCATTCTCGTCGGGATCAAGACCTCGGGTACCTTCATGCCCGTGCTGATTGCGCTGGCCTTCATCCAGACGACCCTTCCAACCGGACTGATCGGCTTCCTGCTGGTCGTTTCGGTAGGCCTGGTGATACGCAACTACCTCTCCTACCTCAACCTGCTTCTCGTAGCTCGAGTCTCGGCGGTGATCATCACGGTCATCGCCATCATTTCGATATTTTCGGTATTGTCCTATCGTTTTGGACTCAATGCAGGCCTGACGATCACCTTCTTCCCGATGATCATTCTGGCCTGGACCATCGAGCGCATGTCCATCCTGTGGGAGGAAGAGGGACCCAAGCAGGTCTTGATACAGGGTGGTGGAAGCCTCATTACGGCCGTACTGGCCTATCTCGCCATGAACAATCCCTGGATACGCCACATCACCTTCAACTTCCTGGGCGTACAGCTCATCATCATGGCGCTGATCCTGCTGTTGGGTAACTACACGGGGTACCGCCTGCTCGAGCTGCGGCGCTTCAAACCGGTCACCGAGGACTGAACACCATGTGGGCAAGGCCAAGCCAGCTTCTGCGACGCGGTATCATCGGCATGAACCGGCGCAACATACGCTACATCGGGCGCTACAACAGCCGGCGGCTCTATCCGTTGGTGGATGATAAGCTCAAGACCAAGCTGCTCGCCGAGCAGTACGGCATCACCACCCCGGCGCTGATCGGCACCGTGACCACCCAGTTCGAGGTCAAGCGGGTGGGCAACATGATCGCGGGGCACGACGGCTTTGCCATCAAGCCGGCCAAGGGCAGCGGTGGCAAGGGCATCCTGGTCATCGAGCGGGTCGACCACGACGGTTTCGTCAAGCCCAGCGGGGCCAAGCTGAGCCTCGAGGATCTGCATCGCCACATCTCCAATATCCTGTCGGGGCTATATTCCCTCGGCGGCGCTCCCGACGTGGCGATGATCGAGGCGCTGATCAACTTCGACGAGAAGCTCTCCGAGTATACCTACGAAGGCGTACCCGATATCCGCGTGATCGTTTTCCGCGGCTATCCGGTGATGGCCATGATGCGCCTCTCGACTGCTGCCTCCGACGGCAAGGCCAATCTGCACCAGGGCGCAGTGGGCGTGGGGCTCGACATTGCCACGGGAACTGCGGTGCGTGGCGTCCAGTTCGACCGTTCGCGACGCGACCACCCCGATACCGGTCACGAGCTGGCCAGCCTGCGCATTCCCGACTGGACGAATCTGCTCGAGCTGGCGGCGAGCTGCTACGAAATGACCGGGCTTGGCTACCTGGGTACCGACATGGTGATCGACCGCAACCGGGGCCCCATGCTGCTCGAGCTCAACGCCCGTCCGGGGCTTGCCATCCAGATGGCCAATGGCGAAGGACTGCGCTCGCGCCTCGATCTGGTGGAGAAGCAGTCCGACCGCTTGAGCGTCAAGGAGCGAGTCACCTTTGCCCAGCGTCACTTCGCCCGTCGTGGCGAGCTCAAGGACCTGCCCGAACCCGAGCTGGCCCCGACTTGTGTCAACACGTAGAATGAACGCTGTTCCTGAGACACCGGGTCACACATGACCGACGCTACTGCCCTGCTCGCGCAGGCCGAAAGACAATGCCAACTCCGCGGGGTGCGCTTTACCCCGATCCGCCGGCGCGTACTCGAGATGATTGCCGCGGCCAGCGGTGGCCTCAAGGCCTATGAGCTACTCGATCGCCTTGCCGTCGAGCATGCGGCTGCACGCCCGCCTACCGTCTATCGAGCCCTCGACTTCCTGATCGAACAGGGACTGGTGCATCGCATCGAGTCGCTGAATGCCTATGTAGCCTGCCCGTGCCCCGAGCACGCGCATGGCTTCCAGCTGTTGATCTGCCGCCACTGCGGGCGAGTCGAGGAGCTGCATCTGGATGACGTGAATGCCCAGCTCAGCGCCCAGGCACGTGACCTGGGGTTTCGCGTCGAACGCCAGACCATCGAGCTATTGGGTAGCTGTGACCTGTGCCTGAATGCGGCGGCGCGGGCCTGAGCCAGCCATAATGGAAATGCCATGACCGATACCTTCAAGCAACTCGAGCGTGCCGAGCTCGATGCCCGCCTGCCGCTCTCGCCGGTTCTCGATGCGGTGCGCTTCAACGATGATGGCTTGATTCCCGCCATCGCCCAGCAGCACGACAGCGGCGAAGTGTTGATGATGGCCTGGATGAACCGCGAGGCGCTGGAAGAGACCCTTTCAACCGGACGCGTCTGCTACTGGTCACGCTCGCGGGGCAAGCTGTGGCGCAAGGGGGAATCCTCCGGCCAGCAGCAGCACCTGCGCGGTGCATGCCTCGATTGCGATGGCGACACCCTGCTGCTTCAGGTCGAACAGACCGGGCCGGCCTGCCATACCGGTCGGCGCAGCTGTTTCTACGTGGCGCTGGAAGACGGTGAGGCGCGTATCGCCAGCGAGCCGCTGATCGATCCCGAAATCCTCTATCGCCAGCAGCCGGAGAGGCGCTAAAGCGTGCCTTGCCTGGCAGCTTGGATAGCAAGCCTGGGTCGGCTCCTGCGGCATACACTGGGGCTGGCGTTGATCGCCCTGGTCCGGCTCTACCAGATGGTGGTGAGCCCCTTGCTGGGGCCGCGCTGCCGTTACTGGCCTAGCTGTTCTCACTACGCCATGGAAGCCATTCAGGTCCACGGTCCGCTGCATGGTGGCTGGCTTGCCGCCAAACGTATCGTACGTTGCCACCCCGGCAGCGCCGGCGGTATCGATCCGGTGCCCGGGGGGCCGAGTGAGCGGCTGTGTCTGAACGATCCCGAGCTAGACGAGCACTTCCGCTGTCGCCATGGTCAGCATACCTCCGGGCACTGAAGTCGCCATGCCGGCGCTCCTCTCACAACGGGTCGCTTGCTGGCCGGTGTAGTAGCCCACTACCACCCTCCTCCGGTTTGCTTGTGCCAGACTGATCCGTGGCACACCTACCATAACGAGCCGATGAGGAGAAACGCCATGTCCGCCAAGCGTCTGCTCTTGCTGTGCGGCGATTTTGCCGAAGACTACGAGACCATGGTTCCGTTCCAGGCCCTGCAGGCAGTGGGCCACCGTGTTGACGCCGTCTGTCCCGACAAGCGGGCCGGCGAGAGCATTGCCACCGCCATTCACGACTTCGAGGGTGACCAGACCTATAGCGAAAAGCCGGGCCATCGATTCACCCTCAACGCGGATTTCGCCACCGTAAAGCCGGAGGAGTACGACGGCCTGGTGATTGCTGGCGGGCGCGCACCGGAGTACCTGCGCCTGAACGAAAAGGTCATCGAGCTGGTGCGTCACTTCTTCAGTGCCGACAAGCCGGTGGCGGCGATCTGTCACGCTGCGCAATTGCTGGCTGCCGCCCGGGTGCTGGAAGGCCGTACCTGCTCGGCCTACCCTGCCTGCCGCCCCGAGGTGGAGCTGGCCGGCGGTCGCTACGCCGACATCGCGGTGGACGATGCCGTGACTGACGGCAAGCTGGTCACCGCCCCGGCCTGGCCCGCCCATCCGGCATGGCTCGCCCAGTTCCTGGCCGTACTCGAGACACGCATCGAGCTCTAGCTAGCGTTCCGGTGGCAGACCACTTTCCGCGAGCGCCTTGCCCTGGTCCGCGCCCGGCGCCATGATAATGGCGTCGGGCAGGTAGCAAGGGAGGGAATGGCATGTGCAGGCTTTTCATCGGCGCCGAGCCGGGCCTCTGGGAGCCCCAGACGCGCTCAATGCGCCTCGATGGTATCTCGACCAGCGTACGCCTGGAGAGGTTCTTCTGGACGGTACTCGAGGAGATCGGCAGACGCGACGACCTCTCTCTCAGCCAGCTGGTAGCGAAGCTCTCCCGCGAGTGCGCCGAAGCCGGCCACGACCCCGCAAACTTCGCCTCCTTCCTGCGCGTTTGCTGCGGACGTTATCAGGCGCTGCAGATGGCGGGAGAGATCCCCACGGCACCGGACGTTGCCATTGCCAGCCTGGATGCCGAAGGCATTCTCATGCGGGAGCGTCAGCGCCAGGCGGCCACGCAACCCGCAGAGCGACGTCAGGTTGAAGGTGCCTCTTCCGCGGCAATTTCGTAGATCTTGCCGAGCATGGCGTGCAGACCATTGCTGCGCGTGGGGGAAAGATGCTTGTCGAGCCCCAGGTCTTCGAGGAAGTGCGGGCTGGTATCGCGAATCTCGCCGGCCGGACGGTCGTTGTAAATGCGCAGCAGCACTGCGATCAGGCCGGAGACGATAGCGGCATCCGACACCGCATCGAAGTGCAGCACCTCGCCATCGCGGCGATGGTGGATCCAGACGTTCGACTGGCAGCCCTGGATCTTGCGCTCGGGAGTTTTCCACTCCTCCGGAAACGCCGGCAGCTGCTTGCCCATGTCGATGATGTACTGGTAGCGATCCATCCAGTTGTCGAACATCTCGAACTCTTCCCGCAGGGCCTGCTGGGCCTGTTCGGCCGTGGCTTCGGTGGTCATGTCGTCTCCCTGGTTGGCTTGAACGCCATTATACCGGCTCCTCCACCCGACCGGGCAAGCCATGGGCGGACTGTTGGCGATGCCACTCCTCGTCTTCGGCATGCAGGTACTGGGCGGTGGTGTCCAGCCGCGAATGACGCGCGGTGCTGGCGAGGTAGCGCAGCTCTACGCCGGCCTGAGCCTGATGAGTGAGTGCAGTATGGCGCAGCCAGTGTGGCGTCGCTTCACGCAGCCGGGTCACCTGCGACATCGCCTTCTCTCCTGCCTCGGCTTCCAGGGCATCGGCCGCCTGGTGAAAGGCGTCGCGGATCAGGCGGTAGAGCTGGTTGTCGCCCAGGCCGCGCTGGCCATCCAGGCCGCGCAGTACGGCGCCCTCCTCGCCCGGGCGCGGGGCGGGTGCCAGGCCCAGCACTTCCCGCCAGTTGCCCAGCAGGACCAGCATGTCGTCGGGTACCGGGATACGTGCCGTCTTGCCGCCCTTGCCCACCACGCGCCACCACCAGCGGCCTTCGCGCCGGAAGAAGTCGCCCATCCTGGCGGCGGCCATCTCGCTGATTCGCGGCGCCAACAAGTAGGCGAAGCCGAAGATCATGATCCGCCGATGCCTCAGGTAGCGCTCGCGGGCACTGACGTTCACCTGCTGCGGTCGTGTCAGCCACTGCCATAGCCACTCCCAAAGCGTTCGTTCCAGATAGCGCTCGATGCCGGCCTGGCGATTGTCGAGTCGGCGGCGCTTGTCGCGCATCAGGCGAAACGGATTGTGATTGACCCATCCCGCTTCCACCAGCCAGGTGAACATGCCCTGCAGGATGATCAGGCTCTGCCGTCGGCTGGCCGGCGACAGCGGCCCGCGAAACGGTCGCCAGTCCGGCGCGTGGCGCGGCCGAGGCGGCCCCACCCAGAGCTGGCGCGGCGTAGGAGACGCCAGGAAAGCCTCGTAGGCATCCAGGTCGTGCCGACGCAGCTCACCGAGGCTGCGCCGTTGATGCTCCAGCCACAGCAGCAGGCGCTCTGCCTCGCGGCGGTAGGCACGTAGCGTCTGCGGGCTGGCGCGAAACTCGGCGAGCCACTGCGCCACCGCCTCGGCGTCGCTTCCGGCGGCAATGCGTGCTGTCCTGCTTGCCACGGGCAGTGCCAGATCATGTGCCGGAGCAGGCATGCTCGCTCCCTGCTGCTGGCCGGGGAGAATGGCGCCGCCGCCCTCCTCGCTGGGTGCCCTCATCTTGCCTCTCCCCGCTTTTTCGCTATCGAGTGGCTCGAGTCTCTCCTGTAGCGGTAATTTATTCAAGATAAGGCGGGTAATCTTGAATTTTATAAAATTATGTAATGTAAATTACGTAATATCTGTAACGTAATTTTCTTTCTGGATTGGACGAAAGTCGCTATGCTTAGTCATCTAGGCGGGCGCACTGCAACAGAAGAACAAGCGACGCCCTGCCGCGTGAGCAAGGATCAGCCGCCACACCACCAAGGAGATCGTCATGGCACGCAGCGGTGTGCAGTACGAGGATGTTCAGCAGGCCATCGAGACCCTGCTGGCCAAGGGGGATGCCCCCAGCGTCCAGAAGATTCGAGACGTGCTGGGAACCGGCAGTTTCACTACCATCAGCGATCACCTGCGCGAGTGGCGATTCCAGCGCGAGGCTAACCGTGACCTGCCCGCCTCGCACGCCATGCCGGAACCGGTGCTGAGGCTGGCGGAAAGCCTGTGGCAAAAGGCTCAGGAGTCAGCCGGCGAGGCCCTGGCAAGTTATCGCGAGGAGGCCGACCGACGCGTGGCCGAGACCGAGGCCGCCATACAGGAAGCGCGGCGCCAGGTAGAGGATGCCGAGCAGCGCGAAGCCGCCCTGTCGTCGCACTTGGCGGGGACGGAGCAGCGTCTCGAGCAGCGCAGTGCCGCCTTGGCACGGGTGGAAGCCGAGCGCGACCAGTGGCAGGAGCGCGCCCGCCAGTTGGAGGAGCGGCTAACCCGCTCCTTGCAGCAGCTCGACAAGCTGCAGAAGGAGAACGAGCAGCAGGGCCAGGCCCACCAGCAGGCGTTGGCCGACCGCGACGCTCAGCAGTTGGCGCGCCTGAATCAGGAAGAGCAACGCCACGAGGCGGCCGAGGCGCGCCTCATGAGCCTGCTCGACGAGTCTCGGCAGGAGCGGGTGTCGGCCGAGAAGCGGCATGACGCTACCGTCCAGCAGCTGGAGAAGCGCCAGGACAACCTGCAGCGACAGCTCCACGAGACCCAGGTTGCGCTGGGGCGCGAGGAGAAACAGCACCGCGAGACCCAATGGGCCAGAAGCCGGGCCGAGGAACGCATCGATACCCTGCGCCACGAGCAGTCGCTGCTGCAGGCGCGCATCGATGACCAGAAGCGTCATATCGACGAGCAGGCGGCACGCCTGCGCACACTCGATGCCGAGCTGATGCGGCGTATCTGGCAACCGGGTGAGGATGGCGTGGTGTCGCGCTCCACGGAGGGCGGAGTTGAAACGCAGGAAGGCTCCGCAGCGGAGCCTTCCGAGAGCATTCGCTGAAGCTTCCCGGCCGCGCCCTGGAGCGCGGCCGGGAAGCTCTCGATAGTATGTATCCGACAGTATCAGCGAAGCGTGAGAGGCTGCTGAAGAGAGATCAGCGGTAGTAGGCGTTGGTGGTGTCGGTGTGGTCGGTTACGTCACGAATGCCGGCAAGCTCCGGGATGCGCTCCATCAGGGTTCTTTCCACACCCTCCTTGAGGGTCAGGTCGACTGCTGCACAACCCTGGCAACCACCGCCGAAGGCGAGCACCGCCACCTGATCCGCGGTCAACTCGACCAGCTTGATTTCGCCGCCGTGGGCGGCAAGCCCTGGGTTGATCTCGCTGTAGAGAATATAATTGACGCGATCCTCGATCGGGCTATCGGCGTTGACCTTGGGCATCTTGGCGTTGGGCGCCTTGATGGTCAGCTGGCCGCCCATGCGGTCGGCATTGAAGTCGACCACCGCTTCCTCGAGGAAGGGAATGCTGTTCTTGTCGATCAGCGCCGTAATCTTCTCGAGTTCCAGGCGCTCGTCGCTGGGCTCTTCCTCGCCAGGCCGGCAATAGGCCAGGCAGGTCTCGGCATAAGGCGTACCCGGCTGGGTGATGAAGATGCGCACCGCGATCCCTTCGACGTTCTGCTTCTCGAGCAGCTCGGCGAGGTAGTCCTGGGCGCTGTCGGTAATCCGGATGATCTCACTCATGGTGTTCTCGCTGGTCGGGCCTGGCCTCGTCGGGCCGGCCGTATGTGACATACCATTATGGTATGCAAAAGCATGCCGCGAGACAATCCCGACTATTTTGCTCGGTTTTTGACCAGCCCTGCCCTCAAGCGGCTGGTTTTGCTACCATGTCGGGCTGACACGACCGACCCTGCCCAGTAGCCGAGAAGAATCAGCAGGGCGGCATAGACTCATAGACGTGACTTTCGCTGGAGACCGACCCAACCCATGGCCGCCCTACCCTCTGCACTGACCGCCACCCTCACCGAACGGCTCGGCGAGCGCATCCTCATGCTGGATGGCGGCATGGGTACCATGTTGCAGAATGCCCGACTCGACGAAGACGATTTCCGCGGCGAGCGCTTCCGCGACTGGCCCTCCGAGCTCAAGGGCAACAACGACCTGCTGGCGCTGACCTGCCCCGATCTGGTGGCGCGCATCCATCGCGACTACCTCGAAGCCGGCGCCGACATCGTCGAGACCAACACCTTCAACAGTACCCGCCTCTCGCAGGCCGACTATGGCATGGAGGAACTGGTACCCGAACTCAATCGAGAATCAGCACGCCTGGCGCGTGAAGTGTGCGACGCCGTGGCGGCCGAAACCGGCGTGCCGCGCTATGTGGCCGGCGTGCTGGGGCCGACTTCGCGTACTGCCTCGCTGTCCCCCGACGTCAACGACCCGGCCAAGCGAAACGTCACCTTCGACCAGTTGCGCGACAACTACTACGAGGCCGCCGAAGCGCTGATCGAGGGCGGCGCCGACCTGATCCTGATCGAGACCATCTTCGACACGCTCAATGCCAAGGCCGCCATCTTCGCCCTCGAGACGCTGTTCGATGACCGTGGCGAGCGGTTGCCGGTGATGATTTCCGGCACCATTACTGATGCCTCCGGCCGCACCCTCTCGGGCCAGACCACCGAGGCGTTCTGGAATTCGGTGCGTCATGCCCGGCCGCTCTCCATCGGCCTGAACTGTGCGCTGGGTGCCGAGGAGCTTCGCCCCTATCTGGAAGAGCTCTCGACCAAGGCCGACACCTTCGTCTCCGCGCACCCCAACGCCGGGCTGCCCAATGAATTCGGCGAGTACGACCAGACGCCGGAAGAGATGGCCGCCATCGTTGCCGAGTTCGCCGAGAGCGGCCTGGTCAACATCATCGGTGGCTGCTGCGGCTCGACGCCCGAACACATCGCTGCGATTCACGCCGCCATCCAGGGCCTGGCGCCGCGCCAGGTGCCCGAGCGCCCCCGTGCGTGTCGTCTGTCGGGTCTGGAGCCGTTCAACATCGAGAAGGACTCGCTGTTCGTCAACGTCGGCGAGCGCACCAACGTCACCGGCTCGGCGCGCTTCAAGCGCCTGATCGTCGATGAAGACTACACCACGGCGCTGGAGGTGGCGCTGGAGCAGGTGGAGAACGGCGCGCAGGTCATCGACATCAACATGGACGAGGGCATGCTCGAGTCCCAGGAAGCGATGGTGCGCTTCCTCAACCTGATCGCCGGAGAGCCCGACATCGCCCGCGTGCCGATCATGATCGACTCCTCCAAGTGGGAGATCATCGAGGCCGGGCTCAAGTGCGTGCAGGGCAAGGCGGTGGTCAACTCCATCTCGCTCAAGGAGGGCGAGGCGGCCTTCCGCGAGCAGGCGACGCTGTGCCGCCGCTATGGTGCCGCCGTGGTGGTGATGGCGTTCGACGAGGCCGGCCAGGCCGACACCTTCGCGCGCAAGACGGAGATCTGTCAGCGCGCCTATGAGCTGCTGGTGGAGGAGATCGGCTTCCCGCCGGAAGATATTATCTTCGATCCCAATATCTTCGCCATTGCCACCGGCATCGAGGAGCACGACAACTACGCCGTCGACTTCATCGAAGCCACACGCTGGATCCGGGAGCACCTGCCCCATGCCATGGTGTCGGGCGGCGTCTCCAACGTATCGTTCTCGTTTCGCGGCAACGACCCGGTGCGCGAGGCGATCCATTCGGTATTTCTCTACCACGCCATCCGCGCCGGACTGACCATGGGCATCGTCAACGCCGGTCAGTTGGCGGTCTACGACAGCCTGCCGGCCGAACTGCGCGAAGCGGTCGAGGATGTAGTGCTCAATCGTCGCAGCGACGGTACCGAGCGACTGGTCGACCTGGCCGACAAGTACAAGGGTGACGGTAGCGGCGCGGCCAAGAAGGAAGACCTCGAGTGGCGCAGCTGGCCGGTGGAAAAGCGCATCGAGCATGCCCTGGTCAAAGGCATAACGACATTTATAGAGGAAGATACCGAGCTTGCCCGTCAGCGCGCCGCGCGTCCCATCGAGGTGATCGAAGGGCCGTTGATGGATGGCATGAACGTGGTCGGCGACCTGTTCGGTGCCGGCAAGATGTTCCTGCCCCAGGTGGTAAAGTCGGCGCGCGTCATGAAGCAGGCGGTGGCTTACCTCATTCCCTACATCGAAGCCGAGAAGAGCGAAGGTACCCAGGCCAAGGGCAAGATCGTCATGGCCACGGTCAAGGGCGATGTGCACGATATCGGCAAGAACATCGTCGGCGTTGTCCTGCAATGCAACAACTACGACGTTGTGGACCTCGGCGTGATGGTGCCGGCCGAAAAGATCCTGCAGACGGCCCGCCAGGAGAACGCCGACATCATTGGCCTGTCGGGCCTGATCACCCCTTCGCTGGACGAAATGGTGCACGTGGCCAAGGAGATGAAGCGCCAGGGGTTCACGCTGCCGCTGCTGATCGGCGGTGCCACCACCTCCAAGGCACATACCGCGGTGAAGGTCGAGCCCCAGTACGACGAGCCGGTCATCTACGTGACCGATGCCTCGCGTGCGGTAGGCGTGGCTGGCAAGCTGCTCTCGCCGGCGCTCAAGCCTGCCTATACGGCCGAGATCAAGGCCGAGTACGAACAGGCGCGGGACCGTAATGCCAAGCGTCGACCCAAGGCCGCCGACCTGAGCTACGCCGAAGCCCGCCAGCGCAAGCTGCCCATCGATTGGGACGGCTATACCCCACCCAGGCCCACCCTTGCCGGACTCAAGATATTCGACGGCTACGATATCGAGGAACTGGTCGAGCGCATCGACTGGACGCCCTTCTTCATGAGCTGGGAACTGGCGGGTAAATATCCCAAGATCCTCGACGATGCGGTGGTCGGCGAGGCGGCGCGCAGCCTGTTCGTCGATGCCCAGCAGATGCTGCGCAAGCTGATCGACGAGAAACACATCGAGGCGCGCGGTGTAATCGGCCTGTGGCCGGCCAACAGCGTCGACGACGATGTCATCGAGGTGTATGCCGACGAAGCGCGCACCCAGGTCATCGAGCGGCTGCACCACATTCGTCAGCAGACCACCAAGAACCGCGACGGCGTGTGCTATAGCCTGGCGGATTTCATTGCGCCCAAGGAGAGCGGCAAACCCGACTGGATCGGTGGTTTCGCCGTAACCACCGGGCACGGTGTCGAGGCCTTGGCCGAGCGCTACAAGGCAGCCGGAGACGATTACAGCGCGATCATGGTCCAGGCGCTTACCGACCGCCTGGCCGAGGCTTTCGCCGAGCGCATGCACGAGCGCGTGCGCAAGGAGTACTGGGGCTATGTACCCGACGAGACGCTGGACAACGACGCCCTGATCGCCGAGAAGTACCAGGGCATCCGACCGGCGCCGGGCTACCCCGCCTGCCCCGACCATACCGAGAAGCGCACGCTGTTCCGCTTGCTCGAGGCCACCGAGAATGCCGGCATCGAGCTGACCGAGAACTTCGCCATGTGGCCGGCCGCGGCGGTATCGGGTTGGTACTTCTCTCATCCGCAGTCGAAGTACTTCTCCACCGGCAAGATCACCCGCGATCAGGTCGAGGCATTGGCCGAGCGCAAGGGCATGTCGCTTGTGGAACTGGAGCGCTGGCTGTCCCCGGTTCTCTCCTATGACCCCGCCTGATACCAGCGCCAAGCGCGCCTACGCCTGTGGCGTGGGCGCCTGCCGAAACCAGCGATAGACGGATGCTACCCGACTCGATCCGCCGCCGGCGTATTCTGAGCCTCGCCGTGCCGATCATTGCCGCGATGTTGACCCAGAGTCTGATCAATCTGATCGATGCGGCCCTGGTCGGCTCGCTCGGCGAAGTACCCCTGGCCGGCGTAGGTATCGGCGGCTATGCCATGTTCCTGATTACCGCGCTGGTGTTCGGGCTCTCTTCGGGCGTGCAGGCGCAAACAGCCTGGCGACATGGCGAGCAAGCCTGGCAGCAGCGTGCCCTGCCGCTCAATGCGGGGTTGGTCATTGCGCTGTTGATATCGCTGCCCGTCACCCTGCTCTGCCTGTGGCAGGCGCCACGGCTGATGGAGCTACTCAATCCCGATGTGGAAGTGAATGCCGTGGCAGTGGATTACTTCCGCTGGCGGGTGCTGTCGCTCGTTGCCGTGGCGATGATCTTCTGCTTTCGCGGCTACTGGAACGGCATCGAACAGAGTGGTTTCTACCTGCGCATCATGCTGATGATGCACGTCGTCAACGTGGCGGCCAGCATCGGCCTGATCTTCGGCCACCTGGGTCTGCCGGCCATGGGAGCGGCTGGTGCCGGTGCGGGAACCACCCTTTCGCTGTTCGCGGGCCTCGGGCTCTGGGTACTGCTCAGCTTCCGCCGCGCCGTGCCCAGTGGGTTTCTTACCGGCCTGCCCCAGCGCCCTGCGCTCTTGACCACTCTGCGCCTGGCAGCGCCGCACTCCTTTCAACAGCTCTGGTTCGCCGCAGGTTACGCAGTGCTGTTCTGGATCCTGGGCCGAATCGACACGGCCAGCGTCGCTGTGGGCCACGTGCTGGTGAACCTGTCATTGCTGTTGATATTGCCCGGTGTGGGGCTGGGCATGGCCGCGATGAGTCTAGTGGGCCAATCGCTCGGTCAGCAGGCCCATGGGGAGGCGCACCGCTGGGGTTGGGACGTGGTACGCCTGGCCTGGCTATGCCTGGCCGCACTGGCGTTGCCCCTGGCGGCGTTTCCCGACCAGGTGCTGGGTCTTTTCCTGCATGATCGAGAACTGATAGCCTTGGCTCGCCTTCCGTTGCAGCTCACCGCGGTCATGATCGTACTCGATGCGGCCGCCCTGGTACTGGGCCAGGCCCTGCTTGGCGCCGGCGCCAATCGCACCGTGATGACCACCACGCTGACTCTGCAATGGCTGGTTTTCCTGCCGTTGGCCTGGTGGGTCGGCGTAGTCATGGAGACGGGGCTACTGGGCATCTGGTGGGTACAGCTCGGCTATCGCTGCCTGAATTCACTCTGGTTCGCGATGATCTGGCAGCGCCGCCAGTGGCTGCGGCTACAAGTCTGAGCGGCGCAGAGCCGACTTGACGCTTTATATGCTTTTACGTATAAAAAATATAAATATTTATTCTTTCATAGAATATGCCAGGGGCGTTATGGTGCCCCCTGACGCTTCGCCAATCCCCTAGCAGCAGGACCGGCTGAATGTATCGCTACGACACACATGATCAGACTCTGGTCAATGAACGCGTCGCCCAGTTTCGCGACCAGATGAACCGCTATCTGGCCGGCCGGATCAGCGACGAAGAATTTCTGCCGCTGCGCGTGCAGAACGGGCTCTATGTCCAGCGTTACGCGCCCATGCTGCGCATCGCCATTCCCTACGGCATGCTGGCTTCCTATCAGCTGCGCAAGCTGGGTGACCTGGCGCGCGACTTCGACCGCGGCTACGGGCACTTCACCACCCGTACCAATCTGCAGTTGAACTGGCCGAAGCTGGAAACGGTGCCCGACATGCTGGCCGAGCTTGCCAGCGTGCAGATGCACGCGATCCAGACCAGCGGTAACGACATCCGCAACACCTCTACCGACCAGTTCGCCGGCATTGCCGAGGATGAGGAAGTCGATCCGCGCCCTTGGTGCGAGCTGATTCGTCAGTGGTCGACCTTCCACCCCGAATTCACCTACCTGCCGCGCAAGTTCAAGATTGCGGTGACGGGAGCTGCCGAAGATCGTGCCGCCATCCAGGTTCATGATGTGGGCCTGCGCCTGTGGCGCGACGACCAGGGCGAGGTGCGTGTCAAGGTGCTGGCCGGGGGCGGCCTTGGGCGCACACCGATGATCGGCGAGGTAGTACGCGACGACCTGCCGTGGCAGCACCTGTTGACCTACCTGGAGGCGCTGGTACGCGTCTACAACCAGTTCGGCCGCCGCGACAACAAGTTCAAGGCGCGCATCAAGATCCTGGTCAAGGCGCTGGGCGTCGAAGAGTTCCGTCGCAGGGTCGACGCCGAATGGGCGCACCTCAAGGATGGGCCGCAGACGCTGACTCGCGAAGCGGTCGAGGCGATGCACTCGCACTTCGTCGATCCGGAGCGTCGCGCCGTAAGCGAGGAGTCGATTGCCGACTTCGAGCGCCTGCGCGTCGAGAATCGCGCCTTCGCCCGCTTCGTGACCAATAACGTGCACGGCCACAAGGTGCCGGGCTACAAGGCGGTCACGCTGTCGCTCAAGCGTAGCGGCCACTCCCCGGGCGATTTGACCTGGGAGCAAATGCATCAGGTCGCCGATTTGGCCGACGAATTCAGCCATGGAGAGATCCGCGTCACCCACGAGCAGAACCTGGTGCTGGCCGACGTGGCGGTGGATCGTCTGGAAGAGCTCTGGCAGCGCCTGCAGGAACTCGGCCTGGCCAACCCGACCGTGGGGACCCTGGCCGACCTGATCTGCTGCCCTGGTGGCGACTATTGCGCCCTGGCCAACGCCAAGTCGATTCCGGTCGCTCAGGCCATCCAGGAGCGCTTCGAGGACATCGATTATCTCTACGACTTGGGGCCGCTGGATCTCAACATCTCCGGCTGCATGAACGCCTGCGGCCATCACCATGTCGGCCATATCGGTATTCTCGGCGTCGACAAGAAGGGCGAGGAGTGGTACCAGATCTCGCTCGGCGGTGCCCAGGGCAACGAATCGTCGCTGGGCAAGATCCTGGGCCCCTCGTTCGATCGCGAGAGCGTGCCCGAGGTCATCGACAAGGTGCTGCAGGTCTACGTCGGCGAGCGTGCCGAGGGCGAGACCTTCATCGAGACGTATCGCCGTATCGGCCTCAAGCCTTTCAAGGAGCGGGTATATGCCTGATCAGAACGCCTCCGTACGCCCCTTCATCCGTGGCGGCAAGCCGGCCGAGGACCGCTGGGAGCTGGTTCGAGACGAGGAGGCGGCACTGCCCGACTCCCCTGCCATCGTGCCCCTTTCACGCTGGCAGGCGTCGGAGCGTGGCCATGAACTGGCACCCTGGCTGTCGAGCGACACCGAGCTGACACCGGAACTGGCCGAGGAGCTGTCTGGCGCACCATTGATCGCCATCGACTTCCCCAAGTTCACCGATGGCCGTGGCTATAGCCTGGCGCGGCTGTTACGCGAGCGTTATGGCTACGACGGCGAGATTCGTGCCATTGGCGACGTGCTCGTCGACCAGGTCTTCTTCCTCAGCCGCTGTGGGTTCGACGCCCTGTCGCTGCGCGAGGACCAGTGGCTGGAAGATGCCCTGCAGGCGCTGAATGCCTTCAGCCGTGCCTATCAGCCGGCCGTCGACGTGGCCGAACCTCTGTTTCGCCAGCGCATGCGTGAAGCCTTGGAACGTGAACCGGCCCTGGCTTAGCCTGGGCCTCCGCTCGGTGCTAAAAAAAGCCGGCCACGTGCCGGCTTTTTGCCGTTGCGGATCAGCCGCGCCGCTTCTGCTGGCGCTCGCGGTTGTCCGCCTTCGCCCTTTCGCTCTTGCGCAACATGACCCAGGTCGCGCCCAACCCGCCGTCGGCCTGCTGGGCCGACACGTAAGCCTGTACCTGGTCGAACTGAGCGAGCCATTTGACCAGGTAGGAACGCAGCACGTTGGCTGGGCTGTCGATCTCCGAGCCACGACCATGCACGATCAGCACCGAGCGCAGGTCGTGGGCATAGGCCTCGTGGATGAAAGGCGGCAGCGCTCGCCGGCATTCGGCCAGCGGGCGGCGCAGCAGGTGCAGGCGCGACTGGGCTGCATAACCGCCGTGGCGCAGACGGTCGACGACGCCCTGCTGAATGCCGTCACGACGGAACTCGATAGGGTCGAACGGTGGCAACAACTCGACGAAGTCGTCCGACAGGAAGCTGTCCTGACCGAGATCCGCTTGAGCGCTCTCGCGCCGCGCCAACTGTGCCTCGGTGGGGGGCGAGCGGCGCGAACCTGGATCGGCTCGATTGACGCTCCTGCGCAGCGGCTTCACGTCTCCCATCAATGCCCTGAAGTCCTTATCGTCGTGCGCTGACTGAGTCATGGGCATCCTCCACTGTATCGAGCCTTGCTTTGCATCCTAACAGAGCTTCGAGCCCACGTTGAACCGGACAGCTCTCCCTCTGCCATGGCAGGATAGCTGGCACGAAAACTCAAGGAGTGCGCATGCGCCCTCGCTCTCTCTATGTCGTGATGAGCCTGTTCGCCGCCCTGCTGGCCGTGTTGGGCTGGCTCTGGCTCACCATGCTGAGCCCGTTCACTTATGAGCGTCCTGATCACTTGCCTCACATTGAAAAGGGCGAGCATGTCGTGTTCGTCTATGGCACGTTGCGCCTTGCGCCGATCCGCTGGGTGGTGATGGGGCGCGCTGGAGAAACCGAGCCGGCTTCTATCGAGGGGTTTCGCCGCGAAGGGCTGGACCTGACCGAGGCCTCGGGCGGGCGAGTCGAGGGCGAGGCCATCGTGGTCGATGCCGACGAGCTGAAGCGTCTGGACCGTTACGAGCGCCTGGGAATTCGCTACGAACGCGTGCCCATGCGTCTCGATGATGGCCGCATGGCCTGGGTGTATCGACGCATGAGCGAACTGCAGCGCCCCTCTAGCGCTGGCGCAACCAACTGATCGACACGGACCATTGTGGATGGCTGCGGTTGTGGCCGACACGGCGCCCCTTCTACAATATGGGCCAGCCTTCCAAGGATCGAGGAGTCTCGCATGGCCATTACGCTCTATCACAACCCCCGCTGTTCCAAGTCGCGCCAGGCCTTGGCGTTACTGGAGGAACACGGTGTCGAGGTGGCGGTGCGGCGCTATCTCGACGAACCGCTGAATGAGGAAGAGCTTCGCGACCTGATGGGGCGACTCGACGCCGACGGCGAACGTCTGGTACGCACCCAGGAGCCGGAGTGGCAGGAGGTCGAGGATACCAACCTGCAGGACCAGGAGCAGGTAATCGCGGCCATCGTCCGCCATCCCAAGCTGATGGAGCGGCCCATCGCCGACGACGGTAAGCGCGCCGTGATCGGTCGCCCCCCCGAGGATGTGCTCGCCTTGCTCCACGCGAATGATTGACCGCCTGCCCCATTTCGAGCTGGAGCCATGATGCGCGACTCTCTGCCCTATGTGCTGATCCTGTATTATTCCCGACACGGCGCCACGCGCAGCATGGCCGAGCAATTGGCAGCCGGTGTCGAGTCCTGTCCCGGCATCGAGGCGCGTTTGCGCACCGTGCCGCCGGTCTCGCCCACCTGCGAAGCCGTCGACCCAGAGATCCCTGCCGAGGGGGCTATCTACGCCGACCTCGAGGATTTGCGTCACTGTGCCGGCCTGGCACTGGGCAGCCCGACCCGCTTCGGCAACATGGCCGCGCCACTCAAGCACTACATCGATTCCACCAGCGCCTTGTGGCTCAACGGGGCGCTGGTGGACAAGCCGGCAACGGCTTTCACCTCGACCTCCAGCCTGCATGGTGGACAGGAGACCACGCTGGTTTCCATGCTGCTGCCGCTACTGCATCACGGCATGGTCTATGCCGGTCTGCCCTACAGTGAAACCGATCTGATGACCACCACCGTCGGCGGTACTCCCTACGGTGCGAGCCATGTCGCGGGGCAGCGAAGCGACCAGCCGTTGGCCGATGCCGAGCGCCGTCTGGTGCGCGCGCAGGGCAAGCGCCTGGGGCGTCTGGCGCTGGCGCTCGGCTGCCTGAGAGATGAGGCCTCATGAGGCGCTGGGTCGAGGAACTCGAGTCGCGTCACGGATTGGGCCTGCTCACCGAGCGCAGTCGTCGGCTGGTTCTCGTCAGTTACGTACTGCTGGTGGCCCTGCTGGTCTGGAACGGCCTGGCGATGGAGGCCGGCACCAATCCGCTGACGCCGATCGTCATTCGCACCCTGCCGCTCATACTCTTCCTGCCTTCGATTGTGGGGAAGCGAGCCAGGGGGCATGCCTGGCTGTCCTTCGTCAGTCTGCTGTACTTCGTTCAAGGCGTGATGCTGGCCACGCTGCCAGGCCAAGGGTTGCTGGGCGTTGCCGAGTCCTTGGCAGCTCTGGCGCTATTCACCGGCTGCATGTTCTACGCCCGTTTTCGCAGTCGTCAGGTGAAGATGGGGCACGGAGAGTGAAGCGCGAGGGCATGCCCGCCGAGTACGGATGTCGTAATAAGTGATGCTGGTCAAGCCGCGGGTGTTGTGCTGCTGCCCCTCAGCGGCGACCATGAACAAAAAGGACGAGGAGTACGCCATGACACGCAACATTGCCGACATCCGACGCGACTACGAGGGAGGCAGGCTAGAGGAAGGCATGGTGCCCGCAGAGCCCATGGTGCTGTTCGACGAGTGGCTGACGCTGGCGCTGGATGCCGAGGGCGAAGACGGCAACGTGATGACCCTGGCAACCGTCGACAGCCAAGGCCTGCCCCATGCGCGGATCGTGCTGTTGAAGGGCTACGACGAGCGTGGCCTGGTGTTCTACACCAACTACCACAGCCACAAGGGCAGTGAACTGACCAACGTGCCATATGCCGCGCTGGTGTTCTGGTGGCCTTCCCTGGGGCGCCAAATCCGCGTTGAGGGCCGGGTGGAGCCGGTGAGTGACGAGGAGTCGGATGCCTACTTCAACAGCCGCCCCCGTGCCAGCCAACTGGGCGCCTGGGTCGCGACTCAGAGTGTGGTGATTCCCGACCGCCACTGGATCGAGGAGCGTCAGCACCGCTTCGAGCAAGCCTACGAGGGTCAGGATATCCCGCGGCCCGGGCATTGGGGCGGGTACCGTGTGACCCCCGACATGATCGAGTTCTGGCAGGGGCAGCCGAGCCGGCTTCACGACCGCATCCGCTACGAGTTTCGTGACGAAGCCTGGCGCTCCTTCCGCCTGGCACCCTGACCGGTTGAGCTCGAGCGATAGGAAACCCTGATTAATGCATCGGGGTTTCCGCTAGTCCGGCAAGCTCTCCAACCGATGCCGCTGCCATTCGCTCTGCGGCTCGTTGAGGCGCAGTACTGCATCCACCACCTGCTCCTCCATGTTGTAGCGGCAGCGGAAGCCCAAGTGCTTCATCAGTGCCCGCATGGGGTGGTTGTCGACCATGATCTTGCCGATCATCTCCAGCGTGCCCACGCTCTTGCAGTAGCCGATCATCTTCCTCATCAACAGGCTGCCGAGCCCCTGCCCTGCCATGTCGTCGCGCACGATGATGGAGAACTCGGTGCGGATGTTATCGGGATCGTTCCACACCCGTACCACGCCGAGCATCTCCTTGCTGCCATCCTCTTGCTGGTGTTCGGCGATGAAAGCCATCTGTCGGTCGTAGTTGATATGGGACAGGATCGACAGGTCGCGCTGGCTGAGGTCGGATTTGTTGTGGAAATAGCGAAAGCGAATGCTCTCCTCCGACAGCTGGCTGTGAAAATTGGTGATTAGCGGTGCGTCCTCGGCGCGGATGGGGCGCACCTCGACCCGCATGCCGTTGCTCAAGGTCACCCACTCGCGCAACTCCTCTGGGTACGGCATGATCGCGAAGCGTGCCGGTGAGCCGAGGTCGAGGGCGAAATCCACCGCCAGCATGCCGTCGCGATTGAGCAGCAAGGGGTTCAGCTCCAGCCCGCGCAGCTCGAGCAGGTCCGTGGCCACTTGCGATAGCTTGACCAGTAGCTGGCACAGTCTTTCCAAGTCGCGTTCGGGGTCGCTCGAGTGCTCGCGAATCAACCGTGCGGCGTGGGTGCGACCGACCACATCGGCGGCCAGGGTCATGTTCAGTGGCGGTAGCGCCACTTGACGGTCCGCGAGGATATTGACCTTGTAGCCGCCGATGCCGAACACGATGAGCGGGCCGAACACCGAGTCGCGGGTGATGCCGGCGCAGATCTGCATCGACTGCTTGCCGCGCTGCATGGGCTGCAGGCAGTACTCGCGAATCTTCACCGGAGGAAACTTTTCGTGCACCTTGTCGCCGAGCCGGCTGAGCCCTTGAGCCACCTGACTCGGTTCGTGCAGGTCCTGCAGCAGCCCCGCCGAGATGCGATGCGGGTGCTTGCGGTAGCGGAACGGACGGCAGTTGCCGTCGTGCACTATCTTCAGCGCCCAGGGACCTTCGAGCTCTTCCGCGGCGGCAGCGGCCTCCTCCGGTGTATGCACATAGCGGCTAGGGGCCACGGGTATGCCGTAGGCCTCGAGTACCTGGGCGGCCTCGGAGTGCGACAAGGTCTCGCGCCCTTCGGCCCTGGCCTGTTCGATGAGCGTATGGCAGCGGCTGCGGATGTCTGCGGTGGTACTGAACGGCAAGCTGGGAGGGGTCTCCTGCAGCAGCGCCTGCACGCGCTGGTAGTCGACCATATGCATGAATGCCTTGACCGCTTTTTCCGGTGAGACATAGGTCGGAATACCCGCCATGCTGCATTCGTGGCGCGCATAGAGCGCCCCCTCAAGCCCCATCCAACTGGTCAGCAGGTTGCGCTTGAAGCGCTTACGATTGGCAATGAGTGCCTGGGCAGTGATCTTCGAGGGCGCCAGGCGAGTGGGGGCATGCACTACCAGCACGGCGTCGACGCTGGGGTCCCCCGTGACGATCTCCAGCGCTTCGACGAAGCGCTCCGGCGAGGCGTTTCCGCCCAGGTCCACCGGGTTCTCGCCAGGCTTGCTCATGTCGAACTCACCCTGCCGTAACGCTTGGCGTGTCTCCGCACTGAAGCTCGCCAAGCTTCCTCCGGCGCTGATCAATTTGTCGATGGCCAGCATGGCGGGTCCCAGGCCGTTTGAGACGATGGCCAGGCGGTCGCCCTTGAGCGGTCGCATCTGCGACAGTGTCATCAGCGCATCGAACAGTTCGTCGGAATCGTTGACTCGTACCACACCGGCACGCGAGAAGGCGGCATCGAAGACCACGTCGCGGTTGGCGATGCCCGGGGTCGGTGGCATGTCGGAAAGGTCGGACTGCGGCGTGCGACCGCTCTTGATCGCCAGTACCAGGCGGTGACGAGAGGCGTCGCGCAGGGCGGTCATGAAGTGCTGGGCATCCTGAATGCGCTCCAGATGAAGCAGAATGGCCTGGGTCGGGGCGTACTGGTTGATGTAGTCGATCAGGTCGGGAAGCATGACGTCGACACTGTCTCCCACCGTGATCAGGTGCGAGAAACCGATACCGCGTCCCGCTGCCCAATCGATCATGGCATTACCGAGCATGCCCGACTGCCCCAGGTAGGCGACCTTGCCCGCCTTGACCGGCTGGCTGGAGTAGGAGGCGTTGATGTGTCGTCCCGGTACGATCAGGCCCATGCACTCCGGCCCCAGCACGCGTATGCCCGACTCGCGCGCGGACAGCAGCATGCGCTCGCGGATCGAGCCCTTGTCTCCTTCGGCCTCGTCGAGGTGGGCCCCGCCCGACAGTACCAGTGCCGCCTTGACGCCAATCCGCCCCAGGCGCGAGATCACCTTGGGCAGGGTCGCGGCCGGCGTACAGACGACGGCGAGATCGGGTGTCTCGGGCAGTTCGCTGATCCGTGAGACACAGGCTTGCCCAAAAACCGTCTCGTAGCCTTTGCGATTGACCGCCCACAGCTGCCCGGTAAAGCCGGCTTCCTGCAGGTTGCGAATCACAATGCCGCCGATGGAGTGGGGTTTTTCCGAGGCGCCGATCACGGCGATGGTTCGAGGTTCGAAGAAGTGGCGCAGGAATCGGGTGCTCAAGACGTCACCTCACCAAAGTTGTATATGCCTCCTTGTGTACGACTTATTGACACTGTTGTGCAAGGGCCTGCGCGCATTAAGGTGACTTCAGTCACTCTGGAGTTCCATATGATCACAGCGTTCATCTCGCACCCCGATTGTGACCTTCACCATATGGGCCCCGAGCACCCCGAAAGCCCCCTGAGACTCGAAGCCATACGCGCCCGTCTGGCCCTGAGCGGGTTGCTGCAGCAGACCATGCAATCGGAAGCCCGCCCTGCCAGCGAGGAGGAGCTTGGCCGCGTGCATCCCCTGCGCCACCTGCGTGCGCTCGACAAGTGCGTTCCCCAGTCGGGCATCGTGACGCTGGACAGCGATACCATGATGAATCCCGACAGCCTGGATGCCGCCCGCGTGGCGGCGGGCGCAGTGATCCGAGGCGTCGACCAGGTCTATCGCGGCCAGGCCGACAATGTATTCTGCGCCGTTCGCCCGCCCGGGCATCATGCCGAAGCTACCGACGCCATGGGCTTCTGCTTCTACAACAACGTCGCTGTCGGCGCGGCGCATGCACGAACACGCTACGGGGCGCGACGTATTGCCATCCTCGACTTCGATGTGCATCAGTGCAACGGCACCATCGATATCTTCAAGGACGATCCGGACATACTGATCTGCTCCAGCTTCCAGTTCCCCTTCTACCCCTGGCGCTATCTGCGCAGCGAGTGGCAGAACGTGATCAATACACCGCTGGAGGCCGGTACCGGTAGCGCCGCCTTCCGTCGTGCGATCGAGAACGACTGGCTGCCGGCGCTGCACGCCTTCAAGCCCGAGCTGGTATTGGTTTCGGCCGGCTTTGATGCGCATCGTGAGGATCCTCTGGCCGAGCTATGCCTGGAGGACGAAGATTATTACTGGATCACCCGGCTGGCCTTGGATATCGCCGCGCTGTATGCCGACAATCGCCTGGTATCGGTGCTAGAAGGCGGCTACGACTTGGACTCCCTGGGGCGCAGTGCCGAGGCGCACGTCAAGGCGCTGCTCGGCCTGCCCTTCGAGGCTTGAACCAGCACTGAGCTGTGTCGGGAACACGCACAACGGTGGCGCCTCCCGGCCGGTGCGCGAGGTACTTCTGTGGTACGCTTCAGGAAACTCTGTTTCCTATAGTGAACTTCTCAATGCCCACCAACACCGACCAGCAGGCCGCGCTGCGTATCGCCTCGGGACGCAAACCATTCGTCGAACCGTTGCGTCTCGGCGAACGGCTCAAGGAAATCCGCCTGGCCAACCAGTGGACGCTGGAGGACGTCAGCCAGCGTACCGGCCTGGCCCGATCCACGCTCTCCAAGATCGAGAACGATCAGATCTCGCCGACGTTCACCGCGGTGCAGAAACTGATCAATGGCCTGGACATCGACCTGCCCCAGTTGCTCACACCGCCCAAGGTGCAGCCGCGCACTATGGGTCGCCGTGACCTGACCCGCCAGGGCGAGGGGCAGCGCCACCCGACGCCGACCTACGAGCACGAGCTACTCAGCTGCGAACTGGCCCAGAAGCGCATGATTCCCTTCAAGACCATCGTGCGGGCGCGCAGCTTCGACGAGTTCAGTGAATGGGTACGCCATGACGGCGAGGAGTTCCTGATGGTGCTGGAAGGCGAAATCCATCTCTATACCGAGTTCTACGAGCCACTGCAGCTATCGCGTGGCGACAGCATCTATTTCGACAGCGACATGGGCCACGCCCTGGTGTCGGTGAGCGATGAAGACGCCGTGGTACTCTCGGTCTGCACGCGTGGCGATACGGCCTGACCGGCGGGGGCGTCAGGCCCGGTGCCATTTTTTGTTATCCTGAGGCGACTCAACCAGGAGCCAACGACATGCAGCATCTCGACGACGCCACACGCACCCAGCTCGAGGCCGCCGCCTTCCGTCGCCTGCTTCAGCATCTGGATGCCAACAAGGATGTGCAGAACATCGACCTGATGATTCTTGCCGATTTCTGTCGCAACTGTCTTTCCAAGTGGCTGGTGGCCGCTGCCGACGAGCGAGGGGCAGAACTCGACTACGAGGCCGCGCGCGAATACGTCTATGGCATGCCTTACCCGGAGTGGAAGGAGAAATACCAGCAGGAGGCCACGCCGGAGCAGCAGGCCGCCTTCGAGGCACGGCAGGCACGCAGGCGGGAGTCGCAATCATGAGCGAAGCGATGATTCCGCTCAATATCGCGGTGCTGACCATTTCCGACACGCGGGATTTCAACAGCGACCGTAGCGGCGCCCTGCTCGCCGAGCGTCTCAGCGAGGCGGGGCATCAACTGGCCGAGCGGCGCATCGTCATCGATGACGTGTACCGCATTCGCGCCACGGTTTCCGAATGGATCGCCGATCCTGACATCCAGGTGATCCTGACCACCGGCGGTACCGGGTTCACCGGCCGGGATTCCACTCCGGAAGCGGTGTCGGTGCTGCTGGACAAGCGCATCGAAGGCTTTGGCGAGCAGTTCCGCCAGCTCTCCTGGCAAGAGGTCGGCAGCTCGACCATCCAGAGCCGCTGTCTCGGTGGCCTGGCCAATGCCACCGTCGTGTTCTGCCTCCCGGGTTCGAGCGGCGCCTGCCGCACGGCATGGGACGGCCTGCTCGCCGAGCAGCTCGACAGCCGGCACAAGCCGTGCAACTTTGCCAACCTGGTCATCCCCGAGCGAGGCCAGCATGTCTGAACTGCAGTCCATCGAGGCGGCCCTTGCCGCCCTGCTGAAGGATGTCACCCCGGTGCAAGCGGAAAACCTGCCCTGCGAGAAGGCCGGGCGGCGTGTTCTGGCTGACGAGGTCATCGCACGGCTCGACGTGCCGCCGTTCGACAACAGCGCGATGGACGGTTATGCGCTGCATCATGACGATGCCGGCAAGCGCCTGCCGATCGCCCAGCGTATCGCTGCGGGAATACAAGCGCAGCCCCTCGCCAGAGGTACCTGTGCACGAATCTTTACCGGCGCCCCGTTGCCACCCGGCGCTGACTGCGTAGTGATGCAGGAGAAAGTCGAAGTCATCGATGACGAGGCTTCGTTACCGTCGCAGGTGCCGGAGAGCAACAACGTACGCCATCGTGGTAGCGACGTGACGGCCGGCGGTGTGCTGCTCGAACGCGGGCAACGCCTGGATGCCGCAGCTCTGGGGCACTTGGCGAGCCAGGGTATCGTCGAGGTGTCGGTGCGCCGACGGCCGCGGGTCGCCCTGCTCACCAGCGGTGACGAGATCGTCGAGCCGGGCCAGCCGCTGGCTGCGGGGCAGATCTACAACAGCAACCGGCCCATGCTGCGAGATCTGCTGGAGAGGTTCGGTGCCGAGATCGCCTTCATCGCCACGATGCCCGACGACGCCGATGGCACCCGGGCCATGCTGGCGCTCGCTGCTGAGCAGGTCGACGTGGTGGTGACGACTGGTGGGGTCAGCGTGGGGGAAGAAGACCATGTCAAGGCGGCCATCGAGGCGATCGGCCGACTCGACCTGTGGCGCCTGGCGCTCAAGCCCGGCAAGCCCTTGGCATTGGGGCGACTTTCGGCCAGCGACGGGCGAGAAGTCCGCTTCGTCGGCCTGCCTGGCAATCCCGTTTCCAGCTTCGTTGCCGCCTGGCTCTTCCTGCGCCCGCTGATGGGCGCCCTGCTCGCCTGCCCGAGCCTGGCCAGCATGCCGACGCTGCCTGCGAGGGCTGCCTTCTCCACTCGAACCGGGCCTCGGCGGCACTATATGCGCGTCCAACTGAACATGGAACCGGGTGGTATCACGGCCCACGCCTTTCCCGACCAAGGTTCCGGCGTGCTCTCCTCTTGTGTGAATGCCGATGCACTGGCGGCGATTCCGGCGGATTCCCATATCAAGGAAGGAGATTCGATCAACTGCCTCTGGCTCAGAGTCGACTGAACGGCTGAGTCATCGATCGAGGGGGAGGACTTCGAGTTCGTCGGCAACCGCCGGCCACAATTGCTGGAAGTCCCGCTCGAGACCGTCATAATCCTCTTTCAGCCACGGCACCAAGGCCGCCAAGCGATTCGGCCCGGATAGGCGCTGGCCTATGCCGCGCACTGCATCGCAGGTGAAGTCGAAATCGGCATAGCGATGCAGCCAGTCCTGGGCGACCAGCGCCGGTACCATGCGTTCCAGACGAGCCGGAGCGGGATGGCGACCAAGTACCCGGTAGCTGCGTAGTACCAGATGGGATTCGTGCCTGTCGAGTGCGAGCTCCCGTGCCACGAAGTGATCCCATACCAGGTCGAGGGCGATGCCGGCGTAGCGGCGATACGCTTCGGGCGCACGCCTACGTGCCGCCAGTACCGCAGGATGGACATCGACGTAGGCATCGACCCGGCGATGATGTCGAATGCCGCTGGCGACCTCCTCGGACCACGCCGACAAGTCGCTGCCCTTCACCCCGTCGGCAATCAGGTTGCCATAGAGGAAGTCATCGCTACCGCCGCGGGCAAGCCAGGCATGGGCCAGAAAGTTCATGTCGCGGCCATCAGAGACAATTGGCGGGCTTCGGCAACCCGGCAAGGCGAGCCGCCACCTTGGCGGGACTGTCGGGAAAGAGTTTCATCAGGTGGACGGAACGGCCCTTCTCCTGCCCCAGTGCCTGGCCCACTGCCTTGACCAGCGGTCGCATGGCCGGTGACGCCTGGTAGCGCGAGTAGAAGTCGCGGATCACTTCGATCACCTCCCAGTGCTCCTCAGACAGCACGCGCCCCTCCTCGGCGGCGAGAGCTTCGGCCACGGCTGGCGTCCAGGCCGCGAGGTCGATGAGGTAGCCCTCGGGGTCGAGCGCAACATGCTGACTGTCGACGTTCAGGTAACGATCGATCTCGGTGGAAGCCATCAGAACCAGCTCACTGTCTTGTCGGCCTCTTCGGTCAGGGTGACGAAGCCATCCACGTCGACGACCTGAACGCTGGCGTCGCACTGGCCCAGGAGCCCCCGCGCGTTCAGATCTTCGCGCAGGGCGAAAAGACGCCCGTCTATGGCCTGGAAGTGGCGAACCTGCGCCGTCATGGCCCCCAGCACGCCATCTTCGATCAGCAGCAGTCGATCCTCACTTCCCATGGCAACGAGAGCATCGCGGTAGGCCAGGCTCGAACTGGGCGGTCGATTGAGAATATGCAGGATCATGGGCGTCCTCGCGGAGGCATCGTAGCCATTCAGAATGTCAGGACCAGCCGATGCCCGGCGATCAGTTGCGGGATCGAACTGGCATCGACCCCCGCGGCAGGGAGCAGCAGGTCCTGCTGGGTGAGCCCGAATCGCTCGAGCGCCTCCAGATCGAAGTGCAGCGACTCGATATCATACATCTCCAGCATGTCCAGGGTGGCCGCGGTACCCTTCTGTCCCAAGGGGCCACTCTGCTGCCCTCTGGCCAGGGCCAGCACGCCATCGCTTTGGAACAGCAGCGTCACCGACTGCCCGAAAGCCGCAGCTACCAACGCGGCATCGAGACCCTCGCGCAGCCAACTGCTGCCATGCGGCACTTGGCGCAGGATAACCAATAGATCGCCGGTGACAGGTAGGTGTGATCGCATCGCTCGTTCTCCTCAGGGGGCGAAGGTCACCAGGCGGTCGACCGCTCGTCCCAGGTCGATCAGTTGACCGAGCCCCGTGAGCTCGAAGGGAGATTCGACGCTATGACCTGCCTTGCCATGACGGTCGGCTTCCCGTGCGTCGAGCAGTCCACGGCGCAGCGCGGCAGCAATGCAGACCTGCAATCGGGTGCCATGTTCGGCATTGAGCGAGCACCAAGCATCGTACAGGTGGGGTTCGTCCTGAGGCGGTGCGACAAGGCGTGCCGCATTGTAGACACCATCATGATAGAAGAAGACACTCTCCAGTCGGTGCCCTTTCGCGATCAGTGCCGCGGCAAAGCGCAGTGCGGAATGGGACGCCTGGCTGCTGTAGGGCGCTCCCTCGACGAGTAGACCATAGCGCATGGCGGTTCCTGCCCTCTCAAACACGCAGGCCCCGCATCGGCGGGGCCTGGCGGTACCTGACCTGTTGGTTTCAGTCGCTGCTCATGATACCGAGCAGCGACAGCAGGCTGATGAAGAGGTTATAGATCGAGACGTACAGCGTGATGGTGGCGAGGATGTAGTTGGTCTCACCGGCACGGTGCACGATCTCACTGGTCTGGAAGAGGATGGCGGCCGAAGCGAACAGCACGAAACCTGCCGATACCATCAACATCAGGGTGGGGATCTGGAACACCAGACCTGCCACCATGGCAAGGATCAGCACGATGGCGCCTGCCATCAGGAAGTTGCCAAGGAAACTGAAATCCTTCTTGGAAATCAGCGCCACGGCGGAGAGACCGATGAAGGTCAGCCCGGTCATGGCGAGCGCGTTCATGATCAGCGCAGCGCCGTTGGGTAGAGCGAGGTAGGCGCTGAGGATCGGGCCGAGCGTGAAGCCCATGAAGCCGGTGAAGGCGAAGGTGGCCAACAGGCCGGTTGCCGAATTGGCGGTTTTGTGGACCAGGAACATCAAGCCGTATGCGCCGATGAAGAACACGAAGATGTTCATTCGCTCGACGCCCATGGCCATGGCGGCACCCGCTGTGACGGCGGAGAACAGCAGTGTCATCGCCAGTAGCGCATAGGTATTGCGCAGTACCTTGTTGGCACTGACGGCCTGGGACGATTGCTGGGCCACGTGTGTTTCGTGATAGGCCATTGATCCAGAGCTCCCTGTGATTGATCTTGGTTTGATCTCTGCAGTTGACCAAGGATGCCGTCGGTTGGTTCCCGGCGCAAGTCCTTAGTTCTACAAGACTCAACGAACCTTCATCGCCTCTTGGTGTCGGCAAGCAGATTGGTGGCAATGCGCCTTGCGCTGGCGCAGAGGCTTGCTTCGCTGCTTACCTGAGTGGCATCGAGCCAGTGGATCTGGTTGGCATCGTCCCCGGCGACCGCGGCGCCTCCGACCCAGCGGCAGGTCACTACGACAATGACGAAGTGGCTAAGCAGACAGCCCTGGTCGTCATGCTGGAACTGATCGATGGCAGTCAGTACTCGCTCTGAATCGGCAATGATGCCGGTCTCCTCGTGCAGCTCCCGCAAAGCAGCTTCCAGCAGCGGCTCGCCGGGTTCCACCCGCCCACCCGGAAGCGCGAGCATGCCGGCATTGGGCGGGTTGCGTCGCTGTACCATGAGCACTCTTCCCTGGTGCACCACGGCCGCGGCCACGGCTGGGGTCGGCCTCACTTCCGGGTTTACATGGCTCGACATACGCACTCCTTGGCAGTACCTGGCTACCAGCCCTTGACCTCATGAGCATAACTGGTAATATTCGCCCCCGTGAGCCGGAGGGATGGCAGAGCGGTTGAATGCACCGGTCTTGAAAACCGGCGTAGGTGAGAGCCTACCCAGGGTTCGAATCCCTGTCCCTCCGCCACCCTGCTTTCTTGAAAACCCTTGCTGCGGCAAGGGTTTTTTATTGACCAAAGTCTAGCTACCAGCCTACCTCATACCCCTTCTGGCTAGCTGTTGCACCGCAACAGGGCATGATAAAATTCAGCCGCTTTTTTTCACCTCTCCCTGAAAACCTTAACAAACAGGACTACCATCCATGCCAACCGGCTGTTGTTCAAAACCCAGGCTACGGAAAATGCTCCGTTGGCCGAGTGCTCTATTGCTCGTTTTCGGCATCCTGCTGTTCAGCCCCGCCGCGCTGGCGGTGACAGGCAGTATGGATCTGACTAACTCGACCGTGGGCTACATAGCCGTGGCTATCTTCGTACTCGCCTATATGCTGGTCATGGGCGAGGAAAAGTTGCACATGCGCAAGTCCAAGCCGGTATTGGTGGCCGCTGGCTTGATCTGGTTCATGATCGGCTGGGTCTACGTACAGTCCGGCATGCCCAACGAAGCCGAGCACGCCTTTCGCGAGACGCTGCTCGAATTCGCCGAGCTGATGCTGTTCCTGCTGGTCGCGATGACCTACATCAACGCCATGGACGAGCGCCGCGTCTTCGATGCGCTGCGCTCCTGGATGATTCGCAAGGGATTCAGCTACAAGCAGTTGTTCTGGCTGACCGGTGGCCTTGCCTTCGTGATCTCGCCGATCGCCGACAACCTCACCACCGCCATGCTGATGTGCGCCGTAGTCACCAAGGTGGCGGAAGGCGACAGGCGCTTCATCAACCTGGCCTGTATCAATATCGTCGTAGCAGCCAATGCCGGCGGTGCATTCAGTCCTTTTGGTGACATTACCACCCTGATGGTCTGGCAGGCCGGCATCGTACAGTTCTACGAGTTTTTCACTCTACTGGTACCCTCGCTGGTGAATTTCCTGATTCCCGCCATTTTGATGACTTTCTTCATCAACAACCGCAAGCCGGAAGGTGTCTATGAAGACGTCTGGCTCAAGCGCGGTGCGCGGCGCATCGTCCTGTTGTTCCTGCTTACCATTACTACCGCCGTGGCCTGTCATACCCTGCTGCACCTGCCGCCGGTGCTCGGCATGATGACTGGGCTTGGCTATCTGCAGTTCTTCGGTTACTTCCTGCGCATGACCTTGCCGCGCTCGTTGGAGAAGAAGCGAATCCGCTACACCCAGCGTGGCGACGAGCGCAAGCTGCGGCAATTGGGTAGTGTGGTGCCCTTCGATGTCTTCAATCGCGTGGCCCGCTCCGAGTGGGATACCCTGCTGTTCTTCTACGGTGTTGTGGTTGCCGTCGGCGGCCTGGGTTTCCTGGGGTACCTAGGCATGTTGTCCGAGGCCCTCTATGTCGGTTGGGATGCTACCTGGGCCAATATCGCGCTGGGCGTGGTTTCCGCCGTGGTCGACAACATTCCCGTGATGTTTGCCGTACTGACCATGGAACCCGAGATGTCGCACGGACACTGGCTCCTGATCACACTCACTGCGGGCGTAGGCGGCAGTCTGCTGTCGATCGGCTCGGCCGCGGGCGTCGCGCTGATGGGCCAGGCGCGCGGCAACTATACCTTCCTTGGGCACCTGCGTTGGGCGCCGGTCATCGCGCTGGGTTATGCCGCCAGCGTTGCCGCTCACCTATGGATTAACGCAGGAAGCTTTGCCATCTCCGGCTGATGGGCTTCGGTTTGCATCCCTTTGGCGCCCGGCTTCGGCCGGGTGCACTTCTTTGTGGCGTCATCTGCCCATCATCATGATGCTGGCTGGCGCAAAGAAGATCACATAGCCGATGAACAGTCCTACAATTACACCTTGCTGACTGTGTATTCGTCCCAGCAATGCGCCGATAAAGGCCAGCGCCGTCGGTACCAGCATGCCGCCAAAGGCCAAGAAGATGTCATGATTGGCTGCGGGGGGCCAACGCAGGATCATGAATAGAAAAGTGCCAACCACGTGCCCCGCCAGTAGAACGAGCCACTGTCGACGCGTAAACAACATCGCAAGCTCCAGTTATGTGTTCTGCTACCGTATTTACATACTAGCGAAAGGAAGCCTGGTCTTGCGAAGGCAGGAGGGAAAGGCCTCTCCTGTAGAGACGGGGCAGCCACGCTGCCCCGAACAGGACCGCTCAAAAGATGAGCATCAGCAGGCCGATGACGACGGCCAAACCGATGAGAAAGATGATCCCGACGGTACTTGCCAGAAACTTGAGCATGTCAAGACGCTCCTTCATTACCGATGTTTCCTACCTCGAGAGGTAGAAGTGAAAGCCTACTCGACTTCGCCGACTCCCTTGGTCACATCGGCCATGCTCTCGTACTTCTGATTGGGTAATTGCCGAATGACTTCCATGACCTCCTCTTCCGCCCCATTGGCCTGAGCCTGCGCCACGAGGTCGTCGCGCCCTGCGGGAAAATCTACCCCTTGAAGATGATGCGTGATATTGGCAGGTGAGCGTCCTCCGAGTCCTCGCGTCATGAGTACCTCCGTCAAATCCTGTTGAGCGTGATGGTACTGAAGAAGGTAGCTGCCACCTTTGCGGGCGACAAGCGAGGCGGCAGGCATATTGCCCGACCTGACCATAAGCGAACGCTGCGACACCGATCGTTGCAACGAATTGCCTCGCGTTTTGGGCTAATAGAGGCGTAGGCCGACTCGTGTGACGCGATTGCCGTCCATTTCGCTGATGACCCAATGAATGCCATGCCAGTCGATATCGTCCCCTACCACTGGGTGCCCGCCAACTCGCAGCGAGACGAATTCGGCGAGCGTCATATCGCTCTCTCCGGGGCTGAGCGTCAAGCCGTAAACGCTAGCGATATCCTTCATCAGGGCGTCGCCATCAAAGGTGAATGTGCCGAAGAAGGCGCGTTCCCGCTTGAGCTTGGCATCGCCACTGAACAGTCGATTGAGTGCCGGCAGGTCTCCACTGCGTCCGATGACGCAAATCACGTCGCCCGGCTTGAGCCGGGTACTGCCCTTGGGATGCAGCATGGCGTGCTGGCGGAAAAGCGCCGAGATCACGGCTCCGGAAGGAAAGCGCAGCAGGCGAATTGGAACGTCGTCGAGGTCCTGATTATCCACGTTGTAGACGAACATCTCGTAATCGTTTTCGGGCAGGATTCCCAGCGGTCCCCGATGGTTCGGGGTGACCCCCACGGGGATTTCCACCTTCGTCCAGCGTGCCATCAAAGGCAAGGTTCCGCCCTGGATCAGCAGGGACAGCAACACCACGGCAAAGGCGACGTTGAAATAGAGCGCGGCATTCTCCACTCCGCCGATGACCGGAAAGATAGCGAGCACGATGGGGACCGCACCGCGTAACCCCACCCAGGAAAGAAAGCCGATCTCACGCCAGCGAAAGCGGAAAAAGGGCTTCACCGTGATCAGCACTGCCAGAGGACGTGCAACGAAGATCAAGACCAGCGCCACCAGTGAGGCTGGCAGGGCGAATTCGAGCAGCCCGGACGGGTTGACCAGCAGTCCCAGTATCAGGAACAGGCCGATCTGGCTCAGCCAAGCCAGGCCGTCGTGGACGGGAAGAATGAAATTGAGGTGCCGGCCCGGCTGGTTGCCGATCATCAGCCCGGTCAGATAGATCGCCAGGAAGCCGCTTCCTCCAAGAAAACTGGTCATGCCGAAGACGCAGAATCCCAAGCCCAGAGCCAGCAGTGAATAGAGTCCGGGAGCCAGATCAAGCCAGCGCAGCAGCTTGGCGCTCAGCCAGCCGCCGCCTAGGCCGATCAGCGTGGCGAGACCGAATTGCAATGCCATGAACATCAGGGTCTCGAGGGGCCCGCGAATGTCGCCGACCAGTAGCTCGACCAGTAGCAGGGTCAGAAAGATCGCCATGGGATCGTTGGTACCGGATTCGATCTCGAGTGTGGCGCTGACACGCTCGTTCAGATGTACGCCACGCCCGCTGAGCATCGAGAACACCGCTGCGGCATCCGTCGAACCGACGATGGCGCCGACCAGCAGACCCTGTACCAAGGTAAGGTCGAAAACCCACATGGCGAACAGCCCCACTACGCCACTCGTGACGAACACGCCCAGCGTGGCCAGTGACAGGGCGGGCTTGAAGCCGACGCGGAAGGTCTTGAGCCGGGTCCTCAGGCCGCCGTCTAGCAGGATCATGGCCAGCGCAAGATGGCCAATCAAAAAAGCCAGCGAGTAGTCGTCGAACTGGATGCCCAGTATCCCCTCTTCGCCTGCCAGCATCCCCAGGCCCAGGAAGATCAGCAGGAGGGGCAGTCCCACCATCGAAGAGATACGGCTGGCCACGACGCTGAGGGCGATCAGAAAACCGGAAAGCAGGAAAAGGGTATTGATGGTGTCCATGCATGACCTCGAGCTGGAATGGCTCCATTATGCCACGGGTGCCCGGGGGCGAGCAGGCAGCACCGCGGCTAGCCATGGCTGGCACGACAACGATAAACTAACTGCTTACGGAACCTTACGTTTTCCCTGGAGATCCCATCCATGGCCAAGCCCTACCGAAGCTGCATGGCTCGCGCCTTGGCTGGAACGATTTCAATACTGGCGCTGGCGCTTTCCCTGCAGCTCGTGGCTGAAACCGCCAGGGACAGCGTACCGCTCCCCGCGCCTCCGCTGCAGCTCGAACCTATCGTCAAGGTGCCTCCCTTACTGCTGCGGGACACCGAGACCTTGGCGCCAAGCGAAGCCACGCCGATCATCGAGGTGCCACCGGCAATCGAGGTCTCGGGAGGCCTCGATCACCAGCCGCTGAACGAGCCTCACATTGAGCCAGAGCATCAAGCAGAGCCGGCGCTGGATGTGCCCTCGGTGGTGAGCGAACCTGCCGAGCCCATCGTGCCGCCGCCCATGACCCGTCTGACCGTCACCCTCGACTGGTATCTCAACCCTCAGCATGCCTCCTTGCTGGTGGCACGCGAAAAAGGCATGTTCGCGCGCCGTGGCCTGGACGTAGCGCTGGCAATACCGGCGGATCCCAGCGTGCCTGCCAAGCTGCTGGCTGCTGGACGCACCGACCTGGCGCTCGGACGCCAGCCTCAACTCCACTTGCTGGCCGCTAAAGGGGTGCCGCTGGTACGCGTGGCCACTTTGGTAGCGGCTCCCGTTTCGGGCCTGGTGATGAACACCAGCCTGGAGGGCGAATCCCGCGAGCCCCCTCTCGAGGGGCTGCGCATCGGTTTCACCGATGTCGACGGGCGCGATGTGCTGCTGGCGGGAATGCTCAAGGAACTATTGGGCGTGACCAATGGCCTGGAACTGGTTGGGCTCGTGGACGTTGGCTACTCGGCCCTCGATGTCATGCGGGAACAGCGAATCGATGGAATGGTGGTGAACCATCGCTACCTGCTCCCCCGACAACTGGCCGATGAGGGCGTGACGACGAGAGTGCTGCCGAGCGAAGCAAATGGACTGCCCGTCCATGATGGATTGATCCTGATGGCCAATCGAGACCAGCTCAATGGCAAGCGTGATGCCGTACGCAGGCTGGTATCGGCCTTGGAAGAGGCCGCCCTTTGGATCGTCAACCATCCGCAGGAGGCCTGGCAGCTGCTGGAGAGGGCCGAACCTGCACTTGCTGATCACACCAGCCAAGATGCCTGGGCGGACATTTTCCCGCGCCTGGCTCTGCAGCCTGCGGCCGTGGACCGTGGCCGCTATCTGCGCTTCGAACAGTATCTTCTCGATGCGGGCGTCATTGAGGCCATTACGCCGCTTGAGCTGCTCGCCATCGACATCGGTACGGCTGCCCCCTGATGTCCTTCAGTCGGCCAGCGAATTCAGGAAATCGTTGACTGCCGACTGGAACGCTTCGGGCTGCTCGGCGTGCAGCCAATGGCCGGCCTCTTCTAGAGTCACCAGGCGCGAATTGGGCAGCGCCTCGCGCAGACCCGGCAGGGCAGAGTCCGGTACGTAGTTCGATCGTCCTCCCCGTAGCACCAGAGCCGGTCCCTCGAAGGCACCCTCCCCGGCCGGTGCTCGCATGATGTCGCGGTAGCCAGCCTCGATCTGGTCGAGGCCGACTCGCAATACCAGCCCACCACTTTCCCCACGCTCGAGATTGGTGGCCAGAAACAGCCGTGTGGCACGCTCGTCGACATGCTCGGCCAACAGTTCATCGGCTTCGCGCCGATTCGCAGGGTTGCCACGCTGGAGGTGCCTGAGCCCGGCGAATACGGCGTCATGGCCATGGCCGTAGGCCTGTGGTGCGATATCCGCGACTATCAGCGATGCCACACGCTCGGGCGTCAGCCGCGCCAGGCTGATGACGACCTTGCCGCCCATGGAGTGGCCGAGCAGGTGCGCCTTCTCGATATGCAAGCGTTCCATGAGTGCCAGCAGGTCTTCGGCCATCTCGCGGTAGCTCATGCCTTCGGCATGGGGCGAGCGGCCGTGGTTACGCAAGTCGACCGCCACCACGCGCCGCCGATCCTGCCACTGCTTGACGTGTGAACGCCAATTGTCGGCACTGCCCAGCAGGCCGTGGACCACCATCAGGGGGGTGCCCTCTCCGCCGGTATCCTGATAGTTGAGTTCGACGCTCATTCTTATCTCCCCGTGGTTATTGGCTTGGCAGTGCCAGGATACTTTCCGCTCAAGAGCGCTGAGGCGTCAGGTCCTGCTGCCCGGTGAACTCCACTAGCCTGCGACTCAGCCAGGCCAGCAGCACGCCATATAGCGGCAGGAAGAACAGCAGGCTGATACCGAGCTTGATCACGTAGTCCACCGTAGCGATTTCAACCCAGTTCGCCGCCATGAAGGGATCGGGACTGCGATAGAACGCCATGGCGAAGAACGCCGCCGTATCGGCAAGGTTGCCCAGTACGGTGGAAACCGCCGGCGCTATCCACCATGCCTGCAGGGTTCGCAGACGATCGAAGACTTGCACGTCGAGCAGTTGGCCCAGCACGTAGGCCATGAAACTTGCCAACGCGATACGGGCCACGAACAGGTTCCACTCTCCCAGTGCTTCGAAGCCGACGAAACTACCGCGCGGAAAGACGACCGAGACGATATAGGAGATGACCAGCGCCGGCAGCATGACCCGCAAGATGATGGCCCGGGCCGGCTCCTTGCCGAACAGCCTCACCGTAAGGTCGGTGGCAAGGAAGATGAAGGGAAAGCTGAATGCCCCCCAGGTGGTGTGTAACCCGAATAGAGTAAAAGGCAACTGCACGAGATAGTTGCTGGCGGCAATCACCAGGATATGGAACGACACCAGCAATAGCAGGCAGCGGCGCTGCTGCGCTTGCGACAATACGAACATGGGCGAATCCTTTTTGGCGGCCTTGGCGTGGCCATGTCGACTGGCGAGGGGTGAGGGAACCCTCGCCGGTGTCCGACATAATCGGGCACCGGAATGAGGCGGAAATTATACGTGTCACTCAAGGCGCTGGCCAATACGCAATCATGGGCCATCAACAAGCGCGCCGCCCGGTGGGCAGCGCGGCGCAGCTCCTGATTCGGCCCTGCTCAGACCTGTCGAGCCTCGTGGGCGGAGCCGACGTCACGTATCCTCATGGCTTCATGCACGTCCTGGAGGCTGGCCGGATCGTCGATAGTCGAAGGCACGCCGTACTCCTTGCCGTCGGCAATGTTGCGCAGCAGCTTGCGCAGGATCTTGCCGGAACGGGTCTTGGGCAGCCGGTTGACTACCAGGACCTGCTTGAAGCAGGCGACTGGACCGATCTTCTCACGCACCAGCGCGATCAGCTCGTTCTCGAGCGTGACCTCGTCGCCGTCGAAGCCGTCCTTGGGTATCACCAGGCCGACTGGAATCTGCCCCTTGAGCGCATCGTGGATGCCGATGACGGCACATTCGGCCACCGCCTTGTGCGCGCCGACCACCTCTTCCATTTCTCCAGTCGAAAGCCGGTGCCCGGCCACGTTGATGACGTCATCGGTGCGGCCCATGATGAACAGATAGCCATCCTGGTCGAAGTAGCCGCCGTCGCCGGTCAGGTAATAGCCCGGGAAAGCCGCCATGTAGGCACTGTGGAAGCGTTTCGGGTCGCCCCATATCCCCACCAGGCACCCCGGCGGCATGGGCTGCTTGATTACCACGCTGCCTTGCTCCATCGGCCCGGCCTGTTCGCCCTCGCGGTTGAGAATCTGCACGTTGAAGCCGGGTACCGGCACGGTGGCGCTGCCGGCCTTGGTGGCCATTGGCTCCAGCCCCTGCAGGTTGGCGGCGATCGGCCAGCCGGTCTCGGTCTGCCACCAGTGGTCGATCACTGGCACCTCGAGCATGTCGTCGAGCCAGTGGAAGGTCGGCGGGTCGAGGCGCTCTCCGGCCAGGTAGAGCGCCTTCAGGCAGGAGATGTCGTACTGTTGCAACAGCTTGCCGTCAGGATCCTCCTTCTTGATCGCACGAAAAGCCGTCGGTGCAGTGAAGAAGCTCTTGACACGGTACTGGCTGACGAGTCGCCAGAAGGCGCCGGCATCAGGCGTCTTGACCGGCTTGCCCTCGTAGACGACCGTGGTACAGCCGCGCAGCAGCGGCGCATAGACGATATAGGAGTGGCCCACTACCCAGCCAACGTCCGATGCAGAGAAGAACACGTCGCCCGGCGCCACGTCGTAGATGGTTTCCATGGAGTAGTGCAGCGCCACAGCGTAGCCCGCCGTGTCGCGGACCACACCCTTGGGCTTGCCCGTGGTGCCCGAGGTATACAGCACGTACAAGGGATCGCTGCCCCTGACCGGCACGCAATCGGCCGGGGTGGCACTCTTCAGCAGCTCTGCCCAGTCGTGGTCGCACGGACCGAGTTCGGCACGCTGCTGCTCACGCTGCAGGTAGATACAAGCGGCGGGCTTGTGCTCGCTCTGCTCGATAGCCGCCTGAATGTTGGGCTGGTAGGGAATTACCCGGTCGATCTCGATGCCGCAGGAGGCTGCCACAACGACCTTCGGCTGAGCATCGTCGATGCGCACGGCGAGTTCATGCGGGGCGAAGCCGCCGAAGACCACGGAGTGCACGGCTCCCAGACGCGCGCAGGCGTACATCGCCACCAGGGCCTCCGGGACCATGGGCATGTAGATGACGACCCGGTCGCCCTTCCCTACCCCGAGACCCTTCAAGGCGCCAGCGAACAGTGCCACCTCGTCGCGCATTTCACGATAGGTCAGGGTGCGCTTGCCGCCCGTGACCGGCGAATCCCAATAGACGGCCGGCTGGTCGCCACGTCCCTGTGCGACATGGTGATCCAGCGCTGCATGACAGATGTTCATCTCACCATCCGTGTACCAACGAGCGTGACCCTGCTCGTCATAGTCGAGAATGGCACGGGGTGGCGTGAACCATGGGATTCGCTGTGCCTGCTCGGCCCAGAAGGCTTCCGGCTGGTCGATCGAACGTTGAAATTCGGAGTTATAGGTTGTCATCGTCCTGTCCGGCATCGCTGAAAACTTAGATTGTTGACACTTTAGGGTTTTTTCCCGAAATTTCCTTCATACTATTGGCTAATTCTGGCTGAAAGGCTGAGACAAGGCACATTTTGTGCGAATGATTGTTGACAATTAGAGCCTGATGCTGATGCGAAGAGTTACTAAGTTGATTCTTCGTTTGACAGCCGCAGTGTCACTATCAATGATGACTAAATCAGCAAGGCATGACCAAACTTGGGCACTGCCGGATCGCACCGTCTGCGACAGGTGGTTTGCGCTTCCTGTCGTGGGCCGAGGTAGCCGCCCGAAGCCGCCTGTCCGGAGCCAGCTTTTTACTCGGACAGCAATACGGGGAGATCATCATGAGCACCTCGAACAACGCTGCATCTCGCCTTCTCCAGGCCGGCAATCCGGCCATCGACCAGGCCACCGCACTGCTGAAGGCACTGGCAAACGATAACCGGTTGCGCATCCTGTGTTTGCTGGATGGATCCGAGCTGTCGGTCACCGAACTCAACCAACGGCTGGCCTTGAGCCAGTCGGCCTTGTCCCAGCATCTGGCGATTTTGAGGCGGGAAGGTCTGGTCTCGACGCGTCGAGCATCACAGACCATCTACTACTCGCTGCAGGGGGAGCAAGCGCGCCAGATGATTGGAGCGCTCGTACAGCTGCAGGAAGCGTGACGAAGCCCGGGGTACCGGTTCAGCGCTTTTCCCAACGACTTGCATCGAGTCGTTCCAATAGGCGTTCGACACCTCCTTCCACGCCTTCCCTGACGGCCATGCCGAGCCGTTTGCCCAGTGGATGCCGAGCTTCCAGGCGAACGCTGACCACACGTGCCTCCTCCATCCGTGCCATCAGATAGGCCTCACTGGTACCCAGGGCGTCCACCAGTCCTTTTTCGAGTGCATCGCGCCCATACCACACCTCGCCCGTCGCTACCGCCTCGATGTCGAGCGTTGGGCGGCGCTCGGTCACGTGCTGCTTGAACAGATCGTGTATGTGCTCCAGGTCCGATTGGAACTTCTCCCGTCCCTCCTCGGTGTTCTCCCCGAATACGGTAAGGGTTCGCTTGTACTCGCCAGCGGTATGTAGCTCGATATCGACGTCATGACGCTTGAGCAGGCGATGAACGTTGGGCAGTTGGGCCACAACACCGATCGAGCCCAGAACGGCAAACGGCGCGGCGCGCAGATGGTCCGCGGCGCATGCCATGAGATAGCCACCGCTGGCTGCCACCTTGTCCACGCATATCGTGGTGCTGAGTCCTGCTTCTCGTAGTCGGTCTACCTGAGCGGCCGCCAGCCCATAGCCGTGCACGAGACCTCCCGCAGACTCCAGGCGAATCACGACCTCGTCCCCATCGCTCGCTGCCGCCGTGACAGCAGAGATTTCTTCGGCGAAACGCCCTACTCCCGTGGCCTTGAGATCACCAACAAAATCCAGTACCCATACCGTACCGCGTGGCTCGCCAGCCTGTTTGCGGCCAGCTCGGGTGCGGCTCTTGTCATCGCGCCGGAAGGCCTTGACCAGGCGTTTGCGTGCGTTCGGCTCGGTAGCGGCCAGTGCCAGGCGGCGTCGGCGGTATTCGTGACGAGCGTTCAGTTCCTCGACCCGCAGCCGAACGCGCTCACTCGCCTCGCTCTTGATGCGTGTAATCACGATGACCGCGACCACGACCAGCAGTGTCAGGATCGACGTCTGCACGACGAAGCGTCCCATGTCCATCAGCCATTCATTCACGTCGCCACTCCGTTTTGCGTTGTGCGCCCAATCGTGACTCCAGGCAGCATCACTGACAATGGGCTTGATTGAAACAATCGTTTGAAATAATCTCTGCCAGAAGAGTCCCGCTAACCACTGATTACCCGTAAAGGAAATGTCCCCATGTCCACTTCGACATTAGACAAACTGCAAGAGCGCTTCGACCCCCAGGCTGCCCAGGGCATGGACGACGTCTTCCAGTTTCACTTCAGCGACAACGGTAGTCACTATCTGGTAGTGAAGGATGGCACCCTGGCGATCGAGGAAGGCGAACATGACGACCCTTCCGTATCGCTCTCCATGAGCAGCGACACGTTGAAAGGTATCATGACCGGAGAAGTCAATGGCATGACGGCTTTCATGACCGGCAAGCTCAAGGCCACAGGCAACGTGATGCTGGCTACCAAACTGACGAGCCTGTTCCCGAATCGCTGAAAGCAGCGTTGCTGAATCGCTATGGGCCGCCTTCAGGCGGCCCATTTCATTGCAGCCTGCTCAATTGGCCGATGCCGTCGGCCACCTCGGCAAGGTGGGTCTCGATCAATGCCCGCGAAATGGAATATGGCGGCGGCAACTGCGGTAGTCCTTTCGGGTGGAACCAGGCGGCGTCGGCGATCTCGATACCGTCGATACGGATGCGCCGACTGGCCGCTTCGGCAAAGAAGCCCAGCATCAGCGCATGTGGGAAGGGCCAGGCCTGACTACGGTAGTAGCGTATCCGCCCTACAGTGATGCCCACCTCTTCGTACACTTCACGATGCACCGCTTCTTCGGCAGATTCTCCCGGTTCGATGAAGCCCGCCAGGGTGGAGTAGCGCCCGGGCGGAAAGCGCGGGCTGCGAGCCAGCAGCATGGCATCGCCATGGGTAACCAGGGTAATGATGCACGGCGAGATACGAGGGTAGTTGCGGTGTCCGCACTGGTTGCAGTGCATGGCGAATTCGGCATCGAGCCGGGCCGCAGGCGCACCGCAACGGCCGCAGAAGCGATGGTCGCGCAACCAGGCCGCCACTTGTAAGGCCGTGGAAATCAGGGGAAACCAGGATTCGGGAAGGCGGGAAAGCCATTGACGTCCATCGGGCCAGTGCTCAGCGGCATGCTCTTCCACCGAAAGGCCGATCGGTTCGTCGTGCCAGTAGGCCAGCGGCTGCGCGTTCTCGGGCCAAGGCTGCGCCAGTTGGAGAGGGGTGTCATCAGGGCCCGGGGCAATGCGCCCCGAGGCGACCCGAATCAGCCGCCCATGGCTGGCTTCAAGCGGCAGCTCACGGCGCAGCATCGTGGCTCCCATGATGCTGGCTCGCCAACATATCCCACTGGCAGCTTCCTGCCGCCTGGCGAATCTGCTCGAGCTTGGCCTGATGCGCCGCGAGCTCAGCTTGGCCAGGGCGCAACACGCGTAGGGTGCCGGCGGCAAGCGACATGCGGCGGATCGACAAACCGCTGGCCATGGCCTGGTTGTCACTCCGCTCTTCGGCATCCAGTGACAGCGCCGTCTGGCCGCCAGTCATGGCCAGGTAGACGTCGGCCAGAATCTCGGCATCGAGCAGTGCTCCGTGCAGCACGCGACGACCGTTGTCGATCTCGTAGCGCTTGCACAGTGCGTCGAGGCTGTTGCGCTGCCCGGGGTGACGCTCACGGGCCAGTTGCAAGGTATCGAGGATGCGGCAGTGCTCTGCCACCGGCCCTAGGCGTGGCTCACCGCGCACACCCAGCAGCAGCGTGAACTCATTGTCGATGAAGCCGACGTCGAATGCTGCGTTGTGGATCACCAGTTCCGCGCCGCGAATGAATTCCCAGAAGGCATCGGCGACCTCGGCGAATACCGGTTTGTCGATGAGGAATTCGTTGGTGATGCCGTGCACTCCAATGGCCTCGGCCTCGACCTCACGCTGCGGGTTGATGTACTGATGGTAGGTGTTGCCTGTCAGGCGCCGGTTGACGAGCTCCACGGCACCTATCTCGATCAGACGGTGGCCCTCACGGGGGTCGATGCCGGTGGTTTCGGTATCCAGAACGATCTGACGCATGATTTAGGACTCAGGTTGGGTGGCTTGCGACTTGCCACGGGTCCAGTGGGCATCAATGGCGGCGTTGGCCAGCGCATCGGCACGCTCGTTACCGGGGTGGCCGCTGTGCCCCTTGACCCAGTGCCACTCGATACGATGGCGATGGGTCTCCTCGAGCAGCTCCCGCCACAGTTCGGCGTTCTTGACCGGCTGCTTGCTTGCCGTCTTCCAGTTGCGCTTCATCCAGCCGTGTATCCACTCGGTAATGCCGCGGCGCAAGTATTCGGAATCGGTCCACAGCTCCACGTCACAGGCCTGCTTGAGTGCTCGCAGCGCCATGATCGCTGCCATCAGCTCCATCCGGTTGTTGGTAGTGGTCGCTTCGAAGCCGTTCAGGGTCTTCTCATGTCGGCCACTGCAGAGCACAGCCCCCCACCCACCCGGCCCGGGATTGCCGCGACAGGCTCCGTCGGTATGTATGATGACTTTGGGCAATGGCTTGTCGGGGTCACTGGCACTCAACTTCGGTGGTCCTTCTGCTCGGTTCCGGTGCGGTACTGCCGACACGCGTGGCATGACCCAGCGCACCACCGCCCAAGGAGCCCTGCAGCCTCAACCTGGGACGCTGGCTCTGAGCGAGTCGGCTTCGGCGGCGGGCGTGAATGATGTAGCTATCACCCAGCGGCACGTTGTGGCGCCGCCCCAGCGTTTCCAGAACGGCATTGTTAGGTGGGCTGCCGGGCAGGTGAAAGCCGCAGTAGTCTACCCGCTCGACGCGGAAGTCGACAAATGCGAGCCACTCGCCCAGCTTGGACGGCGTGCGCCAATGTCCACGCCAAGGCAGGCGGCTGCGGCGCCCCGGCGAGAATCGCGCGAGACCGCCCAGGCCCAGCGGCATCCAGCCAAGCACGATCAGGCAGCCATCGTCAGCGGTGACCCGGGCCGCCTCCTGCAGCAGCCGATGAGGCTCGTCGACGACCTCCAGCAGATGGTGGACGATGACGAGGTGAAGGCATTCATCGGGCAGCGCGAGCGCATCCAGGGGGCACACCAGGGCGGAAGCGGTTTCGGATAGTTCGGTCGTCGGTGCCCAGCGTATGTTATGACGGATGGGCGACATGTCGGTGAGCGAAGGTCCAATGCCGAGCTCCAGGCTGTGACCACCGTGCAGGCTTTCGCAGATCGGCCCCAGGCAGGCTCGCTCGGCACGCCAATGGGCCTGACCGTCCTCGCTGGACCAGTAGCGGCGCCCTTCTCGACACAACCGTGCCAGGGCAAGCGCTTCATGCGGGTTTGACATTACTGACCATTACCTCCATGATCACCGGTTTTGCAGGCCATTTCTGGCTTTTTGCCGTGCTCGGCCCTTATCGAGCGAACATCCGCGGTGGCGCCCTGCTGTGCCGCCAGGGGCGAGGAACGGACCAACGAGCGCCACTCACTTCGGTTGACGACGCGACGAAGGACAGACCGCCTATGCTGAGCGTGACACCGATTCCCGCTTTAAGCGACAACTATATCTGGCTCATGCGCCAGGATACGAGCCCCGACGTCTGTGTCGTGGACCCAGGCGACGCGGAGCCGGTCATTCGTGTCCTCGAGCAAGAAGGGCTCACTCTCGGCACTATTCTCGTTACCCATCATCACCCCGATCATACCGGCGGGCTGACGGAACTCATCGATCGCTACTCGCCGCAGGTAATCGGACCCGACAATCCAGGCATTGACGGCCTGACGAAACGCGTCGGGAAAGGCGATACCTGTCGTGTCATGGGGCGGCGCTTCGATGTCCATGAGGTGCCGGGGCATACCCTGGATCATATCGCGTTCTTCACCGCCGGCATCCCGCCCCTGCTGTTCTGCGGCGACACGCTGTTTTCCGCAGGCTGTGGCCGCCTCTTCGAAGGCACTCCCGAGCAGATGTACCGTTCGCTGCAGATCCTGACCGGATTGCCAGACGACACGCTGGTGTTCGCTGCTCATGAGTATACCTTGGCCAACCTCAAGTTTGCCCGGGCGGCCGACCCGCACAACCGGGATGTCGCCGATGCCATTGTCGAGGCCCAGCGCGCCCGCGATCTCGACCGCCCCACCCTGCCGAGCCATCTGGCCCGGGAGAAGCGCATCAACCCCTTCTTGCGCTGCGACGAACCGGACATACGCGCCACGGCTGCACAGTATGGCAATACCGATACCGACCAGGCCACTTTCACCACCCTGCGTGCCTGGAAAGACAGTTTCTAGAATCGACGCATCCCATGGGCAGCGTGAACCACACCTGCCCTGAAGGAGAACGCATGACCTACCGAACGACGCGGCAGTGGACATTGGCCCTTGCCGGTGGTATCGCCTTGATCGGTGCGCTGTCGGCGACCAGCCCGACACTACTGGCAAGCCCGCATCCCGGCGCTGCGCCGGCCCACTCCTCCCACCATTTCTGGGACGACCTGAACCTCGAGTATCTCCCCGGCGATGCATGGGAGCGGTTGCGCGACAACTTGGAATGGCATGATCGCCGCCATGATGCCAGGGTGCAGGAGTGGATCGATCACTACCGTGCCAACCCTGGCAATATTGCCGAGATCATCGAGCGCGCCCGGCCTTGGATGGCCTGGATCAACGAACAGGTCGAACTGCGGGGCCTGCCGGGCGAGATCGGCTTGATCCCTTTCGTGGAGAGCTCCTACGACCCCTTGGCACGTAGTCATCGAGGTGCCGCCGGCCTGTGGCAGTTCATGCCCGGTACCGCCGATGCCCTGGGCCTGCATCGCCACAATGGTTACGACGCCCGCCTCGACGTCGTCGCCTCGACCCAAGCGGCGCTGGATTATATCGAGCTGCAGGCCGAGCAGTGGTACGAGGGGGACATCGAGCTCTCGCTTGCGGCTTACAATGCCGGCGCCGGGACGGTGAACCGGGCTCGACACGCCGCGGCGGCAAGCGGTGCGCCCAGTGATTACTGGCATCTGCAATTGCCCAGCGAGACGATGAACTACCTGCCCAAGCTCAATGCCATCGCTGCCATCATCGATGATCCCGAGGCTCATGGCATCACACTTCCCGAGATAGACGACGCACCCGCTTTTGCCAAAGTACCGGTCACCGCACCTATCAACCTGGCGCAGTTGGCCAATACGACTGGCGTGAACCATACCGAACTCGCTGCACTGAATCCCGGGCTGACCAATGGCACTGCCAGCCCCGCCACGGTCGACGAAGTACTGGTGCCCATCGAACAGGAAGAGGCCATACTGGCGGAGCTTAGGGCTCCGGCTCAGTCGACTCCCCACGAAGGCGCACAGTACCTCGTCCAGCGTGGCGACAGCCTCTCTGCCATTGCCGGCCGCCATGGCATCAGCGTGGCCGAACTGCGCCGGCACAACGGTCTCAGCGGCGATGTCATCCACACCGGCCAGCAGCTCGAGATTCCACGTCGCAGCCTTGCGGCACGTTGAAACCGGCAGCGACCATCCGTCGCATATCGAGGTTTACAAGCGACGGATGGCCTGACACCTTATGGCGGTAACGCCCGGGATGCCGGGCCAGCCTCCACCAAGGATGTCATTGATGCGGTTCGTCTTGCGTTCCACTCTCGTCTGTTGCCTATTGCTTGGCTGGGGAGCGCCATCGTTCGCCGACGAAGCGGACGAGGTGCCGACGGTGCATGGGCTGGCCCTTTACGATGAGCCGGCTCTGCCCGCCGACTTCAGTCACTTTCCTTATGTCGACCCGGACGCCCCCAAGGGCGGCAGCATGACCCAAGCCGCGGTGGGCAGCAGCTTCGATTCGACCAATCCCTTCATCATCCGCGGCACGCCGGCGATCGGCGTCGGCGAGATCTACGATACCTTACTGGTGCAGAACCTCGACGAGCCGTTCAGCGCTTACGGCCTGCTGGCCGAGGGTATTCGCCTCGATCCGGATCGCTATTGGATAGAATTCGACCTGCGCCCCGAGGCGCGCTTTCACGACGGCGAACCGGTGACTGCCGAGGATGTGGTCTATAGCTTCCATCTGCTGCGCGATGAGGGCAATCCCTTCTACCGCGGCTACTACGCCGACGTGGAGAGCGTCGAGGCGCTCGATCGCCACACCGTGCGCTTCGAGTTCTCCTCCAACCACTCCCGTGAACTGCCGCTGATCGTCGGCCAACTACCGATCCTGCCCAAGCACTACTGGGAGGAGCGCGATTTCTCCAGCCCCACACTGGCCCGACATCCCGGCTCAGGGCCCTATCGCATCGGCGAGGTGGACCCCGGCCGCCGCATCGTCTACGAGCGCGTAGAGGACTACTGGGGCCAAGAACTGCCGGTCAACGTGGGACGGCACAATATCGACCACCTGATCTACGATTACTATCGTGACCGCGACATCGCCTGGGAGGCGTTCAAGGCCGGCGTAATGGACTACCGCACCGATGCCCGCGCAGCGACCTGGGCCATCGGCTATGACTTCCCGGCCTATCGTGAGGGGTTGGTTAAGCGTATCACCGTGCCGGATGGCCAGCCGTCGCGCATGCAGGCCTTCGTGTTCAATCTGCGGCGAGACAAGTTCCAGGATCTGAGGGTGCGCGAAGCGCTCAACCTCACTTTCGATTTTCCCTGGCTCAATGCCAACCTCTTCTATGATACCTATCGCCGCACCGAGAGCTACTTTCAGAACTCGGACATGGCGGCCGAGGGTCTGCCGAGCGACGCGGAGCTCGAGCTGCTCGAGCCCTTTCGCGACGAGCTACCGCAGCGGGTCTTCGACGAACCACTGCCCATCGCCCATCCCCAGAATCTTCGCGAGCGCCTGCGGCTTGCCTACGACCTGCTGATCGAGGCGGGCTACGAGGTGCGCGACGGCACCCTGGTCGATGCCGAGAGCGGTCGCCCGCTCACGGTCGAGGTGATGCTCTACGACAGCGGCATGGAGCGCGTCGTGCAGCCAATGCTGCGCAACATGTCGAGACTGGGTATCCACGGCAGCCTGCGCATCGTGGATATCAACCAGTACCTCAACCGGGTGCGCGGTTTCGATTTTGACATCATCGTCGGTCAGTTCCCGCAGTCCAACAGTCCTGGCAACGAGCAGCGCGAATACTGGACCAGTGAATTCGCCAACAGCCCACAGAGCCGCAACCTGATGGGACTGGAAGATCCTGCCGTTGACGATCTGGTCGAACGGCTGATCCGTGCCGATAGTCGTGAGGAACTGAATACCGTGGCGCGTGCGCTGGACCGAGTTCTGCGCTGGAGTTTCATCACCATTCCGCAGTACCACTCCGGCGAGACACGAATCGCCGTCTGGGACAAATTCGGTTATCCGCAGCCCTTCCCGAAGTACGGGCTCGATCTCGCCGCCTGGTGGGTCGATGCCGAACGTGAAGCAGAGATCAACCAGCGCCTGCGCCGCCGCTAGGCCGCCGCCCCATGAGGATGACCTGACGTGAGCCGCTACATCCTGCGCCGACTGCTGCTGATGATTCCCACTCTGGTGGGGATCATGCTGCTCAACTTCATCATCGTGCAGGCCGCCCCGGGAGGGCCGATCGACCAGATGCTGGCCCGCTTCGAAGGTGTGGACAGCATGGTCAGCACGCGCATGGACGCCGGCGGCGGCGATGTGGTGGTACGCGACGAGTCGCGTGGCGCACGCGGCATCGATCCGCGCTTCATCGAGCAACTCGAACAACAGTTCGGTTTCGACAAGCCGGCTCACGAGCGCTTCCTGGGCATGATGCGTGACTACGCCACCTTCGATTTTGGCAACAGCTTCTTTCGCGATCGGCCGGTCGTCGAGCTGATGATCGAGCGATTGCCGGTCTCGGTCTCGCTGGGGCTCTGGACCACCCTGCTGGTTTACCTGATCTCGATACCGCTGGGCATACGCAAGGCACTGCACCACGGCTCGCGTTTCGACGTTTGGACGTCAGGACTGGTCATCGTCGGCTACGCCATTCCCGGGTTCCTGTTCGCCATCCTGTTGATCGTGCTTTTTGCCGGCGGCAGCTACTGGGACCTTTTCCCCCTGCGAGGGCTGACCTCGCCGGATTTCGGTGAGCTTTCCACCTGGGGCAAGGTCAAGGACTACTTCTGGCATATCACCCTGCCGGTTACGGCCATGACCATCGGCAGCTTTGCCACCCTGACCATGCTGACCAAGAACAGCTTCCTCGACGAGATTCACAAACAATACGTGCTGACAGCACGAGCCAAGGGCGCCAGCGACAGCCGTACGCTCTATGGCCACGTGTTCCGCAATGCCATGCTGATCATCATTGCCGGCCTGCCCGGCGCCTTGGTGACGATATTCTTCACCGGTTCGCTACTGATCGAGGTGATTTTCTCGCTGGAGGGGCTCGGGCTACTCGGCTTCGAGGCGGTGATGCAGCGCGACTATCCGGTAATCTTCGGCACGCTGTTCCTGTATACGCTGATCGGGTTGATCCTCAAGCTGGTTTCCGATCTCACCTACGTGTGGGTAGATCCGCGCATCGATTTCGAGACACGGGAGTCCTGAGCCGATGGCATTTGCGTTCACTTCAAAGCTCTCCCCCATCGCGCGTCGTCGCATCGAAGTCTTTCGCCGCAACCGGCGTGCCAGGGTCTCACTATGGATCTTCCTTGCGCTGTTCGTGGTGAGCCTGGGCGCCGAGCTGATCGCCAACGACAAGCCCATCGTCATGCACTACGACGGCGAGTGGTACGTGCCGCTATTGGTGGATTACCCCGAGACGGAATTCGGCGGTTTTCTGCCCACCCGCACCGATTATCACGACCCCTTCATTCGCGAGCAGCTCGAGAAGGACGCTTCGACCATATGGCCGTTGATTCCCTTCTCCTACCAGACACTGGACATGCAGATGATGCGTCCATCCCCCTCGCCTCCTGATTCGCGGCACTGGCTGGGCACGGACGATCAAGGCCGCGACGTACTGGCGCGCGTGATATACGGTTTTCGCCTGTCGGTGTTCTTCGCCCTGGTGCTGACCGGGAGTTCGCTGGTAATGGGCGTGATCATCGGCGGCATTCAGGGATACTTCGGTGGCAAGACCGATCTGATCGGGCAACGCCTGACCGAGATCTGGTCCGGGTTGCCGGTACTGTTCCTGCTGATTATCCTGGCCAGCTTTGTTCAGCCCGGCTTCTGGTGGCTATTGGGGATCATGCTGTTGTTCTCGTGGCTTGGCCTGGTGGACGTGGTGCGCGCCGAGTTCCTGCGTGCCCGCAACCTCGAGTACGTGCGTGCCGCCAAGGCCATGGGGCTGCCGTCACGGCTGATCATGTGGCGTCACGTGCTGCCCAACGCCATGGTGGCCACCCTCACCTTCATCCCGTTCCTGTTCACCGGAGCCATCACCACGCTGACGGCACTCGACTTCCTCGGTTTCGGTCTCCCGCCAGGCTCGCCCTCGCTGGGTGAACTGGTGGCCCAAGGCAAGAACAATCTGCATGCGCCCTGGCTTGGCATTACTGCCTTCGTCAGCCTGTCACTGATGCTCTCGCTGCTGGTCTTCATCGGTGAAGGGCTGCGTGACGCTTTCGATCCACGACATATTCAGCACGCATCCAGCGCCACGCCGCTGACCAGGACCCAGCCCAATGCATGACACTCGTTCCCAACCCTTGCTGCGCCTCGACAAGCTCTCGATTGCCTTCGATGGCAAACCGGTCCTGCGCGAACTGACTTTGGAAGTGCGGCGCGGCGAAACCCTGGCACTGGTCGGTGAATCAGGCTCCGGCAAGTCAGTCTCGGCCCTCGGCACCATGAACCTGCTGCCAGACAATGCCCAGGTTACTGGTGGGCGCTGGTTGGGTGACACCGACCTCACCACCCTCAAGAAACGGGAATGGCAGGCACTGCGAGGCGGTCGCGTTGGCTTCGTGTTCCAGGAGCCGATGACCTCGCTCAACCCATTGCATACCGTGGCCAAGCAGATTGGCGAGACGCTGCGCCTGCATCAAGGGCTGTCGGGGCGCGCCGCCCGGGAGCGAACTCGGCAACTGCTCGAACAGGTCAAGCTGCCGCGTCCCGATGAGCTGCTCGATGCCTGGCCGCACCAGCTCTCGGGCGGTCAGCGTCAGCGCGTCATGATCGCCATGGCCATCGCCAACGATCCTGAGCTGCTGATCGCCGATGAGCCTACCACGGCGCTCGACGTCACCGTGCAGCAGGAGATCCTGGCCCTGCTCGCCGAGCTGCGCGACCGGCATGGCATGGGCATGCTCTTCATTACGCACGACCTCAACCTGGTGCGGCGCCACGCCGACCGCATCTGCGTGCTCTATGACGGTATCGAGCAGGAGACGGGCCCCGTCGGCGAGGTCTTTGCCGCACCACGCAGTGCCTATACGCGAACGCTACTGGATGCCGAGCCGGCCGGGCGGCCGGCGCCCGTCTCCTCAACCCAGGCGTTGCTCGAGGCACGCGGGGTTGCAGTAAGCTTCCAGCGGCCCAAGCGCCTGTTCGCCAGGCGTCCTCCCGCCTTCGAAGCGGTGAAGCCGATCGACTTGCACCTGGCACCGGGTGAGACACTGGGAATCGTCGGAGAATCCGGCTCCGGCAAGACCACCCTCGCCATGGCACTGCTGAGGCTAGTGGAGAGTCGCGGCGAGATCGAACTCGACGGTGAACGGCTCGACCGCCTTACCGGCAATGCCCTGCGCAAGCGTAGGCGCCGCATCCAGGTAGTCTTCCAGGATCCCTATGGTTCGTTGTCGCCACGCATGCCGGTATCCGACATCATCAGCGAAGGCCTGCGTTTCCACTACCCTGAGCTTGCCGACGACGAAGTGAAGAAACGCGTCCAAGCCGCCATCCTGGAGGTGGGCCTGCCCGCAGACTGTGCGGCACGCTATCCGCATGAGTTTTCCGGCGGCCAGCGCCAGCGTATCGCCGTAGCCCGAGCGCTGATTCTGGAACCAGCGCTTGTGGTGCTCGATGAGCCCACCTCGGCATTGGATCGCACAGTGCAGAAGCAGCTCGTCGAACTGCTGCGCGACCTTCAGGCTCGCCGAGGATTGAGTTTTCTCTTCATCAGCCATGACCTGGCCGTGGTGCGTGCCATGGCCCATCGCGTGTTGGTGTTGAAGGATGGTGAACTGGTGGAACAAGGGGACTGCCAAACACTGCTTTCCGCCCCTACCAGCGACTACACACGAGCATTGGTCAATGCAGCAGGCCTTGCTGCTCAGAGTTAATTATGTAGAGGGTAAAACAAGTTTTTCCGCTAAAAAAAGATAACGGTATAAATCATTGAAGGACCTAAGAATGCCGAACGCGCTCTGCAGTCGCCTTTACCTTATACTTGGGCCTCGTGCCCGTCATGGATAGTGGTAACGCCTCACATGAGCTGTCTTGTCCACCTGCTGCGGCTATCCGCGCTACTGGTGTTGTTCACGTTACCTGTCGTAGCGACTGCATCGCCCGTGGATCTCGAAGCGGGCTGGGAATATCGCTGGGGGGACTCACCTCGGCTCGACGACGGCACACCGGCGTGGCTCGTCGAATCAGGAACGGCGGCTAACTGGCAACCCATCGACTTCCCCTCCAACCCACCCGGCCGCGAAGGGAATCGACATGTGTGGTTTCGAATCACCCTGCCCGAGGGTAATTGGCGTGACCCGATTCTTTATATCTACAGCATCGACCTGATTGCCCAAGCCTATCTGGATACCGAACTGATCTACCAACACGGTACTTTCGACGCTCGTGGCGAAGGACCTTTCATCGGCTGGCCCTGGCATGCGATCAGCCTGCCCGAGAACTTCGCCGGTCGCCAGCTCACCTTCCGGGTCTACTCCAACTACACCGATATCGGACTGTGGGGTGAAGTCCGTCTGATGGACCGTCCCGAGTTCTTCGCCATGATCATGAATCGCTCGGCAACCGACCTGATGGTCAGCGCCTTCTGCCTATTGCTTGCACTCTTGGCCGGAGGCTTTGCGATGATTCACCAGCGCCGCCAGACTTTTGTCGGTATTGGGCTCTTTTCGCTCGCCTCGGGCGTGATGATCCTGGCCGAGACCCAGGCCAGCCAGCTGCTGATGGCGACCCCGCTGTTATGGAACTATCTGGCGGCGGCTGGGTACTACGCACTTCCGGTGGGCATCGGCCTCTTGCTCGAATCCTGGTTCTCGAACCATCATTCGCGCTGGATTCGGCGCCTGTGGCAACTTCACCTTGGCTACCTGACGCTGGCTCTGGGCCTGGCCCTGAGTGGCGTCATCAACCTCTCCAGCACCTTTCCACCTTACGATGCTCTCTTGGCCATCAGCTTGCCGGTGCTGTTCGTCCTCATCGCCACACGCCTCAAGCAGCTCAACGGAGAGCAGCGGCTGATCATCGCGGCCTATGGCCTGTTCGCCTTGTTGTTGCTGCTCGACATGGCGGTTGCCCATGGCCTGCTGCCGTGGCAACGAATTCCGGTCAGCCTGGGTGCACTGGGCTTCAGTCTCGCCATAGTGGCGATTTCACTGCGCCACTACGCCCTTACTCAGCGAGAACTGGTCGAGCTGAACCAGCACCTCGAACGACAGGTTGCCGATCGCACACAGGATCTGCAGCACATGGTCGAACAGCTGCGGGCATTCTCCTATCAAGACCCTCTGACCGGCTTGAAGAACCGCCGTCACTTCGACGAGTTCTTCGCTCATGAGGCGGCCATCGCCCGGCGCGGCTCGACGTTGACCCTGGTTATGCTCGATATCGATCATTTCAAGCATTTCAATGACCTGTACGGGCACGAGGCCGGCGACGCGGTACTGGTGGATTCGGCACGGCTGATCGGCGAACACTTCCGCGAGGCCGACGTTGTCTGCCGCCTGGGTGGCGAGGAGTTTGTCGTGGTAATGCCTGGCGCCACGGCACAGCAGGCCAGCGAAGCGGTCGAGCGATTACTGGACTCCATGCGTCGGCAACGCTTTCTTCATGGCGGCGAAGTGCTCGGCTGCGTCAGCCTCTCCTGCGGCATCGCCAACTATCCGGCACATGCCGACGACCCGATCGAATTGATTCGCCTGGCCGATCAGGCACTCTACCGGGCCAAACATCGTGGCCGAGACCGTAGCGAAACCTATGAGCCGTCCACCTGACTCAAGTAAACATCGCCACCTCATCGTCGCTCAACTCGCGCCACTCCCCCACAGCTAGATTCCCTAGCGACAGCGGCCCCACCGATTCGCGATGCAGCATCGTGACGTGATTGCCGATGGCGGCAAACATGCGCTTGACCTGATGATAACGTCCTTCGTACAGGGTCAGCTCGGCCTCGTAGCTGCTCCGCATCACCAGTTCTGCAGGTAGCGTCGGTTTATCCTCCCCCTCGAGCAGCATTCCCTCGGCGAAGTGCTGGGCGGCGGCGGCCAATGCCTCGTCTGCGAGCGGTTCGGCCAAGGTGGCGAGATAAACCTTGGCGCAGCGCTTGCGCGGTGAGCTCACCCGGTGCGACCACTGGCCATCGTCGGTTAGCAGCACCAACCCGGTGGTATCGACGTCGAGCCGCCCCACCGTCTGCAGGCGCTCGGCCTTGGGCAGATCGATGAGGTCGACGGCGCGAGGATAGAGCCCGCGCCGGGCGCTGCACTCAACGTCGGCTGGTTTGTTGAGCATCACGTAGCGCAGGCCGACCAAAGCCAGCGGCTGCCCGTCCCACTCCACTCGGTCGGTCACTTCCACTTGGCTGGCTGGTTGCTTGATGACCACTCCGTTGACGCTGACTTCACCGCGATGCAGCGCCTTCTTGGCCAGACTGCGAGTCAGTTGCGTGGTTTCCGCCAGAAAGCGGTCAAGGCGCATCAGTACCCGACTCCGACGGCTAGCGTGAAATGGTCGGCGTCGCGCCAGGCGGGAAATTTCTCGCGGAAGGCATCGAGGTCGGCGCGGGAAAGCGTTCCGGTCTTGATGAATACGGTATCGCGCGGCTCGTCGATGATCGCTTCGCCTTTGTAATCCACCAGCATGGAGTCACCGGAGTAGCGCATCCCATTGGCATCCTCGCCGACGCGGTTGACGCCGATGACTGGGCACAGGTTCTCGATCGCCCGTGCTTGCAGCAGGATTCGCCATGGATGTCGCCGTGGCGCCGGCCAGTTGGCGACGCACAGCAGAGCATCGTACTCGAAGTGCTCGTCGGGCCCTGGGCTCTGGCGCATCCATACCGGGAAACGCAGGTCGTAGCAGACGCTGAGCAGGATGCGGAATCCCTTCAGCGTCACGATTACCCGGTCGTGGCCCATGGAGTAGCGTTCATGCTCGCCGGCCATGCGGAACAGGTGCCGCTTGTCGTAGCAGACCCGGCTGCCGTCCGGTCTCGCCCAGATCAGGCGGTTGTAGTAGCGGCCATCCTCGACGATCGCCACACTACCGGTCACGACGCACTTGCGCTTGCATGCCTGTTCGGTCAGCCATGCAGCGGCGCGGCTTTGCTCCATGGGCTCGGCCATCTCGCGGGAGTTCATGGTAAAGCCGGTGGAGAACATTTCGGGCAGCACGATGAGATCGGTCTCGCCACCATCGAGCTCGCCCAGTTGTTCTTCGAGCATGCGACAGTTGGCCTGAGGATCTTCCCAGCGCAGGTCGCACTGGACCAGGGTCGTACGCAAATCGCTCATGGAGTGGTTCCCTTGCGGTTACTCGTCTATCGCATCAGCCTAACTCAGGCTGGCAAAGACGTCAGCCTGCTTGCGCGCTTGCGAAACGACGCCGGGACCATGGAGCCGAGTTCAATAGGCTGCTAAATTGTAGCCTTAATTCTTCAGAGTGACCGGCATGTCCCTGCAGTTCATGAGTGATCGCGAAGCCGCACGTGGCGTCGGCTTCGGTCTGGCCGCCTACGTCATGTGGGGCTGCTTTCCCCTGTTCTTTGCCTTGTTCGAAGGCATACCCGCCTACGAGGTGCTGATACATCGCATCATCTGGTCGTGCCTGTTCCTGGTCGGGCTGGTCACTCTGCTCAAGCGCTGGGCTCCCATCCGCAAGGCATTCACCCAGCCCAGGCGCCTGGGCCGTGTGCTTGGCTGCGCCGTGCTGATCGCTATCAACTGGGGGCTCTATATCTATGCCGTCGAGACCCGTCAGGTGTTCCAGGCCAGCCTCGGCTACTTCCTCACGCCCTTGGTCAACGTTGCACTGGGCATGCTGGTGCTGCGCGAGGCCATGGCCGGGCTGCAGCGCATTGCCGTCTTGCTGGCCGGCATGGCCATCGCCATCCAGCTGATGTTGCTGGGTGAGCTGCCCTGGATCAGTCTGACGCTGGCGCTGAGCTTCGGCACCTATGGCCTGCTGCGCAAGCAGGTACCTCTCGACGGGCTCTCAGGTCTCTTCGTGGAAACCCTGCTGTTGCTGCCGCTAGGGTTGATGGCTCTCGCCTGGCTCAGCGCAAACGACCTCTCACACTTCCTGGGCGGGTTTCGCGTGTCGCTGCTGCTGGTGGCAAGCGGTGTGATCACTGCCTTGCCGTTGCTGGCCTTCGCCGGGGCGGCTCGACGCCTGCGTCTCGCTACGCTGGGGTTCCTGATGTACCTCAACCCCTCCATCCAGTTCTTCATCGCACTGTTGGTGTTTCACGAGCCGCTCTCGCCGGTGCAGCTAGCCACCTTTGTACTGATCTGGGCTAGCCTGGCGCTCTACTCCTGGTCGGCCTGGAGTACCCGGACACGCTCGCCATTGGCGCCAGCCGGCACCGCATCAGCGCCAGAGCAGCGCTGACACGGCGAAACCGCGCCAGCGCTCGAAGGGTTACGCCGTCTCGGGCTTGTAGCCGACACGGAACCCGCCCCAGTGCTTGCCACCCACGTAGATGGGGACGGAGAGGTCGTGCATGATCTCGCCGGTGTCGCGCTTGTAGGTCTGCAATAGCAATGTCTGCTCGTGGGTTCCGCAGCGTTGACCGGTGGTATCTTCATAGATGCGCCGGTTGCGACAGAACTTCAGGTCGTGCTCGTAGTCACCGGTAGGCGGCTTGCTGCTTTGTACGTTATGCGTAGGAATGTAGCCGCGGCGGTCGATACCGATGGCATAAGCCACGCCCAATCGCTCCAGCAGCGGCTCCTGCACGGCCGGGAAGTTCTCGTCGGTGTAATGCACGAAACCGGTCTCGTACTGCACCGGGTTGGTTCCCGGAATTGGCGTGTACTGGGCATGAAAGAGAGTCTGCTCGTCCAGTTCGCCATGCTTGAGCGCTGAATCGAGCATCGCGCCGATCTTGATTGCCGCTTGTCGTGCGGCCTCGAACATCTGTTGATGGCGACCTTCGAGGCGCTGCTGGGCGAGTGCCGCATCGACGGCTTCGGCGCCCTCCATCAGGGCACGAGCCTGGCTCGCCAGGCCGTGCATGTCGCGATTGCCCTGCTCGGCGTCCTCCTCCAGCGTGCCCAGGGTACCGGCCACGCGCTGGGAGTGCCGGTTGGTATCCTCCATGGACTCGGCGATGGAGCGAATCTCGCCTTCCACCTGATCGAAATGGCCCGTCATCTCGGTAAGTTGCTCGCCGACCTTGCTCATCTCCTTGGCCCGGTCGCCAACGCGCTGCATCAGATGCCCGATGGTATCGACCACGCGATGGCTGCTGTCGCCGATATCCCCCACCAGCGCTTCGACGTTGCGCGTGGCATCGGCAGTACGCCCAGCGAGCTGACGCACCTCACCGGCCACCACCGCAAAGCCTCGTCCATGCTCGCCGGCCCGGGCGGCTTCGATCGAGGCATTGAGGGAAAGTAGATTGGTCTGCTCGGCAATCTCTTCGATCAGCGAGGTCACGTGACGCACGCTGTCCGCCTTCTGGCTCAATATGTTGAGCAGTTCCAGCGCCTCTTCGGAGCGCTCGGCCAAGGCTTGCATTTCATCGATCACCTGTCCCAACGACTCGCGACTGACATGGCTGGCATCACGCGAGCGGCTGGCCAGTGTGGCCACGTTGGAAGCGCTGGCCGCAACCTGCTCGATCGCCGAGGTGATTGCCGCCATGCTCGAGGAGGCTTCGCGAACGGTCTGCTCCTGCCGCTCCAGGCGCTGGTCCATTCGATCGGCATGGTGAGAAACCTCGGCGGAAGCGATCGCCGTGGTGCTGGCCTGACGAATCAGGCCATGCGCCATGCGCCGCAGCGAGAGATAGTCGCGGGAAGCGGGTAGCCAGACATGGAAACGGTCGTTGGCCAATGAAGCGGCACTCGCGCGATAGATCGCGGCCAGACCACTCAACGCGAGCATTGCACCCGCGAGCGACGCCAACCCCACGGAGAGGAGCGCCTGCCATTCGGCGCCGCCTCGGTAGCCGATCAAAAAGCCGGCGGCAAGCGCAACCGCGGCCAGCAGGAGCATCAGTATCCGCATGCGTGTCGTCTCTTTGTTATAGGTGTCTGCGAAGATTAACTTTATGTAAGCGAAGTTCGCATCACCACTTTCGCCTGACAGACGAAAGCGCTACTCAAGTCCTATCTCGAGTGGCCGATAGTGCCTCTTTGGCCAGCGCGCTCTCCTCTTCGATACGATGCAACTGCAACGCCGGACGTCTCCCGCTGCGAGACGCCAGCGGATTCTCAGCTCTGGCTGGCAGCCAGTGCCTGCTCCAGGTCGGCAATGATGTCATCGACGTGCTCGATACCGATAGAGAGCCGCACCATATCGGGCGTCACGCCGGCGGCGACGAGTTCGTCGTCACTCAGTTGGCGGTGAGTGGTCGAGGCCGGAATCGATGAACAGGTCTTGGCGTCGCCGATGTTTACCAGGCGCAGGATCATGTTCAAAGCATCGTAGAAGCGCGCCCCTGCATCGCGACCACCCTGAATGCCGAAGCTGAGAATGCCCGAGGCGTGCCCATCCATGTAGCGATGGGCCAAGGCATGATCCTTGTGGCCCGGAAGCCCGGCATACTGCACCCAGGTGACCGACGGGTGCCCTTCCAGGTATTCGGCCACTCGCTGAGCGTTGTCGCAAATGCGCTCGATGCGCAGTGCCAGCGTTTCCAGCCCCTGCAGCAGGTTCCACGCCGCCTGGGCGGAGAGTGCCGCCCCCATGTTGCGCAGCGGCACCACCCGAGCCCGGGCGATAAAGGCCGCCTCGCCCACGTCTCGGGTATAGCTCACACCATGATAGGAAACGTCCGGCTCGTTGAGCAGCGGGAAGCGTTGCGGTTGATCGGCCCAAGGAAACTTGCCTGAATCGACGATCACCCCACCCACTGTCGTGCCGTGCCCGCCGATGTACTTGGTCGCGGAGTGGATGACGATATCGGCACCGTGCTCGATCGGCCGCCACAGGAAAGGCGTGGGCACAGTATTGTCGACGATCACGGGCACACCGTGGCGATGGGCGACCTCCGTCAGCCTTGCCATGTCGACCACGCTGCCGGAGGGATTGCCGACGCTCTCGCAGAATACCGCCTTGGTGCGTGCATCGATCAGCGACTCGATGCCGTCGATATCGTCCTTGTCGGCGAAACGCACCTCGATGCCCTGTCGCGGCAGCGTGTGAGCAAAGAGGTTGTAGGTGCCGCCATATAGCTCGCTGATCGAGACGATGTTGTCGCCGGCCTCGGCGATGGTCTGGATCGCATAGGTGATCGCAGCCATGCCCGAGGCCACCGCCAGACCGGCAATCCCGCCCTCCAGCGCAGCGATACGCTGCTCGAGTACGGCACATGTCGGATTCATGATGCGTGAATAGATGTTTCCTTCGACCTTGAGGTCGAACAGGTCGGCGGCATGCTGGGCGCTGTCGAAGGAGAACGAGGTGGTTTGATGAATCGGTACCGCCACGGCGTGCTGGTCATTGGGGGCGTAGCCGTGGTGCAGAGCGATGGTCTCGGGCTTCATGGCGTGTCCTGTGAGGTTGACGAATCGTTCGGGTTTTATATCAACCGATGCTAACCAAGACTCAACCCATCCACCAATATCGTTTAGTCTGGTCACTCTCCCACCCTGACGCGAAGAGACGGGATGCTCAAACGCTACCTGCCGATCCTCACCTGGCTGCCTCACTACAACCGCCGCCTCGGCGCTGCCGATCTGTTGGCAGGTTTCATCGTCACCGTAATGGTGATACCACAGTCCTTGGCTTATGCCGTACTCGCCGGCCTGCCGGCCGTCGTCGGGCTCTATGCCAGCCTGCTTCCGGCGCTGGCCTACGCATTGCTCGGCACCAGTCGCACCCTGGCCGTAGGGCCGGTCGCCATCATCGCGCTGATGACCGGTGCGGCACTCTCCGGCGTTGCCACGCCGGGCACGAATGAGTATCTGCAAGCCGCGCTGGTGCTCTCCCTGCTGTCGGGTGCCATCCTGATCATCATGGGGCTGCTGCGCATGGGCTTCGTGGCCAATTTCCTCAGTCACCCGGTGATCGGCGGCTTCCTCTCGGCCTCGGGCATCCTCATCGCCGCCAGTCAAATCGGCCACCTGCTCGGCATCGAGCTGGCCGCCCGGGAACTGCTGCCGCGCTTGGCGGAGCTGGTACAGAATTTTCCCCAACTGCACTTGCCCACCCTAGCCATCGGCCTGGGGAGCCTTCTCTTCCTGTTGCTGATGCGCCAGTTCGGCCGAGCCAGCCTGCGTCGGCTCGGTCTGTCCGGACAACTGGCCGACCTGCTGACCCGGGCCGGGCCAGTCTTCGCCGTGCTGGTTACCACGCTGGCAACATGGCACTGGGGGCTCGAGCAGCGCGGCGTGACCGTGATCGGCGACATCCCACAGGGCCTGCCACCGCTGACCCTACCCGGCTTCGATGCCACACTGTGGCAGGCCCTGCTGGTACCGGCGCTACTGATCAGCATCGTCGGCTTCGTCGAGTCCGTGTCCATGGGCCAGATGCTTGCCGCTCGTCGGCGTGAGCGCATCTCGCCCAACCAGGAGCTGCTGGCTCTTGGCGGCACCAATCTGGCGGCGGCATTCACGGCCGGCATGCCCGTCAGCGGTGGCCTGACGCGGACGGTAATCAACCATGACGCCGGCGCGCAGACGCCGTTGGCCGGCCTGTTCGCCATGTTCGGTATTGGAGCGGTGACGCTGTTCCTCACTCCTGCGCTCCATTACCTACCCATTGCCACCCTCGCGGCTACCATCACGGTGTCGATCATCACCCTGATCGACGTACCCATGATTCGCCAGACCTGGCGCTATTCACGCAGCGATTTCTCGGCCATGGCCCTCACCATCCTGCTGACCCTGGTCGAGGGCGTCGAAGCCGGCATTCTTGGCGGCGTCACGCTCTCCATCGGTCTGTTCCTCTACCGCACCAGCCGCCCCCACAGCGCGCTGGTGGGACGGATTTCGGGCACCGAGCACTTCCGCAACGTCGAGCGTCACGACACCGAGACCGCCAGTCACCTAGCGCTGCTGCGCATCGACGAGAGCCTCTACTTCGCCAATGCCCGATACCTGGAGGATACCGTCTACGACCTGGTGGCAACGCGGCCCGAACTCGAGCACGTAGTACTGATCTGCTCGGCGGTAAACCTGATCGACGCCTCGGCCCTCGAGAGCCTGGATGCCATCAATGCCCGTCTCAATGACTCACGCGTCATGCTGCACCTGGCCGAGGTGAAGGGGCCGGTCATGGACCAGCTCAAGCGCAGCGACTTTCTCGACGACATGACCGGGCGGGTTTTCCTCAGCAGCTATGCCGCCTGGCGCGAGCTCTCTCGCCCTCCGGAATAATCGAGCCGTCATACCATGGTCGAAGGTTTCGTTTTCCTGACCAGCCTGACTTTCGACAACATCCTCTTTTACTTCTTGTTTTTAATTTTCACCAAGCCTGATTCCGCACTGCGAAAAGCAAGTCACATCTCAACGGTGAGCATGCGTTGACACCGTCGCCGGGGGTTCCTAGTATCGAATGCAGTTTTCGGAACTGAATACCGCATAGCAAAACAACAATCACTTCAACAGCACAGGAGCCACCCATGCGCCAGCTGTCCCGTTCTCTCGTTCTTGCCGCACTTCCGCTCTCGCTGCTCTCTGCCAGCGTGGTCCAGGCCAACGAGATCGAACTGCCCGGTACCATGGCCTGGACCGCTTACGGAACCAACTCCAGCGGCTATGCTCAGGCGGTGGCCATCGGCAACATGTTGCAGAATCAATACGGCACCTCTGTCCGCGTCCTGCCCGGTGACAACGACGTGTCGCGCATGACCCCGCTGAAGCAGGGGCGCGTCGATCTGTGCGCCTGCGGTATCGCCAGTTACTACGGCGCCGAGGGCGTGCTCATGTTCGCCGACCGCGACTGGGGGCCGCAGCCCATCCGAGTGATCACCACCTCCACCGCCTCCTTCGGCCTGTCGCTGGCCGTGGCCGGAGATCTTGGCGTGGAAACGCCGGCGGACCTCGCCGGCAAGCGCATCGCCTACATTCGCGGCGATGATGCCCTCAACAAGGGTACCGAAGCCTACCTGGCCTTCGGCGGCCTGACGTGGGACGACGTGGAACGCGTCGACTATCCCGGCTATGCGCGATCCTTCGATGGCATCATTGCCGGCGACGTGGATGCTTCCTTCACCACCACCGTGACACCACCCGCCCAGCAGCTCGCCAGCAGCCCTAGAGGAATCAGCTGGCCGGTGCTCGACCCCGACGACGCCGATGGCTGGGAGCGCATGCTGGCGGTAGCCCCATACTTCCAGCCTCACGAAGTGACCGCCGGGGCCGGCGATGTCAGCGCCGACAACCCCGTGCCCAGCGCCAGTTACCCCTATCCGATCGTGGTGGCCAACCAGGATCTCGACGACAAGGTGGCCTACGGTCTGATCAAGGCGCTGCAGGAGAACTACGAAGAGTACAAGGATGCCGCACCGGGTGCCGTGGGCTACGCCTTCGAGCATCAGGACCTGACTTGGGTGCTGCCCTTCCATGATGCCGTGGTCGAATACTACAAGGAGATCGGCGAGTGGACCGACGAGATGCAGGCCCACCAGGACTCTCTGATCGAGCGCCAGGAGCTGCTGCTCGATACGTGGAACACCTTCCTCGAGGGTGCTCCCGACGATGAAGAAGAGTTCCGCGACGCCTGGATGCAGGCCCGCGCACAGGCGCTCACCGATGCCGGCTTCGATCCGGTCTTCGAGTGATCTGAGTCTGCAGGTAGAAGCCTGACCTCGGGGCGGCGTCGCCGCCCTTCTTCCGATTCACGGACGCCGCCATGACCACCGCCCCCTCGCCCCCCGAGTCATCAAGCCAGCTCAAGGAAAAGGTCACCCACGTGCGCCCGCTGCCCACCGTCCTGCGCTGGCTTCCCGGCGCCGTGACGGTGGCGCTGATGATGATGACCCTGGATTACCTGTTCAATCTTGGCTGGCTGCGCTTCGTTACCGGCCTGGAGACCCAATTCTATTATGCCGTGGTGGCTCTGCTGCTGCCGCTGGTCTATCTGCTGTGGCCGATCACCTCGTCGCGACAGTACCGTCCGGTGCCGTGGTACGACTATGCGCTGAGCCTTTTGACGCTGATCGTGGGTGGCTATTTCGTCTATCACGCCGAGTCTATCCTCGAGCGCGGCTGGGCCTTTGCCGCTCCCGACGCCGCGATCATCGCCAGCTATGCCTGGTGGCTGCTGATCATCGAGGCGGCTCGTCGCGCCGGGGGCTGGCCCATCGCCGTGATCGCCGCGACGTTCTCGCTCTACCCACTGGTGGCGGACATAGTGCCCGGGCCGATCCAGGCGTTTCCTTCCACCCTGGAGCAGACCGCCATGTACCACACCATGAGCACCGAGAGCATCATGGGGGTACCGCTGCAGGCCTTCGCCGGCCTGGTGATCGGCTTTCTGCTCTTCGGCGTGGTGCTGCAGAAGAGCGGTGGCGGCAAGTTCTTCATCGACCTCGCTTTCGCCCTGCTGGGCCACGTGCGTGGCGGGCCCGCCAAGGTCTCGATCTTCTCCAGCGGGCTGATGGGCTCGATGAGCGGCAGCGTGATCAGCAACGTACTGACCACCGGCGTGCTGACGATTCCCGCCATGCGCCGCATCGGCATGGGCCGCTCGTTCGCCGGCGGCGTCGAGGCCTGCGCCTCCACCGGCGGGGTGTTGATGCCCCCCGTCATGGGCGCCACCGCCTTCGTCATGGCGATGTTCCTCGACGTACCCTACGCCGCCGTGGCGCTGGCCGCGGTCATTCCCTCGATCCTCTATTTTCTCGGTCTGTTCATCCAGATCGATGCCTACGCCGCGCGCCACGACATCAAGGGCCTGCCCGCCGAGGAACTGCCTTCCCTGTGGCATACCCTCAAGCAGGGGTGGTATTTCATCTTCGTCTTCGCCCTGCTCGTGTGGATGCTGTTGATCATGCAGCGCGAAGCCGTGGCACCGTTCTACGCCACTGCCCTGCTGCTGGTGCTCAACCAGTTCTCTCCCCGTAACCGCTGGGGGCTGCGCGAGCTAGGCGAATCGCTCTCCTCGGCGGCCAAGCTGTTCGCCGAACTGGTCGCCATCCTCGCCGGCGTCGGCATGTTGGTCGGCGCACTGTCGATGACCGGGCTATCCGGCACCATCGCCAACGACTTCATTCATATCGCCGGGGGCAGCGTGCCGCTGCTGCTGATCATGGGCGCGCTGACCAGCTTCGTGCTGGGTATCGGCATGACCGTCACCGCCGCCTACATCTTCCTTGCCGTGGCGCTGGCACCCGCTCTGATCCAGGGCGGCGGGCTCGATCCCATGGCGGTGCACATGTTCATCCTCTACTGGGGCATGCTCAGCTTCATCACGCCTCCCGTCGCGCTCGGCGCCTTCGCCGCCGCCACCGTGGCCGGCGCGCGCCCCATGGCTACCGGCCTGCAGGCCATGCGCCTGGGCAGCGTGATCTACTTCATCCCGTTCCTGTTCGTGCTCAACCCGGCGCTGATCATGCAGGGCGAGCCGCTCCAGATCGGCCTGGTATTCGTCCAGGCGCTGGTGGGCATCGTGCTGTTCGCCTCGGCCATGCAGGGCTATTTGATCGGGGTGGGTCGGTTGGGTACCGGCATCGTCTCGGAGTGCATTGCGCGCGCCCTGGTACTGCTGGCCGGCCTCATGCTTGCCCTGCCGGGCGGCGGCATGGTACCGCTCTCCCAGCTTGAGCTGTTCGCCATCGCGCTGGCCGCCCTCATTCCCGCCGTCGTGCTGTCTCGCTGGAGCCAGCGCCGGGCCGGGCAACGCGCGTCGCGTCTGACCTCACCCATCGATTCATGAGGAACCGCATGACGTCTCCCGTCAGCTACCATCGTCACGGCGACATCGGCGTGATCGCCATCGACAATCCACCGGTCAACGCCCTGGGCCAGGCCGTGCGCCAAGGCCTGGTGGAGGCCGTCGCCCAGGGCAACGAGGACACCGAGGCCCGCGTCCTGGTGCTCGTCGCCCGCGGCCGCACCTTCATTGCCGGTGCCGACATCCGCGAGTTCGGCAAACCACCCCAGGCGCCGATCCTGCCCGAGGTGATCGCCCACCTCGAAGCCAGCGCCAAGCCCATCGTCGCCGCCCTGCACGGCACGCCGCTCGGCGGCGGGCTCGAGGTGGCGCTGGGCTGCCAGCTACGCGTGGCGCTGCCCGGCACCAAGGTCGGCCTGCCCGAGGTCAAGCTGGGGCTGCTGCCCGGCGCCGGCGGCACCCAGCGCCTGCCACGGCTCGCCGGCATCGAGGCGGCGCTGGACCTGATTACCAGCGGGCGGTTCGCCTCCACCGACGAGGCGCTCAAGCTCGGTATCGTCGATGCCGTGCTCGAAGTCGACGATCCGATCGAGGCTGGGCTGGCAGCGGCACGCGACGTGCTCGACGGCAGGCGAACGCCGCGCGTCACCGGCGAACTTCCGCCACCCGCGGCCGATCACGAGGCTGTCGAACGCTATCGTGCGAAGCTTATGGCCGAGGTGCCGGAGCTCTTCTCGCCCTTCCGCTGTATCGACGCCATCGCCGCGAGCAGCGAAGGAAGCCTCGCCGACGGCCTGCGCCGCGAGCGCGAGCTGTTCCTTGCCTGCATGGATTCGCCCCAGCGCGCCGGGTTGATTCACGCCTTCTTCGCTGCCCGCTCCCCGCACAAGGTGCCCGGCGCCGGCGAGGCGCCCGAGCCGACCTGCATCGCCCTGCTCGGTGAGCATCCGCTATTCGCCCGCCTGCGGGGCGCCGCCGAGCGCGCCGGCATCAAGCTTACCGAGCACCCCGATGGAGATACTCAAGCCTGCATCGTTGCCCCCGGAGCCGCTCCGGCCTGTCCCGCCCACTGCCTGCACATCGCCCTGCTGTCGAGCGTGGAGGCGGCCGACCTCGATTCCATCGACGCCGACCTGGCCTTGGTCACGCCTGATGCAGCTGGCCTGGCGGAGCTGGTCGCGCTGCGCGCCGACGCCACGCAGCAGCAGGCCACGGCCAACGCGCTGAAGGCGCTACGCCAGGCAGTCGTGGTGAGCCGCCAAGGCAGCCTGTTGGCCACTCTGAGCAGCGCGGCCCGCGACGATGGCGTCAACCCACACGCGGCGATGGAGGCGGCGAGCCTGATGCTGGCCGAGCGCGGCTGGGCCTACCGCGAGAGCGATATCGACCTGCTCGCCATCGAGGCACTCGGCTACCCGCGCCACCTGGGCGGACCCCACCGCCAGGCCATCTTGCGCCTTGATAGCGAGCGTGCCTGAAGGCACTCGGAGGCATCGGGCAAGACCCCATCACCATGGTGCAATCAGAAACCAGGCCGACAACAGCGGAATGCAGGCCAGCAGGAAACGCGCATTCCAACGATAGCCGATGCGGGTCGATGCCACGCCGGTGAAGCGCGACAGGATCAACATCGAGGCCGTCATCGGCGATGACATCAAGGCCAGCGCCCACCCTACCATCAGGGAGGCCCCCGTTATGGCGGGCGACAGGCCGTCAATGGGCAGCGTGGGGAGCAGTCCGACCAGCAGGGTGACGGTAACGATCGGATTGATCCCCACCTGGGCGAGCACGACCACCATCAGCATGGCCAGCACGGCGTTCGCCGCGCCCAGGGAACCCAACAACGCCATGAGCGGCCCCAGGCTCTCTACATCGATCAGGCTGACGCACAGATGGCCCAGGTACCCCGCCGCGCCCAGCACCACCACTTCGTTGGCGCTGGGCGTCAGCAGCCAGGGCAGTTGGCGCTGCAGGCTGACGAATGCCGCGGGAATCCCCAGCGCACCCAGCCGACGGCGCTGCCAGGCCAACCAGGCCAGTGCGCCAAGCGGCGCCCCGAGCAAGGCGGCAATGGGCAAGCGGACGTCTAGCGCCCATGCCAGCAGAAACACCAGTGAGACGATCCCCACCAGCAGCAGGCAAAACCGACCGAGCGGTGCCAGGGACGGTGCGGGCAGCGCCGCCTTGCGGGCGACGGGATGCGGGCCAGTGAAGTGGTCGATACCCCACCCTACCAGGAAGATGACCAGGGCGGCCCCGATCACGTAGGGCGCCAGGTCGAGCCAGCGCAGCTCGGGCAAGTTGGAGAGCACTACCGCTACCCCGATGCCCATCGGCGAGATCAAGGGTGCCAGGGCGAAGCCGCGCAGCAAGGCCAGCATCATCCGCCGCTGTCGCGCCTGCTGGACCCAGGCACGGCCTTGGGCCGCCACCAGGGTATTGCTCTTCTCGATCATCGCGGCGAACAGATTGAGCACGCCGATGTTGAGAATGACACCGAACAGGGCGGAGCCGATGGAAAGAATCGGATAGCGGCGCCCCGGGGGCTGCAGCAGCATGGCCCGGCCGCAGCGGCGCACGAGCCGTGAACGATAGGCCGGCAGGCGCAGCAGGCTCAGCGCCACCACGAAGGTGGCAAAGAAGGCGAAGCGGCCGGCGGCCTCGAAAAGCAACCGACCGGGGGCATCGGCGTGCCATAACGCGGCCAGCGTCATCACCGCGGCTGCAACGAGCAGAGCACGGGCTATGGCCGTCAATCTGCCCCGCAGGGAGACCAGGTAGGCCAACAGCGCAAGCACGCCAACGGCTTGCGGGACGATGCTGCCGGAAACGAGGTGGGCCAGGGTAGCCAGCGTGACCAGCGCCAGCAGGCCGGTGCGCTGACGCGCCGCTGTCACTCGGCAATGCCCTCGGGTGACTCGCTGCCGCTGCGGCGCCGAAACGCACCTTCGGCCATCGCCAGCAGCTGACCCTGGGCATCGATGATTTCGCCGCTGGCCATGTAGACCTTGCGTCCGCCGCCACGCACCCTGCCGGTGGCCCGCAGCACGCCGGGACCGGCGGGTCCGACGAAGGTGGTCGCAAGCGAAAGCGTCATGCCGCGACGCACTCGCCCAGGTATCTCGCAATGAAGCCCGGCCAGACTGAGCGCGCTGTCGAGCATGGAGCCGAGCACGCCGCCATGCACGATACCGCTGCGATTGAGATGGCGCTCGTCCGCCACCAGCTCGACCACGGCGATGCCCTCCGACCACTCCACCACGCGCATGCCGAGCAGTTCGAAATAGCCCATCGTCGGCGGGTGAGAAAGCTCGCTCATGCCGTGCCCTCCCGGCTGGCTAGTTCGCGCAGGCGACCCTTGAGGATCTTGCCGCTGGCGGTGGCCGGCAGCGCATCCATCAGCACCAGTTGCGTGGGCCGCTTGTACGGGGCCAGGCGCTCGGCGATGAAAGCCTTTAGCTCACTCACCTCGACGCGGGCGCCGGGCTCGCACTGGACGAAGGCGACCACCTCTTCGTTGCCGTCCACCTGGCGCCCCACTACCGCCGACAGGGTGACGTCGGGGTGTTCGTTGATCACCGCCTCGACGTCGGGCGGATAGATATTGAAACCGGAGCGGATGATCAGCTCCTTGCTGCGACCGACGATATAGAGTTGCCCGTTTTCATCGAAGCGGGCGATGTCGCCGGTGTTCAGCCACCCCTCTTCGGTGAGGCAGGCGCGCGTCGCCGCCGGCTGGCGAAAATACCCTTTCATCACGTTGGGACCACGCACCCACAGCTCACCGACTCCTGCATGGTCCGGTTCGTCCTCGCCGGCATCACCCAGCGGTTCGAGGCGATACTCCAGCAGCGGCAGTATGCGCCCCACGGTATTGCTGTCGAAGCGATCGTCGATGCGGGTCTGGCTGATGGTCGGGCTCGCCTCGGTGAGACCGTAGCCGTTGTGCAGGGTGAGGCCGAACAGCGCCTCGACCCGGCGCTTGAGATCGCCGTCGAGTGGTGAGCCGCCGGCCGAGATGTAGCGCAGCGCGGGAGCGACGAGCGATCGCTCCTCGCGACGCAGGAATTCCAGTGTGCGCGCGAACATCGCCGGCACGCCCTGCAGCACGGTGATGCGCTCACGCTCCAGCGTCTCGAGCATGACGGCGGCGTCGAAGCGCGGCACGGTGTAGAGGCAGGCGCCGTTGTAGAGCGAGCCTAGGCACACCGACGACAGGCCGAACACGTGCGACATCGGCAACACGGCATAGACCCGTTCGCCCTCGCCGAGATGCCGCATGCCGCCTGAGAGCGAGGCGATATACAGGATGCCCCGATGGGTCAGCATCACGCCCTTGGGCGTGCCGGTGGTGCCCGAGGTATAGATCATCGCCGCGACCTGGTCGGCACCGCTGGCCGCGACCGGCTCGGGATCGACATCAGCCAGTGGCGCCAGCCGCAGCCGGCCCAGCGACGGATGCTCGAACGCCTCGGCGCCGTGCCGCTCGCCATGGGACTCGGCGTCTGACGAGGCCTCGCTGGTATAGAACACCCGGCGCGGCTGGCAGTTGTTGCGGATGGCGTCGACTTCCTGGGCCGAGAGCCGTGAATTGACGATGGCTACCCACACGTTGCGCTCGCTGGCCGCCAGCAGCAGCACGACCTGGGCCCGGCCGTTTTCGCTCACCGTCATGATGCGATCGCCGGGACGGATGCCCAGCGTGTCGAGCCACTCGGCGGCGGCACGGATCTCGCGTCCCAGTTCGGCATAGCTCCAGCGCACCTCGCCGTCGACCAGCGCCGGCTGGCCGGCCAGGCGCTCGGCGTTGTCCAGCACCCGGGTGCTGAGTCGCTCGGGCAGCTCGGCCACCAGGTTGCTCGCCAAGCGACCGAAGATCTTCTCGTCCGGCGCCCGACGTGGCGCCGAGAGAGCCGTCAGCCCACCTTCGAGAGCCATCAGCTCACCTCCCGCACCATGTTGCGGGCGATCACCAGTTGCTGGATCTGGGTGGTGCCTTCATAGATGCGGAACAGGCGCACGTCACGGTAGAAGCGTTCCACCGCGTATTCGGCAATATAGCCGGCGCCGCCATGCACCTGCACCGCACGGTCGGCGACGCGCCCCACCATCTCGGCGCAGAACAGCTTGCAGCAGGACGCCAGCGTCGATACGTTCTCGCCGGTGTCCTTGCGCCGCGCGGCATCGAGCACCATGCTACGGCCGGCATAGGCCTCGGTCTTGCTGTCGGCGAGCATCGCCTGGACCAGCTGATGCTCGGCCAGCGGCACGCCGAACTGCTTGCGTTCGATGGCGTAGTTGAGCGACTCCTCGACCAGCCGTTCGGCTACGCCCACGCACACCGCCGAGATATGCAGACGGCCGCGGTCGAGCACCTTCATCGCGGTCTTGAAGCCCTGCCCTTCGCGTCCGCCGATAATGTTTGCGGCCGGCACCCGGCAGTCCTCGAAGATGATGTCACAGGTGTGCGCGCCCTTCTGGCCCATCTTCTTGTCGGCCGGCCCGCGCTTGAGCCCCGGGGTATCGCCTTCGACGATGAAGGCAGTGATGCCACCGGCGCCCTTGTTGCTCGGGTCGGTTCGCGCCATCACCGTGAAGACGTCGGCTTCGGGGCCGTTGGTGATGAAGCGCTTGGTGCCGTTGAGCACATAATGGTCGCCGTCGCGTACTGCAGTGGTACGCAGACTGGCGGCATCGGAGCCGGAATCGGGCTCGGTGAGGCAAAAGGCGCTGAGTAGCTCGCCGGTGGCCAGGCGCGGCACGTACCTGGCCTTCTGCTCCGGCGTTCCGTCGATCAGGATGCCCTGGGCGCCGATACCATTGTTGGTGCCGAAGACCGAGCGGAAGGCCGGCGAGGTCTTGCCGAGTTCCATCGCCACCAGCGCCTCCTCCTCCATGGTCAGGCCCAGACCACCGAACTCCTCGGGTATCGACAAACCGAACAGGCCGATTTCCTTCATTTCCACCAGCAGCTCGGTCGGTACGGCGTCCTCATCCGCCAGCCGCGCTTCATTGGGAATCAAGCGCTCGCGCACGAAGCGGGAAATGGTATCGATGAGCTGATCGAGCAGTTCGGGATCGCGAATCATGGCATGTCCTCACGAAGTGGCAGGCGAATCCTGGCCGGGGCCTTGAAATGTCGGGCTTCATCTGCCCAAATTTCGCATAGCAGAACGAAAGATCGCTTTTTATTGTCAGGCACTGTTGCATAGCCTAGGATGGCGGTCAATAAAACAAAATCATGTTTTGCTATGCGAAACAAAAACACGACCAGAGAGGACGTCATCATGTCGAATGGCATATCGCCGCCCCGCTCCCCCTTCCATACGCTGGGTATCGTCGGCACTGGCGCCATGGGCCGGGGTATCGCCCAGATCGCCGCCCAGGCCGGCTTGACCGTCTATCTCCACGACCTGCGCGAAGGGGCCGTAGCCGAAGCCCAGGAATTCATCGGAGGCATGTGGTCACGCGGCGTAGAAAAGCAGCGCTTGAGCGAAGCCGATGCCGAGCTCTATCGGTCCAGCCTGAAGGGAGCCACCAGTCTTGCTGAGCTTGCCGAGTGCGACATCGTCGTCGAGGCCATCGTCGAGAAGCTCGAGGCCAAGCAGGCTCTCTTCACCGAGCTCGAGGAGATACTCGACGACCGTGCGGTACTGGCCACCAATACCTCCTCGCTTTCGGTGACTGCCATCGCCTCGGCCTGCCGCCACCCTGAACGGGTGATCGGCTTCCACTTCTTCAATCCCGTGCCGCTGATGAAGATCGTCGAGGTGATTCCGGGGCTGCGCACCGCTGATGATGTGGCCGACAACGTCGAGGCGCTGGGCCATGCGATGGGCCACTTCACCGCCCGTGCCACCGATACGCCGGGGTTCCTGGTCAACCACGCCGGTCGCGCCTACGGCACCGAGGCGCTACGCATCCTCGGCGAAAGGGTCACCAACCCCGCCACCATCGACCGCATCCTGGTCGATCAGGGCGGCTTTCGCATGGGGCCGTTCGCCCTGCTCGACCTCACCGGGCTCGACGTCTCCCATGCGGTGATGGAGTCGATTTATCACCAGTACTATGAAGAACCGCGTTTTCGCCCTTCGCCACTGACCCGCCAGCGGCTGACCGCCGGCCTGCTCGGGCGCAAGAGCGGCGAAGGCTTCTACCGCTACGTCGACGGCAAGCCGCAGGTGCCCGAGGAGCCGCCACTGCCCGAGGCCGATCCGCGACCGGTATGGATCGGCGCCGAGGAGACGGATGCTCGGCAGGCGCTGGTCACTCTGGTGCAAGCTGCCGATTGGCCGCTGGAGAACGGCGAGGCCCCCTCTCAGGATGCGCTGTGTCTGCTCGCCCCGTTGGGCGAGGATGCCACCGGCTGCGCCCTGCGCCTGGGCCTGCCGGCCGAGCGCTGCGTGGCCGTAGACATGCTGGCCGGTCTCGACAAGCGCCGCTCGCTGATGACCACGCCGACTACCCACACGGAATACCGCGACGCCGCCATGGCTCTGCTTGGCCACGACGACACGCCGGTCAGTGCCTTGGACGACAGCAACGGGTTCGTGCTGCAGCGCGTGGTGGCCTGCATCGTCAACGTCGGCAGCGAGATCGCCCAGCAGGGCGTGGCCGAGCCGACGACCATCGATCGCGCCGTGGAACTGGGGCTCGGCTACCCCTACGGGCCGCTAGCCATGGGCGACCACTATGGCAGTCGCCGCATCCTCACCGTTCTCGACAACATGCTGGCTGCCACCGGCGATCCGCGCTATCGCGCCAGCCCCTGGCTGCGCCGCCGTGCCAGTCTCGGCCTGCCGCTGACGTCGGCTTGAGGCATCCAAGGAGACTCTTCATGCAAGACGCCTATATCTTCGATGGCCTGCGCACCCCCTTCGGCCGGCATGGCGGCAGCCTGGCAGGGATCCGTCCCGACGACCTGCTGGGTCACGTGCTCAAGGCACTCGTTGAGCGCAACGCCTTCGCTGCCGAGGCCTACGAGGAAGTGCTGGCCGGCTGCACCAATCAGGCCGGCGAGGACTCGCGCAACGTGGCTCGCCATGCCGGACTGGTGGCCGGCTTGCCGGTGGAGATCGCGGCTCAGACAGTCAACCGGCTGTGCGGCAGCGGCCTGGCGGCGGTAATCGACGCCGCCCGCGCCACGCGCCTCGGCGAGGGTGAGCTGTTCCTCGCCGGCGGAGTCGAGTCGATGTCCCGCGCGCCCTATGTGCTGGGCAAGGCCGAGTCACCCTTCGCCCGAAACCAGCCGATGTATGACACCGTGATCGGCTCGCGCTTTCCCAACCCCTGGATCGTCCGCGAGTACGGTAGCCACAGCATGCCGGAGACCGCCGACAACGTGGCCCATGAGCTCGGCATCGGGCGCGACGCCAGCGATGCCTTCGCCGCACGCTCCCAAGCGCGCTACGCCGCGGCCCAGGCCCGCGGGTTCTATGACAACGAGCTGCTCACCGTCGAGGTTCCTCAGGGCCGCAAGCAGCCGCCGCTGAGCGTGGATCGCGACGAGCATCCGCGCCCGGGCACCGATGTCGACAAACTGGCGCGGCTCGGTCCGCTGTTCGAGGGCGGCGTGGTCACGGCCGGCAACGCCTCGGGACTCAACGACGGCGCTGCGGCGCTGATCGTCGGCAGCCTGGCGGCCGGTGAACGTGCCGGTATCGCGCCGCGGGCGCGTATCGTCGCCAGCGCCGTGGCCGGCGTGCCGCCGCGGGTGATGGGCCTGGGCCCCGTCCCGGCCAGTCGCAAGGCGCTGGAGCGAGCCGGACTCGCCTTGGAGCAGATGGACGTCATCGAGATCAACGAGGCCTTCGCCGTGCAGGTCCTGGGCTGCGTCGAGCAGTTGAGCATCGCCGCCGAGGACGAGCGCCTCAACGCCAACGGCAGCGCCATCGCCATCGGTCATCCGCTGGGTGCCTCCGGCGCCCGCCTGGCCCTGACCGCCCTGCGTCAACTGGAGGCGAGCGGAGGCCGCTACGCCCTGGTGACCATGTGCATCGGTGTCGGCCAGGGCATCGCCTGTATCCTGGAGAGACTGGATGCCTAGCCGACCGTGCGTTATCCCGCGGCGCTGTCGCCAACGGACCCGATTCGGGGCGATATGCGATACTTCGCCAAACGTTTGCCACAGGGAATTTCCATGAACAAGCCCGCACCGCTGGAAGACGACCAGGAGGCTCCGGCCAAGGATCGCAACTTCGTCACTGCCCTGGCCCGAGGCCTGCAATTGCTGCGCGCTTTTGGTACCGGCGAGGAGTACCTGGGCAATGCGGAACTCTCCAGTCGCACCGGCATTCCACGGCCGACGGTGTCACGCTTGACCTACACGCTGACCCAGCTCGGCTACCTGCGTCACAATACCCGGCTGGAGAAGTACCGCCTGGGGCCGGGCATCCTGGCGCTGGGCTATCGCTTCCTGGCAAGCCAGGGCATTCGCGAAATCGCACGCCCCTTCATGCAGCAGTTTGCCGAGGCCACGGACTGCAACGTCAGCCTGGGGGCGGCAGACAAGAACGACATCTTGTACATCGAGAGCTGTCATGGCAGCGGCCCGCTGATCGTGCGCCTCGACGTGGGCTCGCGGCTACCGATGGCGACCACGGCAATTGGCCGAGCCTGGCTATGCGGCCTTCCGGAGGCGCGCCGCGAGGCGGTGCTGGTAGAACTCGCCAAGGCGCATGGGAACGATTGGCCCGCACTCGAGAAGGGCATACGGCGCAGCCAGGAAGATTATGCCCGCTATGGCTTCTGCCTTTCCGAAGGTGATTGGCAATCCCAGATCAGCGCCGTTGCCACCCCGCTCATTCTCGAGGATGGCGCCGAGGTCATGGCCATCAACTGCGGTGGTGCCGCGCACCGGCTCGGCCACTCGATCATGGTCGACAACCTGGGGCCGCGGCTCAAGGAAGTGGCAAGGCGCATCCTCGCCGAATTGCAGCACGGCAATGGCCAGTAGCAGCGGTAGCGGCCAGCGATCGCTGTCGCCTAACGGCGTATGACGATATAGTGATGGTGAGATGCCCAAGGGCACCATTTTCACGAAGAGATGGACGACTCGCCATGCCCGACACTGCTTCGCGTCCCGGCATGCTGGAGCAGGATGCCCATCGTCTGAGCGCCGTTGGCGACTGGACACTGCCACACTATGCCAGGCTGCGGGAGGCCGTGGCCAAGGTCCACGAGGTTGAATCGATCGACCTGCAGAGACTCGGCGAGCTGGACACCTCCGGCGCTGCCCTGCTGGTCGACCTGCTGGGTCCCGACAGCGTGCGCGAGATCGCCCAATGGGCGCCGAACCTGCCCGCTGAACGGCAGGCCTTGCTCAAGGCCGTCGCCGATGCCAATCGCAATCCTCTGTTTGCACCGCCAGTGCCTCGCGGCAACCCGCTCGCGGCACTGGCGGGGCTTGGTCAGGTCGCCGAGCTGCTCGCAAGACAGCAGCTCAGGCTCGTTGCCTTCATCGGGCTGACGCTGAGCACGTTGCTGAAAACGTTATTCACTCCCTGGCGCTGGCGAATCACCTCGCTGTCGGCACACGTTCAGCAGACCGGGCTCAACGCCATTCCCATAGTGGCCCTGCTCACCTTTCTGGTCGGCGCGGTGGTGGCCTTCCTCGGCGCCACCGTACTGCGCGATTTCGGCGCAACCATCTACACCGTCAATCTGGTGACCTACTCCTTCCTACGCGAGTTCGGCATACTTCTGGCGGCAATCTTGCTGGCCGGCCGCACCGCCAGTGCCTTCACCGCGCAGATCGGCTCGATGAAAGCCAACGAGGAACTCGATGCGCTGCGCGCCCAGGGGCTCGACCCCATGGAAATGCTGGTGCTACCCAGGGTACTGGCGATGATGATCAGCTTGCCGATCCTGGCCCTGATCGGCATGCTCAGCGGCATGCTGGGAGGGGCGGTGGTATGTGCCATGGCCCTCGACATCACCTCCACTCAGTTCCTCACCATTCTCCAGCGCGACATTCCGCTGGAGCATTTTTTGGTGGGCATCGGCAAGGCGCCACTGTTCGCCTTCGTCATCGCCGTGATCGGTTGCCTGGAAGGCTTCAAGGCCGGCGCCAGCGCCCAATCGGTTGGTGAGCACACCACCTCCAGCGTGGTGCAATCGATCTTCATGGTAATTCTGCTCGATGCGCTCGCCGCGCTGTTTTTCATGGAGATGGGTTGGTGAATCAGACGGGAGAAGCCATCGTCGAGATACGCAGCCTGGTCAATCGCTTCGGCGATCATGTGGTTCACGAAGGGCTCGACCTGGACATACGGCGTGGTGAGATTCTTGGCGTGGTGGGCGGCTCCGGTACCGGCAAGTCGGTTCTGCTTCGCAGCATCGTCGGGCTCAAGCAGCCCGACGGCGGCAGCATCCGCGTTTTCGGCAAAGACCTGCAGCGCCTGCCTTCCGCCCAGCGAACCCAGATCGAGCGCCGCTTCGGTGTGCTGTTCCAGCGCGGCGCTCTGTTCTCCTCGCTCAATTTGCAGGAGAACGTGGCTCTGCCGCTGTTCGAGCACGCCGGCCTGTCGCGGTCCGACGCCGAGCGCCTGGCACGGGTCAAGCTGGCGCTTGCGGGGCTGCCGCCCGAGGCCGCCCGGTTAAACCCGGCGGAACTCTCCGGCGGCATGGTCAAACGTGCCGCGCTCGCTCGCGCCTTGGCCCTCGATCCCGAAGTGCTGTTCCTCGACGAGCCCACCGCCGGGCTCGACCCGATCGGTGCCGCCGCCTTCGACCGCTTGATCATGACCCTGCGCGATGCGCTGGGCTTCAGCGTCTTTCTGGTCACGCACGATCTCGATACGCTGTACTCGAGCTGCGACCGGGTCGCCGTCATCGCCGACAAGCGAGTCCTGGTGGCCGATTCATTGGCCACGGTAGAAGCCACCGACGACCCCTGGATACGCGACTATTTCCACGGCCCCAGAGGCCGGGCCGCCAGCCTGGCGGCAAGACACCATTCGTCACCGCAGGGGGAGAGACGCTGATGGAGACCCGCGCACACCACGTCGTCATCGGCCTTTTCGTCGTACTGGCGGCCATCGGCGGGGCACTGTTCGCGCTCTGGCTGAACCAGAGTACCCGCGACCAGACCTATACCCAGTATGAAGTTCTTTTTCATCATGGCGTCAGCGGCCTGTCGGAAGGCAACGCCGTGGAGTACAGCGGCGTTCGGGTCGGAGAGGTAGACAGCCTGCACCTCGATCCCGCCGACCCTCGCAACGTTCTGGCGTTGATTCGCGTCGAAAGCCAGGTGCCGATCCGGCAGGATACCCGGGCACGCCTGGCCCTGGCCAACATCACCGGCAGCATGTCCATCCAGTTGCATGGAGGCGCCCCGGATAGCCCTCTGCTGGTTACCCAAGGCGACCGGCCACCACGCATCACCGCCGACCAGTCGCCGCTGAGCGCCATGCTCAGCGACAGCGAGGAGCTGCTGGGCAACGTCAATCGCGTGCTTTCGCGTTTGGAGGCGGTGCTTTCGGAAGAGAACGTGCACAACGTCGAACGGATACTGGCCAACCTGGAGCGCACCACGGCCCAGCTAGCCAGTCTCGGCGACGCGCCCGGAAATCTGGCCGAACGCCTGAACGAAGTATCCCAGGAAGCCGCTCGAGCACTCACCGAAATTCGTGCGCTAGCCAACCGTACCGGCGGCATGATGCAGGGCCATGCGGAAGGCATGCTGGTGGACGCCCGCCAGGTCACTGCCAGCCTGGCACGCACCGCCCAAAGCCTGGAATCACTGTTGGAGGACAACCAAGGGGCACTGGAGAGCGGCTTGCGTGGCGTGCAGGGCTTGGGACCGGCGACCCTGGAACTACGCGACACGCTCTCTTCGCTGAACCGTCTGATGCGTCGCCTGGAGGATAACCCGCGCGCCTTTCTGCTGGGACGCGATCGCGTCGAGGAGTTCAGCCCATGAGGCATCGCTTGCCACTGCCAGCAGTGATGGCAGTCCTTCTGTCACTGTTCGGCTGCGGCCTGGTGCCGGAGCGCACCCCGATCGTACTGTATGAACTGCCCGCTCGCAGCCTCGATCCAGCACCTCAAACGGACGAGCGAATCGAAGCGACACTGCGTCTGGCAACCCCGCGTGCCACCGGCCTGCTCGATGGCTCGCGAATTCTTGTCGTCCCGTTGCCCAACCAGCCACGAGCCTACGAAGGTTCACGTTGGGCCGACGGCATGCCACAGCTCATCCGCAACCGCCTGCTCGATGCCTTTCAGGATGATGGGCGCATCATGCACCTGGTGCATGACGACAGTGCCGTGTCGGCCGACACGGAACTGCTCAGCGACCTGCGCACCTTTCACAGCGAATACCAAGACGACCTGCCCGTGGCAACGCTGCGCCTCGACGTCAGGCTGATCGACACCCGCTCGCAGCGAATCTTGGCCAGCCGTCGCTTCGTCCAGCAACAGCGCGCGGAGAGTGAGGCCATCCCCGACGTGGTCGACGCCTTCGGCATGGCGGCGGACAGGCTGGCACGCGGTCTGGTCGACTGGACTGCAGCGCAGATCGATCGGCGCTGAGCTGTACCAGACCACTTGAAGGCATAGAGACTTGGCAGAACGTCGAGCGATTACCAGCAACGTTAGCGATTGGTTATCATGCTCGGCAACTTCAAGGGAACAACGACCATGACGATGGATACGCCACGCCAGAATCTCGGTATCAGCGCCTACAGCTGGCTCAAGCACGACATCATTCGCGGTGTGTTCCGGCCCGGCGAAAAGCTATTGATGAGCCGGCTCAAGGAGCGCTACGGGCTAGGTATCGGCCCACTGCGCGAAGCCCTCTCCCAGCTCGTCGCCGAGCGCCTGGTAGTGGCCATCAGCCAGCGTGGCTACCGGGTCGCCCCCATGTCGCTGGCCGAACTCAACGATCTCTACGATGCCCGCGCCCATCTCGAAGGGCTGCTGCTCAAGCTTGCCATCGAGCGCGGCGACGACGGCTGGGAGGCCGACATCCTGGCCAAGGCGCATACCCTGTCAAAGGTCATGGAAGTGAACTCCCCCGACGAGCTGCTGGATGTCTGGGATGCACGGCACAAGGCCTTCCATACGGCGATCGTGAGCGGCTGTCGCTCGCCCCATCTGCTGCAGGTACGCGACAGTCTGTTCGATCAGGTCGAGCGCTACCGACACCTGTGGTTGCGCGAGACGGTATTTTCCGAGGAGGCGCTGGAGCGTAAGCGTCAGGAGCATGCCGCTCTGGTCGAGGTGATACTCGAGCGTCAGGCCGCACGCGCCGCCGAGATGATGCGTGAGCACCTGATGACTCCGGTTCCGATCATCACCGAAGTGATGACCCGCCGCGGCCTGGCCTGACACGCCCCTCTTCTCGGTCTCTCTGCCTTCGTCACCATCCTGTCATGCGCTGTCGCCAGAATGGTAGGTGACAGGCCGAACGCATCGGCTTATTTTGAAAGTAAACCAGAAGAGCCGGCCTGATTGACGCAGGGCCGAGGGAGGGTAACATGCCACACCTGCTGCGGTTTTCCCGCGACATCGAATCCCGCCTCGAGAGACTTGCCCAGCGTACCGGCAAGAGCAAGGGGGAACTGATCGAGAGCTGCCTCGCGATGGGCATGCACGACCTGGAAGCTCAGTTTTTGCTGGAGGAGGCCGTCAGCGCCCCGCTAGCCAGCCATCGCCCTGCCCTCGACCAGTTGCTGCGCGAGAGCGGGCTGGGCGCCTGATCATCCGTTTCGGTGGAGCTCATTCAAGCAGCTTCGATGCCTCGCCAGCGCTTGCTCGCTGGACGTGGCCACCAGTCTCACTTCTTCCCCGGGCAGGCACTGTGCCAGGCACGCAGTTGACAACGGAGTCAGCGCCCCCAGGCGTGGGTAACCGCCAATGGTCTGGCGGTCGTTGAGCAATACGATGGGCTGTCCGTCCGGCGGCACCTGCACTGCTCCGAGAGGAATCCCCTCGGAGATCATGCTACCCAACCGGCAGTGCAGCTCGGGCCCGCGCAACCTGACCCCCATGCGGTCAGCTCGGTCGTCAATGCGCCACGGCGCATTGAAGGCACGATAGAGACTCACGCCGGTGAAATGACCGATCTGCGAGCCGGGTACCAGCGCCAGTTGCCGCCCCACCAGAGTGATGCCTTTGGCCGGGTCGAACGGCAGACGACGCTCCGGCGCTTGCTGCCCGCTCCATTCGAGCCGATTCCCGTTTCTCAACGCGCTGCCGTCACCCAGATGTCCGCCCAGTTGCTCCCGTGCCGTAGCGCTGCGGCTACCCAGCACCTCCGGCACATCGAACCCGCCTGGCACGGCCAGATAGGCTCGCAGGCCCTGCCGCGGCTGGCTAAAGGTCAGGCGTTGCCCAGCGGCGATGCGAAAGGTCGCACCGGGTGCGAGCGGACTGTCGTCGAGACGGGCCCCGAGATCTGCCCCCGCCAAGGCCAGTGTCGCATCCTGCTCCGCCTCCAGCGTCAGACCGCCACCGATCACGATCTCCAGCGCAGCGGCATCCGCTGCATTGCCCAGCAGCCAGTTGGCCCAATAGAAAGAGATCCAGTCGGCGGCGCCGCCCTGGGTCACGCCCAGGTGGCGCACGCCGAAGCGTCCACCGTCCACGACGAGCGCCAGGGGCCCCTCCTGCACGACGCGTAGAGCACGAGACACAGCATGATTCATGAAGCGCTCTCCAGCGGTGTGGTGTCGCCGCCCTGGCGCTCGAACTCATCACGAGAAATCGCCGCAAAGCGCACCCGGTCGCCCGGCAGCAGTAGTGGCTCGCCGCGACGAGCATGCTCGAACAGCGGCACGGCGGTGCGACCCAGGATGTTCCAACCACCCGGTGACTGCAGCGGGTAGATGGCGGTCTGGCGCTCGGCAATGGCGACGCTGCCGGCGGGTACCCTGCGCCGCGGCGTATTCAGCCGCGGCGTGGCCAGAGCCTCTTCCACCAGCCCCATGAAGCCGTAGCCGGGCGCGAAGCCAAGCGCGAAGACACGGTAGTCGCGATCGCAGTGACGCCGCACGATCTCATCGATAGTCAGCCCCGCCCGCTCGGCCACACGCACCAGCTCCGGGCCGACGCTGGGGTCATACCAAACCGGGATTTCGTGGCGCTGGCCCAGCCCGGCACCGGCCGGCTCCAGCCCTTCGAGTGCGCGCTCGATGCGCTGCAGCGCCTCAGCATGCGTCAGGCACAGGCAGTCGTAGTGCAGCATCAGCGTGGTGTAGGAAGGCACGAGATCGATCAGCCACGACCCAAACGCCTCGCGAAGCGCCCGATCGGCAGCGAGGAGCCAAGGCATGTTCTCCTCGTCGATGGTGTCGAACAGGCGCACCATGAGCACATCCATGGCGGCCGGCTCGATGCGCGGCCGAATCGTCACGTCGTCTTCAACGCTTCGAAGGCCTCGCGAATGGCTCGTACCGCAGCCACCGACTCGGGATTGTCGCCGTGTACGCAAAGGGTGTCGCAGGGCAGCTCGAGCTCGGTGCCATCCGCTGAGCGCAGCGATTCGCCCCTGGCCAGGCGCACCGCTTGTTCGACGATAACCTTCTGGTCATGGTGCACCGCTCCCGGCAGGCGGCGTGAGACGAGATGGCCGTTGGCATCGTAGGCCCGGTCGGCAAAGGTCTCGAACCAGATGGCGATGCCCTCTTCCTCCGCCAGACGCCGGCTCGGCTCGGGGTCGGCCGTGGCCATCAGCATCAGCGGCAGGCCTGGATCGTAGCTGCGCACCGCCCGCATGACGGCACGCAACAGCTCGGGATCGCGAGCCATGTCGTTGTACAGCGCGCCATGCGGCTTGACGTAGCGAATGGTGGTCCCCTCCGCCTGGCAAATGCCGGCGAGCGCACCCATCTGGTAGAGCACCATGTCCTCGACTTCCGCGGGAGAGCAGGCCATGGAACGGCGTCCGAACCCCATCAGGTCGGGATAAGCCGGATGCGCCCCCACCCTGACTCCATGCTCCACTGCAAGCCGTACCGTGCGGCGCATCACATGCGGATCCGAGGCGTGGAAGCCGCAGGCAATATTGGCGCAATCGACATGAGGCATGACCTCACTGTCGAGCCCCAGCGAGTAGTTGCCGAAGCTTTCGCCCATGTCGCAGTTGAGTAGGGGAACGGCCATGACGACTCCTGTGTCAAGCAGTGTCAAACGTCTATTCTTGTAGCGTGTTCCACTATATGAAGCGTCTTTTTTCATTGCCAATCGTTTTTCACGATACTCCGTATCGACAGCTTCTATCATATTGTTATTTAGTGGAAAAATGGTTGACCTCGTCCCTTTCGGGGATTATCAATGAAAAGAGTCGAGGCCCTATAACGTCAACAAAAGGAGTCACCCTCATGGCGGTCAAAGATCCTTTTCACCTGGCCATTCAGGTTCACGATATCGATGAGGCACGCCGCTTCTACGGCGACTTCCTCGGCTGCCCCGAAGGGCGCTCATCGGACAGCTGGGTGGACTTCAATCTCTTCGGACATCAGTTCGTCTGCCATCTCAATCCGGCCCTGAGGGATAATCCGGTTTCCAGCCACAAGAACCCCGTCGATGGCCACGGGGTGCCGGTGCCGCATTTCGGTGTGGTGCTGGAAATGGAGGCCTGGGAAAACCTGGCCCAAAAGCTGCGGGATCACGGCGTGGAGTTCGTGATCGAGCCCTATATCCGCTTCAAGGGCGAAGCCGGCGAGCAGGCCACCATGTTCTTCTACGATCCTTCCGGTAATGCCCTTGAGTTCAAGGCCTTCAAGAACCGTGAAGAACAGCTGTTCAAGAAGGCCTGACCGGCTCCGTCATGCTTGATTTCAAAGAGCTGGAGGCTTTCGTCTGGGCGGTCAGGCTGGGCTCCTTCCGCAAGGCGGCGGAACGCCTGCACCTGACGCAGCCCTCGATCTCGGAGCGCATCTCGCGCCTGGAGGGCAGCGTCGGAGAGGTGCTGCTGGAGCGCTCGGCCAGACCCATCCAGCCTACCATGCGCGGCCGCGAGTTCTTTGTGCATGCGGAGCGGTTGCTGCAACAGCGCGACGAAGCACTGAGACTCTTCGACGACGAGGAGACCTACTCCGCCCCCCTGCGCCTGGGCGCCATCGAGACCATCGCCCATAGCTGGCTGCCCGATTTCATGCGCGGCCTGACGCAGCGTTATCCGCGGCTCACCATCGAGCTGAGCGTCGACTATTCTCCGGCGCTCAACCAGCGGCTGGCCGGCAATGACCTCGATATCCTGCTGGCCATGAACGGTTATCTCGATCCTGAGCGCGTCGATCAGGTATCGCTCAGCCCCTACGAGATGGGCATGTTCGTCTCACCGGATCATGTCGAGATGCTGACTGCCCGCCCCGACAGCTGGCTGGTCGGGTTGCCTTTCATCTCCTTCGGCAAGAAGGCGCGACCCTATGAGGAACTGATCGAGTACCTGGCACGGCAGGGGCTGGAGCATCCACGCATTCACAGCGTGAGCACTCTGATGACCATTGTGCGAATGACCATGGAGGGGCTTGGCATCGGTGCTCTTCCCGTCGCCACCGTGCTGGACGAGTGGCGCAGCGGCAAGCTGTACCGCCTGGAACTGCCAAGTGCGCTGCCCGACATGCACTACGACGTGATATGGCGTCCGGCCAGCCATCCACGCTTCTGTCGTAGCGTTGGGCTGCTGGCCCAGGAGTGCGCCGAACGCTACGCAAGGGCACGCCGAGACGACATGGCGCACAGCGATTTTCCCGGCCGTTGGGTGCGGCCAGAACGCCCCACGACACACCCACTGGCAACATGACCACCACCCTCAGAAATCCAACAAGAGAGAAGATAATGAACAAGATCCTGTCCCGTTCCCTGCTGCTGGCGACCGCCTGCAGCCTTTCCGCTGCGGCCACCGCCGCCGAATGGACCATGGCGACACCTTATGGCGATGCCAGCTTCCATACCAAGAACGTGAAGCAATTTGCCGAGGACGTCGCGGAAGCCACGAATGGCGAACTGACCATCAACGTGCACAGCGGTGGCTCGCTGGTGGCCCACGGCGAGATCAAACCCTCGGTGCGCCGCGGCACCGTCGAGGCCGGTGAGGTCTTCCTCTCGACTCTGTCCAACGAGGATCCGATCTTCGAAGTCGACACCCTGCCGGGCGTGGCCGGCAGCTACGATGAAGCCTATCAGCTGTGGCAGACCACCAAGCCGCTCATCAGTGAGCTGTTCGCCAACCAGGGCATGATGCCGCTGTATGCCGTCGCCTGGCCGGCTCAGGGCATCTACACCGATTTCGAGCTGAACGACCCGGAGCAGTTCAAGGGCCTGCGGGTGCGCGCGCCGAACATCAATACCCAGCGTTTCGTCGACAACCTTGGCGGCAGCCCCACCGAGACCGAGGAGTCGGACATCCCCACCGCCTTCAGCACCGGCCGGGTGGACGCCATGATCACCTCGAGCTCCACCGGCAATTCGATGACCGCGTGGGACTACGTCTCCCACTACACCGACGCCAACCTGTGGCTGCCGAAAAACATCGTTTTCGTCAACCAGCGCGCCTTCGATCGCCTCGACGAGGCCACGCAGGAAGCGCTGCTGGAAGCGGCCGCGCGTGCCGAGGAGCGCGGCTGGCAGATGAGTCGTGACGACAACCAGGCCAGTCTCGAGGCGCTGCAGGAGAACGGCATCACCGTCTCCGAGCCTAACGAGGAAGTGGCCGCCGCCCTGCAGGAGGCGGGCAATCAGCTGTTCTCCTCATGGCAGGAGCGTGCCGGCGAGCAATCCATGCAGGTGCTCGAGGAGTATCAGCAGCAGCGCGGCAACTGATCCCGCAGAGACAAGGCGTGGTGGGCTGCCGCCACGCCTCTCCAGTTCGCCTCGAGGCACTGCCATGACTTTCAAGTTCAACGCACTTTACCGCCTGGGTGCCTGGGGCGCGGCCGCCTGTATGGTGGCGATCTGCGCCCTGGTTGCCCTGCAGGTCACCTTCCGCCTGGTCGACGCCCTGCTGGTGCTGGCCGGCATGCGTCGTCTCGGTTTCGGCATCACCGGCCTGTCGGAAATCGCCGCCTATCTGCTTGTCGGTGCAGCCTTCCTGGGCCTCGCCTACACCTTCGTCCATCACGCGCACATTCGCGTGACGCTGCTGATCGGCCGCTTGCCCTCGGTGCTGCGCGCCTGGTTCGAGGTCTTCTGCCTGCTGGTGGCGCTCGCCCTCAGTTTGCTGCTCGGCTATGGATTGGTGGAACTCGCCCGCGAAAGCCGCGACTTCAATGACGTCTCCTCGGGCTTCCTGTCGATCCCACTGTGGATTCCCCAGACGGTGCTGGCCACCGGTGTCGGCCTGCTGTGTCTGGCGCTGGCTGAGGCACTGGTACAGACGCTGCGGATCGCCATTCGCGAACCGGACCGCTTCCGTGAAGCGACCGCTACCGACGACAGCGAAACTCACTGAGTCGCGCCTCAACAATACGGAGTAACGTCACGTGCTGACACTCAGCCTGGCCACTATCCTCACGCTGGCGATCCTGCTGGGCAGCGGGGTGTGGATCGCCTTCGCCCTGATCGGTACCGCCTGGATCGCGCTGGCCTTCTTCAGCCCTTTTGCGCCAGGCCCGATACTCGCCTCCGACTTCTGGGGCGCCAGCTACGGCTGGGACCTGACGGCCCTGCCGATGTTCATCTGGATGGGCGAGATCCTGTTCCGCTCGGGACTCGCCGACAATATGTTCCGCGGTCTGTCGCCATGGCTCAACCGCGTGCCAGGACGCCTGCTGCACACCAACATCATCGGCAGCGGCATGTTCGCCGCCGTGTGCGGTTCATCGGCGGCCACCTGCGCCACGGTGGGCAAGATGACCCTGCCCGAGCTGGAGCGTCGTGGCTACGATAGCAATATGGCCATCGGCACCCTGGCCAGCGCCTCCACGCTGGGCCTGCTGATTCCTCCCTCGATCGTGCTGATCGTCTATGGCGTGGTCACCGAGCAGTCGATCTCGCGGCTGTTCATGGCCGGCATCGGCCCGGGGCTGATGATTCTGGCACTATTCATGAGTTATCTGGTGGTCTGGTCGCTGTTCCGCGGCAACCGCCTTGGCCTCACGGGCCAGGACGAATCCGGACTGCCGCTGGCCAAGAAGCTGCACCAGACACTGGAACTCGTACCGATTCTGTTGCTGATCGGCGGCATCATCGTCTCGATCTACGGCGGGCTCGCCTCGCCCACCGAGGCGGCCGCGGTCGGCGTCGTGCTATCGATGCTGATCGCGCGCTGGAACGGCAGCTTCGATGCCGGCATCTTCAGGGATTCGCTATTCGCCGCCGTCCGTACCGCCTGCATGATTGCCTTCATCATCGCCGCGGCTTCGTTCCTGACCTCGGCCATGGGCTTTACCCAGGTACCGATGCAACTGGCCCGCGCCATCGGCGAGATGGGCCTGTCGCCGACCATGCTGCTGGTCGCGCTGACCCTGCTGCTGCTGGTGATGGGTTGCTTCCTCGACGGCATCTCGCTGATCCTGCTGGTCACTGCCATCATCATGCCGCTGGTGAGCGCCGCCGGCTTCGACCTGATCTGGTTCGGCATCTATCTCGTCATCGTGGTCGAGATGTCGCAGATCACGCCGCCGGTGGGCTTCAACCTGTTCGTGATCCAGGGCCTGACGGGCAAGGACATCCTGACCATCACCAGGGCCACGCTACCCTTCTTCCTGCTGATGCTGGTCGCGATCGCGCTGATGCACCTGTTTCCCGAGATCGCCCTTTACCTGCCGCAGACCATGACCCGCTAAATGTGACGGGTGCCCGTACCTAGCCTCGGGCGCCGTCATGATGGATCTCTTCGCGTGGATTACGCGGGTAGTAGCGCTCGGGCTGGCGTTCGACATGGGCGAAGAAGCGCGTGTCCTTGTAGGGCATCTTCATGAAGCCGGAGACACCGAGCCCTTCGATCAGGCCCACCGCCGCCAGGATGTCCTCGAGACGATCGCGGAACTCCGCCTCGCGGGAGGGGTCGAGCAGGCGATAGTAACTATGAATCTTGAGGTGTTGGGGCAACGCCTCGAAGATGATCATACCGGTGTGATGGATCTCGTTGAGGGCTTCCAGCGAGGTAATGATCGTCTCCGGCAGGACCAGGAATTCCTCGGGATCGGGCCCGTCCTCAAAATAGCTGTGCAGGCGGCTGCGATCCTCCAGTTCGGGTACCGCGCTGACCTCGTAGCGCAGCTGCATGCCGGGCTCGACGACGAAGGGATGCGCCGGGCTTTCTCGATCCAGGTGCAGGGTATCGCGGGCGTTGAACAAGCAGCTCTTGAAGATGCCCTGGCGATAGATGGCGCGGGCCAGATTGACCATGTTATTGACGGCGGCGACGAAAGCCGACTTGAGCCTGGTGTCGTGCAGATTCAACGAGGTGTCGATATAGACGCCATCGGCTTCCCAGCGCACGGCGAGCCCGCCTACCACAGGATACTTGCCCAGGCGGCTCACTGCTGCAAGGAATGCTTTCTCGGTCTCGCCCATGCCCTGCATGAAGTTCTTGTAGTAGCGGTCGAGCTGGACGTCATTGACGTCGTTGAGCGTCTCGCGGCCGCCCTCCTCGCGCAGGAAAGCCTTGCGCGAGCTGTACACCACGGTATCGATCTCGCGCGCCGAGGGTCGTACCCAGGTCGGCACCAGCGGCGATTCCGCGGCTTCCGGCAGGTCGATCATCACCACCCGTGCCAGGCGCGGCATCTCGCGAATGAAGTGATCCCCGGCGCGCAGCCTCACGCGCGGGTCGGGATCGAGCATGCCATCGAGCATGCGGGCAAACTCCATGGGCAGGCCCAGGGAGGTGGCGGGAATGGCGCGATGACCGAAGCGGCACGACTGCGCCGAGGCCAGCGCGTAGAGAGTGCCGGCAGCGCCCTGTTCGTCGAAGCGCGGCGACGACAATGCGCCGTTCAGCTGCTCCTCGCCGATGAAGTAGACGTCGCCAAGACGCGCATTGGTCTGCTGCAGGTTGTCCGACATCAGCTCCATCACGTTGGCCGACACGAACTGCTGGTTGGCGTCGAGCTGGGCGAATACCGACGAGCCCCAGTCGATCAGCGCCACCGCCTCGCGACCGGCGTCGAAGACCAGGTTCGACGGCTTGATGTCGCCATGCACGATGGGGCGTCCCGCCGGCCCCGTTTCGCGCCGCAGGCTGCGCAGGATGTCGGCGAGCTGGTCGGCGATGCGCACCACCAGGCGCGGCGAGAGACGTCCTTCCCGTAGCGAAACCTCTTCCAGGTTGATGCCCGGGGCACGCTGCATCACAAGGATCGACTGGTTGCGCACCCGCTGGAAGGCGATCAGCCGCGGCACCCGGGAGTGTTCCACCTGCTCCAGCATGAACGCCTCCTCCTCGAGGCGATCCTGCAACTGCTGGGGCAGGTTGACCCGGGTGAACTTGAACACGTACTCCTCGTCGTGGGCGGTGATCCCGGCGAAGACGAAGCCATAGGCGCCCTTGCCGATCAGTTCGATATCCCGATAGCCCAACTGTTCGAGCTGGGCCTGACACAGCGCCACCCACTCCTTGAGCTTGCGCGCATCGTCGTGGCTGAGCAGGTAGATCGACTGCTCTTCCGGAATGTAGAACTGCTGCAGCGGCGCCTGGGACATGAACCGGCCTCAGCCTAGGTGAAGTAGCATGGTCTCCGGCGCTTCGAGGTAGCCCTTCCAGGCGTTGCAGAAGCGGGCGATGGTGCCGCCGTCGATCACCCGATGGTCGCCCGCCCAGGTCACCGTCATGATTGCCCGCCTCGTCACCTCGCCGCGCTCGTCGAAGCGCGGCAGCCACTGGCTCTTGCCGATGGCGACGATGGCCAATTCCGGAGCATTGATGATCGGTGCCGCATAGGTACCGCCGAGCGCCCCGATGTTGGAGACGCTGATGGTTCCGCCCTTGAGGTCCTCCTGTGCCACCCTGCCGTCGCGGGCATCTGCGGTGAGACGTTGGATCTCGCGGGCCACGTCGAGCACGCTACGCTGTTCGACATGCTTGACGTTGGGCACGATCAGCCCTGATCGGCTGTCCACCGCCATGCCCACGTTGACCGAAGGCAGGTAGTGGATCTCGGTCACCTCGGCGTTTAGCCGTGCATTGAGGATCGGCTCCTCACGAACCGCCAAGGCCAGCGCTTTCATGAAGAACGGCATCAGCGTCAGACGAACCTGCTGCGCCTCGGCCACCGGTTTCAGTCGCTCACGCAGGGTCAGAAGTTCAGTGACATCGATCTCCTCGCCATACTGGAAATGCGGGATGGTGCTGGCCGACTCGACCATGCGCCGAGCCATTACCGCACGCACGCCGCGAATCGGCTCGACGCGTATTTCGCCGTCATCACGTCTCGGCGGCTTGACCGCATCGCTGGGCCGGGAATAGCTCGCGGGCCGCTCACTGCGCTGCCGATCGTGCTCGAGCTGGCCGTCTTCGCGCGGGCCGCTTTCAAGAAAGCGCAGCACGTCCTCCTTGAGTACGCGGCCGTCCTTGCCTGAGCCGGCAATCGCCTCGAGCGACAGGCCGTGCTCGCGTACCAGGCGTCGCACCGCGGGGCTCGCCGGGATACGCCCGTAAGGCCCTCGGCCGCCGCTGGCCACGGAGGAGACGGAAGGCACTTCCGCCAGGCTTTCCGGGCGAGATGTCTCGCTGCCGGCCGCCGGGCTTTCGCTCGGCTCTGCATGGCTGGGTGTATAGGCGAACAGTGGCGCATGTACCTTGGCTATCTCGCCCTTGGGTACGTAGAGCTTGCTGACGGTGCCCGCCTCGGGAGCGGTGATCTCGACCATTGCCTTGTCGGTCATCACATCGACCAGCGGCTGGTCCTCTTCGATGTGCTCGCCCTCGGCCACGCGCCACTCAACCACCTCGCACTCGACGATGCCCTCGCCGATATCGGGCAGGATGAAGTCCTTCGTCCTGACGGCAGCTGCGGGCGTAGGTGCAGCACTCGACGCGCCAGGGGGAGGCGCTTCGGCCGCGGGGCTCGCCACTTCGTCCTCTTCCCGCGCAGCAGGACGAGGAGGTGTCTCGAGGCCTTCCTCGCCCGTCGCCTCATAGGCGAATAGCGGGGCATGCACCTTGGCGATCTCGCCCTTCGCCACATACAACCTGGTGACGCGCCCAGCCTCCGGGGCGGTGATCTCGACCAGCGCCTTGTCTGTCATTACCTCGACCACGGGCTGGTCTTCGGCGATCTCGTCGCCTTCGTCGATGCGCCATTCGACCACTTCGCACTCCACGATACCTTCACCGATATCGGGCAGCATGAAATCGCTCATTGTCTTCTCCTGTCCTGATATCGGGCGTCAGAACGCCACGGATGCCTTGATCGCTTCGAAAATTTTCAAGTGATCGGGCAGATACTCCTTCTCCAGCGTCAGCGGGAAAGGCGTATCCAGCCCGGTCACCCGTTCGATGGGCGACTCCAGGTACAGGAAGCAGCGCTCCTGGATGGTAGCGGCGATCTCGCCGGCGAAACCGCCGGTACGCGGCGCTTCGTGGGTGATCAACAACCGGCCCGTCTTGAGCACCGATTCGACCACGGTGTCCTCGTCCCAAGGCAGGATGCTGCGAAGATCGATCACCTCGCAGGAGATGCCCGCCTTCTCGGCCAACTCCACGGCCTTGTCGATCACTTCCATCTGCGCGCCCCAACCGAGCACGGTGATATCGCTGCCCTCCTTGGTGACTTCGGCCTCGCCGATGGGCAGTTGGTAGTCCTCTTCCGGCACCTCGCCGACCGAGGCGCGATAGAGCCGCTTGGGCTCGAAGAAGACCACCGGATCGGGATCGCGGATGGCCGACAGCAGCAGCCCCTTGGCCTGGTAGGGGTTGCGCGGCACTACGACCTTCAACCCCGGCGTATGCGCGAAGTAGGCCTCGGGTGATTGAGAGTGATAGAGCCCGCCGGAGATACCGCCGCCATATGGCGCGCGTATGGTCAGCCCGCCGACGTTGAACAGATCGCCTGAGCGGAAGCGGAACTTGGCGGTCTCGTTGACGATCTGGTCGAAGGCCGGAAAGATGTAGTCGGCAAACTGGATCTCGGCCACCGGCACCGAGCCCTGGGCCGCCAGGCCGTTGGCGAAACCGATGATGCCCTGCTCCACCAACGGCGTGTTGAAGCAGCGGTTACGACCGTACTTCTCCTGCAGATGACTGGTGGCACGAAACACGCCGCCGAACACACCGACGTCCTCGCCGAAGCAGAGCACCTTTTCGTCTTCGGCCATGGCGATGTCCAGCGCGTTGTTGATTGCCTGAAGCATGTTCATCCTGGGCATGTCAGGCTCCTCCCTGTTCATCGCTGGACTTGTGGTCGCTGCCCGGCGCCTGGACGCCGGGGTCGAGGGAACTCGCCCCCTTCGGGTAGGCATCGGGGTGCTTGCGAATATGGGTCTTGAGGGCGTCGAGCTGCCGCTGCAGCGCCGGTGTCACGTCGGCATAGACATCCGTGACCAGGCTCTCGAGGGGCGGGGGCGGGCGCTTCTCGGCACGCTTCATGGTTTCGAGCACCTCGCGACGCAGGCTGTCCTGCAGCTCCTTCTCCTGCTCTTCGCTCCACCAGCCAAGATCGATCAGCCAGCGCTGCATGCGCAGGATCGGGTCCTTCTCCCGCCAGGCCTCCTCTTCCTTGCGAGAGCGGTAGCCGGAAGGGTCGTCGGAAGAAGAGTGAGCCGCGAGCCGATAGGTCATGGCCTCGATCAGCACAGGCTGGTTCATCTCCACGGCGATCTTGCGTGCATCCTGTGTAGCGCGGTACACCGCCAGCACGTCGTTACCGTCGACACGGATCACGTGCATGCGATAGCCGAAGGCGCGTGGGGCTATGCCGTCGGCGGCGAACTGCTCGCTGGCCGGCGTCGAGATCGCATAGCCGTTGTTGCGGCAAAAGAAGATCACCGGCACCTTGTGCACCGAGGCCATGTTGAGCGCGGCGTGAAAATCCCCCTCGGAAGCCGCACCCTCGCCGAAGAAGGTAATGGTGCAATGCCCCTCGCCGGCCAGCTTCTGGCCATAGGCGTAGCCGGTAGCCTGGGGAATCTGGGTCGCCAGCGGCGAGGAGATGGTCATGTAGTGCAGCTTGCGCGAACCGTAGTGGATCGGCATCTGCCTGCCCTTGCCGTAGTCGAGCTCGTTGCCGAACAGCTGGTTCATGAACTCGTCGTAGCTGAAGCCGCGATAGACCAGCGCTCCCTGCTCGCGATACTGGGCCATGATCATGTCGGCATCGTCCAGCGCCGCGGTGGCACCGATGACCGCTGCCTCCTCGCCGGTGCATTGCATGTAGAACGACAGCCGGCCCTGGCGCTGCGCCGCCATCATGCGCTCGTCGAGCACGCGGGTGACGAGCATGGCGCGGTAGATCTTCAGCGCCTTTTCCTCATCGAGCTCAGGCGCTTCGGCGCCCTCGAACAGGGAGCCATCCTGTTGCAGCAGGCGGAAGGTGGGAATGTTGAACTCATCGCCGGTCATGAAGCTCGGCGTGTGCACGTCGTGTGTTGTTGTCATCTTCCTGGTCCTTGGGTAATGGCAGGAGGAGTGCCGCCCCTCGTGAGGGCAGTGTTGACTCTAATGTAGCCGTCTGCCAGAGGGTCACTCCAGCAGATCGCCAACGCTGGAAGGTTGACGTTAACGTAAGATGAACCTAAACGCACCTATTTTGCTAGTCAACCTCCGTTTATACGACGAATGAACTGCCAGGCCCGATATCAGCAGACGAACTCGCCATGTCAACCTGGGTTACCGGGAATGAGACGCTCGAAAACGCTATCCACGGCGATCGCCAGCAGCCCGATCAGCAGCGCCCCTTGAAGGATGTAGGCAGTGTTGCCGTTGACGATGCCCGAGATGATCGGATCGCCAAGGTTGCTCGCCCCCACGGTTGCTCCCAACGCCGCGGTGGCAATATTGATGGTTACCGAGGTGCGTATTCCGGCAAGAATGACGGGGGCCGCCAATGGCAGCTCGACCTGGCGCAGTACCTGCCCGGCGGTCATGCCCATGCCCCGGGCCGCCTCGTGCACGTCGAGGTCGATGCTGGCAATGCCGGCCAGAGTGTTGCGCACGATCGGCAGCAAGCCATACAGCAACAGCGCAACGATGATCGGTAGCGTGCCGAAACCCAGCGCCGGCACGGCCAGAGCCAGCACGGCAACGGGAGGAAAAGTCTGGCCGATAGAGGCGAGTTGCGACACCAGGGGCAGGAAGTCTCGACCGGCGGGTCGGGTGACGGCTATCGCCGCTCCCACGCCCAGCACGACCGCCAGCAGCGAGGCAGCACCCACCACCAGGATGTGTTGCCCCAGCAATGAGAAGAAGCCGGCCCGCCGATAGATGACCTCCCGCATGTCCGGCTCGACCAGGCGGAACAGCCACTCGAGCTGCCCCATGCCCGCTGCCAGCAACAGCAACAGGGCCAGCCAGACCAATGGCGCCAGCCACAGGCGCTGGCGAGCCAAGGGTGTGAGACGGTTGCCGGTGAGCGATGCGGGCTTCATGACGCCTTGGCCCCGAGCAGGCGGCGCAGCGACAACTCGCCGATGGGAATGTCCTCCTCGTCGACTACCGTCAGGCGATCCACCTGGTGCCACAGCATGACCGACAGGGCCTGGCTCAGCGACGCGCCATAGGCAATCCGCTCGCTGGCCAGCAGGCGCGGCCCCAGCGGCAGCATGCGCTCACTGACGCGGATCAGCGCCGCCTCCTTGAGGCCGCGGTCCATGCCACCCAGCAGCGATTCGACGAAGGGATTGACCGGGTCGTGCAGCAGCTCGATCGGTCTGCCCTGCTGCACGACCCGGCCCTGGTGCATCACCACCAGCCGGTCGGCCAGTGCCAGCGCCTCGTCCATGTCATGAGTGACGAAGACGATGGTCTTGTGCAGCCGCGCCTGCAGCTCACGCATTTCATGCTGCAATGTCTCACGGGTGATGGGATCCAGCGCGCCGAACGGCTCGTCCATCAGCAGGATATCGGGGTCTGCGGCCAGCGCCCGGGCCACGCCCACACGCTGCGCCTGGCCGCCGGAGAGCTGGCGTGGGTACTTGTCGGCGAATTCCGCTACCGGCAACCCCAACAGTTGCATCAGTTCCTCGACACGCTCACGCACACGCCCCTTGGGCCACTTGAGCAGGCGCGGTACCAGGCCAATATTGCGAGCTACCGTCCAGTGCGGAAACAGACCGGTACTCTGGATGACGTAGCCGATGCGCCGGCGAAGCGTCACCTCGTCGAAGTTGCGCACCGGCTGGCCGTCCAGATGGATTTCGCCTCCATCGTGCTCGATCAGCCGGTTGATCATGCGCAGGGTGGTCGACTTGCCGCAGCCCGAAGTACCGACCAGCGCGCACAGCTCGCCCTTCTCGATGCGCAGCGAGATTCCGTCGACGGCGGTGTCGTTGCCGAAGCGCTTGGTCACGTCGAACAATTCGATCATGCGGCCCCTCCGGGACGAAGACGTTCACTCAGGGAACCGAACAGCGCGTCGGCCATCAGCGCCAGACCGATGATCGGCAAGGCACCGAGCAAGACCATGTCCATGGCCGCCTGCCCCAGCCCCTGGAAGATGAAGGTCCCAAGCCCCCCGGCACCGATCAGCGCCGCCACCGCCGTGAGACCGATAGCCTGGACCGTGGTGATGCGTATCCCTTCGAGCACCACCGGCAAGGCCAGCGGAAGGCGCACCTGCAGGAACACCTGACTTCGGTTCATGCCCATGCCGCGGGCCGACTCGACCACTGCCGGGTCCACCTCTTCCAGCGCTACGTGTATGTTGCGCACCATCGGCAGCAGGCTGTAGCCGAGCAGTGCCAGGAAAGCCGGCGCCCAGCCGATGCCGCTCACGCCGATGGCTGATAACCAGTCGATGCGGGAGCCGAGCCAGGCGAGCGGTGCCAGCAGCAGACCGAACAATGCCAGGCTGGGAATGGTTTGAAGGAAGTTGAGCACGCCGAATCCTGCTCGCCTGATACCGGCATGCCGACGCATGGCCAAGGCCAGCAACGAGGCCAGCACCAGGCTGGCGCCTACCGCGGCGCCAACCAGTACCAGATGCATGGCCAGGGCAGTGATGAACTGATCACTGCGGGCCTGGTACTCGCGCAGCAGTGCCAGCGGCTCCAGCCATAGTGTGAGCGCCAGCCACCAACCCGCTCCCATCGGCACCAACAGCAGCCAGCCCATGGGCCGCGATAGCCCCAGCCGCGTGCGCAGCTCGATCAGCGCCAGCAGCAGCAGGAACAGCAACAGCCACAAGGCGGAGCCGATGCCGACACGCGCCCGGGGCATGTCGGACTCCACCAGGACCGCCGTCGCCGCCGAAAGCCACAGCGGCAACAGCGTCAACAGCGCCACCACGGCCACCAGCGCCAACCGCAGCCCCTTGCGGGTCGGTTGCCAGGCCAGCACCGCTACGGCGAGCATCGGCAGGGCCAACAGCAGAGCCGGCCAGCCGTCCATGACTTCCCGTGCCGTATAGGCGGAACCGGGCACGATCCGATTGGGCGCCACGCTCACTGCATCGAGTGTGAGCCACGCAGCCACGGCGGACAGCATCAGACTCAACAGTACCCAGTTGGTACGTTGCCTGCCCTCACCCACGCGTCAGTCCTGCAGGCCGGTCAGATACTCTTCGGCGACCTGGCTCGGGTCGAGGCCCTCCACCGCCACCAGGCCATTGAGCTCCTGTAGCGTCTCGAGGTCGAGCGACTGGAACAATGGTTCGAGAAGCTCGGCGATCTCCGGGTGCGCATCGAGCACCTCCTGTCGCACCACTGGCGCTGGCTGGTAGACCGGCTGCACGCCGAGCGTATCCTCCAGTACTACCAGATCCAACGCTTTGAGGCCGCCATCGGTGCCGTAGGTCATGGCGCCATTCACGCCGCTGGTCTGCTGCGCGGCGGCACGCATGGTGGCGGCGGTATTGCCACCGGACAACACCAGCAACTGATCCTGCGAAAGCTCGAAGCCATAGGCCTGCTGGAAGGCCGGCAGCGCCTGCTCCGACTCGACGAACTCGGCACTGGCGGCAAACTTGAATTCCCCCCCGTCGTCGAGGTACTCGGCCAGATCCTCGAGGGTTTCGAGGCCATGCTCGCGGGCCAGATCACCGCGCACGCTCATGGCCCAGGTATTGTTGGCCTGTGCCGGCGTCAGCCATACCAGGCCATTCTCGGCATCTCGCTCACGTACCGTATCAAAGGCACGCTCGGCATCGTGCCAGACGTCGCTGTCGGCCATGTCGAAGAAGAAGGCACCGTTTCCGGTGTATTCGGGATAGAGGTCGATCTCACCGCTCATTAACGCCTGGCGCACGATGTTCGTGGCGCCGAGCTGCAGCCTATCTTCGGTTTCGATCCCGCCCTGCTGCAGTCGTTGAATGATCAATTGACCCAATACCGAGCCCTCGGTATCGATTTTGGAGGCGACCGTTACCGGATCATTGGCCTGCGCAACGGTTGCGAGCAGCAGAGAACCGGCAGCCAGCGCCGCCAGGCCGGACAAGGAGCGTTTCATATCACCACCATCCGTTGTGAATGTCAGTAGAGTATAAGGCGTGTACAGTTTGACTGTCAGACCCGGATCTCAACGCGGAGCCACATCCCCACCATGTCCGAGGACGATGCCGCCCTGCTTGCCCGCTGCCATCATCCGCTGGTGCGCGATCTGGCCTGGATCGTGCTGGCCCCCGACCTGCTCGCCACTCCCTGGCCCGGGCGCCCCACCCGCGCGACCCTGGGCCTGACGGAGCATCGCTTGCACGCCTATTTCGACGAACTCGAAGCCACACCTCAGGCGTTGGAACGTCGTGTGGGCAGTACCGTCGATGGCCGCATGGGGCATTACCATGAACGCCTGTGGCAGTATCTGCTCGATACTGCCCCAGATACCCGCCTGCTGGCCAATAACCTGCGCATACATCAAGGCAAGCGCACACTGGGCGAGCTCGACCTGCTCTATCGGCGACGCGACGACCCGACGCCAGTGCACCTCGAAGTGGCCATCAAGTTTTATCTGGGACTAGCGGAAGGCCCCGGAGCGGTCAATGATCAAGCACGCTGGATCGGCCCCGGCGGCGCCGACAGCCTGGCCACCAAGCGCGAGCACCTGGATCGTCATCAACTGCGCTTGACCGAGCGGCTCGAGACCCGCCTGACGATCCGGCAGCATACCCAACCACGCGATATCGGCCCCGCTCCCGAGGCCAACATCCGGCCCCAGTTGGCGATCCCGGGCGTGCTCTTCTACCCTTGGCAGTCGCCCATCCCCCCGCCACACGAGGCAGCGCCCGAGCACCTACGCGGCCATTGGTTGTACTGGCGCGATTGGCGGCGGCTGCGCGATGGCCTGGCACGCCAGACTCGCGCCGCCTGGCTGGTAAAACCACACTGGCTGGCACTGCCACGGGACGAGGCATTCCTGCCACTGCGCGACGTCGAAGCCCGCCTGGCGCAGCACTTTTCGCGCCCCGCCTCTCCGGTTCAGATCGCGCTGCTCGCCCCTAGCGGCCCAGCCAACCGGCATCGCCGTCTTTTCGTCGTGGATGACAGCTGGCCACTGCAGATACCGCTGCCTCCGCGCCCACGCCCCGTCACCTGAGTACGAACGAAAACGCCCGGCCGAGGCCGGGCGAATGACGATACGAACGGTCTCACTGTCTGGGCGATTCGAAGATCCAGCTCGTGCCCTCGCGCGCGTCCTTGAGCACGATGCCGAGTGCGGCGAGTTCGTCGCGAATAGCATCGGCCTTGGCGAAGTCCCTGGCCTGCTTGGCTGCGGCCCGCTGGGCGATGCGCGCCTCAATCTCGGTTTCGGACAGCGGCAGCGCCGCCTGGTCGCCCTTGAGAAAGGCCTGCGGATCCTGGTCGAACAGCCCCAGCACACCACCCAGGCGGCGCAGCTCATGTGCCAGGCCTGGCGCGAGAGCCGGTGCCTCTTTCTTTGCACGGTTCAGTTCACGCGCCAGCTCGAACAGCACCGAGAGCGCCTCGGCCGTATTGAAATCGTCATCCATGGCGGCGGTGAAGCGCTCCGCGAAGCGGCCGTCGACCTGACTTTGGCCAGGCTGCTCTCCGCTCTCCAGGTCCAGCCCTGCGAGAGCGGTATAGAACCGCTCCAGCGACTTGCGCGCCTCGGCCAGCGAATCCGGGGCATAGTTGATCGGGCTGCGATAGTGGCTCGCCACCAGCAGGTAGCGCACCACCTCGGGGTCGTGAACCTCGAGCACCTCGCGGATGGTGAAGAAATTGCCCAATGACTTGGACATCTTCTCCTGGTCCACTCGCACCGCGCCGGCGTGCATCCAGGTATTCACGTAGGGCTTGCCGGTGGCCGCCTCGGACTGGGCGATCTCGTTCTCGTGGTGCGGGAAGGTCAGGTCCGGCCCGCCGCCATGAATGTCGAAGGTTTCGCCCAGGCAGCAGGTCGACATCGCCGAGCACTCGATGTGCCAACCGGGGCGTCCTTCGCCCCATGGCGAGGGCCAGCTCGCCTCTCCCGGCTTGGCCGCCTTCCACAGTACGAAGTCGAGCGGGTCCTCCTTATGCTCATCGACCCCCACCCGCGCGCCCGCGCGCATCTCGTCGAGGTTGCGATTGTTGAGCTTGCCGTACCCCTCGAACTTGCGTACCCGGTAGTAGACGTCGCCGTTGACGGCCGGGTAGGCGTACCCCTTGTCGATCAACGTCTTGACCATGGCGATGATCTCGGGCACGTGCCCGGTGGCACGCGGCTCCTGATCCGGGCGCAGCACACCGAGGCGTGCCTCGTCCTCGTGCATGGCATCGATCATTCGCTCGGTCAACGCAGCGATGCTCTCGCCATTCTCGTCGGCGCGCTTGAGTATCTTGTCATCGATGTCGGTGATGTTGCGCACGTAGGTGACGTCATAATCACGCCAGCGCAGATAGCGGGTCACCACGTCGAACGCCACCATCACCCGGGCATGGCCCAGGTGGCAGTAGTCGTAGACGGTCATGCCGCAAACGTACATTCGCACCTTGCCCGGCTCGATCGGTGTGAATGTCTCCTTGCGCCGCGTCAGCGTATTGTAAATCTGCATGTCAGCCCTTCTTCTGTATCTTTGCCCAACTGTCCTTGAGTCCAACGGTACGGTTGAATACCCGCTTGCCGTCGCGACAAGCGTGGCGGTCGGCACAGAAGTAGCCTACGCGCTCGAACTGGAAGCGCGATTCGGGGGCCGCATCGGCCAGGCTCGGCTCGCCCATGGCCTGGCAGACCTGCAGCGATTCGGGGTTGAGATGCTCGAGGAAGTCGGCATCCTTGTCCTTGTCCGGTTGCTCGACCAGGAACAGGTTGTCGTAGAGGCGCACCTCCATGGGTACCGCATGGGCCGCGCTGACCCAGTGGATCACGCCCTTGACCTTGCGCCCTTCGGGGTTCTTGCCGAGGGTATCGAAATCTACCGAGCAGCGCAGCTCGGCGATCTCGCCGGCGCTGTCCTTGACCACCTCGTCGCAGCGGATCACGTAGGAGTTGCGCAGGCGCACCTCCTGCCCCGGGGCCAGGCGGAAGAACTTCTTCGGCGGCTCCTCCATGAAGTCGTCCTGGTCGATATAGAGTTCGCGCGTGAACGGCACCCGGCGTACCGGCATGTCGTCACGCGCCGGATGCCCCGGCACCTCGTAGACCTCCTCGAAGTCCTCGGCAACGTTGGTCAGCACCACCTTGAGAGGCTTCAGCACGCACATGGCCCGCGGCGCGTTGTCCTCTAGGTCGGAACGGATGGCGTGATACAGCATGGCGATGTCGACCAGGCCGCCGTCGGCACGGGTCACGCCGATCATCTCGCAGAACTTGCGGATGGAAGCCGGCGTATAGCCGCGCCGGCGCATGCCGGAAATGGTCGGCATGCGCGGGTCGTCCCAGCCGTCGACGATGCCCTCGTCCACCAGCAGCTTGAGCTTGCGCTTGGACGTGAGGGTGTAGTTCATGTTGAGCCGCGCGAACTCGATCTGACGCGGCTTGGCCGGCACCGGCAGGTTGTCGAGGAACCACTCGTAGAGCGGACGGTGATCCTCGAACTCCAGCGTGCAGATCGAGTGGGTCACGCCCTCGATGGCATCCGACTGACCGTGAGTGAAATCGTAGGAGGGGTAGATCTTCCACTTGTCGCCGGTCTGATGGTGATGGGCGTGGCGAATACGGTAGAGGATCGGGTCGCGCAGGTTGATGTTAGGCGAAGCCATGTCGATCCTGGCCCGCAGCACCCGCTCACCTTCGTTGAACTCGCCAGCACGCATGCGCTCGAGCAGATCGAGACTCTCCTCGGCGCTACGATCACGATATGGGCTCGGCCTGCCGGGCTCGGTCAGGGTACCGCGGTACTCGCGGATCTCGTCGGGCGAGAGGTCGTCGACGTAGGCCTTGCCCTCGCGAATCAGGTGCTGCGCCCAGGCGTAGAGCTGATCGAAGTAATCGGAGGCATAGCGCACCGAACCGGCCCACTCGAAGCCGAGCCAGCTGACGTCCGCCTTGATGGCATCGATGTAGGCCTGCTCTTCCTTGGCCGGATTGGTATCGTCGAAGCGCAGGTGACAATCCCCACCAAACTGCTCGGCCAGTCCGAAGTTCAGACAGATCGACTTGGCGTGCCCCACATGCAGGAAGCCGTTGGGCTCCGGCGGGAAGCGAGTGACGACCTTGCCGGCACGGCCGGCCTCGATCTCGTCGTGGATCTGGTTACGAATGAAATTCGGCGCACTGGCGTTTTCGGTGCTCATGTCGTTGCGGCAAACCTCTGGTTGGATCGCGAATCGGAAAAGGGCCTCGGATACGATGGCCCGACGCGCTTCGCGCATCGATGCAAAACCGCTATTATAACGCCACGCCCATGCACGGCGCCAAGGCGCGCTCCTTTTGGACAGGAAAACTTCGATGATTATTCTCGAGACCAGCTTCGGCGACATCGCCATTGCCCTCAACCATGACCAGGCGCCCAAGACCGCAGCCAATTTCGAGCAGTATGTGCGCGACGGGCACTTCGACGGCACGCTCTTCCATCGCGTCATCCCGGGCTTCATGATCCAGGGCGGTGGCTTCGACCAGGACTTCAACCAGAAGCCCACACGCGACCCGATCGAAAACGAAGCCGACAACGGGCTGAAGAATCTTACCGGCACCCTGGCCATGGCCCGCACCCAGGACCCCCACTCCGCCACCGCGCAGTTCTTCATCAACGTGGCCGACAACGATTTCCTCAACCATAGCGGCAAGTCGATCCAGGGCTGGGGCTACTGCGTGTTCGGCGAGGTAGTCGAGGGCATGGACGTGATCGAGCGCATCACGGCAGTGGAAACCACGCGCCGCGGCATGCACGCCGACGTACCCGCCGAGGACGTGATCATCAAGCGTGCCTATATCAAGGACGAGTCCAGCGACAGCTGAACCCACCTGTCTGCACGCCCTGCGCAAGGGCGTGCAGCCGCGAGGCTCTGTGCGAGCCCTTTCGTTCGACCCGAGCCAATGAGACACGGCCATGACCACCACCCTGCTGATTTCCGATCTGCATCTGCACCCCAGCGCTCCCGACGTCACCGAAGGCTTTCTCGGCTGGCTCGACAGGCGCGCCCAAGACGCCGCTGCACTCTACATCCTGGGTGACTTCTTCGAAGCCTGGATTGGTGACGACCTGCTCGATCATGTCGACCAGGACCCCAGCGGCAACGCTGCGCTGGCCATACGCGTGGCAGGTGCACTGCGCAAGCTGGCAGATGCCGGCACGGCCATCTACCTGATGCACGGCAACCGCGACTTCCTGCTCGGTCATCGCTTCGCTGCTGCGGCCGGCGCCAAGCTCGTCACCGACCCGGCTGTGTTGCGTTTCGCCGACGAGCCGGTCCTGCTCATGCACGGCGACAGTCTGTGCACCCGCGACGAGGCCTATATGGCCTTTCGCAGCCAGGCCCGCAACCCGGCCTGGCAGGAACAGATACTCGCCATGCCGCTGGACGAACGTATCAAGCTGGCCGCCAGCTTGCGCCAGCAGTCGGGGGAAGCGACGTCCAACAAGGCCGATGACATCATGGACGTAACGCCCGAAGAGGTCGTGCGTACCATGCGCGATCATGGTGTGACGACGTTGATCCATGGCCACACTCACCGCCCCGCCGTTCACGAACTCGAAGTCGACGAGCAACCCGCGCGTCGTATCGTGCTGGGCGACTGGCAGCCAGGCCAGGGCTGGGAAGTCGAGATCGGCCCCGACGGCGACCCGGTACTGCGCCAGTTCGCGCTGTAGTCTCATCGACTTACTACTTACTGCACCTCGCCCTTCCGCCCCTGCAGACGGCACGCCTGAAGGGCAGCAAGAGTCTCTTCGCTTGGCGGCATGTGTTCCGCTTCAGCGATCAACTCCAGGCGTGAGTCCTTGCGCCAGGCACTGGTGGTAAGGCTCGCCGCCCCGTCTCCGCGGTTGTACAGCCTCCAGCCCGTATCGGTATGCAAGACTCCCTTCAGCCGCAGCCTGGATGGCAAGCGGTCCAGCACCTGGGTCAAGCAGTCGAGGTCGAAGACGTCCTCGGCACTCCAACGCCAGCTCAGGGTACGATAGCCAAGCGCCATGCCGCTCTGCTGTAGCGGCTTTCCAGGCTGAGGCGTAGCCTCGTCGAAGCCATCCAGGACTACCACCTGTCGAGCCGCATCGCGAAGTGAATCGTGCCCGCTGCTCACGCTGTGCGGCGCCCCCTCCCGGTGACGACCACTCATCAACAGCAGGGAAATCGGCAGTTCGCCGTGGGCAACCTCGGTCACCCACTTCTTGGCTGGCCACAATGACTCGGCGTGATGTAGAGCTGCCGTCAACTGCTCAGGTGTTGCCCGATCGCTCTTGGTCAATGCGACTGCATCGGCCATGGCCAGTTGGTCGTTGAACGTTTCATGCTCACGTGCGCGGGGATCGTCGAGCCGGGCAGGATCGAGCAGCACGACGACATCGCGCAGTTCGAGGATATTGGCAAAGGCCTCTCCGCGCAGCACATCGAGCAGACCGGCAGGATGACCGAGCCCGGACGGCTCGATGATGAGCCGGTCGGGCCGGTGGCGGTGCAGCAGATTGACCAGGGTAGCCTGTAGCACAAAGGCCAGCTGGCAGCACAGACAGCCCCCGGGCAGCCCCTTCACGATGACATCGTCACGGGCCTCAAACATGGCCTGGTCGATGCCGATCTGGCCAAACTCATTGACCAGAACCGCCCAGCGCTCCTCCTTCGGCTTCTGCTCGATCAAGCGGCGAATCAGTGTGGTCTTGCCGCTGCCAAGGAAGCCGGTAAAGAGATGGACAGGAATCCCAGTGAGAGGTGCTGTGCTCATGATAGCTCCGTCGGAAATTGTTATAGCATAACATGCATAACATTTACCTCCAGCCTGGGACATGAGCTGAAAGCGTGCAAGATAACGGTATAAATACTCACCCAAAGAAAAGGGGCCAGCGCCCCTTTTCTTTGGGTTGCCAAGCGATCAATACCGCTCGACCTCGGCCGTCTCTCGCAGGTGGTTTCTCAAGCCCTGAATGGCAGCCTGGGCACGCAACTGTTCCGCCATGCGCGCCACGAAAGCTTCCGTCTGTTCGTCTGCTTCACCAGGCTCGACGCTATCCAACGCAATCACGGTGACTCGCTCCTGGTTGCCGGTATGGCCAAAGACAGTCTCATCCCCCTCGGGGCGGGGAAGCCGGAAGGCAGCCTGCACGATAGCCTGTGGCACGTCGGCCTGCTGCCGGGTCGCCCGCTCCACCTGCTGCCAGTCGAGTTCGAGCACCTCGCCGGCACGCAGACGCTCGACCTGCTCTCGAGCCAGGTCAAGTAACGCTTCGCGCTGCTTGCGCTGCTCTACGGAAGCCGCCACTCGATCGCGCACCTCATCGAGCGGCAGCACGGTGGCCTCGCGATGTTCGGCCACGCGCAGCACCATGCGGCGATCCTCGTCGAGCTCGATGACTTCACTGTTGAAACCTTCGATCAACACATCCTTACTGAAGGCCTCGCTCATGACGCCGGGTTCGGAAAGCACCCCGTCGCCACCCTCTCGTGACACCCACTCACTTTCATGCAGCTCGAGCTCCTGGCTCTCGGCTACGCTGGCCAGATCGTCGGCCGCGAAACTCTCGTCGATGAGCGCCTGGACCCGGCGATTGAATACATCGGCCACTTGGTCGAGAGCCAGCTCACGTGCGATATCGTCGCGCACTTCCTCCAACGGCGCTTGATCCAATCCAGTCACCTTGATCAGATGCAGGCCATTATCGGTCTCGACGATACTCGATACCTGGCCTGGTGCGAGCGCGAAGGCAGCTTCGTCGAAGGCATCGCCGAAGAAACCGCGGCTGATCACTCCTAGATCGCCACCCTGCTCGGCCGTTGAGGGGTCATCTGAGTATTCGAGGGCCAGCTCGTCGAACGACTCCCCCTCAGCCAAGCGCTCACGCACCTCTTCAAGGCGCGCAATCGCTTCATCGCGGCTGCGCTCGCCATCGAAAGTGACCATGATATGCGACACACGGCGGTCGGCATCCCTACCACGCTCTTCCCACGCCTGGCGTATCGCCTCTTCCTCAACCTCGACCTGCTCGGCCATCTCCTGGCGGTCGACGATGACGTACTCGAGTCGAACCTGCTCAGGGCGCTGATAACTCTCGCGGTTCTCCTGGTAATGAGCCTCCAGCTCGGCTTCGCTGACTTGAACGGGCTCAGCGAGATCCGCCGCCGAAAGTGTGTGATAGCGGAAACTGCGTACCTGACGTTGCAGCGATGCCAGGGCTTCACGCTCGCTTTCGAGAACGAAATCACTGACCGCGAGCCCTTGCTGAAGTTGCTGGCGCTTCAGGTCGACGCGTAGCGCCGCCCGGAACGAGGTCGGCGTGAAGCCGGCACTCGCCAGGCGGTTACGGAACAGATCGGTATCGAAACGACCGCTCTGATCTTGGAACTCGGGTAACGTCACGATCACCTGGTCGAGCTGCTCGTCAGAGAGATAAAGCCCACCGTCTTCGGCGAAAGCGAGCAACAGGCGTTCACCGATCATCTCGTCGAGCACCTGGCCACGCAGAGCCCGCTCCTGCTCTGGAGGTACCTGACCGGAACGGATCGCACGCTGCACTTCCATTTCCAGCTCCTGGCGGGTGATGGTCTCGCCGTTGATCTTGGCGACCTCGTCACCACCACCGCCGAACAGCCCCACCAGGGACTCGACACCGAACAGCGCCATGGTTACCACCACGGCCCCTACGATGATCTTGGCGCCCCAGCTTCTGGAGCGGTCACGAATACTTTGCAGCATGCAGGCCTCGATTGCTGATTATTGGCTGGCTGTGGCGCCGTATTATACGGCGACGGGTCGCCGCGGGCCATCACGACAGCCCTGCTCGTCCAGAAGGGGACGGCGTTGCCGAGACGAAAAAAGAAGGCGCACCGCCGAAGCGGTGCGCCTGATCGTTTGCTGCCGAGTGGCTTCGCCCGCTTTCGGGCCTTCGGCGCAAATAATCCGTTGACTCAGTTCACGGAGTCCTTGAGCGCCTTGCCGGCCTTGAAAGTCGGCACCTTGGCTGCGCTGATCTGGATCGGCTGGCCTGTCTGCGGATTGCGGCCTGTACGGGCGGCACGCTCTTTCACCGAGAAAGTACCAAATCCGACGAGAGACACACTGTCACCTTTCTTGAGACTTTCTGAGACCGTGTCGACCATGGCATCCAGTGCGCGAGACGCAGCGGCCTTGGGAATATCGGCAGACGCGGCGATGGCTTCGATCAGCTCGGATTTGTTCACACTTCACCCCTTGACTGTTTCAGAAAATGGCTCTAATCGGCGTACCTTTCGCCCGGCAACTCGATCACAGCATGGCTGGCAGTTTATAGCAATGCTGCAAAAGAGGTGTCAAGCAACTGCGGCGCCAAACCGCGTCATACTCGGGTTCTGCACCCGAGTATGACACAGCAATTATCGTTAATGCGTACTGATCATGCTGGAAGAAGAAGCCGAATCTTCCGTTCGTGATTCTTCCCCACCATTACCGGTCCTTTCGGCAAGGGCCGACTCCAGCACTTCGTCGATCCAGCGGACGGGCCGGACATCCAGCGCATCCTTGATATTATCCGGCACCTCCTTGAGGTCCCGGCGGTTCTCTTCCGGAATGAGCACGATCTTTATACCACCGCGCCGTGCCGCCAGCAATTTCTCCTTTAGCCCACCGATCGGCATCACTTCGCCACGCAGGTTCACTTCTCCGGTCATGGCAAGGTCGCAGCGTATTGGCCGTCCGGTATAAGCCGACACCATGGCGGTGACCATGGCGATACCTGCACTAGGACCATCCTTGGGCGTCGCGCCCTCAGGCACGTGGATATGCAGGTCTTCCTTCTCGAAGCGCTCCGGGTCGATGCCCAGCGTCGCAGCACGGGCACGTACGACGGTGTGGGCCGCACTGACGGACTCCTTCATCACGTCACCCAGCGAGCCGGTCTTGTTGATGCGCCCCTTGCCCGGAGTGACGACCGACTCGATATTGAGCAGCTCTCCACCCACCGATGTCCAGGCCAGGCCGGTCACGCGCCCTACCTGGTCCTCCTTGTCGGCCAGGCCATAGCTGTACCGGCGCACACCGGCGTAGGCCTCGATGTCTGCCGCGGAGAGCAGCGCTGGCGCCTGAGCCCCTTTGCCCTCGTACTCGAGCCGCTCGCGCAGCACCTTGCGGCACACCTTGGCGATCTGCCTCTCGAGCTCACGCACCCCCGCCTCGCGGGTAAAGTAGCGGATCAACTCGAGCAGCGATTCGTCGGAGAACGCGAGCTCATCTTCCTTGAAACCGTTGGCATTGAGCTGCTTGGGTACCAGGTAGCGCCGAGCAATGGCGAGCTTTTCGTCCTCGGTATAACCGGGCAGGCGGATGACCTCCATGCGATCGAGCAAGGGTCCGGGAATGTTCATCGAATTGGCGGTACAGATGAACATCACTTCGGAGAGGTCGTAATCAAGCTCGAGATAATGATCGTTGAACTTGTCGTTCTGCTCCGGATCGAGCACCTCCAGCAGCGCCGAGGCGGGGTCGCCACGATGGTCCATGCCGATCTTGTCGACCTCGTCGAGCAGGAACAGCGGATTCTTGACCTCGGCCTTGCTCATACGCTGAATCAGCTTGCCCGGCAGCGAGCCGATGTAGGTACGGCGATGCCCGCGAATCTCCGATTCGTCGCGCACGCCACCCAGCGCCAGGCGCACGTACTTGCGATTGGTGGCCCGTGCAATCGACTGTCCCAGCGAGGTCTTGCCCACCCCCGGCGGACCGACCAGGCACAGCACGGGCCCCTTGAGCTTCTTCACACGCTTCTGCACGGCGAGGTACTCGAGGATGCGTTCCTTGACCTCGTCGAGCCCATAGTGGTCTTCGTCCAGCACCCTGTGGGCGTGTACCAAGTCATGCTTGACCCGGGTGCGTTTCTTCCACGGCACCGAGATCAGCCAGTCCAGGTAGGAGCGCACGACCGTGGCCTCGGCAGAACTCGGCGACATCATCTTGAGCTTGCCCAGTTCTTGAACCGCCTTGTCGCGTGCCTCCTTGGGCATGCCCGACTCCTCGATCGCCTTTTCGTACTTCTCGGCTTCGTTGGGCACGTTCTCGAGCTCGCCCATCTCTTTCTGGATGGCCTTCATCTGCTCGTTGAGGTAATACTCGCGCTGCGACTTCTCCATCTGGTCCTTGACCCGGGAGCGTATGCGCTTTTCCACCTGCAGCAGGTCGATCTCAGACTCGATCAGCGCCATCAGGTGTTCGATGCGCTCGCGCACACGATCCATCTCAAGCAGCTGCTGCTTGTCCTGGATCTTGAGCGAGAGGTGAGCGCAGATGGTGTCAACCAGACGGCTCGGGTCCTCGATGCCGGAGAGCGAATTGAGCACCTCGTTGGGCACCTTCTTGGACAGCTTGACGTACTGCTCGAACTGGTTGAGCAGCACCCGAACCAGCGCCTCCTGCTCGCGTTCGCTCAGCGGCTCGCTGTCGCGCAGCACGGCCTCGGCCATGCTGTGGCCGTCGGTATGATGGACTTCTCGCAGATCGGCGCGAGAAACCCCCTCGATCAGCACTTTGACGGTGCCATCGGGCAGCTTGAGAAGCTGCATAATCTCGGCAACGGTGCCAATGGTGAAGAGGTCGTCGGTACCGGGGTCATCCTGCCCGGCTTCGCGTTGAGCGACGAGCAATACACGCTTGTCGGATGCCATCGCGGCGTCGAGCGCCTGGATTGACTTCTCGCGCCCGACGAACAGCGGGATCACCATCTGCGGATATACGACCACGTCGCGCAGAGGTAGTAGGGGCAGACTCAAGGTCTGAACGGCGTTCTGCTGCATCGCAGACGTTCCTCAAACAGAAATCGATAGATAACAAGGGGGATGGGGGCGCGCCGCCACCATTGCAAGGGGAATGCGCTGGCGAACGTGAAAAGGGGCCGCCCGAGCGACCCCTTTTCGTCTTGGGCAGGCAGCCAAGGCCGCCTGGCCTCAACCGTCAGTGCCGTCCACCCGCTGGTCCTGCTGCGAATAGATCAGCAGCGGCTCGCTGTCACCGGCGATGACCGACGCATCGATGACCACCTTGGATACCCCCTCCATGGATGGGATCTCGTACATGGTATCGAGCAGTACCGACTCGAGGATGGAGCGTAACCCACGAGCACCGGTCTTGCGCGCCATGGCCTTCTTCGCTACGGCGCGCAGCGCATCCTCGCGAAACTCGAGCTCGACCCCCTCCATGTCGAACAGACGGGCATACTGCTTGACCAGAGAGTTCTTGGGCTCGGTGAGAATCTGGATCAGAGCATCCTCGCTGAGCTCGGTCAGCGTGGCAATGACCGGCAGACGCCCGACGAACTCGGGAATCAGGCCGAACTTGACCAGATCCTCCGGCTCGACGTCGGCGAGCAGGTCGCCTACGCCCTTGGTCTCGTCCTTGCTCTTCACCTCTGCGCTGAAGCCGATGCCACCCTTCTCGGCACGATCACGAATGACCTTATCGAGGCCGGCGAAGGCACCGCCGACGATGAACAGGATGTTGCCGGTATCGACCTGGAGGAACTCCTGCTGCGGATGCTTGCGCCCCCCCTGCGGCGGAACGGAAGCCGTAGTGCCCTCGATGAGCTTCAGCAGCGCCTGCTGCACGCCCTCGCCCGAGACATCACGGGTGATCGAGGGGTTATCCGACTTGCGCGAGATCTTGTCGATCTCGTCGATGTAGACGATGCCTCGCTGGGCCTTCTCCACATCGTAGTCGCACTTCTGCAACAGCTTCTGAATGATGTTCTCGACGTCCTCTCCGACATAGCCCGCTTCGGTGAGCGTAGTGGCGTCGGCGATGGTGAAGGGCACATTGAGCAGCCGCGCCATTGTCTCCGCCAGCAGCGTCTTGCCGCTACCGGTAGGCCCGATCAGCAGAATGTTGGACTTGCCGAGTTCCACGTCATCGCCCTTGATGCCGGCGCGAAGACGCTTGTAGTGGTTATAGACGGCCACGGACAGCACCGTCTTGGCGCGGTCCTGGCCGATGACGTATTCGTCCAGGGTGCGACGAATCTCGCGGGGAACGGGCAGACGCTCCTCATCGCTCTCGGCATCGGCATCGAGAACTTCCTCGCGAATGATGTCGTTGCACAGGTCGACACACTCGTCGCAGATATAGACGGACGGACCGGCAATCAGCTTGCGCACCTCGTTCTGGTTCTTGCCACAGAACGAGCAGTAGAGCAGCTTGCCGCCTTCGTCCTTGCCTTTGCCGTCGGCCATTCGCGTACCTCTGTCACTTCGGCGGCCGGGCCGGCCGCCGCTAATCACTTAGTTGAAGCGTGCTTGATTTCACGCTATCAGGATGTGGGCCGCTTATCCAGTACGGCGTCGATCAGACCATATTCCACTGCCTGAGTGCCGCTCATGAAGTTGTCGCGGTCCGTATCCCGGGCGATCGTCTCGATATCCTGACCGGTATGATGGGCAAGGATACGGTTGAGCTTGTCCCGGATACCCAGTATCTCGCGGGTATGAATCTCGATATCTGCCGCCTGGCCCTGGTAGCCGCCCAACGGTTGGTGAATCATCATCCGTGAGTGGGGCAGCGAGTAGCGCTTGCCTGCAGCGCCGCCAGCCAGCAGCAACGCCCCCATGCTGGCCGCCTGGCCGATGCACACGGTGGAGACATCGGGCTTGACGAACTGCATGGTGTCATAAATCGACATCCCGGCGGTAACGGCGCCGCCAGGAGAATTGATATAGAGGTGGATGTCCTTGTCCGGATTCTCGGACTCAAGGAACAGCAGTTGCGCCACGATCAGGTTGGCCATGTGATCCTCCACCGGCCCCACCAGAAAGATCACACGCTCCTTCAGCAGCCTGGAGTAGATATCGTAGGCCCGCTCGCCGCGTGCGCTCTGCTCAACCACCATCGGCACCAGGCCGCCGGCGTTTCGGGTCTCGAACTCGTTGCTCATCAGTGTGATGTCCTTGCATCCGATGAATGGAAGCGCCTCTCGACCGACCTGCCGTTCGCCCTTCGGCGACCGACAGATCGGGCCTTGCCACCGTATCAGCTGTTGGCTTCTTCCTCGCCCTCTTCGGCCTGCTCACCCTGCTGCTGGGCAGCGGCAAGCGCCTGCTGGTAGCTCATCTCCACGTTCTTGACGGTAGCCTGCTGCAACAGCTTGTCGACAGCCTTCTCTTCGAGAATAGCCGACTTGACCTGAGTCTTGAGCTGGTCGTTGCCCATATAATAGTCAATGACTTGCTGCGGCTCCTGGTACTGCTCGGCAAGCTCCTCGACCTTGGCGCGAATCTCGTCGTCGCTGGCATCCAGCTCGCCCTGCTTGATCACTTCGGCCAACAGCAGGCCGACCTGGACGCGCCCCTTGGCCTGCTCTGAGAACAGCTCGTTGGGCAACTGGGAGACGTCGAAATCCTCTCCCAGGCCGAACTGCTGGGCCGCCTGACGTTTGAGTGTATCGGTCTCCTGCTGCACCAAAGCCTGGGGCACAGGCACATCGTTGGCCTTTTTCAGTGCTTCGAGAACCTGCTGCTTGATCCGGTTGTCGACGGCCTGCTTGGCTTCACGCGCCATGTTCTTCTTTACTTCGGCGCGGAATTTCTCGATGTCGCCGTCTTCCACGCCAAAGCGCTTGATGAACTCATCGTCGATTTCGGGAAGGACCTGGCCCTTCACGGCATGCACCTTGACCTTGAAGGTAGCTTCCTGACCGGCCAGATGCTCTGCCTGGTAATCCTCGGGAAAGGTGACCTTGATCTCCTTCTCCTCGCCCGCCTGAGCGCCGACGAGCTGCTCCTCGAAGCCGGGGATGAAATTGCCGGAGCCCAGCACCAGCTCATGCCCCTCGGCACTGCCACCCTCGAAGGGCTCGTCACCGAGGAAGCCCTGGAAGTCGAGCTTGACCTGATCGCCCTCTTCGGCGGCGCGATCGACCTCCTCCCAGGAGGCATTTTGCTTGCGCAGGGTCTCGATCATCTCCTCGAGGTCGGCGTCGCTGACCTCAACGACAGGACGCTCGACTTCGGTGCCCTCGATCGAGGCAAGTTCGATCTCCGGGTAGATTTCGAGGGAAGCCACGAACTCGAGGTCCTTGCCCTCTTCATCGACCTTGGGCTCGATGCTCGGGAAACCGGCCGGATTGAGGTTCTGCTCGGTGATCGCACGCACATAGCGCTCACGCATCAGCTCGCCCACGACCTCGTCGCGCACGCCGCGGCCATAACGCTGGCGCACCACGGACATAGGTACCCGGCCCTTACGGAAACCGTTGAGGCGAATGTTCTTCGCCGTGTCCTTGAGGCGGGCTTCGACGGCCTCGTCGACCTCGGCGGCGGGCACTTGGAACGTGACACGGCGCTCGATCTGGGAGGTCGTTTCGACGGAAACTTGCATGAATGGTCCTCTACCGACTGGGGCGTTCTTGGGAAGCGTGAATGTAAAAGAGAGATTCTAAGAATCCCGCCCGACGCTGGCAAGCGTTACGCCTACAGGATTGGGGCGCCCGGGCATTTTACAAGGGCAGCGGGCAAAGTTGATGGCGCTACCCTGTCCTCTCGACATGAATGGCACCGATAGCACATCAGGCGACACCCGAGCGGAATGAGCCGTTCGAGGCATACAAGAAGAGGGAGACGGGAAAACGAGCTGAGTAAAGAAAACGGTGCAATGGGGTGGATGATGGGGATCGAACCCACGACCACCGGAGCCACAATCCGGGGCTCTACCACTGAGCTACATCCACCATTGCAAACCGGGAACCACGTAAGGAAGTCGAATGGGGTGGATGATGGGGATCGAACCCACGACCACCGGAGCCACAATCCGGGGCTCTACCACTGAGCTACATCCACCATATCGACACTGCTCGAACCGAAGGTCACTTCCACGCCAGACTGGCACGCCCAGCAGGACTCGAACCTGCAACCTACGGCTTAGAAGGCCGTTGCTCTATCCGGTTGAGCTATGGGCGCATTCTACGTTCCATGGCGTCCGACCGCAACCCCGATTTGCTTTTTTCTCAGCATAAACAAAAGGTTGTGGTCGGGGTGGAGGGATTCGAACCCCCGACATCCTGCTCCCAAAGCAGGCGCGCTACCAGACTGCGCTACACCCCGCCGGCCTTCGCACGGCCCTCGACGCCCTATATCGGGCCTCACCGAGCGCTGCGTATTCTACGCGAGAATCGACCGTGGTCAATAGCCTCCTGACGCAGCGAGGCTTTTGCGCTTTGCCTTGGCGGCATGGCGTGCGAAAATCGGCACCCTTCGAAGTTCCGCAGCCGGCCCCGCCAGCACCGCTCACACCATTCACCACAGGGGAGATACGAT
>NZ_JAAQTO010000019.1 GCF_011742165.1 Billgrantia bachuensis | reverse complement strand
CAGGGCTCGAGCGCACCCGGGCCTTTCGCGAACTGCGCCTCACCGCCCACCTCCACGCACGGGGCCTGCCGGTGCCGCGACCGGTGGCAGCCAGCGTCACTCACCACGGCCTGACCTATACCGCGGCCCTGATCACGGTGCGCATCGAGGGTGCCCGCGCCTTGGCGGAGCGCCTTGGCGGAGCCGAAGCGACACTTCTCGAACGGGTCGGCGCCACCGTGCGCCGCTTTCATGAGGCCGGCCTCGATCACGTCGACCTCAATGCCCGCAACCTGCTGGTGGACGCTCAGGACCAGGTGTGGCTGATCGACCTCGACCGCTGTCGGCTGCGCGCAGCGGGACCGTGGCAGGAGGCCAACCTCGAGCGTCTCGGTCGCTCGCTGGCCAAGTTCGATGCAGAAGATGCCCTCGCACTCATCCGTCAAGGCTATGCCGCCGAGGCCTGACCCGGCCTACCACACTCGGGCCGCTCCTAAGTCCCAACAGCGTGCCCCACTATTCCGGCATACTCATCGGTCAAGGCACGCACATGTGCCCTCACGTCGAATTGGCGTTCGGCCCGGCGCCTGGCGGCTTGGCCGAGCCGGCGCCGCAGCACTGCATCCCGGCCGAGTTCCGCCATGGCCTCGGCCCAGGCCTGCGGCTCCTCGGACGCAGCGAGGCGACCGCAGTCGGCCTCGAGCAGTTCGGGAATTGCCCCGCTATTCGCTCCAACGATTGCCTTCCCGGCAGCCATGGCCTCGACCACGGTCAGACCGAAGGCCTCATTGCGCGAGGGCACGCAGACGATGTCCAGCGCCTCGAAGAGGCGAGGAAGGTCGGAGCGAAACCCGGTGAAGGTCACGTCCTTCTCCAGCCCCAGCTCGGCGACCCGCTCGCGAAGCCTTCCCACATAGGCCTCGTCGCTGCCCTCGCGCGCCGTCAGGCCACCGATCAGCACGCCATGCCAGGCCAGGTCGGGTGCAATCGCCCGCAGTCGGGCCAGCCCCTCCAGCCAAAGCGCTTGCCCCTTGCCTGGCGTCAATCGGCCAGGCAGGCCGATCGCTACCTGATCGGGGGCGAGAACCAGCTCGCGGCGCAGCGACTCCCGTGCCGCCTCATCCAGCCGCGGTACGTACGGCGACAGGTCAACGCCCAGGTAGAGCCGGCGGATGCGTTCGGCAGGCAGCGGAAAGGCTGCCAGGTTGCGCGCGCGCGTCGCCTCGCTGATGGCGAACAGCCGCGTGACGCGACCGTAGGCCCAACGATGATAGAGATCCTTCTTCGGCCGGGTCACGCCCATGTGGTCGGTGAAGAAGAGCTTGAGCCCCGGTCGCAGGCTTGCCAACAGCGCCCCCAGGCGTAGGTCGCTGGACTTGTGGCAATGCAGTACGCCGACGGCGTGGTGCTTCAGATAGGCCAGCACGCGCCCCACCTGTAGCAGCGCCCGGCCCCGTGAGGCCATCGTCAGCGGCTCGATGCCGGCGGCCGACAGGCTGGCGGCCACCCGCGAGCCGGCCAGCGCCAGACCGTGGGGCTCCCACCCCTGGCGTTGCAGCTCGGGTATAATCCGCGCAGGATACATTTCGAGTCCGCCCCAGCCATCCGAGAGGCAGATGTGCATGACCTTGTGCGACAAGGCTGTCTCCTTGGTATCGATCAACCGGGGCTCGGGAGCCCAGATGACGTCTTCTTCCTCCGTGGCCGGTCGCCACGCAACGGATCCGCCGCCGCATATCCTGGTGGTACGCAACGACAAGCTCGGCGATTTCATGCTCGCCTGGCCGGCACTCGCCTGCCTCAAGGCCGGCGCTCCCGAGGCACGGATCAGCATACTGGTGCCGAGCTATACGGCACCGATCGCCCGGCTGTGCCCGTGGATCGACGAAGTGATTCTCGACCCTGGCGGCGATGCCGGAAAAAAAGAACAGCGCAAGCTGCTCGCACGGCTGCGCAGTGGACACTTCACGTCCATGCTGACGCTGTTCTCCACGCCACGTATTGGCTGGCTGGGCTGGCGTGCCGGTATTCCGCACCGCTTGGCGCCTGCCACCAAATGGGCGCAGTTATTCTACAATCATCGCATCGTTCAGCGCAGGTCGCGCTCGGCCAAGCCGGAATATCAGTACAACATCGAACTCGCCGAGGCCCTGCTCTCGTCCCTTGGCCGCAAGGCCGAGCCGCGTCCGGCCCCGCCCTTCTGGCCGCTGCCGACCGGGGCCGCGGAAGCCCAGCGCGAAGCGATCGCTAGCGAGCTTGGCCTCGATGCGGCGCGACCGTGGCTATTTCTGCATGCTGGCAGCGGCGGCTCGGCGGTCAACCTGACGGCTGATCAGTACGCCGAACTGGCCACCCGCGTCGACTCGTGCCTGGCTCATGAGGGGATTCGTCCCCACTGGCTGCTGACTGCCGGCCCCGGGGAAGAGCGGATAGCAAGCGACCTGTGCATCGCGCTTCGCGCCGAAGACCTGCACGCCGACGTGCTGCCGCCGCGCAGCGGCATTGACGAATTTGCACTGACACTAGGCGCCGCCGACCTCTTCATAGCCGGCTCGACCGGGCCGCTACATATCGCCGGCTGCCTTAACCGACCCACAGCGGGTTTCTACCCCGCCCGGCGCTCGGCCACCCCGTTGCGTTGGCAGACCTGCAATGACGAGTCGCGCCGGCTCGCCTTCAGCCCGCCCGAGTCGGCAGGCGAGAGCGAAATGTCGGCCATCGACCTGGCCGCTGCCGCCGCAAGCATTGCTACTTTTCTCAAAACCTACAGGGCTCGAGGCCATACTTTATGAGGCCCATTACCGGCTTGGTCATCACCTTGAATGAAGCACAGCATATCGGGGACTGCATAGACTCACTCACCCGTGTATGCGACGAAGTCATTGTCGTCGATTCGCTCAGCCAAGACGACACCGCGCAGGTCGCCAGAAGCAAGGGCGCCAGGGTTCTTTTCCAGGAGTACTTGGGCGACGGACCGCAAAAAGCATTTGGTGTCCCTCAAGCAAAGCACGATTGGATTCTGGCTCTTGATGCCGATGAGCGCCTGGATAGTGACGCCGTTGATGCAATTATGGCGCTTCCCCTGGATGACCCATCCGTAGCTTACAGCTTTAGACGCAGAAATTTCTGTGGACCCCACTGGATCCGAGCGGCCGGATTTTATCCGGACGAGGTAGTGAGACTCTACAACCGGACCACGAGTGGCTATCTGCCCAAAAAAGCCCACTCATCCGTCCAAGCACCAAAATATGTGCGAACGCGTGCACACATACTTCACTTCACTTATGAGAATTTTTCTCATTGGATGCAGAGAATCGATCAGCTATCGACTCGGGATGCGTGGGCAATGAAAATGAAGGGCACGCAACCATCTGCGATGCGCCCAGCAAGACACGCCATGAGCGCGCTTGTCCGCAAGTTGATATTCAAGGGCGGCATGTTCCAAGGAGGTGACGGTTTCACTGTGGCAGTAACGACGGCTTTTCATGCATACATGAAGTACGCCAAGCTTAACGAACTCTACGAAAACGAAACCCGATCCAAAGGCCACGAAATTTAACCATGTATCCGCCATACCTAAAGCTTTTGTGACGCATGGCTTGGTAAGCTATTGGACGAATTCAATGGAAGAATCCACCAAATGTCGATCCCGTCCAAGCTCCTCGAGCTGGCTCGCCCGCGCTGGCTGTCGCTGCTGATCATCGGACTCTGCCTGGGCTATGCCATCACCGTTCTTACCTGGGTGCCCCAGTGGATGCTGCCCCTACCGGCACTTGCTTGGATGGGATTGGGCGCCGCCTTCCACTGGGGTGCGCCGCGCTCGGAACCTCGTGCAGCGCTGGGTCGCCGGTGGCCCTGGGCACTGCTTCCCATCGCACTGTGGGGGCTTTATCTCTATCTTGCCGAGAGCTTCGGCATCGTCGACCTGAGCGCGGTATTCTTCCACCTGCAGGCCGGCATGGCCGACCACGGCGGGGTCAGCCGCATCGGCGCAGCGTTTTTCTACACCCTTTCGATGGCCGCATTGCTGGCTTCGTTCATCTGGCTGGTACGCAATGATCATCGCTGGCGCCGCGGTGAACCGCTGCTGGCCATCGTGCTGCTGGTGAGCAACCCCCTGTTGTACGGCGTGGGCCAGCGCGGTGCCGCCATCGTCACCAAGCCCGGCGCTTGGCTAGAGCGCCATTACGTCGAGCCGATCCTTCTTGAATCGCCCCGGGATCCGCCCAACCTGCTGCTGCTGTATCTTGAGAGCATCGAGCGCACCTATGCCGACCGCGAGCGCTTCGGCGATGCTTACGCTGACCTGGACGCCATCGGTGAGCAGGGTCTGGTTTACGAAGGTATCCGTCAGATCGACAATACCGGCTGGACCATGGCCGGTATGATCGCCAGTCAATGCGGCACGCCTCTCATGCCGGCCGGTCTGCTGCATGACCGCCAGTTCTCGCCACTGGAAAAGGTCGTGCCCGGCGTCGATTGCCTCGGTGACCTG
>NZ_JAAQTO010000018.1 GCF_011742165.1 Billgrantia bachuensis | reverse complement strand
CAGGGCTACCAGCTCACCTATATGGGCGGCGCCAGCGTCAACTTCGCCGGCAAGGGGCTGTTCTACGAGGGGCACGGCTTCGACACCGTACTGGGTCGTGAGGAGCTACAGCCCCTGCTCGACGACCCCGAGTACGTCAACAATTGGGGGCTTTATGACGACTCGCTCTTCGAGTTCAGCCTGGAGGAGCTTCGCCGCCTGAATGCTGAAGGGGGCCCCTGGGGCCTGGTCAATCTATCCCTATCAGGCCATGCGCCTTATGGCTATCCCGCCCAGGCTTGCCTCGACCGCCAGGGGGAGTTCGACGGCAACGACATCCTATTCTCTGTGGAATGCTCGGCCTGGCTGGCCCGGGATTTCCTCGCCCAGGCCGAGGCCGAGGGCTTGCTCGACAACACTGTCGTGATCGTTGCCAGCGATCATTTGACCATGCGCGTGTCAGCATGGGAGCAACTGATCGAAGGCGAACGCGACAATACCTTTATCCTGTTGGGGCCCGGTATCCCCCAGGGCCGACAGAGGCGCGAAGCTTCCATGGTGGATGTCTTTCCCACCATTCTCGAGGCAATGGGCTTCACCATCGATTGGCATCGCGCCGGTCTCGGGGTTTCGCTGCTTTCGGACGAGCCGACCCTGCTCGAGGAGCATGGCGAGGAGTTCTTCAACGCCCGCATGCGCGAGGAGATCGCGCTGCAGGAACGCCTCTGGGAGGGGCTGGCACCGCCTAGCCAGGAGCTGGAGCCGGAGGAGCCCCAGGAGCAGGTCGTGGAAACGCCCGAGGATGCCACCGGCGAGGAACCTGCCGCGGTGCAGTAGATACCCGCCGTCGGCTGCTCAGTTGCGTGCGATCACCCCAGTGGGCGTCGCCAGCAAGGCGGCGAGTACGCGCTGGGGCGAAAGCTGCACCAGGCAATTGGTGTGGCCCAACGGGCAGTTGCGTTCGAAGCAGGGCGAGCAGGATAGACCCAGGTAGTGAATCTCGGCGCTGTCGGTCAGTGGCGGCGTATAGGCCGGCGACGACGAACCGTAGAGGGCCTGCACCCGAGTCCCTACCGCGGCGGCCACATGCATAAGGCCCGAATCGTTGGTGACCACCTGCTGACAATCGGCGAGCAGGTCCACTGCATCTGCCAGGCGGGTCTGGCCACACAGGTTGTGCACCTGTGCCTGACCCTCGGCGATCGCCTCCCCCGCAGCGGCGTCCTTGGGGCCGCCCAGCACGCGCACCTCGAAGCCCTCGGCGGTCAAGCGCCCGGCAAGCTCGCGAAAGTGTCCCAGCGGCCACTGCTTGGCTGGGCCGTACTCCGCGCCGGGCATCATGCCAACGGCTGGCTGCCTCCCCAATCCCAGTCTTTCGTGCAGTGCGGCCAGGTTGGCAGAGTCGATACGCAACCGTGGCCGAGGGATGGCGAAATCGCCGCGCCGGATCTCTTCGGCCGATAGCCCCAGCGCCACAAAGCGCTTGACGGTCTGGTCGAGCCGCGCCTTGTCGAGCTCGCGCCGCTCGTTGAGCAGCCCATAGCGCTGCTCGCCGGTAAAACCCACTCGGTGGGGAATGCGCGCCAGGAACGGCACCAGCGCCGACTTCCACGAGCGCGGCAGCACGATAGCCCTGTCGAAGCGACCGCGCAGCTGTTTCGCCAGGGTGCGCCGGGTCGCCCAGCCAAACTCACCGTGGCCGACGTCCAGGGTCGCCACCTCGTCGACCTCCTGCATGCGCTCGAGAATTGGCTGCGACCAGCCCGGCGCCACCACGCCGAGATGGCTCTCCGGCTGGCGCTGCTTGAGGGTCTTGAACAGGCTCTGGGCCATGACCATGTCGCCGACCCAGGACGGGCCGACTACTAGAATACGAGACTCCGGCGTGGCCGCCTGGCTCATCCCTTGGCCCCGTCCAGCCACTCCAGGTAGGCCTCTACGCCCTCGGCCACGGTGCGGAACTCGCGGTCGTAGCCAGCCTCGCGCAACCGCGTGATGTCGGCCCGGGTATAGCTCTGGTAGCGCCCCTTGAGCTCGTCGGGAAAATCGATGTACTCGATACGCCCTCGGCCATGGTGGGCAATCACCGCCTCGCCGATGGCTTTGAACGGCTCTGCACGCCCCGAGCCGAGGTTGAAGATGCCTGACTTGCCGGGGTTATCGAGGAACCACAGATTGACGTCCACCACGTCGCCGACGTAGACGAAATCGCGGCTCTGCATGCCGGCCTCATAGCCGTCCCAGGCACCGAACAGCCGGAGGTCCTGCCCTGCGCTGATCTGGGTATGGTTATGGTAGGCCACGCTTGCCATCTTGCCCTTGTGCTGTTCGCGCGGTCCGTAGACGTTGAAGTAGCGAAAGCCCACCACCTGGCTGGTCAGTTCGTTCCAGTGCTGGCGCACGTACTGGTCGAACAGCAGCTTGGAATAGCCGTAGACATTGAGCGGCTTCTCGTATTCGGGCTCTTCGCGAAATACCTGGCTACCACCGTAGGTGGCCGCCGAGGAAGCGTAGAGGAAGGGAATGCCCTGCTGCTGGCAGAAGTGCAGCAGCACCTTGGAGTACTCGAAGTTATTGTCGAGCATGAAGCGCCCATCCCACTCGGTAGTATCCGAGCAGGCGCCTTCATGGAAGATCGCCTCGATCGGCGGCAGGCGAGAGGACTCGCCACGCAGTGCCGCTTCGATGCGCGCGCGGAAGTCGTCCTTGTCGAGATAATCGCCCAGGGTGCAGTCCGCCAGGTTGACGAACTTGGTACCGTCGCGCAGGTCGTCGACCACCAGAACGTCATTGTGCCCGCGCGCGTTGAGGGCCTTGACCAGATTCGAGCCGATGAAGCCGGCGCCACCTGTCACTACGATCATTGTGAACCTCACTGGGGCGCAGCCGCTGCGCCTATAACCGATGTGCCTGTGATTGTATACTTGACGCCTTGTGAATTCATGGCCAACGGTGCTTCCGCAATGACTCCCTCGCCAAACCCGTCGCAGACGCTCTCGACACCCTCGTCGACCTCGGCTCCAGGGTCGACGCCAGACGCGACCACTTTCCAGGGCCTGATACTCTCCCTGCAGCAGTACTGGGCCGAACAAGGCTGCGTGGTGCTTCAGCCACTGGACATGGAGGTCGGGGCCGGCACCTTCCACCCCGCCACCTTCCTGCGCTCCATCGGCCCGGAAACCTGGAACGCCGCCTACGTGCAGCCTTCCCGGCGCCCCACCGACGGCCGCTACGGCGAGAACCCCAACCGCCTGCAGCACTATTACCAGTTCCAGGTGGTGATGAAGCCCTCCCCTGCCGACCTGCAGGAGCGCTTCCTGGGCTCGCTCGCTCGTCTCGGGCTCGACCCGCTGGTGCATGACATTCGCTTCGTCGAGGACAACTGGGAGTCGCCGACCCTCGGCGCCTGGGGGCTCGGCTGGGAAGTCTGGCTCAACGGCATGGAAGTGACCCAGTTCACCTATTTCCAGCAGGCCGGTGGGCTGGAGTGCTATCCGGTCACCGGCGAGCTGACCTATGGCCTCGAGCGTATCGCCATGTACCTGCAGAACGTCGACAGCGTCTACGATCTGGTCTGGACCATCGCACCGGACGGCTCCAAGGTCACCTATGGCGACGTCTACCTGCAGAACGAGCGTGAACAGTCGGCCTACAACTTCGAGCATGCCGATGTGCCGGCCCTGTTCAAGGCTTTTGATCATCAGGAGCGAGAGTGCACCAAGCTGCTCGAGGCCAACCTGCCACTGCCCGCCTATGAGCAGGTGCTCAAGGCCTCGCATACCTTCAATCTGCTGGATGCCCGCCATGCCATCTCGGTGACCGAGCGTCAGCGCTTCATCCTGCGCGTACGCACCATGGCTCGCGACGTGGCCCACGCCTACTATGCCTCGCGCAAGGCTGCCGGCTTCCCGCTGGCCCCCGAGGCGCTGCGTCAGGAACTGCTGGCCCAGGACATGAACGCCGAACAGGGAGACGCATGATGGCTGCCAATACCTTTCTGATCGAGCTGGGCGTCGAGGAGCTACCGCCGGGCGCTATCGATTCGCTCTCGGATGCGCTCGCCGATGGCATTCGCCGGGGGCTCACCGAGGCCGAGGTCAGCTTCGGCGACGTTCGCGCCTATGCCACGCCGCGCCGCCTGGCCGTGCAAGTGGCCGAACTGGCCGATAAGCAGCCCGACCGCGAGGTGGAACGTCGCGGCCCGGCACTCGCCGCCGCCTTCAAGGACGGTCAGCCGACCAAGGCCGCCGAAGGCTTCGCGCGCTCCTGTGGCGTCAGCGTGGCAGACCTGATCCATCTGGAAACCGACAAGGGCACATGGCTCGGCTACCGCGAGCAACAGCAAGGCGAGACGACGACCCGGTTGCTGCCGGACATCGTCGACCGTGCCATCGCAGCCTTGCCGGTGCCCAAGAACATGCGTTGGGGCGCGTCCCGAATCGAGTTCTCGCGCCCCGTTCACTGGCTGGTAATGCTCTACGGCAACGAGGTGGTCGACGCCCAATCGCTGGGGCTGACTTCTGGTCGCACCACCCGCGGACACCGCTTCCATGCCCCAGAGCCCATCGAGTTGGTGCATGCCGACGACTATCTCTCCGCCCTTGAGCAGGCCTGGGTACTGGCCGATCGTGAGCGCCGCCGCGAGCGAATCCGCGAACAGGTACTGGCCGAGGCCGAGGTGCAGGAAGCCCAGGCGGTCATCGACGAAGCGTTGCTCATCGAAGTCAGCGGCCTGGTCGAGTGGCCGGTGGCATTGGCCGGCAGCTTCGACGAACGTTTTCTCGAAGTGCCGGCGGAATGCCTGATCTCATCGATGAAGGCCAACCAGAAGTACTTCCATCTGCTCGATGCGCAGGGGCGACTCAAGCCGCAGTTCATTACCATCGCGAACATCGACAGCCAGGATCCGCAACGGGTCATCGAGGGTAATGAGAAGGTCATTCGCCCACGCCTCGCCGACGCCGCTTTCTTTTACGACACCGACCGCAAGCAGCCACTGTCGGCGCGCATACCCGGGCTCGCCAGCGTGGTGTTCCAGCAGCAGTTGGGTACCCTGGCCGACAAGGCGCATCGCAGTGCCGCTGTGGCCGCGTTCATTGCCGGTCGCATCGGCTGTGATGTGGCCCAGGCACGTCGTGCGGCCGAGCTGGCCAAGTGCGATCTGGTCACCGAGATGGTGCTCGAGTTTCCCGAACTACAGGGCATCATGGGACGCTACTACGCCACCCACGACGGCGAACCCACTGAAGTGGCGCAGGCACTGGAAGAGCAGTATCTGCCTCGTTTCGCCGGCGATGAGATTCCTGCGTGCCGCACCGGCCAGGCCCTGGCGCTAGCCGACCGTCTCGATACCCTCACCGGTATCTTCGGCATCGGCCAGCGGCCCAGCGGCACCAGGGACCCCTTCGCCCTGCGTCGCGCCGCCATTGGCGTGCTCAATATCATGATCAAGGGCGAGCTGGACCTTGACCTTCGCGAACTGCTCGAACTGGCCGCCGCACAGCATCAGGAGCTGCCCTACGCCGAGAGCTTGGTCGAGGAAGTCCTCGGCTACATGCTCGACCGCTTCCGCGCCTGGGGTCAGGAAGAAGGCATCACGGCCGAGGTGTATATCGCGGTACGCGCCCGGCCGGTAACCAAACCTCTCGACTTCGCCCGTCGCTTGCGTGCGGTACACGCATTCACTCAGCGCGAGGAGGCCCTTGCCTTGGCGGCGGCTAACAAGCGGGTCTCCAATATCCTAGCCAAGCAGGCCGACGATGCCGGTGGCCAGATCGACCGTACGTTGCTGCTGGAACCCGCCGAGCAGGCGCTGAACGATGCCGTCTCATCCAGCCGCGAGCGTGTCATGCCGCTGTTCGCCGAGGGTCGCTATCGCGAAGCGCTGGACTTTCTGGCAGGGCTGCGCGCCCCGGTGGATACTTTCTTCGATGAGGTCATGGTCATGGCTGACGAAGATGCCATCCGGCGCAATCGCTTGGCGCTACTGGCCGCTCTCCAGGCGCTGTTCCTCGAGGTGGCGGACATCGCCCTGCTACAGCAATAAGCTACACCCCTGCGCGACAGCCGGCCGGGACTCTCCCCGGCCGGTTTTTTTATTTCTCCTGGCGTTTCACGTGAAACATGGCACACCCTGATGGCCCGTCTTGGCAGCGCTTGTTTCACGTGAAACACTTCTCTTATCTCCGAATCTGCTCATGGTGTGTCATGGCCGAAGCAACCCGACTCGTTATTCTCGACAGGGATGGCGTCATCAATCTGGACTCAGACGACTATATCCGGTCGCTTGACGAATGGATCCCCTACCCTACCGCCATCGAAGCCATTGCACGCCTCTCCCGAGCGGGCTGGGCCGTTGCCATTGCCACCAACCAATCCGGCATCGCGCGTGGCTACTATGACGAGGCCACGCTGGCATTAATGCACGCCGAGCTCGAAAGGCAGGTCAACGAGGCAGGCGGATCAATCGCACATATCGCATACTGCCCGCACGGACCCAATGATGGCTGCTCATGCCGCAAACCATTACCCGGACTTCTAGCGGAAGTTCGCGACGCGCTAGACCTGCCGAGCCTGGAGGGAAGCTGGATGGTGGGCGACAGCCTGCGCGACTTGCAGGCAGGCGAGCCAATGGGCTGCCATGTTGCTCTCGTGCGCACCGGAAAGGGACGCAGGACCGAGGCAAAAGGAGTAGGCCTCGATAAGGCATTCATTTTCGATGACCTTTCGGCTTTCGTCGATTGGCTACTAAACCCTTAGAGCAAGGCTTGAAGAGAAAAAGCCGACCCGCTATAGGTCGGCTTTGCCTTGTAGAACATTGATTTAACTTACCCAGCATGGCGTTTCACGTGAAACGCTATGCTCGATCACGCCTTAAACGTCCAGATTCGCCACCAGTGCATTGCTCTCGATAAAGGCTCGGCGCGGCTCAACCTCATCGCCCATCAAGGTATTGAACATCATGTCGGCAGCGACGGCATCCTCGATCGACACTCGCAGCAGACGCCGTGTCTCGGGATCCATGGTCGTCTCCCACAGCTGGTCCGGGTTCATCTCTCCCAACCCCTTGTAGCGTTGCACCGAAAGACCTCGCTGGGCTTCGGCCATCAGCCACTCGAGCGCCTGGTAGAAGGTACTTACCGTCTTCTTGCGCTCGCCACGGGCGATGTAAGCACCATCTTCGAGCAGGCCTTCCAATGTCTCTCCCAGCGCGGCCATGGCGCGATAGTCAGCGCTGGTGAAGAAGTCGATACCCCAGACGTAATCGGAACTGACTCCATGCGCTGTCAACGTTACTGCCGGCAGGAAGAGTTCGCGCTCGGCGTCTTCCTCGAGGCGGAAGGTATAGCGTGGGCCACCCTCATAGGCTACCAACGCGTCCATCTCCTCTTGCAGGTAGGCGATCCAGTTCTGCATGGTAACGCGATCCTTGAGGCTCGCTTCGCCTTCGAGATGCGCAGCATGCACTACCTTGCGCAGCACCTCGTTGGGATACACTCTCGACAGACGGTCGATACGCTTCATCACGTCGCGGTATTGCCCAACCAGTGACTCAAGCTGCGCCCCGGTGACCGGCGGTGCATCCGGATTGACGTAAAGCCTGGCACCGTCCATGGCCGTCGTGGTCAGGTAATCGATCAGTGCCTGCTCATCCTTGAGATACGTTTCCTGCTTGCCACGCTTGATCTTGTACAGTGGCGGCTGGGCAATGAAGACGTGTCCACGCTCGATCAGCTGCGACATCTGACGGAAGAAGAAAGTCAGCAGCAGCGTACGAATATGCGAACCGTCGACGTCAGCATCGGTCATGATAATGATCGAGTGGTAGCGCAGCTTGTCAGGATTGAACTCCTCGCGACCGATACCACAGCCGAGTGCAGTAATGAGAGTGCCCACCTCAGCAGAAGAGAGCATCTTGTCGAAGCGCGCCTTCTCGACGTTCAGAATCTTGCCTTTGAGCGGCAGAATCGCCTGGGTGCGGCGGTCCCTGCCCTGCTTGGCGCTACCACCGGCCGAGTCACCCTCGACCAGGAACAGCTCGGAGAGGCTGGGATCCTTCTCTTGGCAGTCGGCGAGCTTGCCCGGGAGGCCGGCGATATCCAGGGCCCCCTTGCGCCGCGTCATGTCACGCGCCTTGCGCGCCGCCTCGCGAGCGCGTGCGGCGTCGAGCATCTTGTTGACGATCGCCTTCGCTTCGTTGGGCTTCTCGATCAGATACTCAGAGAAAAGCCGCCCCATCTCCTGCTCGACCGCAGTCTTGACCTCGGAAGAGACCAATTTGTCCTTGGTCTGCGAGGAGAACTTGGGATCCGGGACCTTCACCGAGATGATGGCTGTCAGGCCTTCGCGGGCATCGTCACCCGATGTGGCCACTTTGGTTTTCTTAAGCAGCCCCTCGGCTTCGATGTAACCGTTCATCGTGCGGGTCAAAGCGGCACGAAAACCGGCCAGGTGAGTCCCGCCGTCCCGTTGTGGAATGTTATTGGTATAGCAGTAGATGTTCTCGGTGAACGAGTCACTCCACTGCATGGCCACCTCAACCACAACGCCGTCCTCTCGTTCGGCCTCGAAATGGAATACGGGGTTGAGCACGGTTTTGTTGGTGTTGAGGTGATCGACGAATGCTCTGAGGCCGCCCTCATAGTGGAACAGCTCTTCCTTCCCGCTGCGTTCGTCCATCAGGCGAATCGCCACGCCGGAGTTGAGGAACGAGAGTTCACGCAAACGCTTGGCCAAGATGTCGTAGTGAAACTCGATATTGGCGAAGGTGCTTGATGACGGCTTGAAATGGACCCGGGTGCCGGTCTTTTCGGTTTTGCCCACCACACCAAGCGGTGCCTGGGGCACGCCATGGCGATAGATCTGTTCATGGACTTGCCCAGCCCGCCAGATCGTCAGCTTGAGCTCTTCGGAAAGGGCATTGACGACCGATACACCAACGCCGTGCAAGCCGCCCGACACCTTGTAGGAGTTGTCGTCGAATTTTCCACCAGCGTGGAGCACCGTCATGATGACTTCCGCGGCAGAGACTCCCTCCTCCTCGTGGATATCGGTGGGTACACCGCGGCCGTTGTCGCTAACGGTGATCGACTCGTCCGGATGGATGACCACCCGGACTTCGCTGCAGTATCCGGCCAGGGCTTCATCGATGGAGTTGTCCACCAGCTCGAACACCATGTGGTGAAGACCTGTCCCGTCATCGGTGTCGCCGATGTACATGCCGGGACGCTTGCGCACGGCATCCAGCCCTTTGAGGACTTTGATGCTCGATGAGTCGTAAGCTTGCTCGCTCATTGACTACTCCGTCGTGAAGTCTATCTGTGCCTGTGGCACTAGCTGCCCTGCTCCAGAAGAGGCTTGTTTCACGTGAAACATCGCCAGTGGCGTGTGGGATTGCCATGGTCCCACTAGGGCATCGTGTTCGACACTAGTGATAAAAGCCTGGCAGCGCATGGATTCCAGCAGCCGGCAAAAAACGCGACGATGCTCGGCATCCAGCTCTGCGGGTAAATCGTCTACCAAGTAAAGACAGCTGCGCCCTGTCGTTAGCTCTAACAGCCGACCCTGGGCCAGCTTTAACGCACTTACTACCAGCTTCTGTTGGCCTCGCGACAGCACCTCAACAGCAGGGCGACGCCCCAACCGAATGCGCAAGTCGGCGCGCTGGGGCCCATTCTGGGTAAATCCCATTTGCTGGTCTGCCGACCGCCCCTGCTCGAGCACCTCCTGCAAGGAGCGCTGCTTGTCCCAGCCGCGAGAGTAGCGCAGTCTCAACTCGGGCAGCTCGATCAAGCGAGCTAGCGTCTCTTCGAATACGGGAACGAAGCTGGCCATCCACTCACGTCTCAGGTTATCGACCCGCTCGCCCCACAGTGCCAGCTCCTGCTCCCAGGCAGCCAGGCTATTGGCATCCATTCTACCATGTCTAAGGAGCGCATTCCGATGCTTCAGCGCGCGCTTGGCGCGGCGCCAGGCATCGTAGAAGCCGTGTTTCACGTGAAACACACCCCAATCGAGAAACTCCCTCCGGCCGGCCGGAGGGCCTTCGAGGAGACGAAAGGCATCGGGGTTGACCAACTGCAAGGGAAGTGCTTCGATCAACTGCGCCAAACGCGAAACCCGCTCTCCCCCCATTCGCATTTCCAGCTCCGCCAATGCGCGTGCGCGACGAACCCCAATCGGCAGGGGGGGCTCGCCGGCCAGACGAGCAAACAGCGTCATCTCCTCGGCGTCATGGGCGATGGCGTGTTTTAGCTGCCGTGTGCGGAAGGAGCGCCCCATACCAAGGATATGAAGCCCTTCGAGCAGGCTGGTTTTGCCACTGCCGTTACGTCCCACGATCAAGTTGATGCCGGAGCTCGGCGTGAAATCGAGCATCCCCAGGTTCCGCAGGCCGGTAAAAGCGAGACGGTCAATCAACATACTGGGTAGCGCGCAGCCAGGTGACACCCGGCCGCGTCACTGTCGCGGCACGGCCAGGTGTGATGGAGTACGAGCAGAGCGGCCGTCTCAAAGGCGCATCGGCATGACGACATACAGGGCATCGCCCCCGCCGGGCTCTTCCAACAAGGCGCTGCTGTTCGAATCGGCGAGAGTCATCTGCACTCTGTCTTCGCCAATAACACTAAGAACATCAATGAGATAGCCAACATTAAAGCCGATCTCGAGAGAGTCGCCACCGTACTCTACGGCTACGTTCTCCTCAGCCTCCTCCTGCTCGGGGTTGTTCGCCATTACCTGCAGGTTGCCCTCCTGAAGATGCAGGCGCACACCACGATACTTCTCATTCGAGAGGATGGATGTGCGTGAGAGCACCTGACGCAGCTCGGCACGTTCGGCAATGAAGACCTTGTCGCCTCCACGCGGCACTACCCGCTCATAGTCGGGGAACTTGCCATCGACCAGCTTGGAGGTAAACGTGAAATCGCCGGTATGCGCCCGTACGTGACTGGCACTCAGGGTCAGCGTCACCGGCTCGTCGCCGTCATCAAGCAGGCGTACCAGCTCGAGCACACCTTTGCGCGGTACGATCAGCTTACGCGCGGGCTCCACCTGGATCTCTGCCGGGCGCGAACATACGGCCAGCCGGTGACCGTCGGTCGCCACGGTACGCACCAGGTTGGAACGCAGCTCGAGCAGCATACCGTTCAGGTAGTAGCGCACGTCCTGCTGGGCCATGGCGAAGGAAGTGGCATCGATGAGATGCTTGAGCGTCCCGCGTGGCAGGCTGAGTTCGACATCCCCAGCGCTATCTTCAATATTCGGGAATTCGGCAACCGGCAGGGTCGAAAGGGTAAAGCGGGAACGCCCGCTACGCAGCACGGCGCGCCCCTCCTCCAGGCTGAACTGCAATTCGGCCTGGTCGGGCAGCGACTTGCAGATGTCCATCAGCTTGCGGGCCGGCACGGTAACGGCACCCGGTGCATCGACCTGCGATGCCACCGTGCGTCCGATCAGTTCGACCTCGAGATCGGTGCCGGTAAGGGCTACCTCGTCCTGATCGACCTGGATCAGCACGTTGGACAGCACCGGCAGGGTCTGGCGACGCTCCACCACGCCAGCCACCAGTGCCAGCGGCCGTAGCAGCGCTTCGCGGGTAATGGAAAATCTCATGTCGGCTCCACGTCTCGTCCTGTAGATGGGTGTCGGGCGTTGGGTCAGGCGTCCCGGCGAGCATGCGTCAGCTGGTCAGCAGTCGCAGCAAGTTCTTGTAATCCTCGCGGATATCCGCGCTCTCCTCCTGCAGAGCCTGCACCTTGCGACAGGCATGCAGTACCGTGGTGTGGTCACGCCCGCCGAAGGCATCGCCGATTTCAGGCAGGCTGTGGTTGGTCAGCTCCTTGGCCAACGCCATGGCTACCTGACGCGGCCGCGCCACCGAGCGCGAACGCCGCTTGGAGAGCAGGTCGGCCAGCTTGATCTTGTAGTACTCGGCAACGGTGCGCTGAATATTGTCCACGCCCACCTGCTTGTCCTGCAGTGCCAGCAGGTCCTTCAACGACTCGCGAATGAAATCCTGGGTGATCGGCTTGCCCATGAAGTGGGAGTCGGCGATGACCTTCTTGAGAGCCCCCTCCAGTTCGCGCACGTTGGAGCGGATCTTCTGGGCGATGAAGAAGGCAGCATCGTGGGGCAGGTCGACCTTGGCCTGGTCGGCCTTCTTCATCAGGATAGCCACACGGGTTTCCAGCTCCGGCGGCTCGATGGCCACCGTCAATCCCCAGCCGAAGCGCGACTTGAGTCGCTCCTCGACGCCGCTGATCTCCTTGGGATAGCGATCGGAGGTGAGGATCATCTGCTGGCCACCTTCGAGTAGCGCATTGAAGGTATGAAAGAACTCCTCCTGGGAACGCTCCTTGCCGGCAAAGAACTGGATGTCGTCGATCAATAGCGCGTCTACGCTGCGGTAGAAACGCTTGAAGTCGTTGATGGCGTTGAGCTGAAGTGCCTTGACCATGTCGGCCACGAAGCGCTCGGAGTGGAGGTAGACGACCCGCGCGTTCTCGCGACGCGACGCCAAGGCGTTGCCTACGGCGTGCATCAGGTGGGTCTTGCCCAACCCGACACCGCCATACAGGAACAGAGGATTGTAGGCGCCTCCGGGGTTCTCGGAAACCTGCCGCGAGGCGGCCCGTGCCAGCTGGTTGGACTTGCCCTCGACGAAGGTTTCGAAGGTGAAGCTGGGATTGAGGCCGCTGTTGTGCTTCAGGCTGCCTTCGACCTGCACTTCGCGATCACCGCTGGAGCGGCGCCCCGAGCCGGCCCCTTCTTCGCGTAGCTGGTCGATTTCACGTTCGTCGCCGATATCTCCTCGCGGTGGCACCTGCACGGCCGGCGCCAACGGAGAGTGAGGGTTGGCCGATACCGGCGCACCCAGGTCTCGCGGCTGCGGCTTGACCGCCGCCGCTCTGCGGCTACCGACTGTCAGTACCACCCGTGGCGGTTTGGCAGGCGCCAGGTCCCGGAGCAGTTCGTTGATGCGCTTGGCATACTTGTCGCCAACCCAATCGCGAACGAAGCGGTTGGGCGCCAGCAGGCGCAGCTCGTTGGCTCCCCCCTCTTCGGCTTGAAGCGGGCGAATCCAGGTATTGAACTGCTGTGCGTTCAGCTCATCCTGCAGGTAATCCAGACACTGTTGCCAGAGAGCAAGAGACACTCGACCTCACCATACCCGTTGATGCATGACCGGCCATTGTATCCTTCGGCTGGCGGGTTATCCACATGCAGCTCGACACCCGACAGGCCTGTGGAAAAGCGGCTCGAGGTTGGACTCTCGACAGCCTGGCGAGTGCCTTGGCTTCGCTACGCCATTGACCCCTCATGAGCAGGACTTACCAAACGCTTTTCCACAAAGCATGGTGCCACCTACTATATTGTTTATTAATCAAATAAAAAACTTATCAACAGGGAGAGTCCCCAAGGTTAATCACAGTTGGGAAGCGTGGCTCCAAGGGGTCGAGACTGCGGTTCAGCCCACCAGCGGCGACGGCTCGACTCGCTGCAGCATGCGGAACAATTGCGTCGGGCAGCCGAAGTCTCTACAATTTCCGGTCTTGAACCGAATCTGTCCCTGGTTCCTGTCGGGAATCAGGGCATTCCTGTAAGACGTTCCGTCAATAATCCACGTGGGAATCAAGTGTTATGAAACGTACCTTTCAACCCAGCGTTCTGAAGCGCAAGCGTGTCCACGGTTTCCGTGCTCGCATGGCTACCAAGAATGGTCGCGCCGTTCTGGCTCGTCGCCGCGCCAAGGGCCGCAAGCGTCTGAGCGCCTGACAGCGGATTGCGCGTGTCCGGTCATGGTTTCCCCAAACAGTTGCGTCTGTTGACTGCCGGGGATTATCGATACGTTTTCGATCACGCTTCATTCAAGGTACATGGCAAGGGGCTGATGGCCCTGGCGTGCCCCAATGGACTGGACCACCCCCGCCTTGGCCTGGTCATCAGCAAGAAGAACGTCCGCAAGGCCGTGGATCGCAACCGTCTCAAGCGGTTCGCTCGTGAATCCATACGCCTGCAGCAGTGCTCGCTACCCGCCGTCGATATCGTCTTGCTGGCTCGACGCGGCGCGAACGAGCTGGACAAGGCTACGCTGCATCGCCAGTTATTCGGCATGTGGCGCCGCCTGGAGCGTGACGCCCGAAAAACGATGACCTCCTGACCGGATGCGGAGCCTTTCTCCGCCTCGATAGCCTGCCTAGCAGGCTATCGTCTTCATCTACATGACAGCGGATCTCGTTCCAGCGGCATGTTCACTACCCACCGGGCAGAACCCTCATGGACGTAAAACGACTCCTATTGCTGATTCCACTGGCCGTGCTCGCCTACCTGCTTGTCGTGCAGTGGAATCAGGACTACGGCCAGGTTGCTCCTGAGCCTGACGCTCCGGCCATCACCGCATCGCCCCCCGGTGAAGAGCAGGCACCCGACGACGATGGCCTGACGGTTCCCGCTGCGCCCCGTGCTGAGCAGGAGATGGCCAGCGAAATGCCGGGCGAGACGGAGCAGCCGAGCGGTTCTCGCGACCTGGTTGCCGTCGTGACCGATGTGCTCGATGTTCGCATCGATCCCCAGGGGGGGGACATCGTCTATGCCGCCCTGCCCCAGCATCGGTTGACGCTGGGCTCCGAGCGTCCCTACGTGCTCCTCTCGGATAACGAGACGCGCAGCTACGTGGCGCGTTCGGGGCTGCAGGTGGACGGCCAGGGCGGTCGCGTCAGCTTCACGCCGGAGAACACCAGCTATCGCCTGACCGACGACGAGAGCCGCCTCGACGTCGATCTCCATGGCGAGATCAACGGTGTCGAGGTGATCAAGCGCTTCTCCTTCGAGCGCGGAAGCTATGCGGTCGATGTCAATTATTTCCTGACCAACAACGCCGAAGAGCCGGTCACCGCACGCTTCATCGGCCAACTGGCGCGGGATAACAGTCCCGACCCCTCCAGTGGCGTCTCGATGGGCATGAAATCCTACCTGGGTGCGGCCTACTCATCGCCCGAGGATCGCTACCAGAAGGTCGATTTCGACGATATCCAGTCCGGCAAGTTCAACAACCGCGACGTTCAGGGCGGCTGGGTGGCCATCATCCAGCACTATTTCGTCTCGGCCTGGGCACCGCCCCAGAATCAGCAGAACCTGCAATACGCCACCACCGATTCGCGCAACCGCAACGTGGCTGCATTTGCCGGCCCTGTCACCACGGTCTCTCCCGACAGCGAGGCACGCCTGGGCGCCACGCTCTACATGGGACCCAAGGTGCAGAGTTATCTCGAGGAAGTGGCACCCAACCTGCGCCTGACCGTCGACTTCGGCTGGCTGTGGTTCATTGCCAATCCGCTGTTCTGGCTGCTCGATCATATCCAGGACATCATCGGCAACTGGGGTTGGTCTATCGTCCTGTTGACCGTTCTGGTCAAGCTGGCCATGTGGCCGCTTTCCGCCAAGGCCTACAAGTCGATGGCCCGCATGCGCAAGCTGGGTCCGGAAATGCAGCGCCTCAAGGAGCAGTACGGCGACGATCGGCAGAAAATGTCCCAGGAAATGATGAAGTTCTACCAGAAGGAGAAAATCAATCCTCTGGGCGGCTGTCTGCCGATCCTGGTACAGATGCCGGTCTTCATTGCGCTCTACTGGATGCTCCTGGAATCCGTCGAGCTGCGTCATGCGCCCTTCATGTTCTGGATCCAGGATCTGTCGATGAAGGATCCGTTCTTCATCCTGCCGATCCTGATGGGCGCCTCGATGTTCGTACAGCAGATGCTCAACCCCACCCCGCCGGATCCCATGCAGGCGAAGATCATGAAGATGCTGCCGATCGTCTTCACTTTCTTCTTCCTGTGGTTCCCGGCCGGCCTGGTCATCTACTGGGTGGTCAACAACGTCATCTCGATCGCCCAGCAGTACGTGATCACGCGCAAGATCGAGAACGATCCCAGCGTGGGCAAGACGGTCAAGAGCAAGCGCTGATCGCACTACGGAATCACCGGACCCCCGCTCTTGCGGGGGTCTGGCGTTTCAGGGCCCTCGACGGGACAATGCCGCGAGTGCCGTCGCAACCAACGGGGCCAGCCAATGTCGGATCCACTCTATCACCAGGACACCATCGCCGCCCTGGCAACCCCGCCGGGTCGCGGCGGGGTCGGCATCATCCGCGTCTCGGGGCCGCTGTGCGCGACGATCGCCGAGGCCATGGTGGGACACTGTCCCGCTCCTCGGCGCGCCCACTACGGCCCCTTTTGCGGTGATGGCACGGTCATCGACGAAGGCATCGCCCTCTACTTTGCCGGGCCGCACTCCTTCACCGGTGAAGACGTACTGGAGCTGCAGGGGCACGGCGGCCCGGTGATCATGGACATGCTGCTTGAGCGCTGCGTCCAGCTCGGCGCCCGGCTGGCCCGCCCCGGCGAGTTCTCCGAGCGCGCCTTCCTCAACGACAAGCTCGACCTGGCCCAGGCCGAGGCCATCGCCGACCTGATCGAGGCCAGCTCGAGAACGGCGGCCGAGAACGCCGTGCGCTCGCTGCAGGGTGAGTTCTCTCGCCGCGTCGAAGCACTCGTTGCCCGCCTGATCGAGCTGCGCATGTACGTGGAAGCGGCCATCGACTTTCCCGAAGAGGAGATCGATTTTCTCGCTGACGGCAAGGTTGCCGAGATGCTCGCCGGCGTAAAGATCGAGCTGGCCGAGGTGCGCGCCGCCGCCGGCCAGGGCGCGTTGATGCGAGAAGGCATGAGCGTGGTGATCGCCGGACGCCCCAACGCCGGCAAATCGAGCCTCCTCAATGCTCTCACCGAGCAAGAGACCGCCATCGTCACCGATATCGCCGGCACCACCCGCGACGTACTGCGCGAGCATATCCATCTGGACGGCATGCCACTGCACGTGATCGATACCGCAGGTCTGCGCGACACGCCGGATGCCGTCGAGCGGATTGGCGTGGCCCGGGCCTGGGCCGAAATCGAGAAGGCCGATCGCGTTCTACTGCTGGTGGATGCCGACACCACCGAGGCCATCGATCCCATGGCCATCTGGCCGGAGTTCGTCGCTCGGTTGCCCGACCCCGGGCGGCTGACGCTGGTACGCAACAAGATCGACGCCAGCCATGAGACGCCGGGGCTCGACATGACCGCCGCTACACCGATCGTTCGCCTTTCCGCCCTGACCGGGGCGGGCGTGACGCATCTGAAGGAGCATCTGAAGACCGTGATGGGTTATTCAGCGACCACGGAGGGCCGCTTTTCGGCTCGCCGCCGTCATCTGGACGCTCTCGACCGCGCGCAGCAGGCACTCTCAAACGGAGAAGCCCAGCTGTCAGGCTACGGCGCAGGCGAATTGCTGGCGGAGGACCTGCGCGACGCCCAGCAGGCGCTGGGTGAGATTACCGGGGAGTTCAGCGCCGACGATCTGTTGGGAGAGATCTTCGGCAGCTTCTGTATCGGCAAGTAGCTGCTATTCCCCTACCCACCAATCGGCACTGTATCGGCACGCCTCGCCGAGCAGCGGCGTCGCTCGCGCCATCGCCGCGGCCAGGCGCTCGTCGATCCCCCAGGGAGGATTGGCGACCAGCATGCCGCTGCCGTACATGCCGCGCTCCTCGCCCGGTGCGTGCAGCGTCAGTTCGCTGCGCCAGACCTTGCGTAGCCCGCCCTCACGCAGCCGCTCCAGCAGCACGTGGTGGCGTCCGGCCGGCAGCAGGGGATACCACACCAACACCACGCCATGGCGCGCCTTGCGCATGGCGGCCAGCACGCACTCGGCAACCTCGGAGTACTCCTCCTTGCGCTCGTAGCTGGGATCGATCAGTACGCAGAGTCGGGGGGTCGGCACCGGCAGCGCCTGGATCAGTCCCGCCAGGCCATCACCGTGAATCCGCAGGGCATTCGCCGGCAGGGCCTGCTGCGACAGGTGGTCGTGCTCGCCCGGATGCAGCTCGAAGAGGCGCAACCGATCGCTGCCGCGCAGTCGCCGAGCCAGCCACCAGGGCGAGCCGGGATAGCGCTCGAGCCGCGATCCGCCCTGTTGAAGAGCGTCGATGTCTTCGAGCCAGGCCGACAGCAGCGGTTCGTCGGCCAGGCGTTCCCGCGCCTGCCACAGCGGCAGCACGCCATGGCGATACTCGCCGAGACGCTGGGTCTCGGGCGCGTCCAGCGGGTAGACTCCGCGCCCGGAATGAGTGTCGACGAAGGTGATCGGCGAGGGCTTGCGCAGCAAGTGGTCAACGACGGCATTCAGGGCGAGATGCTTGTGTACGTCGGCGAAATTGCCCGCGTGATAGGCATGCTGATAGGAGAGCATGAACGATAGCCTCATGCGGAACGGAGATAAGCGAGCAGGCCCGCCACTATGCTGTTGGCGGGCCTGCAAGGCAACGCGTTGCGAGAGGCGCTTACTGTTGCTGGAACTGCGACTCGATCGGCGACAGCGTGATCTCGACGCGACGGTTCTGGGCCCGACCCTCCTCGGTGTCGTTGCTGGCGACCGGTTGGCTCGGCCCATGGCCAATCATGTTGAGACGGTTGCTAGCTACCCCGGCCTGGGCCAGATAGCCGCCTACCGCTTCGGCACGGCGCTCGGAGAGGCGCTGGTTGTAGCTGACGCTGCCAGTGCTGTCGGTATGGCCAGCGATGTTGACCCGCGTATCGGTGTACTGGGTCAGTACGTTGGCTACATCATTGAGCGCGTTGCGCGCCTGAACGGTAAGTTCACTGGAATCGAAGCCAAAGGTCACACTGCTGGGCATGTTGAGCACGATGTCGTCGCCGCGACGCTCCACGTCGACGCCGGTACCCTGCATGCTCTCGCGCAACTGCTGCTCCTGACGATCCATGTAGGCGCCGATGCCGGCACCCGCCGCGGCCCCCACGACGGCACCGATCGCCGCCCGGTCGCGCCGGCTGGTGCTGCCATCGCCCGACAGGGCGCCGGCGGCGGCACCCACTGCTGCGCCGATCCCGGCCCCGGATAGGGTCTTGTTGCGCTGGGTCTGCCCCGAATAGGGATCGGTAGTGGCACAGCCGACGAGCAGCAAGGCAGCCGCAAGAGGAGCAACGAATCGGGTAGCTTTGAGCATTGGCAATCTCCAGTCAGAGGATAACGCGATCATTCTGTACCGGCGTCGCTCACGAGCGCCAGTAACTCGTTCAAGAATAATAGACCTCGAGGTGAAGCCTGGAGCCTTTGTGCGTCTTCCACAAGAAGTCCTTTATTGCGCGCCGCTTCCAGGCGCTCGCTCAGCATTGGGAGCGAGCGTCCGGTGTGGGCCGGCCAATCAGCCATGGACACGCCGTCAACGAGGCGCAGGGCATTCATGGCGAACTCCAGCGGCAGCTCGTCGTCACCGACCCAGTTGCTGCCGGCAACGAAGCCACGCGGATCGAGGCGTCGACGCAGGTAGGCGTCGGGCTGGCGTGCCTTCCAGCGACGTTCGATGCACAACCGGCCCGAGTCGTCGAAAGCACTCAGCTTGCCGTGACTGCCGGCGCCAATACCCAGGTAATCACCAAAACGCCAGTAGTTGAGATTATGCCGTGAGCGCCGCCCAGGTTGGGCATAGGCGGAAATCTCATAGCGTGCAAGACCTGCCGCCTCGATCCGCTCATGGCCCAGATCCTGAATGTCCCACAGGGTTTCCTCCTCGGGCAGCACGGGCGGCCGCGTGTGGAACTCGGTATTTGGCTCGAGAGTGAGCTGGTACCACGAGAGGTGCTCGGGCTCCAGTGCCAGAGCTTGCTCAAGATCAGCCAGCGCCAGCTCGGGTGTCTGGTCCGGCAGCCCGTGCATCAGGTCGAGATTGAGGTTATCGAAGCCTGCGGCTCGCGCCTCCTCAACCGCGGCCAAGGCATCGTCACCGCTATGAATACGCCCCAGGGCCGCAAGCTGCGCCGCCTGAAAGCTCTGTACGCCGAGCGACAGCCGGTTGACCCCAGCCTCGCGGTAGCCACGGAAGCGTCCACGCTCCAAGGTACCGGGATTGGCCTCCAAGGTGATTTCGACTTTCTCGTCGAGCGGCAGGCGCCGCGCCAGTTCGTCAAAGAAGCGCATATAAAAATCGGACGACATCAGGCTCGGTGTCCCGCCGCCGATGAAGATACTGGCGAGCGGTCGACCGGCTGCCAGCGACAAGTCGGCATCGAGGTCGTCGAGTAGCGCGGCCAGGTACTCCTCTTCGGGCAGCGCAGCCCCCCTGCCTACACCATGGGAGTTGAAATCGCAGTAAGGGCATTTGCGTACACACCAGGGCACGTGCACATAGAGCGCCAGGGGAGGAAGCGTCGATACAGATCGAGGCAAGTCGGCCATCAGCGTTGGGTCATCTCGCTCAGAGCCGCCAACATGCCATCGAGGGCACGCCCACGATGACTGAGCCTATTCTTTTCTTCCGCCCCCAGCTCGGCGACACTCTTGCCCAGCGAGGGAAGCCAGAACAGCGGATCATAGCCGAAGCCGCCCTCTCCACGAGGCTGCTCGAGGATTTCTCCCTCCCAGCAACGCTGGACGATCAGCGGCACCGGGTCGTCGGCATTGCGCAAGTAGACCAGCGCACACCAGTAGCGCGCGCTACGAGCTATGCCGGATACCCCGCTCAAGGCTTCCAGCAGTTTGGCATTGTTACGCACGTCGCTCTTGGGCTCGCCCGCATAGCGGGCCGAGTAGATGCCCGGCTGACCCGAAAGCGCATCGACCTCGAGACCGGAGTCGTCGGCCAGTGCCGGCAAACCGCTGATGCGACTGGCCGCACGAGCCTTGAGCAAGGCATTCTCGACGAAGGTGAGCCCGGTTTCCTCGACGTCTGCCACACCGAATTCGGACTGGGGCCTGACCCGTAGACCCAAGGCGGCGAAAAGCTGGCCGAACTCCCGGATCTTGCCGGTGTTGGCACTGGCGAGCACCAACTCATCAATGGGGATCACAACGGCTCCTAATGCATGCTTGCCATCGTCAGCATTTTACACGAGGTAGGCAACGGGCTGAACCGCCAACACAGCTCAGGTACGAATTTGAGATGCGCAATTCACGTCGCGAATCGAGGCTGCAGCCAAGCACGCCAGACTTGTCCACGCCATGTCGTAACCTATCTTTACAACCTGATGCAGGTGGCGCCGCCGGCTAGGGCTCCGAGAGACGTACCATCTTACATTGCCCCGACAAGTCATTCAGCAAGAACAAGACGAAACATTTACCTATCCGTTCCGTCTGAACTCCTCCCCAAGAGTAAAAAATGGTAACAATGTTTGCTTTAACATCGATGGAGCCTGCTCGTTGCCACCGGAAGGCGCCTGATTGAGATGCTCAATGGCCAGTGAACATCCAGCATGCCCAGGGCCATATTCATGGGCTCCGCTAATGCCGCTGAGCGCACCAGCGCCGATCGTGGAGGCCGCCCTGTCGGTCGTGCTGAAGACTTGGGTACGGACAATGCATTCGAGGCAAGTGTCTGGACCATACTCGAGGAGCAACAGCCATGCCACTCAGCGCCAAGCAGGTCGGTGCCTTCGTCCGGCTGACGCATCTGATGCGTAGCAGGCTTGTGCCGGGCATAGCACTCACCTTGTTTTCCTAGCTTGCGGGGGCTGACGCGGTTGATCCTGTGTACTGCTGCCAGCTAGTTCACGGATGGACATGTACTGTTTCTTAACAGCGCCTCCCTTTTGTGACTGACTCGTACTAAGCAAGGCCCAGGCCAGAAATGTAAGTTTTTTAACAAAGGTACGCTGAGTAATAGACGGTAGGATGTGTAACGACAGGGAAACGCAGAAAAGGCCTACTCGCAGCCAATAGGTATGAAATAGATGCCTCCCTGCGCAGTCGACGGTCTAATACTCCGAGTACTGACCAAGGTACAAACTTTTTGTTACGTTGCCATGTTGATTCTGCACACTAATAACCTAACGGCATGTTTTTCAAGGAATAAAAAATTAGGATGAAAAAGTGAAGCTCTGCACTTTAGTCTGCACAGTTACCCCCACGGACGGCGTAGGTATGAGTTTAAATAAAGAAAGGTAATAAGCAAAGTATTCTTATGAAAAAAAGGTATTAACCTCCTTGCTATTTTTGACCGAGACTCCAAAAATGCAGGAAATTACATTTCTTTACATGTTGAATTGCGAATCAATAAGGGGGAAGGGAATATGACAAGCATGGACTTCCGGATTTTCCTGGTCACCGCCATCAATCCCCAATCTAAGCTGTTCATCGAGCATCTTCAGCTCCAAGTGGAGCATGAGGTCATTGCTGTCGACACCGAGACCATGCCATCCCTGGGTGAGGGAAAGGACATCCTGGTGATTCTCGACCTGGATCATCTGAGCGAAGCGACCATGCAGCGCTGGCAGGCCGCAGCGGATGGCAAGGAGAACATCAGTCTTGCTGCCTTCAACGTGCGTGATGAGGGGCACGCCGTGGAGCTGCTCTCGTCTCTCAATCTACAGGGAATTTTTTATCGCAATGACAGCGTCGAGCTGATCTGCAAGGGAATCGAGGCGCTTCACAGCGGCAGCCTCTGGATGTCGCGTACCTTGATGTCACGCATGATCCAGTTACTGCGCCGCCAGCAGATGAACTCCTACCGCCCGGCCTGTGGATTGACACAGCGCGAACTGGAAATCATCGGGCTTCTCGGTACGGGAGCCACCAACTCGGAAATCGCCGAGAAGCTGTTCGTCAGCGAACATACCGTGAAATCTCATCTCTACAATATCTTTAGGAAAATCAAGGTGCATAACCGCCTGCAAGCGATGAACTGGGCCAGACGGAACCTGTTCAGTGTGCCTCCTAGCTGCAAGCGAGAAGCGAGGCACTGAGACCAGTAAGGGAGAGGGGGTCACGCGGGAGCGCGCCCATCGGGATACCTGCCAGGAGACCCCCGAATGCCGCTGCTGGTTCGGGTCTTTGATCGTTCCCTCAAGATACTGGCGGCACTCTTCTGGACAACGGCTTCGAATGGGTGCTGTACCGGCCCATGGCAAGCCAGCAATTCCCCTGTTCGGTTCACTTCCCGGCGGTTCCGCAGCGGAGAATTGAAAGGTGACCTGCCCGGCCTGGCCAGGCCGGGCCGGGCCGGGCCTGGCGGCTTCACCGCACAAGCCATGACGCTCCTTAAGACCACGACAGGCCGGCAACCTTCGCGAACTGAATACAGTCTTCAACGACCGACACCAACCATATCGGAGATGGCCCTTCCTCACGCGCCTATAGCCGGCCGTGGAAGCGTCCGTGACCGCATGGGCCGACTCCAGGACAAAACGTTATCAAACGTAACGAACGAGGAGTGAATGAATTAAATTCAGTGGAACTTGAAACGATGTGAGAATTATTGAAGACAAGAATATCATTAAAGCGCGTAAGTATATGATGCTAAAGCACTTCATGCACTGGGCATGGGAAATCTAGTACTGCTTAACCAAACAATACATTCTATAACATAACTTTACAAGATTGCTCCGCTTGAACCAAGATGTTTACAGTCCTTTTCGTAGATCCGGGCATGGTCACATCAAGAAAAAGGAATATCGATCAGGGGATTAAAGAGCATGGAACTTGGAAGAGGGATCATCCTGCTAGCTACCGAAAACAACCCACAAACTCAGCTTTTCGTCAGTTACATACACGAGAAGCTACAACGCGACTTGTACATAGTACCACCAGAGGTGCCTGAAGGCGCAGTCGATCTCATGAAAGAAGAGGGCGGTTCTCGTACCATTGTGCTTCTGGATATCGACCATCTCGAAGAAGCGGTCATGCAGGCATGGCAGGCACAATATCAACATCAGCCAGAATGGGTGTTGACGGCTTTCAATATGAAGGATGAAGAACATGCCGCGCGGTTGCTAAGCCTCATGCCGCTGAAAGGCGTCTTTTACCGCAATGATAACCTCGAAATGATCTGCAAGGGGATCCATCGACTGCTGGCAGGCGATTACTGGCTGTCGCGCTCGCTGATGACGCGATTGATCGACTTTTACCGCCGCCAGCAGATCAACTGCTACCGCCCCGCCTGCGGCATCACGCAGCGCGAGCTGGAAATCATTGGCCTGCTCGGCTCCGGCGCCTCCAATACCGAGATCGCCGAGCTTCTCTTTGTGAGTGAGCATACGGTGAAATCGCATCTTTATAACATTTTCCGCAAGATCAAGGTCAACAACCGCATGCAGGCCGTGAACTGGGCCCGCCAGAACTTGGGCCCCCCTCCCCCGCAGGCGCTACGACGGTGCGATAGAGCCTCATCCAGTCACTGATTCGAGAGCGAACAGGTCAATGGCCTTCTTTCACGCGAAATCGTCAATGGCCATCTTGTTGCTGGCGTTTGGCTCCCTTGCCTTGGCCGAGGAGGAAACGCCGGGAGCCGGACTGCCTGCGGTGCCAAGGGAGCCGTCGGTTCCTCAGAGCCCGATCGAAGGGGAGGAGGCGCTGGAAGAGGGAAAGGCAACGGAAGAGCTGTCTCGTCAGTTTCGCTTGGACGAGCCAGGCCTGTCGGGCGTGATAGTCGACCGCACCATTACCATGATGGGAAAGACTTTCTATAGGCGTTTCAGCCAGTTGAGTTCGGAAAGCCACATTCTGACCAGCACGACACTATCCGTGCACGAGCGCCCCGATGCCCGCTGGGGAAGCCAAGTCTGGGTCGCGGAGAACAATCGCATCCTCTTCCAGGCCGCGCTTCCCCCCCGACTTAGCGATATCGATCGATATGCCGAGGTGGCCGTCGAGCAGGTGGAACAGCTCCTGGTGCAACGCAGCATTATGCAAGCGCTGGAGAGCGACCCGGATCTGGCCGACGAAGAAATCTAGTGGAAAGGATGTACTAGAAGGAGAACACCATGAAACATGCACGCTCACTACTACTGAAGTTCTCTCTTGTCGGACTGCTCTTCTCCTGCTCCGCGGGAGCCCAGGCGGGGGAACTCATCTATCGCCCCATCAATCCTTCATTCGGAGGGGATCCCATGCTGGGCAACCATCTGCTCAACAAGGCCCAGGCGCAGGATACGCACAAGGATCCCAACGCTCCGGATTTCGGTGGCTTCTCAGAAGTCGATTTTTTCCTCCAGGATCTGCGTGCCGATCTCATCAACCGTGCCATCGACGATGCGCTCGATCCCAACAACCCCGGAGGAAGCGAGAGCGTCATCGACAACTCTTCGCTCAACGTCAGGTTCGTCAACGTGGGGGGCGGTGCATTCCAGATGGTCATCACCGACAAGAGGACGAACGAAGTGACGCGGATAGATTTCGGAACGCCATTTTAAGGGGCCAGAACATGAAAGCACTAAGAATCGGTTTCATGTCAGGACTGATCTTCCTTGGCGGATGCGTCGGTATGGTCACCTCACCCGAAGGACTGGAGGGAGCGCCGGCTACCCTGGCTCCTCGTGCCGGTACGTATTACGACTTGACCAGCCTGCCACGCCCGGCAGCCCCGATACTCACGGCCGTCTACGATTTCAGGGATCAGACTGGCCAGTACCGCCCTCAGCCCGCCAGTACCTTTTCGACGGCAGTGACACAAGGCGGCGCCGCCATGCTGAGTTCCGCTCTGGCGGATTCGGGCTGGTTCGTACCCCTGGAGCGTGTCGGGCTGCAGAACCTGCTCACCGAGCGCCGCATCATACGGGCCAACCTGGAGAGAAACGGACGCGAACACGAACTGGGCTCGCTGAACGCGGCCCGCATCCTGATGGAAGGGGGCATCATTGCCTACGACTCCAACATGAAGACGGGCGGCGTGGGCGCAGAGTACTTCGGCATCGGATCGTCCGGTCAGTATCAGGTCGATCAGGTTACCGTCAACCTCCGCGCCGTGGATATCGCCACCGGTGAAGTTCTGGCTAACGTTACCACCAGCAAGACGGTCTACTCATACGAGGTTCGTGCTGGTGTCTATCGTTTCGTCAGCTTCCGCCGTCTGCTGGAAGCCGAGGCAGGGTATACACACAATGAACCGGTCCAGATGGCCGTAATGTCGGCAATCGAATCCGCCGTCATTCATCTCGTTACACAAGGAGTCGACCGAGGACTTTGGAATCTGGCCAATGCTGCAGATCGTGATCATGAGATACTCATGGCTTACCGGGAATCCTCTCCACCGATGCTATGAAACCCTTCTATTACAAGGCGCCAAAACATTGGCGCCTTTTTTACGTCTTGGAGATCAGTAATTTTTGAATTGGCAACGAGTAGAGTCATTCTTGCAGCGACCCTAAGGGTGCTAAAAAAATAATACTGAAATTAAGACATACGAATTATGGAAGGTCCTTTCACACAAGACGACACTGTTACAGAACGTAAAAGAAACAGAGTACGTCGCCATGAGAAAATACGGGCTTGTTATATTTGCGATAGGAATGGCTCTGCTGGCAAACGCCACCATGGCGGCCGATCTCATGCCGAGTTCGGAGCTCGGTCCTGAGCCGGCGGGAGACTTACATCGCCAACATGCCACTGTATACCAGGCTGGCTACGGTAACGATTCCGTCATTATTCAGAGCGGTAATGGCAACAATGCCCAGATCATGCAGTTGGGCTCGGCTAATGCAGCCAGTGCAAGGCAAATGGGGGCAGCTCATAAGGCTCGGATAGTGCAGTCGGGCGCTGAACTGGAAGCTTCGATCCTGCAGAAGGGCCACGGACACGGCGCTGAAATCGTGCAGGTCGGATACGGCAAGGAGGCCACCATCAATCAGCATGGCGCATACGGCAGCGCCGAGATTCACCAGTTGGGAGCCCAGCGTACCAGCCCCATCACCATTACACAATTCTCCCAAGGACAGGCAGCCGTTCACGTCTATCGATATTAACGCTGCCGTTCCAGGTTCGTGGAGAAGCTGCAGGAAGCATGACCAGTAAAAAGTAAAAAACAATGCGCTTAAACCGGAAGTGGCAAACGAGAGCGATAGCCAAGCTATCGCTGTCGAACTCCACCCTGGCAGCAGAGGCTCACCCAGGGATTTCAACGAGAGGGAATAAAGATGAAGTTCAAGATGACCATCATGGCAGCGGCTATCGCTTTCTCAGGTACGGCTCTGGCCAACCAGAATGAGTCGTATATCGACCAAGAAGGCATCAACAATAATACAAGTGTAACACAACTAACCCAGGGCGCGGGAAACAACGTTTCTGATGTCACACAAACGGGCGCCTATAATGACGCAACCGTACTCCAGCAAGGGTGGCAGGGTTATAACGAATCAGCCATCGATCAGGAGGGTGTGGGAAATCACGCCAACGCACTGCAGCACGGGACAAAAAACAGCGCTAGTCTGGCTCAATCCGGAGCGTACAACTCTTCTGAAAGTCAGCAGTACGGTAGCCGGAACGCCCTACAGGTTGACCAGGAAGGGGTTAAGAACAATGCCACCTCGTACCAAAATGGCTGGAGAAACTTTGCCGAGGTCAACCAGAGCGGCAGCTTCAACGACTCTGACGTCGTTCAGTGGGAAGACAAGAATTTCGCGATGGTGAACCAGGAGGGTACCAAGCTTTCCTCCGACATTACTCAATCCGGCGACTACAATTACGCCGATGTTGACCAAAGCGGAAGCTTCAACGACTCTTCCATTGATCAGGACGGCACACTGAACAAGGCAATGGTGCGCCAGAGCGGGTTGAAAAACGATTCCGACATCGAACAGAATGGGAAATATAATACGGCGACGGTGGAACAAAGCAGCTTTAACAACGATGCCGTCATCACCCAAAACGGCCGTTACAATACATCCGACGTGATGCAGAGCGGCTTTAACGATGTGGCCTATTCCTCTCAGACGGGTCTGGGCCATGATTCGTCCATCAGTCAGTCGGCGTTGCCGGGCTTCTTCGGTGGGCTGGCTAGCTTGGCCAGCAACAGTGCCACGCATGTACAGATGGGCGTCAACAACTCCGCCGTTACCACACAAGTGGGCGGGGGCAACACGGCTTACGTTCACCAGAACTGAGCCTGCAGAAAAAGGGCCTGCCACCTTGGCAGGCCCTTTCTTTTGGATTAAAGAGAGGGGTAAAGAGGCGCGTCTTACCTGACTTGCAAGCTTAGCTGGCTATTTTCGCCACGCGAACTCGAACGACTGACGTTTCCGCCTTTGCGAACCTCTACCGTCAGGCTTCCCTCCGTCAGCTGTCGCACGCTGGCTTCCAGCGCCTCGCCTCGATACCGATGCTCGCTAGGAACGGTTTCCGCCAGCTCATGCTTCTCTACCCCATCCTCTCGATGGATTTTCAGCGTCGCCACGAAACGTGTACCCGGCTCACCATCAAACACGATGTCAATGACATTTGAGGCGCTATCCTCCATAGGTGTCACGACTCCCCGCGACGTGGAACGGTCGCCCGCTACGAGGTCGCCCGTTCCGATACAGGTAATCAACAAGGTGATGAGCAACTGTCTCATTGCAGCCTCAGCTATAACTCAGCCTTATCCGTTTCTCTACCAGCATCGCCAAGGTATCACCGACATGCTCGGCGGTGGTATCGAGATGCAGCAGGTGCTGACGCTCTTCGTCGCTGAAATCCTCGAACAAGGCCAATTGCCGGTTGAGTACCTCGAGGCTCGTTGCCGGGTCCCCCCCCTGACGCCTGGCACGCTTGGCAATGCGTGCCCTGAGGGTTTCGTCATCAGCTTCGAAACTGACGAAAAGTACTGGCAAACCGCGTGCCTCGCCTTGCTGTTGCAGCAATTGGCGTTGGGCGCGCGTCAGGCAGGTCGCATCGATGCAGGTAGGGATGCCACCATTCAGCAGAAGTCCGGCCAGGCTGGCCAGGCGCTGGTAGGTACGCTCGGTAGTCTCCGGACTGAAGATATCCACAACCGGTGTTGCATCGACCGCCTGTGGAGAAATACCGAAGAGGCGCCGCCGCTCGGCATCCGAGCACAGCCTCACGGCACCCAGCCGCTCGACGATTTCAGCCATGAAGCGGCTCTTGCCGCTGCCCGAGACACCGACACCGATGATCAGCGGAGGAAAGCGGAAGTTGGAAACCCACTCGGCCAGTTCGAGGTAACGCCGACACTCCGTCATGATCTCGGCCAGGTGAAACGCCGTGCCGCGACCTGATTCCCAGCGCTGCAGCGCTCGGCGGGCCCCCGCGATCGAGCGACAAACCGCAAACACCGAGATGAGGCGAGTGAGCGAGTAGTCCCCCGAGAGCCGCAAATAGCGATCGAATGCGTAGTGCGCCAGCCGGGTCTCATCGCGGATATAAAGCCCCACCAGTAGCGAGACCAGATCGAAGCCCGAGTCCAGGCAGCGCTTGGCCAGCGGATCCGATGCTTCCAGATCGAGGGCGTTGGACATGATCAGACGCTGCCGATCGTACAGCGACATGACCTGACGACCGACGATCCAGCTTGGGCGGGGTTCGCCACGCTCGTGGAACCACGGCTCGAGTCGTACCAGTTCCTGCTCCAACCACACTTTCAAGCCGTACAGGCGTCGCCGATCCTCCTCGCCCGCCAGACGGGCATCGAGCTCCTTCACCTCCTCCTCAACCAGTGAACGGGTAGCTGCCAGGCAGCAAGACGAACCCACATAGGGAAGGTCATCGACAATCGTACGATGGGATGCCACCAGCGAATCGATCAATTCATCCAGGCCGAGAGCAGTGGAAGGAGACGTCTGGCAATTCGCTGAGGTGGCATCCATGTTCATTCCTCGTGGCAGTGGCGCCTCGTCAAGACTGGTGCACCTGGGCGAAAGCCTTCTCGGCGGCATCCAGCGTCAATTGAATGTCTTCCGGCGTATGGGCACTGGACATGAAGCCCGCCTCATAGGCCGATGGCGCCAGATAGACACCTTCGTCCAGCATCGCCGCAAAAAAACGGCGGAAGGCATCGGCATCGCAGGCCGTGGCCTGGGCGAAGTTGTCGACCCGGGACTGCCCGGTGAAGAACAATCCGAACATGCCGCCGACTCGCTGGGTGATCATGTCGACGCCAGCGGCATCGGCACGCTCCTGCAAGCCGTGACATAGCGTCTCCACGCGCTGAGCCAGGGCATCGTGGAAACCGGGCTCGCGCAGCTTGGTCAGCAAGGCGATGCCTGCCGCCATGGCCAGCGGGTTACCCGCGAGCGTCCCCGCCTGATAGACCGGCCCCAGCGGAGAGATCATTTCCATGATCTCGCGCTTGCCGCCGAAGGCGCCCACCGGCATGCCACCGCCGACGATCTTGCCCAGGCAGGTCAGATCGGGCTCGATGCCGAAGTGGGCCTGGGCGCCGCCCAAAGCGACGCGAAAACCGGTCATCACTTCATCAAAGATCAGCACACTACCGTACTCGGTGCAAACCCGGCGCAGGGTCTCGTGGAAGCCGGGCAGCGGCGGAATGCAGTTCATGTTGCCGGCGACCGGCTCGACGATGATGCAGGCGATCTCGTTGCCGATCTCCTCGAAGCAGGCCTCCACCGCATCGATATCGTTGTAGGCCAGCGTGATGGTGTGCTCGGCCAGGGAGGCCGGGACGCCAGGTGAGCTGGGCTCGCCATGGGTCAGTGCACCGGAACCGGCCTTGACCAGCAGCGAGTCGGAGTGGCCGTGATAGTTGCCCTCGAACTTGACGATCTTGTCGCGTCCGGTGAAGCCCCGCGCCAGGCGAATCGCGGACATGGTGGCCTCGGTACCCGAGTTGACCATACGCACCATATCGATCGAGGGAATCATCTCGCAGATCAGATCGGCCATTGTGGTTTCGATGGCGGTCGGCGTGCCGAAGGAGAGCCCATTGTCGAGTCGATCGCGCACGGCACCGAGCACGTCCGGATCGGCGTGACCGGTGATCATCGGTCCCCAGGAACCGACATAGTCGACGTAACGCTTGCCTTCCACGTCGAACAGGTAGGCCCCCTGGGCTCGCTCGATGAACACCGGGGGCCGGTGAAGCCCCTTGAAGGCACGCACGGGAGAATTGACACCGCCGGGAATGTGGCGGCAGGCCTGTTCGAAGAGCGTTGCGGAAGTGGTCATGTCAGCCTCATTGCTGTCTCGAAAATGGTTTGACCCCGTCATGGGAGATGCCGGGCTTGAGCTGCCCGGCCTGTGGATAACTTCCTGGATAACATTGAAGTCACTGGTATGGATACGCTGATCTTCGCTCATGCCATCGGGTTGGGTCACGTCCTGCGATGGGTTGCACGGGCTATCGTGGAAAATCGTTCGTCGCGGCAGCGCCTGACCACTGCCCGGCTGCCAGGCATTGACCAAGGCCTGCCAGGTAAATTGCTGGGCCTGCTCGCAGGCAGAGCGCAGCGACTCATCTGCGGCAAGCCGCGCCGCCAGCGCGGCAGCCAGAGTGCAGCCCGAGCCGTGAAAGCTGCCCGCCAGCCGCGGCCAGCGCCAGGCGAAGCGGCCATTTCCGTCGTAGAGAGCCAGTTCGACTTGCTCTCCCGGTACGCCGGTTTCTGGATCGTCACTACCGGTCACCAGCACAGCGCGGCAGCCGAGCGACAGCAACCGCTGGACGCGCGCCTGGTCATCCTGGGCCTGCGGCCCGGCAAGGCGAGCCAACTCGAGACGATTGGGAGTCAGGATATCCACGAGAGGAAGCAGGCGGGAACGAAAGGCATCGACCAAAGTCGCTGTGGATAACTCTTTTCCTCCCCCGGCCCTGAGCACCGGATCAGCCACCACCGGCACCTGCGGGTGCGCCTTGACGATATCCACCACGGCCTCGAGCGCCTGGTGGCTGGCCAACAGACCGATCTTGATCGCCGCCGGGCGAAACGTGGCAAGCTGATCCGCCATTTCACGGATCAGGTTCGCGGGTACCGGCTCCACCCGCTGCACATCGTGGCAGTCCTGCACCGTCAGCGCCGTCGGTACCGTCATGGCCCAGCCGCCACAGGCGGCAATCGCTTCGCTGTCGGCGATGAGTCCCGCCCCGCCAGTAGGGTCGTGGCCGGCCAGCACCAGCACGACCGGGGGTTGTCGATTCATATGGCTCGGCATGGTCAGAACGGCTTGAGTACGACCAGGATCACGATGGCGAGCAACGCAATCACCGGCAATTCGTTGAACCAGCGGAAGAAGACATGGGTACGCCGGCAGCGGCCCGCAGCGAACTGCTTGAGATAGACCAGACAGGCATGGTGGTAGATCACCAACAGCAACACCAGTGCCAACTTGGCGTGCAACCAGCCCATGCCGAGCCATTGGGGCCTGAGATATAGCAGCCAACCGCCCAGAACGATCACGGCAATCATCGACGGCGTCATGATGCCGCGGTAGAGCTTGCGCTCCATCACGCTGAAATAGTCGATGGCCTGCTGCTCGCCCTTGTCGCGCGCCATGGCATGGTAGACGTACAGGCGCGGCAGGTAGAACAGTGCCGCGAACCAGGTCACGACGGCCACGATATGCAGGGCCTTGATCCAGAGATACATGCAGTCTCCTCGGAGAACGCCGTCGACACGGTCATTTTCGTCAGTTCATTTCAGCGAATAGTAACGCTCGATGGAACCGCGGGTGATGATACCGGAAATTCGCTTGTGCTTCGGACGCCGGCCCTGTTCCACGTAGAGCGCATCGACCGCTTGGTCGTTGAGCCGCTCGAAGGCCTCCGACAGAGTCGCCTGCAAGTGGATCGGGGCCATCTCCAGGCGCAGCCCTGGTACCTCGAGCAGGTCGATCAGCGCCTCCTCGGAGGTGATCTCCTCGAGCTCCTGCTCATCGATCAGCGCCCGGGCCAGATCGGCCGCCTTCAGGGCCAGGGTCGGTTTGTCGCCGGTGGAGCGAAGGATCAGAATCCAGGCCGGCTTGGCAACCAGCAACGCACGAGCCTGGTCGCGGGTCACCATGCGTGGCGTGGTCACGAAGCTTCGCTCCATCACCGCCGGCACCGATATCCGCGATAGCGCCTGCATCAGAGGCTGCTGCAGCGGGTGCAGGCCATGGCGGGTCACGCTGATGAAAAAACCGTCGCAGCGGCACAGCTGGCGGGTCGTCAGCCCAGAAACCACCACTGCCAGCATGCCCGGCAGGATGATATTGGGGTTGTGAGTCAATTCCAGCAGCGCCATCAGCGCGGCCAACGGCGCCTGCAGGACCGCTCCCATCATCGCCGCCATGCCGAGCATGGCGTAGAAGCCGGGCTCCACGCCCAGTTGGGGAAAGAGCCACGCTCCCACCAGGTCGGCCAACGCTCCGGCCGCAGCCCCGACCACCAGCACCGGGCCGATGATACCGATGGGAATACCGCTGGCCACGGTGATGGCCGTCAGCAGCAGTTTGGCTATGACCAGCGCCAGCAGTACGTCGACGGTCAGATTTCCCGCCAGCGAAGCATCCAGGCTGTCGTAACCGATGCCCTGCACGTCGGGGTACCACCACGCCACCGCCGCCGTGACCAGCGCCACCAGCGCCAGGCGCAGCACCACCGGCAGGCTACTGATGCGCTCGCTTCTCGCCACATGGATGAACAGCCCGGCCAGCAGCCCGATGAACAGTGCCGTGATCACGATCCAGGGCAGGTTCATCAGCGAGCCCAGGCTGACGCTGGGTACCTGGATGGCCGGTTCCGAACCGTACACCAGGATGGCCATCAAGGCGCCCATGGTAGAAGCCAGGATGACCGGCATGAAGCCGGCGATGGTGTATTCCATCATCACCACCTCCATGGCGAAGATGACGCCGGCAATTGGCGTATTGAAAGATGCCGAAATGCCTGCCGCCGTACCACAGGCCACCAGCACCCGCAGGCTGTTGTGCGGCAGGCGCAGCTGCTGGCCCAGACCACTGGCAGCGGCCGCACCGAGATGGATCGCCGGCCCCTCGCGGCCGGCGGACAGACCACCCAGTACCGTTGCCACCCCGACCCACCACTGGTTGATCCAGTTACGCAAGGGGAAGCGGCCCTGGTGGTAGGTAAGACGCTCGATGACGTGAGCGACGCCCAGCTTGCGTGCCGCCGACGGCTGGCGCCACAGGAAGATGCCGATCAATGCCACGGCAATCAGCGGCAGGCTCGAGCGCACCATCGGCGACAGCCCTTCGAAGGCTTCGTGGTTGCCTTCCGGCATGAACAGCAACCCCCCCAGCCCGAGCAGTAGCCGGAAGCCGACCATCACGGCCCCCGTCACGAGCCCCGAGACGACCCCCAGTACACACAGCTGGGGCAGCGCATCGACACTGGCCAGCTTGCGGCGAAAGCCTTCCAGGCTGAAGTTGGGAAGCGAGAGGCGCGGCACGGCAAGTTTCCTGTGCAAACGGTTCCTTGGAAGCATCGTCAAGGCGGTTGAGTCGCCGCCCCCTCTCTTGTGTATCATATCCGGACAGGACGGTCCCGCTGCGACCGCTCCCAGCCAGGCTAACTTCGAAGGAGTCGCGTTGTGATCAAGGTCGGAATCGTCGGCGGCACCGGTTATACCGGCGTCGAGTTGCTCAGGCTATTGGCCCAGCATCAGGAGGTCGAGGTCGAAGCCATCACTTCGCGCTCCGAGGCTGGCATGCGTGTCTGCGACATGTACCCCAACCTGCGCGGTCATTACGACGACCTGGCATTCAGCGAGCCCGACCCGCAGCGTCTGGGCGCCTGCGACGCGGTATTCTTCGCTACGCCACACGGCGTTGCACACGCCCTGGCCGGCGAACTGCTCGCCCAGGGTACCCGGGTGATCGACCTCTCGGCCGACTTCCGCCTGCGCGACGCCAAGGTGTGGTCGGAGTGGTACGGCCAGCCACACGGCGCACCGGAGCTGCTCGACGAAGCCGTCTACGGCCTACCCGAGATGCACCGCGAGCGCATTCGCCAGGCGCGCCTGGTCGCTGTGCCCGGCTGCTATCCCACGGCAGTACAGCTGGGACTGCTGCCACTGCTCGAGGCCGGACTGATCGACGTCGGCCATATCATCGCCGACTGCAAGTCGGGCGTGACCGGCGCCGGACGCGGTGCCAAGGTCCCTTCGCTGCTGGCCGAGGCCAGCGAATCGATGAAGGCCTACGGTGCCTCTGGCCATCGCCATCTGCCGGAGATCAGTCAAGGCCTCGGCGATGCCGCCGACGGGCCGGTGGGACTGACCTTCGTTCCTCACCTGACGCCGATGATCCGCGGTATCCATGCCACCCTCTACGGGCGCCTCACCGCCGAGCCGGGCGATCTGCAGGCACTGTTCGAGCAGCGCTTCGCCAACGAACCCTTCGTCGACGTGATGCCCGCCGGCAGCCACCCCGAGACGCGCAGCGTCAAGGGTGCCAACGTCTGCCGTCTGGCGGTACATCGTCCCTCCGGCAGCGATACCGTGGTGGTGTTGTCGGTGATCGACAACCTGGTCAAGGGCGCTTCGGGCCAGGCAGTACAGAACCTCAACCTGATGTTCGGCTTCGCCGAAAACGCCGGCCTCGCTGCCCCCGCCCTGATGCCCTGATGGCACGGTCCCGTCCCCGGTAATAGTTGACCTTTTTACTGGGGATTGGGGATAATTCGCCGTTAGCCATTCATTTCAGCTCAGGGAGGAACCCCATGAGCGGCGCAGAATCCTTCGTGCCCACTCCCATGATGCTCTCCGACGCTGCCAGGAAGCGGCTTCAAGCGCTCCTCAAGGAAGAGGGCAAACCCGACCTCAAGCTTCGCGTCTACGTGACGGGGGGTGGCTGCTCGGGCTTCCAGTACGGCTTCGACTTTGCCGACTCGGTCGGTGACGACGACACCCTGATCCAATTCGGTGAGGTAGCCCTGGTCGTCGATGAGCTTTCCTACCAGTACCTCGTGGGTTCCACCGTCGACTACGAGGAGGGGCTCGCCGGTGCCCGTTTTCTGGTCCAGAACCCCAACGCCACGACCACCTGCGGTTGTGGGGCCTCCTTCATGGTCTAACCCCTTGACTTGACGCTTCCCTGTGGACTCGCCATGGTTTAAAGGCGTAACGCCACAACAATTCACCATGGGGAAACGTATGAAACGACAAGTGAAAACGGCCACCCTGGTTTCGGGCATGGCCTTGGCACTCGGTCTTGCCGGTTCGGCCACTGGCAGCGAAACGCTCGACGTGGTCACCGACCCAAGCTTCGTCCCTTTCGAGATGATGGATCAGGAAAGCGGCGAAATGGTCGGTTTCGACATGGACATCATTGCCGCGGTTGCCGAGCGAGCCGGGTTCGATTACGAACTCAACACCATGGATTTCAACGGCATCATTCCCGCCGTTCAGACCGGCAATGTAGATATTGCCATCGCTGGTATCACCATCACCGAGGAGCGCGCCGAGATCGTCGACTTCTCGGACCCCTATTACGATAGCGGCCTGAAGATCCTGGTGCGTGCCGACGAAGACGGCGTCGAGGAGATCGAGGATCTCGAAGGCAAGACCATCGCCACCAAGGTCGGCTCCACCAGTTACGACTTCCTGCAGGAGAACCTCGGCGACAGCGCCGAGATCACCCCCTATCCCGGCAGCAGCGACATGTACATGGCCCTGCTCGGCGGTAGTGCCGACGCCGTGTTCTATGATGCGCCCAACGTCGCTTACTTCGCCCAGACCCGCGGCGAAGGCCGGGCCAAGGTGGTCGGACCGCTCTATGAGGGACAGCAGTACGGCATCGTCTTCGTCAAGGGCAGCGAGTGGGTTGAACCCGCCAATGAAGCACTGGCCGAAATGCGCGAGGACGGCACCTACGACGAAATCCACGAGAAGTGGTTCGGCAGCGCCAGCGACGAGTGATTGCCCAGCGATCCTGACGCGGGGTCGGGTCGTTGGACTCGACCCCGCGGCGTTGTCACCTGCCCGCGCCTTTAAACCCCGAGGCGCGTCTTGACCGGAGAACCCAAGTGGACGTCACCTTCCAATTCGACTGGGAGGCGGCCTTCGCCTCCATTCCCTTTCTACTGAAGGGGATACCCTATACTCTGCTGATCTCTTTCGGCGGCCTGGCCATCGGCTTTTTCATCGGTATCCTTTTCGGCCTGCTGCGCATCAGCCCCATCGTCTGGCTACGTGTGCCGGCCATCGCCTACATCGAGATCTTCCGTGGCACCCCGGTGCTGGTCCAGGTGCTATTCATCTTCTATGGCCTACCCCAACTGCTTGGCGGCCCGATCAATGCCCTGGTGGCCGGTATCGCCGCCATCGCGGTGAACTCGGGAGCCTATATTTCGGAGATCGTACGCGGCGGTGTCCAGTCGATCGAACGTGGCCAACGCGAGGCCAGCCTGTCACTGGGACTCTCGCGAACGCAGTCGTTCCGCTACATCATCTGGCCCCAGGCGCTTCGCCGCATGATTCCTCCGCTCGGCAACCAGGGGATCATCAGCATCAAGGACACTTCGCTGTTCTCGGTCATCGGTGTCGGCGAGCTGGTGCGCCAGGGCCAAGTCTATATCGCCACTACCTTCAACGCCCTGGAAGTCTATCTCATGGTCGCCCTCCTCTATCTGGCGATAACCCTGAGCCTGTCATTCGCACTGCGCCTGCTCGAGCGCAGGGGCCTGGTTGGACAATGAAGGAGCGCGAAATGAACCGAGACAATACTCCCTCCGATGCCGCCCCCATCGTGCAAATGGAGAAGGTCAACAAGCACTTCGGTGAGTTGCACGTGCTCAAGGATATCGACCTTACGATCCGGCCTGGTGAGGTGGTGGTGGTCATCGGCGCCAGCGGCTCCGGAAAATCGACCCTGATTCGCTGCATCAACGGCCTCGAGGAGTTCCAAGCCGGCCATATCGAGGTCGACGGCAACGAATTGCTACCCAATGGCAAGAGCAGCCGTGCGCTGCAGACGATCCGCACCGAGGTCGGCATGGTATTCCAGCAGTTCAATCTTTTTCCCCATCTCAGCGTGCGCGACAACGTCACACTGGCACCGATGAAAGTGCGCGGCTGGAACCTCGCCGATGCCACCGAGACCGCCAATCGTCTACTCGAACGTGTCGGGATCGCCGACCAGGCAGACAAGTACCCTTCCCAGCTCTCCGGAGGTCAACAGCAGCGCGTCGCCCTGGCCCGGGCGCTTGCCATGGAGCCGCGGCTGATGCTGTTCGACGAACCCACCTCGGCACTCGATCCCGAAATGATCGGTGAAGTGCTCGACGCCATGCGCGAGCTCGCTCGCGAGGGCATGACCATGATCATCGTTACCCACGAGATGGGCTTCGCCCGTGAAGTCGCCGATCGGGTGGTGTTCATTCATCGGGGAGAGATCGTCGAACAGGCCGCTCCCGACGTGCTGTTCGACTCCCCTCGACACGAGCGCACCCAGAGCTTTCTCTCTCGCGTACTCAAGCACTAGCAGCTTCCCGGACACGCCCCTGCGAAGCCCTGACGTCATCGTCAGGGCTTTTTTTTGCCTGTGGATAAGATTTTCTCGAAAACACCCTTCCCTTGCTCCCAGAGCGCATGGTTGGTGCCTACGTCATGTCCTAGGCCGGTTGTTCACAGTCGCGGTGACAAGTACGGTAGGCGGCGGTGGAAAAGAGGTGCAGCGTTCGCTCTGTGGACAAACATGCCTTTCATCCACAGGCTCGTCACCGGCCGCCCTCAGCTCGTCATCCTTTTTTCACCGTATAAGTCAACAATTCAAGATCATGTTTTGTATATGATATTCTTGGTTATCCACGGTTTTTATCCACACTAGTAGTTACAACCACAATAGAACTTCTCTCTTTTAATCATTCTGTTTTGTTTAACCAGGTGAGGGGAAAGGGGGCTCCGTGAAAGCGGGTGTGGAAAACCCCTGACGCTTACCCACAGGAGGTTTATACTGCCAGGCTGATTTTCGTCCTTAGGCAATATCTGCGCACAAGCGCAACGAGGTGCACCTTGGAGTATCCCGACCGCTTTGACGTCATCGTCATCGGCGGCGGCCATGCGGGAACCGAAGCCGCTCTGGCCTCCGCTCGCATGGGCTGTCAGACCCTGCTACTGACCCATAACATCGAGACTCTCGGACAGATGTCCTGCAATCCCGCCATTGGCGGGATCGGCAAGAGCCATCTGGTCAAGGAAATCGATGCCCTGGGCGGCGCCATGGGCCTGGCCACCGATCTCGGCGGTATCCAGTTCCGTGTGCTCAACGCACGCAAGGGGCCCGCAGTTCGTGCCACCCGGGCCCAGGCCGACCGCGTGCGCTACAAGGCAGCCATCCGTGGTTTGCTGGAGAACCAGGCCAATCTGACGATCTTTCAGCAGGCCGCTGGCGATCTGGTGGTGAACGACGACACCGTGCGTGGCGTGGTCACCGAGACCGGGATTCGCTTCCTGGCCGAGACGGTGGTGCTGTGCACGGGCACCTTCCTCGGTGGCGTGATCCACATCGGGCTCGACAAGAGCCGCGGCGGTCGCGCCGGCGATCTGCCCTCCAATGCCCTGGCCGAGCGCCTGCGCGCGCTGCCGTTCCGGGTCGACCGGCTGAAGACCGGTACGCCACCGCGGCTGGACGCCAAAAGCGTGGATTTCTCGCAGCTCGAGGAACAACCGGGCGATACACCGACCCCCGTCATGTCCTACCTTGGCCGGCGCGACATGCATCCGCACCAGGTAAGCTGTCATATCGCCCATACCAACGAGCGTACCCACGAGATCATCTTCGCCAACCTCGATCGTTCACCGATGTACTCCGGCGTGATCGAAGGCGTTGGGCCGCGCTACTGTCCGTCGATCGAGGACAAGGTGCACCGCTTCGCCGACAAGGCGAGCCATCAGATCTTCATCGAGCCCGAGGGGCTGGAGACCCATGAGCTCTACCCCAACGGGATTTCCACCTCGCTGCCCTTCGACGTGCAACTGCAGGTGGTGCGCTCGATCAAGGGGCTGGAAAACGCTCATATCACCCGGCCCGGTTATGCCATCGAGTACGATTTCTTCGATCCGCGCGATCTCAAGCACTCGCTGGAAACGAAATTTATCCACAACCTGTTCTTCGCCGGGCAGATCAATGGCACCACCGGCTACGAGGAGGCCGGCGCCCAGGGGCTGCTCGCCGGCCTCAACGCCGCACGCCGTGCCAAGGAGCTCGGGGCTTGGTGGCCACGGCGTGACGAGGCCTACCTCGGCGTGCTGGTCGACGACCTGATCACCCTGGGTACCAAGGAGCCCTATCGCATGTTCACTTCGCGCGCCGAGTATCGGCTGCTGCTGCGCGAGGACAATGCCGATCTTCGTTTGACCGAAGCCGGTCGCGAACTGGGCCTGGTCGACGACACGCGCTGGGCAGCGTTCAGTCAAAAGCGTGAGGCGATCGAGCGCGAGAGCGCGCGGCTCAAGGCCAGTTGGGTCCAGCCCGGCACGGCAGCCGCCGAGGCCATCGCGGCCAGGATCGGCAAGCCGCTGCCCCGCGAGTACAGCCTGCTCGACCTGCTCAAGCGGCCCGAGCTGAACTACGCCGACGTAGCCCACCTCTCAGGCGAGCCGGTCGACGACGAGGCAGTGGCCGAGCAGGTGCAGATCCAGGCCAAGTACCAAGGCTACATCGATCGCCAGCAGGACGAGATCGACAAGCTCAAGCGCCATGAGTCCACCCCGCTACCGGCCGATCTCGACTACGCCCGGGTCGAGGGGCTTTCCCATGAGATTCGCCAGAAGCTCGCCGAGGCGCGCCCCGAGACGCTGGCTCAGGCGTCGCGGATATCCGGCGTGACACCGGCAGCGGTGTCGATACTGCTGATTCATCTCAAGAAGCGCCGTCTGCTCGACGACTCGCGAGTGGCCAACGGATGAGCGACGCCGTCACGTCACAGGTGGAAGCGCGTCTCGACGAAGGATTTGCCGCTCTAGGCATCGACATCGATGGCGCACAACGCGAGCGGCTGCTGCGTCTGGTCGGGCTGTTGCACAAGTGGAATCGCGCCTATAACCTCACCGCGATACGCTTACCGGAAGAAATGGTGGTCAGGCACCTGCTCGACAGCGCGGTGGTATTGCCCTTCGTCGACGAGGCGCCGCTGCTCGACGTGGGGGCTGGGCCGGGCCTGCCGGGGCTGGTGCTGGCGATCTTGAAGCCGAGCCTGGTGGTTACGCTGCTCGACAGCAACGGCAAGAAGGTGCGTTTCCAGCGCCAGGCGATGATGGAGCTCGGGCTCGATAACGTCACGCCCGTGCAGGCCCGGGTCGAGGCCTTCGAGCCGCCGGCGGGTGGCTACGTCCAGGTGATTTCGCGGGCCTTCGCCAGTCTGGCCGACTTCGTCCGGCTGACCGATCATCTGCTGGCGGAAGGCGGGCACTGGTTGGCCATGAAGGGACCGGCCGCCGCCGAGGAGATGGCCAAACTGGATGCCGGGCTGACCATACGCGAGCGTCATGCGCTCGCCGTGCCGTTCACCAAGGGGGAGCGTCAGCTGTTGATCGTCGAGCGAACCGATTCCAACCCAGGCCGCCTGTGAGCGTGCCTTCGACGCAAGGAAGTCGCCCGTGACCCAAATCATCGCCTTGACCAACCAGAAAGGCGGCGTGGGCAAGACCACCACCGCCGTCAACCTGGCCGCCAGCCTCGCCGCCCTGGATCGCCGCGTGCTGCTGGTCGATCTCGACCCCCAGGGCCATGCCACCATGGGCAGCGGCATCGACAAGCATGCGCTCGAGGGCAGCGTGCTCGACCTGCTGCTGGGCGAGAAAAGCGCTCCCGAGGTGATGCTCGACTGCCCCGCCGCCGGCTACTCTCTGCTGCCCGGCAATGGCGACCTCACCGCCGCCGAGGTGGAGCTGCTGGACCGGGCCGAAGGTCGCGAACGCAGCTTGACCGAGGCCCTGGGCAGTGTCGCCGGCGAATACGACGTGGTGCTGATCGACTGTCCGCCCTCGCTCAACATGCTCACCGTCAATGGCCTGACCGCTGCCAACGGCGTACTGATTCCGTTGCAGTGCGAGTTTTACGCCCTGGAGGGACTCTCGGCGCTCCTCGATACCGTTGAGCAGATCAAGGACAGCGTGAACCCGAACCTGGCGATCTATGGCATCCTGCGCACCATGTTCGATAGCCGCAACAGCCTGACCCGGGACATATCCAAGCAGCTGCGCGACTACTTCGGCGAAGCGCTGCTCAAGACCACGATCCCGCGTAACGTGCGGGTCGCCGAGGCGCCGAGCCATGGGCTTCCGGTGACCAAGTACGCGCGCTTCTCGCGTGGCAGCCAGGCCCACCGGGTACTGGCCAAGGAACTGATTCGTCGCCTGTCGCTGTAGTACGGTGGGCGGAACCGCCAGTCGTGACCGATTTTCGTGATGAGGGAATGCTGATGACGCGTAAACGCGCCCTGGGCCGAGGCCTGGATGCCCTGATCGGTGCCGGCGCCCGTCGCCGCGAGAATCTCGAACTGCCCGAGGTGGAAGCCCAGCTCGGCGAGACGAGCGAGCCGGCCGAAGCCGCTCCTGCCGCCGAGGAGCGACTCGAGCGCCTGCCGTTGGGCCAGCTCTGCCGCGGCAAGTACCAGCCGCGCCGCGACATTCAGCCCGAGGCGCTGGAGGAGCTCGCCGACTCGATCCGTGCCCAGGGGGTGATGCAGCCCATCGTAGTACGGCCCATCGGCGAGGCACGCTACGAGATCATCGCCGGCGAGCGTCGCTGGCGTGCCGCCCAGTTGGCCGAGCTCGACACCATCCCGGCGGTGATCCGCGAGGTCAGCGACGAGGTCGCCTTGGCGCTGGCGCTGATCGAGAACATTCAGCGCGAAAACCTCAACCCGGTGGAAGAGGCAATGGCGCTCAAGCGCCTGCTCGAAGAGTTCGAACTCACCCAGCAGCAGGTGGCGGATGCCGTAGGCAAGTCGCGAGCTCAGGTGGCCAACCTGTTGCGCCTGCTGGCGTTGGACCCTGAAGTACAGACCTTGCTCGAACGCGGCGATCTCGACATGGGCCATGCCCGTGCACTGCTTGCCCTTTCCGGTGCCAAGCAGCGTCGTGCGGCGCATGAAGTGGTCAACAAGGATCTCACCGTGCGCGATACCGAGGCGCTGGTGAAGCGCCTGGCCCAGGGCGAGGTGAAGAAGACCGCGAGCACCGCCGAGAGTCCCGACGTGATGCGCCTCGAGACCAAGCTCGGCGAACTGCTCGGCGCCCCGGTGAAGATTCAGCACAGTCGTGGCGGCAAGGGCAGGCTGACGATACGCTACTCCAGCCTGGACGAGCTCGACGGCATCCTCGAGCACATTCGCTGACGTCGCAAACGGTGTTGACAATTGTTGCTTCTTTGGTCGCAAACCCGCACCATTCGTGGGCGAAAAGCACCGGGTCCGGTTGAACAGACCAAGGGGCTTCCCTATAATCCGCCGTTGTTTGCCTGAGCGACACGCCAGGTTCAGATGGCCTCATGCCCTGATCCGGCGGGGCAGGACTGTCGACAGATGCACAGACACCCGAGTCGCCAACGCGAGCGCATCAATACCACCCATTTGCTCGGGTGGCAGGGCGCGGCGGTGACGTCTGTGACGGCTATCGGGGCATTGATAGCAGGAACCGAAGGCGCTCTGTCTGCGCTGAAGGGTGGGCTGGTGGGTCTGATTCCCTCCCTCTACTTCGCCTGGCGCATCGGTTCGGTACGCGGAGGCAGGCAAGCGGGTCGCTTCGTCTCGAATCTGTACCGGGCCGAGGCAGGAAAGTTCGGTTTGACGGTGACACTGCTGGCCGCGGTATTCGCGGCAGTGCCCCCCTCAAACCCGATTTTCTTCTTCGTCGCATACGTGGCGGTTCTGTTCACGCATTGGCTTGCGCCCTGGTTCAAGCGTGAAAGGCCGGCTCCTGAATCGAGGTAATGACAGCATGGCAGTAGGTAACGAAGTTACGGCAGCGTCCTATATCCAGCATCACCTTCAGAACCTGACCTTTGGGCGCCATCCCGAGAACGGCTGGTCATTCGCGCACTCCGCAGAAGAGGCTCGTGAGATGGGCTTCTGGGCCATCCACCTGGATACCATGGGCTGGTCGGTCGCCATGGGCCTGCTGTTCATCTGGCTGTTCCGCAAGGCCGGCAAGATCGCCACCACCGGGGTGCCCGGTGGGCTGCAGAACGCCGTCGAGATGGTCATCGAGTTCATCGAGGGCCTGGTGCGCTCCGCCTTTCATGGCCGAAATCCGATCATCGCTCCGTTGGCATTGACGCTGTTCGTGTGGATCCTGCTCATGAACTCGCTGAAGATCATCCCGGTGGACTATTTTCCGGAGCTGTTCGCACGTCTCGGCGTCGACTATATGAAGATCGTGCCGACGACCGACGTCAACGCCACCCTGGGCATGGCACTGGGCGTGTTCCTGCTGATCCTCTACTACAGCTTCAAGGTCAAGGGAGTCGGCGGCTTCGCCCGCGAGCTCTCGCTGACGCCGTTCAACCACTGGCTGCTGATCCCGTTCAACCTGGTTCTCGAAATCGTGAGCCTGGTCGTCAAACCCTTCAGCCTGGCAATGCGACTGTTCGGCAACATGTTCGCCGGTGAAGTCATCTTCATCCTGATCGCCCTGCTGCCGTTCTGGGCCATCTGGCTGCTCGACGTGCCGTGGGCCATCTTCCATATCCTGGTGGTCACTCTCCAGGCCTTCATCTTCACCATGCTCACCGTGGTTTACCTCAGCGCCGCGCACGAGCATCACTGAAACGAGCAACTTGCAGTTCTCAACCCTCAACCCCTTGAAAGTCAACTCGAAAACTAGGAGCACACAATGGATTACATTTACCTCGCCGCTTCCCTCATGATCGGTCTGGGCGCTCTGGGTACCGGCATCGGCTTCGCCATCCTCGGCGGCAAGCTGCTCGAGTCCACCGCTCGCCAGCCCGAGCTCGGCGACCAGCTGCAGACCAAGACCTTCCTGATGGCCGGTCTGCTCGACGCCGTGCCGATGATCGGCGTGGGTATCGCGATGTACCTGATCTTCGTCGTCGCCGGTTAACGCCGCTGCCGAGCGCTGAAGCGCTCGGTTTGCTCGTTTCCGGTCGCCACGAACCCGTCAGAGGTACATACCCGTGAATATCAACATGACGCTTATCGGACAAACGATCGCCTTCGCGATTTTTGTCTGGTTCTGTATCAAGTATGTGTGGCCGCCGATCAGCACAGCGCTTCACGAGCGCCAGAAGCGGATCGCCGAAGGTCTCGATGCGGCCAGCCGGGCGTCACGTGACCTCGAGCTCGCTCAAGAGCAGGCGTCCCAGACGCTGCGTGAGAGCAAGGAGCAGGCTTCGCAGATTCTCGAGCAGGCCAACAAGCGTTCGGCGCAGATGGTCGAGGAAGCCCGCGTGCAGGCTCGTGCCGAAGGCGAGCGTCTGATCGCCAGCGCACGTGCCGAGATCGATCAGGAAATCCAGCGTGCCAAGGACGAGCTGCGGGCCCAGGTCTCCAGTCTCGCCGTGGTCGGTGCCGAGCGCGTCCTGGAAGCCTCCGTCGACGAGAAGGCGCATCGCAAGCTGCTCGACAAGCTTGCTGCCGAACTTTGAGGAGGTGATCCATGGCGGAACTGTCTACCGTCGCGCGACCCTACGCTAGAGCGGCATTCGAACACGCACGCGATCAACAGGCGCTGGACGGCTGGTCCGAATGGCTCGACAAGCTGGGCCAGGCCGTTGCCGTACGCGACGTGCAGAAGCTTCTGTCCAGCCCGCGTTTCTCGCCCGAGCGCAAGGTGGCCATGCTGATCGAGCTGACCGAGGTCAAGCTCGACGACTCGGCCAAGGCCTTTCTCGACATACTGGGTGAGAAGGGCCGGTTGACGGCGCTTCCCGCGATCGCGGAGCGGTTCGCGTACCTGCGCGCCGAGCATGATAAACGCATCGAGGTCACCGTCGTCTCGGCCTACGAGCTCGATGACAAGCAGCAGAACAAGCTCGCCGGCGCGCTCAAGAAGCGGCTGAATCGCGAAATCTCCATTATCACTCAGTTGGATCCGAAGCTTATCGGAGGCGTCGTCCTGCGCGCCGGCGATACCGTCATCGACGGATCGGTGCGCGGTCGATTGAACCGCCTCTCCGAAGCTCTCACCGCCTGAGTCTGAGGGACATGGCATGCAGCAACTGAATCCTTCCGAGATCAGCGACATCATCAAACAGCGTATCGAAAAGCTGGATGTCGCATCCGAAGCCCGCAACCAGGGCACCATCGTCAGCGTTTCCGACGGCATCGTGCGTATTCACGGCCTCGAAGATGCGATGTTCGGTGAGATGATCGAATTCCCCGGTAGCATCTACGGCATGGTGCTCAACCTCGAGCGCGACTCCGTGGGCGCCGTGGTGCTGGGCGACTACCTCCAGCTCGAAGAGGGCATGACCGCCAGCTGTACCGGTCGCATCCTCGAGGTGCCGGTGGGGCCCGAGCTGATCGGCCGCGTGGTCGACCCGCTGGGCAACCCCATCGACGGCAAGGGCGATATCGACGCCAAGTTGACCGACGCGGTGGAAAAGGTCGCCCCGGGCGTCATCACCCGTCAGTCAGTGGATCAGCCGATCCAGACCGGTCTCAAGTCGATCGACGCCATGGTGCCGATCGGTCGCGGTCAGCGTGAGCTGATCATCGGCGACCGCCAGATCGGTAAATCCGCCATCGCCGTCGATGCGATCATCAACCAGAAGGGCAAGGGCGTCACCTGTATCTACGTGGCCATCGGTCAGAAGCAGTCGACCATCGCCAACGTGGTGCGCAAGCTCGAAGAGCACGGCGCCATGGAGCACACCATCGTGGTCGCCGCCGGTGCCGCCGATCCGGCTCCGATGCAGTTCCTGGCACCCTACGCCGGCTGCACCATGGGCGAGTACTTCCGCGATCGCGGCCAGGACGCCCTGATCGTCTATGACGATCTGACCAAGCAGGCCTGGGCCTACCGTCAGGTATCGCTGTTGCTGCGTCGTCCGCCGGGCCGCGAAGCCTATCCGGGTGACGTCTTCTATCTCCACTCGCGTCTGCTCGAGCGTGCCGCTCGCGTCAACGTCGAGTACGTCGAGAAGTTCACCAACGGCGAAGTGACCGGCAAGACCGGCTCGCTGACCGCACTGCCGATCATCGAGACCCAGGGCGGCGACGTTTCGGCGTTCGTTCCGACCAACGTGATCTCGATCACCGACGGCCAGATCTTCCTCGAGACCGACCTGTTCAACGCGGGTGTGCGTCCGGCCATCAACGCCGGTCTGTCGGTGTCCCGCGTCGGTGGCGCAGCCCAGACCAAGATCATCAAGAAGCTCGGCGGCGGTGTGCGTCTGGCACTCGCCCAGTACCGCGAGCTGGCGGCCTTCTCCCAGTTCGCTTCCGATCTGGACGAAGCCACCCGCAAGCAGCTGGAGCACGGTCAGCGCGTTACCGAGCTGATGAAGCAGAAGCAGTATTCGCCGCTGTCGGTAGCCGAGATGGGCGTGACGCTGTATGCCGCCAACGAAGGCTTCCTGGATGATATCGATGTCAGCAAGGTGCTGGACTTCGAGCGTGCCCTGCACGACTACATGAGGTCCGAGCACGCCGAGCTGCTCGACAAGATCAACCAGACCGGCGACTACAACGACGAGATCCAGCAAGGGCTGAAGCAGGGTCTCGAGCAGTTCAAGGCCACTCAGAGCTGGTAAATCCGCCGGCCCGCCCGTCGGGGCGGGCCATGGACATCTTCTGAGGGCCACGAACGAGGTAGATCGCTATGGCAGCTGCAAAAGAGATACGCACCCAGATCGGGAGCATCAAGAATACGCAGAAGATCACCAGCGCCATGGAAATGGTCGCTGCGTCGAAGATGCGTAAAGCACAAGATCTGATGAGGGCCAGCCAGCCTTATGCCCGGCAGATCCGCAACGTGGCCAGCCACCTTGCCGACGCCAACCCCGAGTACAAGCACGACTACATGGTCGAGCGCGACGAGGTGAAGCGGGTCGGTTACATCGTGGTGTCCACCGACCGCGGCCTGTGCGGCGGTCTGAACGTCAACCTGTTCAAGGCCGTGATCAAGAGTGCCGTGGCGTGGCGAAGCGAGGGCGCCGAGCTCGACTTCTGCGCCCTGGGCAGCAAGGCCGGCGGCTTTTTCCGCAACTATGGCGGCAATCTGGTCGCGGCCAAGAGCGGTTTGGGCGAATCGCCGGAAATGGAGGATCTGATCGGCAGCGTCAAGGTAATGCTGGATGCCTATGACGAGGGCCGCCTGGATCGCCTCTACGTGGTGTACAACGAGTTCGTCAACACCATGACGCAAAGACCGGTGGTTCGCCAGTTGCTGCCGCTCGCTCCCGACATGGGAACGGATGCGGACGACGAGGACAACAAGCGTCCCGGTAGCTGGGACTACCTGTATGAGCCGGATGCCAAGGCGCTGTTGGATAGCCTGTTGATTCGTTTCATCGAATCCCAGGTGTATCAGGCGGTGGTCGAGAACGGGGCCTGCGAACAGGCGGCCCGGATGATCGCCATGAAGAACGCCACCGACAACGCCGGCGGGCTGATCGACGATCTGGAGATGGTGTACAACAAGGCCCGTCAGGCCGCCATTACCCAGGAGATTTCCGAGATCGTCGGCGGCGCCGCTGCCGTATAGCGCCTCGGGAGCGCCGCGAGCGCTCCCGGCACACAGGTTTCATTTGCAGGTTTTTGAGAGGAACCAAGATGAGCGGACGTATCGTACAAATCATCGGCGCGGTGATTGACGTAGAGTTTCCGCGGGACGATGTTCCCAAGGTCTACGACGCGCTGAAGGTCTCGAATGCCGAGACCGTGCTGGAAACCCAGCAGCAGTTGGGCGACGGCGTGGTGCGCACCATTGCCATGGGCTCCACCGAAGGGCTCAAGCGTGGCATGGAGGTCGCCAACACCGGTGCCGCCATCTCCGTGCCCGTTGGCAAGGAGACCCTGGGTCGCATCATGAACGTGCTCGGCGAACCGATCGACGAGGCCGGTGACATCGGCGAGCAGGAGCGCATGCCGATCCACCGCAAGCCCCCGACCTATGCCGAGCAGGCAGCGTCCAACGAGCTGCTCGAGACCGGCATCAAGGTCATCGACCTGGTCTGCCCGTTTGCCAAGGGCGGCAAGGTCGGCCTGTTCGGCGGCGCCGGCGTGGGCAAGACGGTCAACATGATGGAGCTGATCCGCAACATCGCCACCGAGCACAGCGGTTACTCCGTGTTCGCCGGCGTGGGTGAGCGGACCCGTGAGGGTAACGACTTTTACCACGAGATGACCGAGTCGAACGTCATCGACAAGGTATCGCTGGTCTACGGCCAGATGAACGAGCCGCCGGGCAACCGCCTGCGTGTGGCCCTGACCGGCCTGACCATCGCCGAGAAGTTCCGCGACGAAGGCCGCGACGTGCTGCTGTTCGTCGACAACATCTACCGCTACACCCTGGCCGGTACCGAGGTCTCCGCCCTGCTGGGCCGCATGCCCTCCGCGGTGGGTTACCAGCCGACCCTGGCCGAGGAGATGGGCGTTCTGCAGGAGCGCATCACCTCTACCAAGACCGGCTCGATCACCTCCGTGCAGGCCGTCTACGTGCCTGCGGATGACCTGACCGACCCGTCGCCGGCTACCACCTTCTCGCACCTGGACGCCACCGTGGTACTGGCGCGTTCGATCGCCGAGCTGGGTATCTATCCGGCCATCGATCCGCTGGACTCCACCTCGCGCCAGCTCGACCCGCTGGTCGTCGGCGAGGAGCACTACAACACCGCTCGCGGTGTGCAGAACGTGCTGCAGCGTTACAAGGAGCTCAAGGACATCATCGCGATCCTGGGCATGGACGAGCTGTCCGACGAGGACAAGCTGGCCGTGTCGCGGGCGCGTAAGATCCAGCGCTTCCTGTCGCAGCCGTTCTTCGTTGCCGAAGTCTTCACTGGTGCCCCCGGCAAGTACGTGTCGCTGAAGGACACCATTCGTGGCTTCCAGGGCATCCTCGACGGCGAGTACGACAACCTGCCCGAGCAGGCCTTCTACATGGTGGGCAGCATCGACGAAGCCGTCGAGAAAGCCAACCAGATGAAGTAATCCCGTCCACTGGGGGACTTCGCTATGGCGAAAAGCTTCACATGCAACATCGTCAGCGCCGAGGCCTCGATCTTCTCCGGTGAGGTTGAGCAGATCGTGGCTTCGGGCATCATGGGCGACCTGGGCATTCTGCCCGGGCACGCCCCGCTGCTGACCGAGCTGCAGCCGGGCCCCGTTCGCGTGATTCACGATGGCGGGCAGGAAGAGAACTACTACGTGTCAGGCGGCTTCCTCGAAGTGCAGCCGGACGTGGTGACCGTGCTGGCCGATTCGGCCGCGCGGGCAAGCGACCTCGACGAGGCTGCAGCCGAGGAGGCGCGTCAGCATGCGCTGCGCGCTTTCAACGAGAAGTCGGCGGAAATGGACTACACTCGTGCCGCCGCCGAACTCGCGGAAGCCGTGGCCCAGCTGCGCACGATCCAGCAATTGCGCAAGAAGGGTGGCAAGGGCTGATTCCAGCCTGTCTGCCATGAAACGCCCCCCGAACACTGTTCGGGGGGCGTTTTCGTCTCTGTTATCATGAGCGAACTGGTATCGGCGATGACCGAGCCCATACTCATCCCACCATGCGGTGATGACCCTCCCACCCGCGTGGCTCCAGGAGAACGCCATGTCGTTGAGCGAACAGCTGCAGGAACACAAGGCAACCCTGATTCTTGCCCTCGAGCAGGAGGATAGCGAACGCCTCGACCAATGGCTTCCCGAACTGCGCGCCGCGGACCTCTCCGAGATCCTCGAGGAGATGGCCGAGGAGGACGACGATCTTCCTTCCGTCCTGAAGCTGCTCGACTGTCTGCCACTGGAGCGCCGCGCCAACGTACTGGGGTACCTGGCGGGAGAGGTCCAGGTCGAAGTTGCCGAGGCCATGTCCGACGAGCTGCTGCTCTCGGTGCTGGAGGAGATGGGCTCGGACGAGCGTGCCGATCTGTTCAATCTGCTTGGCGAGGATCGCCAGGAAGTGCTGCTGAGGCGAATGGCGCGCCAGGAGCGCGAGGATCTCAAGCGTCTGGCCAGCTACGAGGAGGGCACCGCCGGTGCGATCATGACCTCGGACTACGTGGCCATCCCGAGTGGCATGACCGTGTCCCAGGCGATGATGCGAGTGCGTCAGACCGCGCCGGATGCCGAAACGGTCTATCAGCTTTACATCATCGACCCGGAGGGTAAGCTGGCCGGCACCCTGTCGCTGCGTCAACTGATGGTGGCCCGCCCTGGTGCCCAGGTCGACGAACTGATGATCAAGGACGTGATCAGCGTATCGGTGGACGAGGCGCAGGAGGAGGTCGCGCGCCTGGTGGCCCGCTATGACATGCTGGCCGTGCCGGTCATCGATCACGACGAGCGCCTGGTCGGCATCGTCACCCACGACGATGCCATGGACGTCGCCGAGGAAGAGGCTACCGAGGATTTCCACAAGGGCATGTCCATCGGCCAGCTCGAGGATGGCGTCAGCCGGGTACCGTTGTGGAGTCTCTACCGCAAGCGCGTGACCTGGCTGGTGCTGCTGGTGTTCGCCAACCTCTTCTCCGGTGCCGGTATCGCTTATTTCGAGGACACCATCGCCGCCCAGGTAGCACTAGTGTTCTTCCTGCCGCTGCTGATCGGCAGCGGCGGCAATGCCGGCGCCCAGGCTGCCACACTCATGGTACGCGGCATGGCCACCGGCGACGTCGGGGTCAAGGATTGGGGCAAGCTGCTCGGCCGCGAGCTGCTGGTGGCCGGCTCCCTGGGACTGACCATGGCGCTGGCGGTGGCACCCATCGGGGTGATGCGCGGTGGCGAGGCCGTGGCCATGATCGTCGCCACCAGCATGGTGACCATCGTGCTGTTCGGCAGCCTGCTCGGCATGTGCCTTCCGTTCGTGCTCAACCGGGTCGGCTGGGACCCGGCCACCGCCTCGGCGCCTCTGGTGACCACCGTCATCGATGCTTGCGGGGTGCTGATCTACTTCTCCATCGCCACGGCGGTATTGGCGGGGCTCTAGCGGCACGAACCGCATCTCGACGTTCCAGACGCTACGCCGCCGGTCCTGGCTCGAATAGAATTGTAACGAGACACGGCGGACAAGCGGCAAGGGGACGTGTATTCTCTTTCGCGTCCTGCCGTGCGTTTGCTGCCGGCTCCTTGCCATCAGGAGGAAGAGCGCCATATGGATTGGCTTCAGGTCGTCGTGCTGTCAGTGATCCAGGGCCTGACCGAATTCCTGCCCATCTCGAGTTCGGCCCACTTGATTCTGGTGCCCGTTCTGACCGACTGGAACGATCAGGGGCTGGTCTTCGACGTGGCAATGCATCTGGGCAGTCTGCTGGCAGTGGTGTTCTACTTCCGCCACGACCTGAGGCGCATGGGGGCGAGCTGGGTCAAGTCGCTGCGTGGCAGCACGCTGCGCGAGGGCAGCGATGATCCCGACGCTCGGCTGGCCTGGTGGGTGCTGCTGGCAACGATCCCGGTCTGCGCGGTCGGCTTCGCCCTGCACGACGTCATCGAGGTGAGCATGCGCTCGCCGCTCCTGATCGGCTACTCCCTGATCGTCTTCGGCCTGTTGCTGGGCTATGCCGACTGGCGCAAGCGATCGGGGCGCAGCGAGTATCAGCTGACGCTGCTTGATGCGATGTTGATCGGCTTGGCCCAGGTGCTGGCGCTGATTCCCGGCACTTCGCGCTCCGGTATCACCATCACCGCGGCGTTGCTGCTGGGCCTGAGCCGCGAAGGCGCGGCGCGTTTCTCGTTTCTGCTGTCGATTCCGGTCACCGCACTAGCCGCCGGGCTGGAGATCGTCGGCCTCGTACAGGTGCCTCGGGAGATCGACTGGCAGGCCATGGCGATGGGAGTCGTGTTGTCGGGCATCAGCGCCTATCTCTGCATCCACTACTTCATCGCCTTCATCAAGCGGATCGGCATGCAACCCTTCGTCGTCTATCGCATCGTATTAGGGCTATGGCTACTGTGGTTCTTCTGGTAGCCAAGCAACACTCTATCGAGGAGTCCTGTTAGCATGATCCCTGTTCTGCGTCCCATGGTGGCCTTCGCGTTGTGCCTGGGTTTGCTTCTCGCCGGTTGCTCCGAGAGCGAGCGTCCGCTGGATTCTCCGGTGCGCCTGGAAGGAAGCATCTTCGGCTCCTTCTACCAGGTGACCATCGCCGACAGCCTGACCCAGGGCCAGGCGCGTGAGCTGGAGGAGGGATTGCTCGCGGTGCTCGAGCAAGTGGATGCCGCGATGTCGATCTATCGCGACGACTCGGAGCTGATGGCCTTCAACCAGGCGCCCCTCGATGAATGGCAGCCGCTCTCCAACGAGCTGGTCGAGGTATTGGCGATCAGCCAATCGGTCGCCGAGGCGAGCAATGGTGCCTTCGACGTGACTCTCGGCGGGCTGGTCAATCTTTGGAGTTTCGGCTCTGAGGCTCGTCCGCGGGAGGTGCCCGATGACGAAACCCTGCAGGCGCGCCTGGCCGAGGTCGGTCCCGACAGCATCGAGATAGACGAGAATGCCATGCAGGCGCGTCGCCGGCGCGACGTGTTCATCAACCTCGGTGGTGTGGCCAAGGGCCACGCCACCGATCGAGTCGCTGCCTACCTCGACGCCGAGGGCATCGAGCACTACCTGGTCAACCTGGGCGGTGACCTGATCGCTCGCGGCTATCGAGACGGCGACGGCGAGCCCTGGCGCATCGGCATCGAAGCGCCGCTCGACGATCGTCAGGAAGCCACTCATATCGTGCCACTGCACGACATCTCGGTGGCCACTTCCGGCGATTACCGCAATTATTTCGAAGAGGGTGGGAAGCGCTTCTCGCATACCATCGATCCACGTACCGGCCGACCCATCGAGCATCGTGTAGCGTCGGTGACGGTGGCTCACCCCTCCAATGCCTGGGCCGACGCCTGGGCTACCGCCGTCATGGTATTGGGCGAGGAGGAAGGGCTGGCGCTGGCACGCGAGCAGGGTCTCAGGGTATTACTGCTGGTGCGCGAGGGAGAAGGCTGGAGCAGCCTGGCGAGTCCTGCCTTCGCCGATTACTTCGGCCAGGAACTGAGCGATGAGATGGGCCTTGAGGTTCGTTGAGCCGTTGAGAACGGTGCGCGAGCCCTCCATCACGACAAGACGGGTGAGCCGCCGAGCCCCCGATGAACTGAAGCCAATCGAATGGACAAGGAGTCTTCGATGACCCTGGATGTGGTGATTCTGGCTGCCGGACAGGGCACGCGGATGCGTTCGAGCCTGCCCAAGGTGTTGCATCGCCTGGCCGGTAAGCCGATGGTGCGTCATGTACTCGACACGGCGCAGGAACTCGAGGCGGATCGCCTTCATGTGGTGGTCGGTCACGGTGCCGAGCGGGTGCGTGAAGCGCTCCGCGACTATCCGGTGCGCTATGCACTGCAGGCCGAACAGAAGGGGACCGGCCATGCGGTGGCTCAAGCGCTGGATGGCCTGGGAGACGGCAGGGTACTGGTATTGTATGGCGACGTGCCGCTGATCCGGCGCGAGACACTGGCCGCCCTGCTGGAGGTGGTGAACGAGTCGCGCATGGGGCTGCTCACCGTGACCCTGGACGATCCGAGCGGCTATGGTCGCATCGTACGCAATACCAACGGCGAGGCGGTGGCCATCGTCGAACAGAAGGATGCCAGCGAGAACGAGCTGGCAATCCATGAGTGCAACACCGGCATCATGGCCATGACCGCATCCCAGCTGAAACGCTGGCTGCCGAGTCTCTCCGCAGACAACGCCCAGGGCGAGTACTATCTGACCGATGTCATCGCCATGGCCGCTGCCGAGGGTGTCGCCATCGCCACTGCCCAGCCTGCCGATCCGCTGGAAGTGGAAGGGGTCAACAACCGCTTGCAGATGGCTCGCCTCGAGCGCGCGCACCAGTTGCACATCGCCGAGCAGCTCATGATCAAGGGCGTGGCGCTGCTCGATCCGGCACGCATCGACGTGCGCGGCCGGCTGAATTGCGGACATGACGTCGAAATCGACGTCGGCTGCGTGTTCGAGGGCGAAGTGGAGTTGGGCGAGGGCGTGCGTATCGGGCCCCACTGTGTCATACGGGACAGCCACATCGGTGCCGAGAGTGTCATTGAGCCTCACAGCGTGATCGAGGGTGCCGTGGCGGCCGGCCGCAACCGCATCGGGCCCTTCGCCCGGCTGCGCCCCGGCACTCGCCTGGCGGTGGGTGCCAAAGTGGGCAACTTCGTCGAGACCAAGAACGCCGAGGTGGGCGAGGGCAGCAAGATCAACCATTTGAGCTATGTGGGCGATGCGCGGCTGGGACGTGACGTCAACGTCGGTGCCGGTACCATCACTTGCAACTACGATGGAGCCAACAAGCATCGCACCGATATCGGCGACGATACCTTCATCGGCTCCAATACCGCCCTGGTGGCACCGGTCAGTGTCGGCCGTGGTGCCACGATCGGTGCGGGTTCGACCATCAGCAAGGACGTGCCCGACAACGCCCTGGCCGTTTCCCGTGGGCGCCAGATCGCCAAGGCCGACTGGGTGCGGCCGACCAAGAAGACCCGAGACTGAGGCAAGCGCGAGGAATCGTCATGTGTGGAATCGTTGGTGCCGTTGCCGAGCGCAACGTGGAAGGCATCCTGCTCGAAGGGCTCAGACGGCTGGAATATCGCGGTTACGATTCGGCCGGCATGGCCGTGCTCACCGGTTCCGGCGAGCTGCATCGCCGCCGGGCGCTGGGCAAGGTGGCCGCACTCGAGTCCTTGCTTGCAGAGGCTGCTCTGCCGGGCCGCTGCGGTATCGCTCACACCCGTTGGGCCACCCACGGCAAGCCCAGCGAGGAGAATGCCCACCCGCATCAGTCGGGCGACCGGCTGGCGCTGGTGCACAACGGTATCATCGAGAATCACGAGCCGCTGCGGCGTGAATTGCAGGCAGGCGGGTACCCCTTCTCCTCGCAGACCGATACCGAGGTGGTGGCCCATCTGCTGGAGCACGAATACCAGCGCGGTGACGGCCTGCTGGCCGCCGTGCAGCGGGGCCTGGCGCGCCTCGAGGGCGCCTACGCGCTGGCGGTAGTACATGCCGACGAGCCCGATGTCATCGTCGGCGCGCGCAAGGGCAGCCCGTTAGTGGTGGGAGTGGGTATCGATGAGGCTTTCCTCGGCTCTGATCCGCTGGCACTGCTGCAGGTCACCGACCGCTTCATCTACCTTCAGGAAGGCGATGTGGTGCGGATTGCCGCTGGCGGTCGCATCGAGATCTTCGACGCCCATGGCCAGGCTGTGCAGCGCCCGGTTCAATCCTTCGAGCATGGTGACGGTGCCGCCAGCAAGGGCGAGTATCGCCACTTTATGCAGAAGGAGATCTTCGAGCAGCCGGCGGTGATCGCAGCGGCCCTCGAGGGACGCTTGGGTGAACGCAGCGTGCCTGCCGAGTGCTTCGGCCCCGATGCCGAGGCGCTGTTCACGCGGGTCAGGCAGGTGCATATCGTGGCCTGTGGCACCAGTTATCACGCCGGCCTGGTGGCGCGCTACTGGCTCGAGCGCTATGCCGGGATACCCGTGCAGGTGGAGGTGGCCTCGGAGTATCGCTACCGCACCGTGGTGGTGCCCGAAGGTACCCTGTTCGTCACCTTGTCGCAGTCCGGCGAGACCGCCGATACCTTGGCGGCGCTGCGCTTTGCCCGTGAAAAGGGCTATCTCGGCAGCCTGGCGATCTGCAATGTGCCGGGCAGTTCCTTGGTGCGGGAATCGGACCTGACCCTGATGACCCAGGCCGGACCCGAGATCGGCGTCGCTTCCACCAAGGCTTTCACCACCCAGCTCACGGCACTGATGCTGCTGACCCTGGCCATGGGGCGAGCCAAGGGGCTTGCCGCCGAGACCCAGGCCGAAGTGGTCGCAGGTCTGCGAGCCCTGCCGCAACTGGTGGGCCGTGTGCTGCAGCTGGACGGCGCCATCGAGGCGTTGTCGACGGCTTTCGCCGAGAAGCACCATGCCTTGTTCCTCGGGCGCGGTGCGCATTTCCCCATCGCTCTCGAAGGAGCGCTCAAGCTCAAGGAGATTTCCTACATCCACGCCGAGGCTTACCCTGCCGGTGAACTCAAGCACGGACCGCTGGCTCTGGTGGACAGCGAGATGCCGGTCATTTCCGTCGCCCCCAACGACGAGCTGCTCGACAAGCTGAAGTCGAACCTGCAGGAAGTGAAGGCACGGGGCGGTGAACTCTTCGTCTTCGCCGACGAGCGGGTCGAGATCATGGAGGAGGAGGGCGTCAGGGTGCTGCTGCTGCCCCATGTGCACGAGGCCCTGGCCCCGATCCTGTATACCGTGCCGCTGCAGTTGTTGAGCTATCATGTAGCGGTACTGAAGGGCACCGATGTCGATCAGCCGCGCAACCTGGCCAAGTCGGTGACGGTTGAATGAAACTAGCATAAGTAATCTTACTTTTCTCGTTTCTTGTCGTTAAACTTCTCGCTTGAAGTCCGGCAGCAATAGGCATGGCTTATTGCTGCCTGGGCTATGTCCGAAAATTGGCTGCGCTCGGCCATACGGCGTTAAAAATCGGCTCAAAGTACTCAAACTCCGTCTTTTCGCCGATTTTTGCCTTGTCTGGCCTTCCCTCGCCGACTTTTCAGACAAAGCCTAATTTCAATTAAACGAAGAACGAGAAAAGGATATCGACGTGGGGAAAGGACAGGAACGACGGGGAAGTGCCCTGAAGAAAACAGTGGCGGCCATTGTAGGGTTAGCATTAATCGCAGGCCTGGGAGCCCCCTACTGGATGGGACGTCAGATAGAGCAGCAGTACGCCGGCTATCTGCAGCAACTAGAGAAATTTGATTATATTCAGGTCGAGAAACAGATTTATGAGCGTAGTTGGTTCGAGGCACGCGCCAGTTATGAGTTGATTCTCGAACCGGAATTTGCCCAGACTTACCAACAGCTTCTTGCATCCAACCTGGCACTGGATCTCGAAGGGGAGCCGTTGAGGATCGCCGTCGAGGATTTGATCACCCATGGGCCCTTCATGGGCGCCCTGGCCAGCCTCGAAGGGCGAGCCGAAGCGTCGGGTTGGCTGTTCGAGCAACTGATCCAACTGGAAGAAGAGGCAGTTCTTTCCCGTTACGATGCCCGGGTCGGCTTCGACCGGGTGGTGCAGGGCGAATGGGCGCCCATGGAGATGGCGCTGGTCGCCGGTCCGCTGCTCGCCGATGCGGGGCTGGACCTGCGTTACGTCGCCGATTACCAGGGCGGCGATTTCCGCTACGACCCGGCCAGTGGAGAGTATCGCAGTTCCAATCGCCTGGGTCAGGCCCGGCTGGAGGAACCCACCGCTATCCACACCTTCGAGGGTTCCACCTCGAATCTCGTGGCCTCCTTTCCCCAGGGCGTACTGCGTGAAGTCGCGTTCCGGGCGGACGATGCGCCGATGTTGACGGAGAGCCGCGATCTGCAGCAGGTGAGCGACTCGAGAATCGAAGGGCAGAGCGTCGAGGTCAAGCTGCTCTTCGATGAGCAGGGGCGTTTCGAGCACTTCACGACGCACTTGGAGCTAGAGGGTTTCGAATCCGAGGAACCGGATCTCTACCTGGCCATGGACGGTTTCAATGCCGATATCGACGCATCCCGCCAGGGTGGCAACAGTTGGTATGGCCAGTTGGGGGTCAGCCTCGATGGGTTGACGCTACGCGAGCAGCATTCACCGGGCCTGACGGCGCAAAGTGCCAACTTCCGCCTGGGGCTAGCACCGGAATCAGAGTCGCACTTCCAGGTCGCTCAATTATGGTCGGCCAACGACCTGCGGATTCAGGGCATGGAAGAGCCGATCGCGTTTCATGTCGAGTCGAGTTACGGGCAACTGCCGCTTACGGAATACGACGCGCTATGGAGCCTGATTTACGAAGCCATCGATGTCTTCCAGCTCGACGATCCCAACGTCGTGCTTCCCGTTTTCGAGCGTATGGAGCAAGTTGGAGAGACGTTGATTTCAGGCCGCTCTGTTTTCAGCTTCAAGCCCGTGTCGTTCAGCATCGGTGATGCGAGGGCTGACCTGGAGCTGGAAGCCGACCTCGGCTTCCACGATTTTGGTACCTTCGACGAGCGCATGTTGCTGGCCCCTGAAAACCGCTTGGACCTGAATGTGAATGCTCCGGCGGTGCTGCTGCACAAGGTCGCCCGCGAGTCGCTGCGTCAGCAGTACAGCGGGATGGTTTCCGGCAACGAACTCGACGCGATGGCCAAGGAGTTGGTCGCCGAAAGTTTACAGCCGATGCTGGAGCTTGGCGTGGTGCGTCGCGACAAAGAGGATCGTTACTCCCTGCATTTGTTGCTTCAGGACGGCCAGCTGTTGATGAACGACGAACCCGGCGATTGGCTGCTTAGCCAGTTCTGATTCTGCGACAACTCTGTCGCGTTGGCATGGGGTGGGGCGCTCAGCGCTCCACCCAGCCACGGCGAATCAGCGGAGCGAACAGCAGAAGATAGAGCCGCATGGCGACATGGTAATAGAACGGCAGGATAAGCCAGGCGCGGCTGGCACCGACCAGCGTGGCCAAGCCCGCGGCCAGCAGCAGGGCGCCGAACATGTCCTGCGGAAAATGCACGCCGAGGAAGATCCGCGCCCAGGCAACCGGGATCGCCAGCAGTAGCAGGTAGCGCCCGATGCGTCGGGTACCGGCATGCAGCAGCAGGCTGAAAGCCATGGTCAGCATGATCGTGGCATGGTTGCTGGGAAAGGCCGGGGTAGGCTCATGTTCCAGGAATGTCTGGCCGATGGGAATCATGAAAGGCCGCGGGCTGGGCCAGAGATGCCCGATCAGCCAGCTCGCCGCCAGGGCGAGCAGAGTGGCCACGAAAGCCTCGAGCAAGGGGCGCTTCAAGCGTTCGCTGCCGCGTAGCCAGCCGATGACCAGCAGGGCCGGCACCAGCCAGATCAGATAGACGGCGAAAATTTCCGCCAACAGCAGCAGGCGGGGGTCGCTATCGGGCGCAGCGTTCAGTTGGGCAAATAGCGCGAGATTGAATGTCGTTTCCATGGCATTCGGCGCAGCAGTGGCGCATCTTCCTTGTGCAGCCTGGGCGGGAAGCTCATGCTGCCACTCGGCCCGCGTCGTTTCCGATTATTTTTGTTACAGGAGTATGAAAAGGTTGTCCGGACTGTATCTGGGTTTGCCCATGTGGGCCAATCCCGAGTGGTGTGGCTCCCTTTACCCGCCCTACGCTGGCCAGGAGAGTTGGCTGGCCGACTACGCTCAGGTCTTCTCCGCGGTGGAGGGCAACACGACCTTCTACAGCGGTGCACCCAGAGCGGAGACGGTGGCAGGCTGGTCGCGCCTGGCTCCCCCCTCCTTCCGTTTCTGCTTCAAGTTGCCGGCGACACTCACCCATGGGAAGCGTCTACACGACGTCGAGGCCGAGTTCGATGCCTTTCTCGACGCGCTCGCGCCGCTGCATGATCGCCTGGGCCCGCTGCTCGTTCAGTTGCCGCGGGATTTCGGCTTCGCCGAACTGCCCCGGCTAGAGGCGTTGCTGTTGCGCTGGCCGGCTGGCATTCCCTGCGCCGTGGAGGTTCGTCATCCCGAGTTTTTCCACAAGGGGATGGCCGAAGTTGCCTTGAACCGCCTGTTGATAACTCATGGCGCCAACCGCGCCATGCTCGACGTCCGTGCGTTGTTTTCGACAACAGCGGAAGGCAGCCCGGCTCTGGCCCACGCCCAGAGTGAAAAGCCAAGATGCCCATTACACGTGCTTTCCACGGGAAACCAGCCGTTGATTCGCTTCATCGGGCATCTGGAAGAGTCAATCAATAGGGATCACTTCCAGCCGTGGGTTGGACAGATCAAGCTGTGGATAAAACAGGGGAAAACCCCTTTCTTGTTTGTGCATACCGCTGACAACCGTCAGGCTCCGCAACTGGCCAGGCGGCTCTTCCAGGCGCTTGCCTGCGACATCGACCTGCCACCTCTGGGTGCTTTTGCCGGGGAGCGGCAAACGAGCCTGTTCTGACTGACATCGTTACTGGCGTTCGAGCGTATGATCGGATAAATTTGCCGGCATTCGAGCCAAAAACCCTCCTATCTTCTGTGTTTTTGCGCTTGAGAAAGATCAACGACCAGACACACAACAATAGGTGAACCATGTCTAAACTCGTACATGCGCAATGGTCATCGAAGATGACCTTCGTGCTCGCGGCCGCTGGTTCGGCGGTGGGGCTGGGCAATATCTGGAAGTTTCCCTATATGGTGGGCGAGAGCGGAGGGGCAGCTTTCGTCCTGGTCTACCTGCTCTGCATCGCCGTCATCGGTCTGCCGATCCTGGTGGCAGAGTGGCTGATCGGTCGGCGTGGTCAGAAGAACCCGATCAATGCCATGTCCGAACTCGCGCGCCGGGGCGGACACTTGCCGGCCTGGGTGTTGGTCGGTGTCAGCGGCGTTCTGGGCGCCTTCCTGATCCTTTCCTTCTACAGCGTGATCGGTGGCTGGTCGCTCTCCTACACGCTGGGTTCGATCACCGGTACGTTCAGCGGCCAGAATGCCGAGGAAGTCGGTGGCGTCTTCGCCGGTATGCTGGCCAGCCCCGGTGTGCTGTTGCTATGGCACACCCTTTTCATGGTGCTGGTCATCGGCATCGTGGCCCGCGGCGTGACCAAGGGACTGGAAGGGGCTGTTCGAACCATGATGCCGGCGCTGGTAATCCTGATGCTGGTCCTGGTGGGCTACGGCATGACGACCGGTCACTTCGGTGAGGCGCTCTCCTTCATGTTCCGGCCCGACTGGGGCGCCATCAACGGCGAGGTGGTGTTGGCTGCCATGGGGCAGGCTTTCTTCACCCTCTCGCTGGGCATGGGCATCATGATGGCCTACGGCTCCTACCTGGGAGAAGAGGTCAACCTGCTGGGCACCGCCCGTACCGTGATCATCCTCGATACCGGCATCGCCTTGCTGGCGGGTCTGGCGATCTTCCCCATCGTGTTTGCCAACGGACTGGATCTCGCTTCGGGCCCAGGGCTGATCTTCGTCACGCTGCCGCTGGCCTTCGGCAACATGGCCGGCGGCACTCTGCTTGGCCTGGCGTTCTTTTTGCTGCTGACCTTCGCGGCGTTGACCTCGGCCATCTCGCTGCTGGAACCGGTGGTGGAGTTCGTCGAGGAGCGCACGCCGCTCTCGCGCGTCGTGGCGACCCTGATCAGCGGGGTGGCGGTATGGATACTGGGTATCCTCGCTCTGCTCTCGTTCAACATGCTGGGGGATGTTCTGATCATGGGGCTCAACATCTTCGACCTGCTGGATACCTTCACCAGCAAGATTCTGCTGCCCCTGACAGGCCTCGGCGCGATCCTGTTCGTTGCCTGGTGCCTGGATCGTAAGAGCGTGGCCGACGAACTCAATCTCTCCGGCGGTAGCGAGTCGCTGTGGCTCGTGGTGGCGCGTTACGTGGCGCCGCTGGGCGTGGTCGCGGTGTTCATTCACTCTTTGCTGGGGTGACGCTACCGGGGTGACGACCCCCCTAAGCCCCGCCGGGCGGGGCTTGAGTTGTCTGCCTTCACGGCCGCCTCTTGGCGGCCGTTTCAGTGTTTCTCTTCGTCGGCCAGATCGGCGATGTCGCGCTCCAGCTGCTTGAACTCCTGGTGCAACTCGATGCCGCGCCGGGCTCGCAGGTTACGCTGAGCGGCGCTGCGGGAGCGCTTCTCATGCTCGGCGACATTGATGCTCATGAAGATGTCGAGAAGTTCGTTCTTGACGGAAGTGACCCGTTCGACCTTACTCATGATCGACTCTCCCTTCTTCTTCTGTGCCTTATCTTCTCTGGTACAAGATCAAATCACAGCATCTTTACTATACCCTACTTGACAGTTTCGTGACGAAGTGGGCCATTCCACGCTTTCATAGGGAAACTCCCCCAAGCGAGCCGGATCAGGCATACTGAGCCTCTGCGTTCGTCTACCAAGGAGTTCCGCGTGAGCCGCGCCCTGTTCGATGAAATGAGACGCCGCATGGAGCATTTCCGCCGCTCCGAGCAGAAAGTGGCGCGCTTCGTGCTTCGCAACCCCGACGAAGTGATCCATATGCGCATCGTCGACCTGGCCACCGAGGCCAAGGTGAGCGAACCGACCGTGGTGCGTTTCTGTCGGGCGCTGGGCTGCAACGGATTTCAGGACTTCAAGCTCAAGCTGGCGCAAATGCTGGCCTCGGGCAGTCAGTTCGCCCAGTTCACGATGAACGACGACGACTCGGTCGCCGAGTTCTCGCAGAGCATCTTCGACTCCACCGTGGGTACCTTGCTGTCGGTGCGCGATCGGCTCGACAACGATGCCATGAGCCGAGCGATCCAGGCGCTGGCCATGGCCAATCGGGTCGAGTTCTACGGCTTCGGCGCTTCCGGCGCGGTGGCCTTCGATGCCCAGCACAAGTTCTTCCGCCTGCAGATCTCCACCGCCGCCTATGCCGACCCGCACATGCAGAACATGTCGGCGGTGACGCTCAAGGAGGGTGACGTGGTGGTGGCGATCTCCCAGACCGGCCGCACCCGCGCCCTGGTGGCCAGCGTGCGCCTGGCCCGCGAGGCGGGGGCTACTGTGATCGGCCTGTGCCCCAGTGGCTCGCCGCTGGCCGAGGAGGTGACCCTGCCGCTGTATATCGATGTCCACGAGGACACCGAGATATATACGCCGATGAGCTCGCGTATCGCCCACCTGGTGCTGGTCGACGTGCTTGCCGTGGGCGTGGCCAAGACCCGCGGGCCGAGGCTCGCAGAGCAGCTCAAGGCGGTGAAGAAGAGCCTGACGCCGCTGAGGTTTCCGGAACAGGAAGGTAAGCCCTAGCGGCCAGAGCACTCGGCTATCCCAGGCGCCGCTCACACGAGAACGGGGCTGGCGCGGTGCAGATGGCGCGACCTTAGCGAGGACGCTGACGCCAACGCAGCCGCGCGCGGAAATCGACAGGGATGTCGATTTAGCGTCGGCAAGAGGGACCTTGTTCCGACGCGACGCGCAGGCGGCCAGTGGCGCGTCAGGGTTTCGTCCGAGCGTGTCGCGAATCGTACCGCGCCTGGCAACGCCAGGCCTCACAGGGTTCAATATGCTAAGCTGGGCGATCAATTTTCCAGCGGCAGACCCCTTCCATGGATGACGTCACGGCGATTCTCGATCAGTTGAACCCGGCTCAGCGCGAGGCGGTGAGTGCGCCCCAGGGCAACATGCTGGTGCTGGCCGGGGCCGGCTCGGGCAAGACCCGCGTACTGGTTCACCGCATCGCCTGGCTGATGCAGGCCGAGGGGCTGTCGCCCTACGCCGTTCTGGCCGTGACCTTCACCAACAAGGCCGCGCGCGAGATGCGTACCCGCCTGGAGGCGCTGCTGGGCTTGTCGCTGCGTAACGTCTGGGTCGGTACTTTCCACTCCATCTCCCATCGCCTGCTGCGCACTCACTGGCAGGATGCGAGGCTGCCGCAGCACTTCCAGATCATCGACTCCGATGACCAACTGCGCCTGGTCAAGCGCCTGCTCAAGGAGCATCAAGTCGACGACGAGCGCTTCCCGCCGCGCCAGGTCCAGTATTTCATCTCCGGCTGCAAGGAGGAGGGGCTGCGCCCGCATCAGGTCGACGTGCATGGCGACGCCTACATGGCCCAGATGGTCGAGCTATATGAGCGCTACCAGTTGACGTGTGAACGCGGCGGTCTGGTCGACTTCGGCGAGCTGCTGCTCAGAAGCCTGGAGCTGTTGCGCGATACCCCGGCGCTGCTGGCGCACTATCAGGAGCGCTTCGCCCACGTGCTGGTCGACGAGTTCCAGGACACCAACACCCTGCAGTACGCCTGGCTCAAGCTGCTCACCGGCATGAAGACGCCGATGACCGTGGTCGGCGACGACGACCAGTCGATCTATGGCTGGCGCGGGGCGCGGATCGAGAACATCCGCCGCTTCGAGCGGGAGTTCTCCGAGACGAAGACCGTGCGCCTGGAGCAGAACTACCGCTCCACCAGTGCCATTCTCGATGCCGCCAACGCCCTGATCAGCCACAACGCCGAACGCATGGGCAAGGAGCTGTGGACGGCCGGGGCGCGCGGTGAGCCGATCTCGGTGTATGCCGGCTTCAACGACCTCGACGAGGCGCGCTTCATCGCCGATACCATCAAGGAGAAGGTCGACGAGGGCTTCCGGCGCCGAGACGTGGCCATCCTCTATCGCTCCAACGCCCAGTCGCGGGTGCTCGAGGAGATATTGATCCGCCAGGGCATGCCCTATCGCATCTATGGCGGCCAGCGCTTCTACGAGCGCCTCGAGATCAAGAATGCCCTGGCCTACCTGCGGCTGCTGCTGAACCGTGACGACGATGCCTCGCTGGAGCGCATCGTCAATGTGCCGCCACGCGGTATCGGCACACGGACCGTGGAGCAACTGCGCGAGCGTGCCCGGCTGGCCGACGTATCGCTGTGGCAGGCGCTGCATGACGGCCTTGCCGACGGTTCGCTGAAAGGGCGTGCCGGCGCTGCATTGCAGGCCTTCGCCGATCTCGTCGAGCGGCTCGACAACGACACCGCCGGCATGGCACTGCACGAGATCATCGCTCATGTGAACGAGGTATCGGGGCTCCTTGAGCATCACCAGAACGAGAAGGGCGAGAAGGGCCAGGCCCGGGTCGAGAACCTGGAAGAGCTGATCAACGCCGCCCGCGCCTTCACCCAGGGTGAGTCCTTCGACCCGCCCGAGGCCGGTGAGGGGGGCGTGGCGCTGGAAGCTTTCCTGGCCGAGGCGGCGCTCAATGCCGGCGATCATGAAGCCGACGAGTTCGAGGACAGCGTGCAGCTGATGACGCTGCATTCGGCGAAAGGGCTGGAGTTCCCGGTAGTATTCATCGCCGGGGTCGAGGAGGGGTTGTTCCCGCACAAGATGTCGCTGGAGGAGCCCGGCCGCCTCGAGGAGGAGCGCCGCCTGTGCTACGTCGGCCTGACCCGGGCCATGCGCAAGCTCTACCTGACCCACTCGGAGATCCGTCGCCTGCACGGCAAGGAAACCTTCCAGCGGCCATCGCGCTTCCTGCGCGAAATACCTGCCGAGTACCTGGAAGAGGTGCGCCTGCGTGGCCAGATCTCGCGCCCCGTAACGGCCACCCGACCGGCGCTGGGGCTGTCGCGGCAGACTTCGGTCGACCCTGGCGGCGACTTGCCCAGCCTGAGTCTGGGTCAACGGGTGCAGCATCCGGTTTTCGGCGAGGGAGTCATTCTCAATGCCGAGGGCGAGGGCGCGCGAGCCCGGGTACAGGTCAGCTTCGAGGGCGAAGGCGATAAATGGCTGGTGCTGGGGTTTGCCAAGCTCACCCCCCTATGAGAGGTGAAACGGCGAGGTAAATCGGCATATCCCTGGGTACGTTGACGTCTACGTCAAAAGACGCCCTTGCTGCCCAAATTGTCATTAAGCATACTCACAGGCGGACACATCGCGCTTGATTAGACGCGACTTAGAATAACCACTGGAGTCATGCTCGCCATGCAACGCCGCAAATTCCTCAAGACCGCCGGACTCGGCGCCGCCGGTGTCGTCGCCGCGCCATTCGTTTCCACCGCCAAGGCGCAGGAAACCATTACCTGGGACATGGTCACCTCCTGGCCGACCAACTTTCCGGCTCTGGGTACAGGGGCCAGCGATTTCGCCAAGCGCATCGAGCAGCTCTCCAATGGCCGTATGCGCGTTCGCGTCCACGGTGCAGGTGAGTTGGTACCGCCATTGGAAGTCTTCGACGCCGTCGCCGCCGGTACCGCCCAGATGGGTCACTCGGCGGCCTACTACTGGCGTGGCAAGGTTGCCGCTTCGCAGTTCTTCACTGCCGTGCCGTTCGGCATGAACACTAACGAAACCAACGCTTGGCTCTACCACGGCGGCGGTCAGGAGCTGTGGGACGAGATCTATGCCAAGCACAACCTCAAGCCGTTCGCCGTGGGTAACACCGGCACCCAGCCCGGCGGTTGGTTCAAGAAAGAGATCAACTCGCTCGAGGACCTTCAGGGCATCAAGCTGCGTCTGCCGGGGCTGGCCGGTGAAGCCATGAATCGTATCGGCGTGACCACGGTGAACATGCCGGGTGGCGAGATCTTCACCTCGATGCAGACCGGCGTGCTCGATGCTGCCGACTGGGTCAGTCCCTACAACGATCTGGCCTTCGGCCTGCATCAGGTAGCAGACTATTACTACACTTCGGCCTGGAACGAGCCGTCTGCTGTGCTCGAAGGTACCGTCAACCTCGACGCCTGGAACGATCTACCCGACGACCTCAAGGCGGTGGTGACCGAGGCGGCACGCGCCTCCAACCTGGCGATGTACAGCGAATTCATCTATCGCAATGCTCAGGCGCTGGAGACCCTGGTGGAGGAGCACGGGGTGCAGCTGCGCACTTTCCCCCAGGATGTCATGGAAGCACTCTACGAGGCTTCTCAGACGGTCATTCAAGAGCAGATCGAAAGCGACCCGGACTCAGCCAAGGTCTACGAGTCCTATCAGGCCTTCCAGCAGTTGGTTCGTCCCTCCAACGATGCCGGTGAATTCGCCTACCTCAAGGCCCGCGACAGCATCGTCGACTGACCATCGGTTCGCCAACGCCGAGCTGCGAGGGCGCCATAAGGCGCCCTCGTCACGTTGAGCCTGAGGAAGGGGAAGGTTACCCAGTGAGCGCTCAGCCCGCCTGATGCACTGCGCGGATGCGACCCTTGTCATCGAGAGCCACCATCACGAAGCGGGCTTCGGTCACCTTGTGCAGTTCGCTGTTCTCACGCTCATGGGGCTGGCGGATCCAAACCTCCACATCGATCTTGATCGAGCTGTGGCCGATCTCTCGCACGGCAGTGTAGATATTGACCATCGAGCCGACGCGGACCGGGCACAGGAAGTCCATGGTCTCGATGGCTACGGTGGCGGTGCGACCATGCGCTTCACGGCCCGCCGTCAGTTCGGCGGCCTGATCCATGTGGCATACCAGCCAGCCACCGGGAATGTCACCGTAGAGGTTGGTATCCTGCCGATTGGCCAGTAACTTGAGGGTCAGTTGCCCCTGCGGAGCGGGAACGTCGTCGAGGTCGATCATGGAATGTCGTAAGCTCGGCTTGTTGTTGTGGGTGGTGATATTGCATTGCAGCGATCACAGTAGGTCATCTTATACGCCAAGGCCTGTGCTCACCAGCGCTGCGACAAGTCGCCATAGGCGCTTCGCTGTCCCGGCAGCAATCTTCGACCGCTATTAAGGAGGCCGGCATGATTCCCATCGGCGCGACGCTCGGCTGGCACAAGCTACGTCATGGCTATCTCGCCATGCTGCTGGCGATGCTGGTGACGGTGGCCCAGGCGAGCGAGCCGCCAGTCGGTACCCTGGGCGTCGTTGGCTCCGACACCATGGCCGGGCTGATGTTGCGCTGGGGCGAGCAGCTTGGCGAGCGCCATCCCGGCATTCGCCTGCAACTGCAGGCCAGCGGATCGGCCAGCGCCCCTCCGGCGCTGGCGGCCGGTACCACTCGGCTCGGTCCCATGTCTCGCCCGATGGACGAGGAAGAGCGTCAGGCCTTTGCCCGGAGCCATGGTTACGCACCGGTGGAAGTGGAGGTGGCCCGTGATGCACTGGCGGTCATCGTCCACCGCCACCATGCGCTGGAATCGCTGCGCCTGACCGAGGTCGATGCGATCTTCTCGCAAACCCGTCGCTGCGGCGGCGAGCGAGATATCACTCGCTGGGAGCAGCTTGCCATCGAGGGACGGGACGGGCGTATCGAGCTGCACGGGCGCAACCCGGCATCGGGCAGCTATGGACTCTTTCGCCAGCTTGCACTGTGCGGTGGCGAGTATCGCCGGCGCCTCAACGAACACCCCGGTTCAGCCGCCGTGGTGGCGGCAGTGACCGAGAGCCGCGAGGCAATCGGCTATGTCGGCCTCAACCATCTGACGCCAGGGGTCAAGCCTCTGGCCCTGGAGGATGATGAGGGCATGCTTCGGCTGCCCGAAGCCGAGCAGGTTCGCCGGGGCGACTATCCGCTGAGCCGGGCATTGTACCTCTATGCCAACCTGCCGCCTGGCGAGGCGCTTTCAGGGCCGGAGCGGGCGCTGCTGGAGCTCATCCTCTCGCCGCAAGGCCAGCAGACGGTCGCGGAGCTGGGCTTCGTGGCGCTATCGGATACGGCTATGGCGTCCCAGCGTGAGCGGTTGGGCCTGGACGATCCACGGCCGTGACGCTGTCATCCAACTGTCATCAAGCCGTTATACGCTGCCGATCATGATAGAGCCCTCTCCCGATTCCTCTTCCTTCCGGCCCCTATGGCGTCGGCAGCGCGATCGGTTGGCTACTGCCCTGATCACGGCCGGAGGCATCGGAGTGATAGTCGCGGTCTTGGCCATCGGAGTATTCCTGGCGATGGAGGTCATGCCGGCTCTGCTGGGGGGGGCCCTCGATTCGTCGCGCATCCGCATGGCGCTGACGCCAATGGCCTGGGGCACGCTGAAGGCGGCCTTCTGGGCGATGGCCTTCGCCATACCCCTGGCGCTGGGTGCCGCTGTCCACTCGTCGCTGTTCATGTCGCAGCGGTTGCGCAGTCGCATCAAGCCTACCTTGGAGATGATGGAGGCTCTCCCCGGGGTGGTGATCGGTTTCGTTGCCGGCCTCGTGCTGGCCCCTTGGGTGGAGCGACATCTGGCGGGCTCGCTGGCACTTTTGCTGGTGTTGCCACTGGGGATATTGCTGGCCGCCGCGGTGTGGCGGCGTCTGCCTTCGGCAGGGCGTCGCCGGCTGTCGCTGGCCCGGGCCGGGCTCTGGTTGGTGCCTTGGCTGGCCCTGCTGGCATCGCTCACCCTGCTCTTCTCACCCTGGGTCGAGTCGCTGCTGTTCGGCGGCGACCTGCGCGGCTGGCTGGATGCCGAGCTGGGGCTCGATTACGCCACGCGCAATGCCATGATCGTGGGGCTGGCGATGGGTTTCGCCGTGATGCCGAGCGTCTACGCCTTGGCCGAGGATGCGCTCTCGGGCGTCCCGGGCAGGCTCGGCGAGGGAGCGCACGCCCTGGGCGCGACGCGCTGGCAGACCCTGTGGCGGGTAGTGCTTCCAGCCGCTGCGCCGGGCATCTTCGCCGCGGTGATGATCGGCGCCGGGCGCGCCGTAGGCGAGACGATGATCGTGCTGATGGCCAGTGGCAACACCGCCCTGATGAGCCTCAGCCCCTTCGAGGGCATGCGGACCATGGCGGCGGGCATCGCCGTCGAGCTGCCCGAGGCGGTGCCCGGCAGCGAGGCCTATCTGCTGCTGCTGCTGGCGGCACTGCTGCTGTTCCTGTTCACCTTCCTGGTCAATACCCTGGCCGAGGTGGTGAGGAGCCGATTGAGGGGCCGCTACCGCTGGCTCGGTGGTTCGCCATGAGGGGATTCGCGTGAAGTTCGGCAAGCGTCGTCTGCCACGCTCGGAAGGTCCCTGGGCCTGGCTCGCTGCCGGTAGCGTGGCGCTGTCGCTGCTGATGCTGGGAGGACTGATGCTGCTCATCGGTGCACGCGGGCTGGCCCACTTTTGGCCGGCATCGGTCGAACAGATAGAGATGGATGATGGCCGGGTAGTAGCCGGTCACGCGGTGCGCGAGCTGCCGCTGGAACGGGGACAAGGGCGCGAACGGCTCTATTTCACCGGCAACCGCGACCTCGACGGCCAGGTGTGGCACTGGCTGCCGGTCGATGCCATCGTTGCGCGCGAGCGGCCACGGGATCTGGTGGTGCTGGAGCGACGACACCACGGCATGTTCATAGGCCGCCTGATCGCCGTGGGAGACGTCGAAGCGACACCGGGCCAACAACCTCAGCGAGCCGGTTGGGCCAGGCTCCAGGCCCGTCTGGCGGCGCTGGAAAAGCTGCGCAGCGAGCGCGAGCGGCTGCATCGCGAGGTGCTCAGGCCGCTGATTCGGCAGCTCGACGCCGACCCGGACGCCGCCGACGCCCAGCGGGCGCTGGCCGAAGCCAATGCCCGGGTGCATGACCTGCAGCAGGCGATGCGCGGTGAAGTGGCGCTGCTCGAGAGCGCCGACGGGCGTCGCCTGCTGCAACCGCTCGACGAGGTGCTGCGCGCCTGGCAGCCCAACGCCATGCCGCTGGCGCAAAAGCTGGCCGCCTGGGCGGATGGGGTATGGCGCTTCCTCGCCGAGGGCCCGCGGGACGGCAACTCGGCAGGCGGCGTATGGCCGGCGATATTCGGTACCGTATTGATGGTGCTGCTGATGTCGTTGCTGGTCACGCCCTTCGGCGTGCTGGCGGCGGTCTATCTCAACGAGGTGGCTCATCAGGGGCGCTGGACGAACCTGGTGCGGATTGCGGTACGCAACCTGGCGGGGGTGCCGTCGATCGTTTACGGCGTGTTCGGCCTCGGGGTGTTCGTCTATGGCATCGGCGGCTCGCTCGATGAATGGTTCTTCAGCGACACGCTGCCTTCGCCCACTTTCGGCACCGGGGGGCTGCTGTGGGCGTCGCTTACCCTGGCGCTGCTGACACTGCCGGTGGTCGTCGTCGCCACCGAGGAGGGGCTGGCACGAATCCCCGCCGAGCAGCGCGAAGGTGCGCTGGCGCTGGGCGCCACACGGTTCGAGACATTGTCCCGGGTGGTGCTGCCAATGGCGGTGCCGGCCATGCTCACCGGGGTGATACTGGCGGTGGCCCGGGCTGCCGGCGAGGTGGCGCCGCTGTTGCTGGTCGGCGTGGCCAAGCTGGCGCCACAGGTGCCGGTGGACGGCGAGTTCCCTTTCCTCCATCTTGAGCGCAAGTTCATGCATCTTGGCTATCACATCTACGATACGGCGTTTCACGGCAGCGACGTGCAGGCGGCCATGCCGCTGGTGTTTGCCACAGCGCTACTCTTGGTGCTGGTCATCCTGATGCTTAACCTGACTGCCATCTTTCTGCGTCATTATTTTCGCGCGCGTCACGGTGTGCAGCCGCGTCCATGAAGAGGTAACACCCACCGATGACCTTGCCGTCCCGCTTCCGGCCCGCCTCGGATTCGATCATCGACTTCCCAGCCGAGACCAGCTGTTTCCAGATCGAAGGTCTGGGCCTGGCCTATGGTGGCAAGCCGGCGCTGCGAGGGATCTCGCTGCGGGTGCCCCGGCATCGGGTCACGGCCTTTATCGGGCCGTCGGGCTGCGGCAAGTCGACGCTGCTGCGCGCGCTCAACCGGCTGCACGATCTCAATGAGGAGGTGAGCCACGAAGGTTGGGTGCTGCTCGAAGGCCAGGACATCCACGCGCCCGACGTCGCCGTGGACGAGCTGCGTCGCCGTGTCGGCATGGTGTTCCAGGTGCCCAATCCATTCCCCATGTCGATCTACGAGAACGTGGCATTCGGCCTGCGCCTGCAGGGCGGGCTGACGCGTCGGCGCATGGACGACATCGTCGAGTGGGCGCTGCATGCCGCAGCCCTGTGGGACGAGGTGAAGGATCGGCTGCGTGCCTCGGCCTGGTCACTCTCGGGCGGCCAGCAGCAGCGCCTGGTGATTGCCCGCTCGCTGGCGGTGCGCCCCGAAGTGCTGCTGCTCGACGAGCCGGCCTCGGCGCTGGACCCGATCTCGACGCTGAAAATCGAGGAACTGATTCGCAGCCTGAAATCGCAGCTGACGCTGATACTCGTGACCCACAATATGCAGCAGGCGGCGCGAGTCTCCGATTACACCGCCTTCCTGCAGGACGGCGAACTGGTGGAGTACGCCCCCACCGACACCCTGTTCACCAACCCCAGCCTGCGGCGTACCGAGAACTACATCACCGGCCGCATGGCCTGATCGAGGCCACCCGAGGAGAGAACGATGGACATTACCAGCGATACCCACAGCCAGCACATCTCCCGCCAGTTCAACCAGGAGCTGGAGGCGCTCAAGACCCAGCTGATGACCATGGGCGGGTTGGTCGAGCAGCAGGTCCAGGAAGCGATCCAGGCGCTGCTCGAGGGCGACAGCCGCCTGGCCGAGAAGGTGCGCGACCGCGACCGCGACGTCAACGCCATGCAGCTCAAGATCGATGACGAGTGTACGCGGGTGCTGGCGCGGCGCCAGCCGGCGGCCTCCGACCTGCGCCTGGTGCTGGCGGTGATCCGCGCCACCGCCGACCTGGAGCGCATCGGCGACGAGGCGAGCAAGATAGCACGCAACGCCCTGACTCTGATCGACGCCGGCAACAACGTACGCGGTCTGGTCGAGGTGCGCCATATCAGCGAGCACGTGCGGCGCATGCTGCGCGACGCGCTGACCGCCTTCGCCCGCTTCGACACCGAGCTGGCCCTGCAAGTGGTGCACGAGGACGACTCGGTGGACGACGAGTACGGCAGCGCCATGCGTTCGCTGATGACCTTCATGATGGAAGACAGCCGCGCCATCGGCCCGGTGCTCAACGTGATGTGGATCTTGCGCGCGCTGGAGCGGGTCGGCGATCATGCCGACAATCTCGCCGAGTACGTCATCTATCTGGTCAAGGGGCTCGATATCCGTCACATGGACCCGGCCCAGATCGATGAAGACGCCCTGACACGCAAGGAATAACCCACACAGAGGGTCCCGATGCTGAACGCCTTGACGGCACTCAACCGCGGCACGCGGCTGGTCTACGGCCGCGGCCTGCGCCGCTACGTCTATGCCCCGATCGTCGTCAACCTGGCGGTCTATTCGGCCATGCTCTACTACGTGGTCAGCCATTTCGGTGGCTGGCTGGATAGCTGGATGGCCATGGTACCGGCCTGGCTCGGTTGGCTAGAGTGGTTGATCTGGCCACTGTTCGTGGCGAGTCTGGTGCTGATCGTGTTCTTCACCTTCACCTTGGTCACCCACCTGATCGCCGCGCCCTTCTACGGCTTTCTGGCGGCCAAGGTGGAGGTTCAGGCCACCGGACGGCCACCGCTAGACGATCGCGGCCTGGCACGCACCACGGTGGACGCGCTGGGGCGCGAACTGGTCAAGCTCGGCTATATCCTGCCGCGGGCGTTGGCGCTGTTCGTCATCAGCTGGGTGCCGGCGCTCAACGTCGTTGCCCCCTTCCTGTGGGCGCTGTTCTCGGCCTGGATCATGGCGATTACCTACCTCGATTACCCCATGGACAACAACAAGGTGAGCTTCGCCGACATGCGCCGCCGGCTCTCCTCGCACGCCTGGCAGACCCTCACCTTCGGCGGCTGGGTGACGCTGATCACCTGGATCCCGCTGGCCAACCTGTTCCTGCTGCCCGGCGCCGTGGCCGGCGCCGTGCTGATGTGGGACCGCCACTATCGCGGCGAGCGTGACATCGTTCAGACCTGAAGCAAGGATTCATCCCGAGCGCTTCGAGGGAAGCCTCTCCGAAGCGGCGTCAAGGCTCGTCTCAGCCGCCACCAGGCGAGTGTCGGGAAAGACGCAGCGGAACAGGGCGCCGTTGCCGGGGGGGGATTCGATCTCGAGATAGGCGTCGTGGCGCAGCAGCACGTGCTTGACGATGGCGAGCCCCAGGCCTGTGCCACCGCTTTCGCTGCTGCGCCCCTTGTCGACTCGATAGAAGCGCTCGGTGAGCCGGGGAATGTGGACCGGATCGATGCCCTCGCCATTGTCCTCTACTTCCAGGCAGGCGCCCTTGGGGTGCGGCTTCCAGCGCAGCACGACGTGGCTGCCCTCGGGGGTATAGCGCACCGCGTTGGAGGCGAGGTTGGAAAGCGCGCTATGGATCTCCGGATCGCTGCCGAGCAGCTGCCGTTCCTCCTCGATCTCGACGCGGACTTGCTGGCGCCCCGCCGACAGCGCCTCGGCATCCTGGCGCACCTCCTCGAGCAGCGCCGGCACGGCCAGCGGCAGGTGATCCTCGCCGCCCTGGTCGATTTCCAGACGCGACAGCAGCAACAGGTCGTTGACCAGGTTCTGCATGCGCGTGGTCTGTTCCTGCATGCGGGTAAGCCCCTGGGCCAGGCGAGGCGGCAGGCGGTCGGCGGCGTCGGCATAGGTCTCGAGATAGCCCGCCAGTACGGTCAGCGGTGTCCGCAGCTCATGCGAGACGTTGGCGACGAAGTCGCGGCGCATCTCTTCCAGGCGATGCAGGCGGGTGATGTCGCGCGCCATCACCAAGCGTTCGTCGTCGCCGTAGAGCGTGATCTGGAACTGCAGCACCACGCGTTCGTTGACCGGCGAGGTCAACGTCAGCGGCTCGCGGTAGTCGCGAGCGTTGAAATAGGCGACGAAGCGAGGGTCACGCACCAGGTTAGTGATGTGCTGGCCGCGATCGTGGGCGGCCTTGAGCCCCAGCATGCGCTCGGCAGCGCTGTTCCACCACTCCAGGTCGCCATGCTGGTCGAGCATCACCACGCTGTCGCGCATTGCTTCGGAGGATTCCTGGATGCGCTTGAGGGTCGCCTGGAGGCGATGCTGGGTATGGCGCTGGCCCTTCTGGTAGCGGTACAGGCGGTCGAACAGCTCGCCCCACAGGCCGGTGGCTGCGGGTGGTTCGCTGTGAGGGTTGCGGGTCAGCCAACGGCGCAGAGCGTGCAGTTGGCGCAGGTGGTAGACGAGGCGTAGAGCGAGCCCTGCGGCGAGCCCGAGCCCAGGAGCGGAAAACAGCCAGCCGGCCAGGCTGCCGGCAACGGCAAGCAGGCCGAGGCGCCAGAGTTCATGGCTCCAGGGACGCACGTCAGCCCTTGTTGGAGAAGCGGTAGCCGGTGCCGCGCACGGTCTGGACCAGATGCTGGTGGGCATCGCCCAGGGCCTTGCGCAGGCGGCGGATGTGCACGTCCACGGTGCGCTCTTCAACGTAGACGTTGCCGCCCCAGACCTGATCGAGCAGCTGGCTGCGGGTGTAGGCGCGCTCCTGATGGGTCATGAAGAACTGCAGCAGGCGGTACTCGGTGGGTCCCATCTCCAGTGCACGACCATCGGCGCTGACGCGGTGGCTGACCGGATCGAGCAGCAGACCGTCCACTTCCACCGTCTCCTCGACCCCCTTGGGCGTGGTGCGGCGCAGTACCGCCTTGAGACGGGCCACCAGCTCGCGCGGTGAGAAGGGTTTGGTGATGTAGTCGTCGGCGCCGGCCTCGAGGCCCTGAATCTTGTTGTCCTCCTCACTCTTGGCGGTGAGCATGATGATCGGCAGCTCGCGGGTGGCCTCCTCGCGCTTGAGCCGGCGAGCCAGCTCGATGCCGCTGGTACCGGGCATCATCCAGTCGAGCAGCAGCAGGTCGGGTTGGTTGTCGACGATCATGCTGTGGGCGCTCTGCGCGTTGGCGGCCTCCAGCACGCGATAATCGGCCATCTCCAGCGCCACCGCGATCATCTCGCGGATCGGCGCTTCGTCATCGACGATCAGTACGGTCTTGGCGGTCATCCCGAAGCCTCGCGGTCAGTGACGGGTCGGTGACGATCTCACCACGACATCATGACAGTTGGATGACACTGTCGCCAGTGGCTTCAGGCGCCGGTAACGGGCCACAGGCTCAGCGCGATGCCGGCGAACACCAGCAGTCCCGACCAGTGATTGTTGAGGAAGGCCTGGAAGCAGCGCTCGCGCTCGCGTTCCCGTATCAGGAACTGCTGGTGGACGAAAGTGGCGGCCATGCCCGTCAGGCCCAGCCAGAAGAACACGCCGAGCCCCAGGCGCCACCCGACCCAGCCCAGCAGGCCCAACGTGACCAGCTGCAGCAGGCCGATGGCGGCGCGGTCGGCGTGGCCCAGCAGCACCGCGGTGGACTTGATGCCGATCTTGAGGTCGTCGTCGCGGTCGACCATGGCGTATTGGGTATCGTAGGCCACCGTCCAGGCCACGTTGGCGGCGAACAGCAGCCAGGCCTCCAGCGGCACATGGCCGAGCACGGCGCCGAAGGCCATGGGGATTGCCCATGAGAAGGCGGCGCCGAGGAACGCTTGCGGCAGGTGGGTGTAGCGCTTCATGAACGGGTAGATGAAGGCCAGCGCCACGCCCACCAGCGAGAGCATGACGGTGAACGGATTGGTGAACAACACCAGTACGAAGGCCGCCGCGACCAGGCTGGCGAACAGGACCTTGGCCTCTTGCTCGCCGATGCGCCCGGTGGCCAGCGGTCGGTTCCTGGTACGTTTCACGTGGCCGTCGAAGTGGCGGTCGGCGTAGTCGTTGATCACGCAGCCGGCGGCGCGCATCAGGTAGACCCCGGCAACGAAGATCAGCAACAGGTGCCGTTCGGGGAGTCCCGCCGCGGCCACCCACAGCGCCCATAGCGTGGGCCACATCAAGAGCCAGGTGCCGATTGGGCGGTCCAGCCGCATCAGATGCAGGAAGTCGGGCAGGCGGGCAAGCCCCTTGGGGCGCATCAGAGAGCGATCCATCGGTGTCTCCTCATTCGATGGCGATCATCCTAGCGTGATGGCAGGCCCAATTCATCCGTCATCGCGTCGAGGAAGAACTCCTGCACCAGCACCGCGAAGCGGCCGTGGCGGAACACCGAACGCCGCCCCCAGGGGCCGGTCAGGCGATGGAAGGGCGCCGGGGCGGCCGTGACCTCGATGGGGCTGCGCACCAGGTCAGGCTGGCGGAACAGCCAACTGCCCAGTGAACGCTCGCCGAGCCGTTCGAGACGCTGGCCGCGCAGATGGGCCAGCGGTGCCACCGAACGGGCCACCACCCAGGGCCGTTCGTCGAGGCACAGCGCCACTTCCCGCAGCCAGGCGAGACGATCGAGAGGCAGCCCCAAGGCCTGGGCTTCGTCGCGGCGCGGCTTGCCCAGGCGCTGATCGAGCAGGCACACGCGGAAGGGGCGGCCGGCACCGGCCTCGATCAATCGCGCGGTGAGGGAGTCCCGCGTGGCCACCCAGGCCCACCACGCCGGGCTCATCGCCGGTCGGCCCGCGGCCAGGGGGCGCCAGGCGGTGGCAAGCGGGGAATCGGCGTGGCGCTCCGTGTGGCTCCGGGTCACCGGCACTCTCCGGGTCGAACTAGGGGCGCATAGTGTAACATGCGGTTCTGACACGATTCCCCGTGCAGGGCTGCGCCATTCGGTCACGGCCCTGCCATCGCGAGGAGCCCCATGACCGCACCTCTAACCATCATCGGTTCCGGCATGGCGGGCATTGGCCTGCTCAAGCAACTGCGTGCGCTGGATGCAGAACGCGCCATTACCCTGATCACGGCCGACAGCGGCGACGACTACTCCAAGCCGCTGCTCTCCACCGGCTTTGCCAAGCGCCTGCCACCCGAGCGGTTGGCGGCACGCTCGGCACTGGAGGTGGCCGACCAGTTGGGCGCGGTGGTACGCACCCGAACCCGGATCGATGCCGTCGACCCGACCGGGCGTTGCCTGCACATCGGCGAGGAGCGCCTGGCATGGGGCGAGCTGGTGTTGGCCACCGGCGCTGCGCCCGCCGTGCCCTTCGACATACCCGAAGGGCTTGCCGGGCGCGTCTTCACCATCAACGATCTCGACGACTATCGTGCCTTCCATGCTGCCCTGGAAGCGCTCGGCCGGCGTGCCCGCGTGGCCATCGTCGGCGCCGGCCTGGTGGGCTGTGAATTCGCCAATGACCTGATAGCGGGCGGCCATGCGGTAAGCCTGGTGGCGCCGGAGCACGCGCCCTTGCCACGGCTGCTGCCGGAGCCGCTGGGCCGTGCGCTGGGTGAGGCCTTCAGCGAAGCGGGTATGGTGCTGTACCTGGGGCGCGGCCTTGCGCGGCTGGAGGCGAGCGGCAGCGATGTCGGCGTGACGCTCGATGACGGCGAACGGCTCGAGGCCGACCTGGTGCTCGTCGCCACGGGGCTGCGTCCGCGCAGCGAGCTGGCCCGGGCGGCCGGGCTGCAAGTGGGGGTGGCGGGCATCCAGGTCGATCGCTACCTGCAAACGTCGGCGCCGGGCATTCATGCCCTGGGCGACGTGGCCTGCGTGGACGGGGTCAACGCCATGTACGTGCAGCCGCTGCAGGCCAGCGCCAAGGCACTGGCACGCACACTGAGCGGTACGCCCACCGAGGTGAGCTACGGTGCCTGGCCGGTGCTGGTGAAAACGCCGCTGCTGCCGGTAGTTGCGCTACCCCCGCTATCGGCGCCGGCCCGCTGGCGAGTCGAGGGTGAGGGCACCGACTTGGCCGCCTTCGCCGAGGATCAAGACGAACGTTTGATCGGCTTTGCGTTGACAGGAGCCTGCGTGAAGCGGAAAGTTGAGCTGGCGCGAGCGGCGCCGCCGTTGCTAGGCTAGTCACGTCATCGCCTCGGCCGGCTTCGCAGTACGGACCGCCGATGATCGCCGCGCTAGACGCTTCAAGAGCAAGGGACGAACCCACGCAAGGGAACGGGCTCTCCCAGGGAAGCGACAGGCGGCTCTAGTTTTACCTTTGATGAATAACAACTCACCGGCAGCGTTGCCGGGACATAGCCAATACCAGGAGGGCTGTAGTATGCGTAAGCCAGATCTTGCTGCGGCAATTGCCGAGCGTGCGGAACTTTCGAAAGACAAGGCCAGCCAGGTGCTCAACGTCATCCTCGACGAGATCACCGGCAGCGTGGCCCAAGGGCAGGATGTTTCACTGATCGGGTTTGGTACCTTCACCGTGCGTGAGCGCGCCGCGCGCACTGGCAAGAACCCCCAGACCGGCCAACCACTGGCCATTCCGGCCAGCAAGACCGTTGCCTTCAAGCCGGGCAAGGGCCTCAAGGACGCCGTCGGCAAGGGCTGATTCGGAGCATCGAATCCTCTCGTGGCGCGGCCTGTCCGTCAGGCCGCGATACCTCTCCTCCTCGCTCGAATCGGACTCGACATGAAGCTGCGACTGATGCTGTGGCTACTGGGTTTGATGCTCAAGCGTGCTTTGCGCAGCAAGCCGGATTTCCGCCAGGCACTCTCCGAGGTGCGCCGCCTCGACTGGGGGATCGCCACCGAGGACCTCTCCATCGCACGCCATTTCCGTATGTCGCCCGAAGGCATTCAGACTGGCGCGGGGCTGCCGGTGGATCTCGACCTGGAGCTGCGTTTCGATGACGAAGCCAGCGCCGTCCGCGTACTGCGCAAGCCGACCCAGCAGGCCTTTCTCGACGGCATGATGGCCGGCAAGGTGCGCCTGGTCGGTGATTCGAGTGACCTTCAGAAACTGCAGAACCTGCTCAAGCAGCTTTGAGTTTCTCTACGTGCGAGGCTTCTTTTCTAGGCCCTTCTTGATGGCGTGACATGACGTGGATATTCCCCACCAGCGGCTGGTCTACTTTAGAGTCACCCTGGAATCGGGTTCGGTGCGTCAGGCTGCCGCCCGTCTCGATATTGCGCCGTCGGCGGTAAGCCGGCAGCTCAATCTACTGGAAGAGGCGCTGGGGGCCACGCTGCTGGAGCGCAAGCGCAGCGGCATCCGGCCCACGCCGGTCGGTGAGATGCTGCTGGAATATTGCGAGCGGCGCGGCGCCCTCGACGAGAGCTTCATCGCCTCGCTGGAGGCCTACCAACGGCTGGAGACCGGCACCGTGTCGCTGGTGGTGGGAGAAGGCTTCGTCGGCGACCTGGTGGCCAAGCCGCTGCGCGAGTTCACCGAGCGCTATACCGGTATCCAGATCGATATCCACCTGGCCGGTACCTCGGGCATCATCGAGGCGGTGATCAACGAGCAGGCGCATATCGGCCTGATGTTTCATGAGCGCACCCACCACCAGCTGCGCTTCTGGGTCTCGAGCCCGCAGCCGCTGATGGCCATTCTGCCGCCCGAGCACCCGCTGGCCGAAGAGACGAAGCCCCTGACCCTGGCGCAGCTGAGCGAGGCGCCCATGGCGATGTGGGACCCCAGCCACCAGGTGCGCCACATGGTGGACGAGGCGTTCCATCAGGCGCGGCTGCGGCCGCGCATGGCCATGAATACCAACTCCATGGCCATTCTTGCCCAGTACGTGCGCAGCGGCATGGGCATCACCCTACTGCCGGCCTTTGCCGTGGCGGACGACCTGGCCGAGGGGCGTCTGGTGGCACGCCCCGTGGACGACCCGCTGTTCCAGCGCTCCCAGGCCCACATGGTGACCCGCATCGGTCGCCAGCAGCCCAAGGCCAGCATCCTGCTGCTGCGCCACCTGCAACACTGGATGCAGGCCTTCCAGAACGTCGATTTGACCTCTATCCGTTAACCCACGCCGCTGCCGTACCCCATCGCCACGCTGGCTTCGCTGGCGGTCTCCACCCAGACGCTCTGCGGCAGGGTGTACTCGCGCAGGCCGTCGATGCCGCTGGAGCGGCCGAAGCCGCTGTCGCCGAAGCCGCCGAAGGGCGACATCACGCTGATCGCCTTGTAGCCGTTGATCCACACCGTGCCGGCGCGCAGCTGAGCGGCGACGCGGTGCGCGCGGGCCGGGTCCTGGGTCCACACCGCGCCGGCGAGGCCGAAGCGGGTGGTGTTGGCCAGGCGCACGGCGTCCGCCTCGTCGTCGAAGGGCATCGCCACCAGCACCGGGCCGAACACCTCCTCGCGGGCGATCTCCATCTCCGGGGCCACGTCGACCAGCACCGTCGGCGCCAGGAAGTAGCCCCGTGCCTCCTCGGGCAAGCCTGCCGGGCGGCTGCCGCCGACGATCACCCGCGCTCCGGCGGCCACGGCGTCCTCGATCATGCGTGTCACGTGAGCGTACTGGCGGGCGTTCTGCAGCGGCCCCATGCGGGTCGCTTCGTCGCCGGGTAGGCCGACTTCGATCCCGGCCGCGGCGCGCGCCAGCCGCTCGGTCACTTCGGCGAAGACCTCACGCTGAACCAGCAGTCGCGAGCCGGCCACGCAGCTCTGTCCCGCCGCGGCGAAGATCGCCGCCTGGGCGCCGGCCACGGCGGCATCGAGGCTGGCGTCGGCGAATACGATGTTGGCCGACTTGCCGCCCAGCTCCAGTACGCTCGGCACCAGCCGCCGGGCACCGGCCTCGGCGATCAACCGACCGCTCTGGGGCGAGCCGACGAACACCAGCTTGCTGATGCCTTCGTTGCCGGTGAGTGCCGCGCCGGTGCTCGGCCCCAGGCCGTTGACGATGTTGACCAGCCCCTTGGGCAGGCCGCCTTGCTCCAGCAGCCGGGCGATCACCACCGAGGTGAAGGGGGTGAGCTCGGAGGGCTTGAGCACCACGCCGTTGCCGGCGGCGATGGCCGGGGCGAGCTGCCAGGCACAGGTGAACATCGGCGCGTTCCACGGAGTGATCTGGCCGACCACGCCATAGGGCACGTGGCGCACATAGTTAAGATGGCTGGTGGGTACCGGGATCACCTCGCCGTGCTGCTTGTCGCACCAGCCGGCGTAGTACTCGAACATCTCGCGCACCTTGCCGACTTCGCCGCGGCAGTCGCGGATCGGCTTGCCGGCGACCACGCTCTCGAGCTGGGCCAGCGCCTCCTCGTGGCCTTCGAGGCTGCGCACGGCGGCGTTCATGCGTCGACCGCGCTCGCTGGCGGTGAGCGCCATCCACGCCTGCTGCGCCCGGCTGGCGGCGGCGACGGCGCGCTCGACCAGGGCCGGGCCGGCATCGCGGTAGTCGAGCAGCGCCTCGCCGGTGGCGGGATCGATCAGCGTGATCGTCTCGCCTTCGCCCGGGCAGGCGGTACCGTCGATCCAGTTGGAGAGCGGTGTCCCTCCCTGCAGCTCGAAGCCATCGAGCAGCGCCGAGAGACGCTCCCGGGCGTGCTGATTGAGACGGTTCATGATGCGCTCTCCTCGACGGGGGTGGCGTCGGCCAGCAGCGCGCCGGCGATACGGTTGAAGTCGTCGCCGTCGGCGGGACGCTCGGGGTCGGCGTGCCACGCCTCGACCACGGCTTGGAGCAGGCCCGGCGGCATGTCGAGGCGCTCGGCGGCGTCACGGGCCAGGCGCAGGTCCTTGCGCATCAGGCCGGTGGTGAAGCCGGAGTCGAAGCGCCCGGAGAGGATCCACTCGGGGAAGTTGACCTCGCTGACCGCGCTGCGCCCCGAGCCGCTGTTGACTCCGGCCAGGCAAGCCGCCGGGTCGACCCCGGCGCGGGCGGCCATGGCCACCGCCTCGGCGGTGGTCAGCAGGTGGGCGGCGCACAGGTAGTTGTTGGTCAGCTTGACCACATGGCCGCTGCCCGACCCGCCGACGTGGGTATAGCGGGCCGACATCGCCTCGAGCATCGGCGCCAGGCGCTCGATGGTGGCCGTCTCGCCGCCAAGCAGCATGCCGAGCCTGCCCGTCGCCGCCCCCTTGGGGCCGCCGCTGACCGGGGCGTCGAGCCACGCCAGCCCGGCGGCCTCGACCTTGGCGGCCAGCTCACGGCTGACCACCGGATCCGAGGTCGAGGTATCGACGATGACGCTGCCCTTCGGCGCCAGGCCGAGCAGGCCGGGGGCGGTCTCGATCACCTCCCGCACCTGGGCCGAGGTGGGCAGCGACAGCAGGTAGACGTCGCACGATGGCAGTTCGTCGGGGGTGGCCACCGGCAGCCCCTGCTCGGCCAGGCGCTGGCGGGCGCTGTCGAACAGGTCGCTGCCGGTGACGTCGAAGCCGGCGGATTGCAGGGTCAGGGCCATGTTGCCGCCCATCTGGCCGAGGCCGATAACGCAGATTCTCATGGTCGTTCCTCAAGAAGATGCAGGATGTCGTGCCTGGCAGGCGCGTCGATCCGGGCCGCAGCGATGCTGCGGCCATGGAAGCAGTGGCGAAAGGCGCCGTCAGTCGTCGAGCAGGGTCTTGACCAGCGCCTGCCAGTACGCCACGCCGAGCGGGGCGATGAAGTCGTTGAAGTCGTAGTGCGGATTGTGCAGGGCGGCGCTCTCCACGCCGTTGCCGAGCCAGATATAGGCGCCGGGGCAGGCCTCGAGCATGAAGGCAAAATCTTCAGAGGCCATGCTCGGCGGCAGGTCGCGATGCACGCGGGTGATGCCCGGCAGCGCTTCGAGTACCCCGGCGCAGCGTGCCGCATGCTCGGGCGCGTTGATCGTGGCGGGGTAGCGCGACTGATAGTCGAGTTCGACCCTGAGGTCGTGAAAGCCAGCCAGCGACTCGACGGCCTGACGAAAGCGGCGCTCGAGATAGGCGCGCAGCTCGCCGTCGAAGCAGCGCAGGGTGCCGCGCAGCTCCACCGTCTCCGGAATCACGTTGAAGGCGTCGCCGGCGTGGAACTGAGTGATGCTGAGTACCGCGCTCTGGTGGGGCGGCGTTTCGCGGCTGATCAGCCCCTGCAGCTGGCTGGCCAGCTGACAGGCGGCCAGGATGGTGTCGCTGCCCAGGTGGGGCATGGCGGCATGGCAGCCGCGTCCGCTGAGCCTCAGGGTGAAGACGTCGAAGGCGGCCATCACCGCGCCATCGTGCACCGCCGCCTCGCCCACGGCGAGTCCGGGCCAGTTGTGCAGGCCGTAGACGGCCTCCATGGGAAAGCGCTCGAAGAGCCCCTCCTCGACCATCACGCGACCGCCGCCCTCGCTCTCCTCCGCCGGCTGGAAGATGAAGACCACCCTGCCGGCGAAGTCCGGATCGGCGGCCAGCGCAAAGGCCGCCCCCAGCAGCATGGTGGTGTGGCCGTCGTGGCCGCAGGCGTGCATCTTGCCCGGCACCTGGGAGGCGTGGCCGAAGCGGTTGGCCTCCTCGACGTCGAGCGCATCGATGTCGGCGCGCAGCCCGATGGCGCGTCCGGGGCCGCGCCTGCCGTCGAGCAACGCCACCACCCCGGTGCCGCCACCCAGTCCGGTGACGACCTCGAGGCCGGCCTGACGCAGGAGAGCGGCGATGCGCCCGGCGGTGCGATGCTCCTCGAAGGCGGTTTCCGGGTGGCGGTGGAAGTCGTGGCGCCAGGCAGCGAGGCGTTCCGGTGTCGGCAGCAGGCTGTCATCCATGAGCGGCTCCTCAGATAACCAGGTGGGCAATGAACGCCGAGGCGACGAAGGTGCCGGTGAACACCAGCAGCGAGACGATCACCAGCTTCCAGCCGGTCTGGCGGAACATGGTGAACTCGCGGCCGGTCAGCGCCAGGCCGGCATAGGCCAGCACCGGGGTCACCACGGCGAGAAAGTTCACGTGGGCGAGCTGGCCGACGATCCAGCCGCTGCCGGGGAAGAAGGGCAGCGTCATGACGATGCTGACCAGCGAGACCCAGGCCACGCTGGGCAGGTAGAACGGCGCGAAGCGGCCGATGAGCAGGCCGATCATCACCATGCCGTAGAGGATGACCATGCCGGGCAGCGCCTGGTGCAGCGGGGCGCCGTTGACGATGTTGGCGATCCAGGCGGCGACGCACACCACGGCCAGCAGCAGCGCGGTCTTGCCGAGCTGCTGCTCGGGGCGCAGCTCCTGCAGGGCGGAAGCGTCGAAACCGGTGTCGGGTGCAGTGGTATCAGAGGGTTTCATTGCGAGCCTCCTTGAGCTTGGCGCCGCCGAGGCGCTTGTAGAGCCATTCGGCCGTGGGCAGGGCGATGAACAAGGAAACGTAGAGACCGGTGGCGTAGGTCAGCAGGTTGCTGGCGCCGGAGAAGGCCAGCAGGTCGTCGCGCAGATGGGGCGCGGCTTCGGCCAGGGCACCCGAGCAGGCCGCCACCATGCTGCCGCTGCCCACGCCGCAGGCCATCGCCAGGGCACGGATGTCGAAGATGTCCAGCGAGGCCAGGTAGCCGGCCATCAGCGCGAAATAGAGGGTGCCGAACATGGTGCCCACCACATAGACGCCCATGATGCCGATGCCCTCCGGGCTTCTCAGGCCGTACTTGTCCGAGATGATGGCGATGTTGGGCTCGCGGGCGATGGAGTAGGTGGCACCGATGGCCTCTCGTCCCATGCGCAGCACCAGCACGGCGAAAGGCAGTGCCAGCAGCATGGTGCCGAGGTTGCCGAGTTCCTGCAGGATCAGCGCGGGGCCGGCGGCGATGATCTGCTCGATGGCCGGACCGATGGTGGAGCCGAACTTGGCGATGAAGGGCAGGATGGAGATCATGATCAGCGGGCCGGCAGCGTTGCTGACCCGTTTGGGAATGATCCGCTGCATGCCCGAGAAGAGGTGCGGGTTGAGCAGCACGCCGACGATGAAGGCGTAGAACAGCGGTAGCAGCAATAAGGTGCCGGGGCCCAGGGGAATGCGCTGTATGCCGATCCACTCGGCAAGCAGCGACGCCAGGATCACCGTCAGGTGCAGGCGCCAGTCGAGTAGCAGTTTCATGTCCATTGTTTTGTCCTTGTCGTGGTATGGGACACTCTCGAGTATCGAAAAGGAGCGTGTTCCAATGGTAGACGCTGCGTGTTCTCTTTATTGCTACACACTGCGGTGACAGTGCTGAAGAGTCGATACGCACCTGACGACATCGTTGACTTATACGAAAGTCTAATGAGGTAGAATGATCCATCAACGATAACACCCAAGAGCCCCATGCCGACCTCGCTATCGCTCTCACTGCGGCGTCTGTGGACGCTGGACAAGTTCGCCTACAGCCTGAGGGTCTTCCTTGCCTTCAGCGGGGCGCTGCTGCTGAGCTGGTCGTTGGCCGACATCAGCTTGGTGATCCCGCTGTTTCTGGGCATCATCGCCAGCGCGCTGTCGGAGACCGACGACAGCTGGCAAGGTCGCCTGCAGGCGCTCGCGGTCACGCTGGTCTGCTTTGCCGCGGCGGCGCTCGTCGTGCGCTGGCTGTTTCCCTGGCCGTGGCTGTTCGCCCTGGGGCTGGGGGTGGCGACCTTCGTGCTGATCATGCTCGGGGCGGTGGGGCAGCGCTATGCCACCATCGCCTCCGGCACGCTGATCCTCTCCATTTACACCATGATCAACATCGAGCATCACGGTGGCGTACCGCAGGCGGGTGACTGGGATCAGACGCTGCTGATTCTCTCGGGGGCGGCCTGGTACGGCGCGATCTCGGTGATCTGGTGTGCGCTCTTCTCGCGCCAGCCGGTCAAGCAGAGCATGGCTCAGCTCTATCGCGAGCTGGGCAGATACTTGATGCTCAAGGCGACGCTGTTCGAGCCGCTGCGCGGCATCGACATCGAGGCGCGCCGCCTGGCGCTGGCGCAGCAGAACGGCAGGGTAGTGACGGCGCTCAACCAGGCCAAGGAGATGATCTTCCGCCGACTCGAAGGGCAGCGCGGTGAGGGCAAGCTCAACCGCTACCTGCGCATCTACTTCATTGCCCAAGAGATTCACGAGCGCGCCAGCTCCACGCACTACCCCTATGCCCGGCTGACCGAGGCGTTCTTCCATCACGACGTGCTGTTTCGCTGCCAGCGTTTGCTCGACCAGCAGGGCCATGCGTGCAAACGGCTGGGCAAGGCGCTGTTGCTCGACCGTCCCTTCGAGCACGACCAGAGCGAGCAGGCACTCGCCGACCTGCGCGCCTCCATCGAGCACCTGCGCGCCATGCGCAACCCAGCGTGGCGGGAGCTGTTACCTTCGCTCAACGCCCTGGCCGACAATCTCGCCACCCTCGAGGAGCGGCTAGCCACGGGACACAACCCGGATGCCGGCGATGACCCGGGCGATGCGGCACTGTTCAACCGCTCGCCCGAAAGCGTGAAGGAGGCCTGGGAGCGCATACGCCTCAACCTCACGGTGGGTTCACCCACCTTCCGGCATGCCATTCGCCTGCCCATCGCGCTGCTGGCGGGATACGCGCTGCTACAGTCGACCCATCCCACCCAGGGCTTCTGGATTCTGCTCACCACGCTGTTCGTGTGTCGCCCCAATTTCGCCGCTACCCGGCGCTTCCTGACCCAGCGCATCGCCGGCACCGTGCTGGGGTTGATGGTCGGCTGGGCGTCGATCACGCTGTTTCCCTCCGCGCTGCTGCAGATCCTGATTGCGGTGATTGCCGGCGTAACCTTCTTCGCCACCCGCGAGAAGCACTACATCATCGCCACCGCCGCCATCACGCTATTGGTGCTGTGCAGCTTCAACCAGGTCGGCGACGGCTTCGACCTGATCCTGCCGCGGCTCTTCGACACCCTTCTCGGCGCGCTGATTGCCGGTGCCGCCGTGTTCTTCATCCTGCCTGATTGGCAGGGACGCCGGCTCCATCGCGAGGCAGCCAATGCGATCATTGCCAGCCACAGTTACCTGAAAGAGATCCTGCACCAGTACGAGAGCGGCAAACAGGATGACCTCGCTTATCGCCTGGCTCGGCGCAATGCGCACAACGCCGATGCGGCACTGTCGACGCTGCTGGCCAACGTGCTGCAGGAGCCCGAGCCCTATCGCAAGCGCGTCGCCGACGACGGCTTCCGCTTCCTGGTGCTGTCGCATACGCTGCTGGGCTATCTTTCGGCTCTCGGGGCCCATCGACAGCGGCTCGGCGAGGAGGCGCACGATGCCCGGCTGCTGATCGAGGGACAACGCATTGCCGATTATCTGCAATCGTTGGCGGACTATCTGGCCCGACGCGTAGCCACCGCCGGGCTCGAGGAAGCGCGCGAGGCGTTGCTGGCGCGGCTCGAAGGCAGGCCGTCGGAGTCGGAAGAGGAAGGCTATCGGCCCATGCAGACGCAATTGCTGCTGATCGCCCAGCAGCTAGGGCCGTTGACCGAAGCCGCCGAGCGCCTGATCTTGGTGCGCGACGAACGCGGCGAAACCGCTGACGCGGTGGGTGCCGAATGAGCTACCGCTACACCTGCCCGTAGCGGCCCGCTTCTTCGCCCAGCCAGCGTCGGATCAGCGGCCGGCTGGCCTCGGGGTGGCTGGCCAGCAGCGCCTCGGCCAGGGGGGCGATGCGCTCCAGCAGGTCGGTGTCGCGTTCCAGGTCGGCGATCTTCATCTGCGCCAGGCCGGTCTGGCGGGTGCCGAGCACCTCGCCGGGGCCGCGCAGCTCCAGGTCCTTCTCGGCGATACGAAAACCGTCGGTGGTCTCGCGCATCACCGCCAGGCGCTCGCGGGAGTGGGCCGACAGCGGCCCATGGTAGAGCAGCACGCAGAAGCTCTCGCTGGTGCCGCGGCCGACACGGCCGCGCAACTGGTGCAGTTGCGAAAGCCCCAGCCGCTCGGGGTTCTCGATGATCATCAGGCTGGCATTGGGCACGTCGACACCCACCTCGATTACCGTGGTGGCCACCAAGAGGTCGAGTTCGCCGGCCTTGAAGGCATCCATCACCGCCGCCTTCTCGGTGGCCTTCATGCGCCCGTGGACCAGGCCGATGGCGAGTTCCGGCAGCGCCTCGGTGAGCTCGTCGCGGGTCGCCTCGGCGGCCTGGCACTGCAGCGCGTCGGACTCCTCGATCAGGGTGCAGACCCAATAGGCCTGACGGCCCTCGGCGCAGGCGTGACGAATGCGTGCCACCACCTCGGGGCGACGCTCGTCGGGTACCACTACCGTCTTCACCGGGGTGCGCCCGGGCGGCAGTTCGTCGATGATCGAGACATCGAGGTCGGCATAGGCGCTCATCGCCAGGGTGCGCGGGATCGGCGTGGCCGTCATCACCAGTTGGTGCGGCGTCAGCCCGCCGGCCTCGCCCTTCTCGCGCAGTGCCAGGCGCTGGTGCACGCCGAAACGATGCTGCTCGTCGACGATGGCGAGCCCCAGGCGCTGGAAGTGGACGTCGCCCTGGAACAGCGCATGGGTACCGACCACCATGCGCGCGCGACCGTCCAGGATGGCGGCCTTGGTATCGAGCCGTGCTTTGCCCTTGAGCTTCCCGGCCAGCCACGCCACCTCGATATCGAGCGGCTCGAACCACGCCTTGAGCGTGCGGTAGTGCTGCTCGGCCAGTATCTCGGTGGGCGCCATCATCGCCGCCTGGCAGTCTCCGGCGATGGCCGACAGCGCCGCCATGGCAGCGACCACTGTCTTGCCCGAGCCCACGTCACCCTGCACCAGGCGCAGCATGGGCACCTCGCGGGCCAGGTCCGCACCGATCTCGTCGAGCACGCGGCGCTGGGCGCCGGTCAGCGAGAACGGCAGTTGGGTGAGGAAGCGCGCCTGCAGGCCGCGCCCGCTGGGCAGCGCCGGGGCGCCGTCCTGCTGGATCCGCTGGCGTACCTGCTGCAGGCTCAGGCGATGGGCCAGCAGCTCCTCCAGTGCCAGGCGCCGGGTTGCCGGGTGCTTGCCGCTGGCCAGGCGCTCGGGGTCGGCGTCGGGAGGGGGCCGATGGAGGACTTGCAGGCAGTGGTGCAGCTGCGGCAGGCCGAAGCGTGCACGCAGCTCCTCGCCGATCCAGTCGGGCAATGCCTCGGGGGCCTCGTCGAGTCGAACCAGGGCCTGCTCGATCAGCGCTCTGAGCCGCGTCTGGTGCAGCCCCTCGGTGGTGGGATAGATCGGCGTCAGATGATCTTCCACCGGCGGGGCATCGGCACTGAGCAGACGGTACTCGGGGTGATAGATCTCGAGCCCGGTGGCGCCGGCCCGGGCCTCGCCGAAGCAGCGCACCCGGGTACCCGGTCGGAACTGTTGCTGCTGGGCCGGGGAAAAGTGGAAAAAACGCAGGCTGAGGATGCCCGAGCCATCGCGCAGCCTGACCAGCAGGCTGCGCCGGCGCCCCTTGACCACCTCGCTGGCCGAGACCTCACCTTCGACCACCGCCTCGTGACCGGCCCGCAGGGTGCCGATCGGCGTGATCCGGGTGCGGTCCTGATAGCGCAACGGCAGGTGGAACAGCAAGTCGGCAACGCTCTCCACGCGCAGTCGTGCCAGCTTCGCGGCCAGCGCTTCCCCGACGCCCTTGAGGGAGGTGATCGGCGCGTCGAGGTCGCTCATGCCGATTCGGGAAGCGCCTCGTGAAACTGCCGGACGGCATCGGTGATGGCATCGATCGCCTTGGGCCGCGGGAAGCTGGCGCGCCAGGCAATCGCCACGGTGCGCGACGGCGCCGGCGACTTGAACGGCCGGCTGGTGAGCAGCCCGCTTTCATAATGCCCGGTGCCGATGGCCGAACGCGGTAGCACGGTGATGCCGAGCTTGGAGGCGACCATGTGGCGGATCGTCTCCAGCGAGCCGCCTTCGGCGGTCAGGGTATTGCTGGGGCTGTTGAGTTGATGGCTGATGGCGGGGCAGGCCTCGAGGATCTGGTCGCGGAAGCAGTGGCCTTCACCCAGCAGCAGCAGCCGCTCCTTGAGCAGGTCCTCCTTCTCGATGCGTTCGCGCTGGGCCCAGGCGTGATCGGCCGGTATCAGCACCTCGAATTCCTCCTCGTAGAGGGGCTTGGTGACTACGTCGGTCTCGGTGAACGGCAGTGCGATGATAATGGCATCGAGTTCGCCGCTACGCAGCTTGCGCCGCAGATTGGCGGTAAAACCTTCCTCGATGTAGAGCGGCATCTGCGGGGCGCTGCGCGTCAGCGCGGGTACCAGGTAAGGAAACAGATAGGGCCCGATGGTGTAGATGGCGCCGATGCGCAGCGGGCTTGCCAACTGATCCTTGCCGGCATTGGCCAGCTCCTTGATCACGCTGCTCTGCTCCAGCACGCGCTGGGCCTGCTCGACGATCTTCTCGCCCAGCGGGGTGACCTGCACGGTCGACTTGGAGCGTTCGAACAGCGCCACGCCGAGCTCTTCCTCGAGTTTCTTGACCGCGACCGACAGCGTGGGCTGGGAAACGAAGCAGCGCTCTGCCGCCCTGCCGAAGTGGCGCTCCTGCGCCAAGGTTACGATGTACCGAAGTTCTGTTAGAGTCATAGTCTGGTGCCCTTGTGGGCATCCTCTCGGACGATAGATGACTTTCAATAGGGACTTTTTATCAGGGGGCGAGAGAAAGTTGAAGAAGACAATACTGATTTTAGGCTGCGGCGACATTGGAATGGTGCTCGGCAGGGAGCTGCTGGGGGCCGGTCATCGCGTGATCGGCGCTCGCCGCAGTGCCGCAGCGCTGGAGGGCACCGGCATCGAGCCGCTGGCGCTCGACCTGGTCGACGAAGACGCGCTGTCAGCGCTGCCCGATGCCGACTATGTGGTCTACATCCTCAGCGCCGACCGCTTCGACGAGGCGGCCTATCGGACCGCCTACCGCGATGGCCTCAAGGCAGTGCTGCGCACCTACGAGGGTCGTGAGGAGGTGCCGAAGCGCCTGTTCTTCGTCTCTTCCACCAGCGTCTACGCACAGAAGGAGGGCGAGCGGGTCGATGAGGAGAGTCCGGCGGAAGCGGCCGGTTTCTCCGGGACGGTGATGCGCGAGGCCGAGCAGGCCCTGCGCGAGAGTGCCTTGGCCGGCACCACGGTACGCTTCTCCGGCATCTACGGTCCGGGTCGGGATCGCCTGATCCGGCAGGTGCAGGAAGGACGCATCGCGCCGAAGGCTCCGCCCATGTACTCCAACCGCATACATCGCGACGACTGTGCCGGTGTGCTGGCCCATCTGATCGGCCTCGATATGGCGGGCAAGCCGCTCGACGACCTCTACCTGGCCAGCGACTGCGCAGCGGAGCCGCTCCACGAGGTCATGCTATGGCTCGCCGGCCAGCTCAAGGTGGAACCCACCGAAGTGATCCAGGCACCCTTGCGCAAGCGCGCCAGCAAGCGCTGCGACAACTCGCGCCTGCTCGAGACGGGCTACGTCTTCCGCTACCCCAGCTATCGCGAAGGCTATGCCCAGGTAATGAAAGAGGGCGGCTTCCTGGCCGAGCCGGTCTGATGAGGTCTTGATGCGACGGGCGGTGCGGGCAGCAGTGCACCGCCCGTCGGTTCGGTGCCCGACGCTCACAGCGCCAAGCGGTAGCCCAGGGCCAGTACCTCGATGCCCTCGTTGGGGTCCTTGATGCCTCCATTGGAATAGTGCGTGAAGCTCAATGAAAGCTCGCCAGGCCCTATCGAGCCTCCAAGGGCCAGGCGATCCTGGAACTGGAAAGCCGTCGAAAGGTCTCGTGAGCCTATTCGCGCGTCGAGAAAAATCGCAGCGCCGATACCCCCCTCGACGAAGACTTTACGCTCCCCGGCGAAGGTATAGCGCAGCATGGGGGTGAGCAGCCAGGCGGCGTTCTCGTCGCTCTCGTCACCTTCCAGCAGCAGCAGGCCGGTGGCCAGGCGCAGGTCGAGCTGCGGATGCAGGCGATCGAGGCCAATCATGGTGTCGAATTCGACTCGAGCGGCGGCGGCCGTTTCGCTGGTAATGCCACCTGCCACGTAAAGATCGGCCAGACAGGCCTGGCTGGCGGCCATGGCCAGGCCGGCGCATAGGCTTGCAGCTTGGCGCTTCATCCGGAACACTCCCCCTCCACTTTCTTGCTCGCCAATAACGGGTCGCCAATTGGTCGCACTTCTTCTTCTGGGCTCAGCCCTGCGATATGGCCAGGCTCCGGTATCGGACACCTCGCTCATCCGTAGTCGATTCAATCAGCTCAAGCTGATTATAGGACCATGGCAGCTCAATGGGGGGAAGGTCTTCCAGCTGAAGTGTGGCAGCGCGTCGCAGCAGAGTGACGTGGGGAACGAACTTGGCGGGGCGCGTGCCGAAACCGAGCGGCTCGAGGGTGCCCCATAACTGCCCTTGCAGCCGCACCAGGGCCGGGTCGGCTGCCTGAGCGCCGACCCAGACGATGCCGGGGCGGCGAAAGCCGCCCCAGCAGTCGAGGTGCCACTCGCCGGGTGGGATGGTGAGGCCTTGTACCCATTCGACCAGTTCGGCCGCGCTCGCTTCCTCCACGTCGCCGAGAAAGGCCAGCGTCAGGTGCAGGCTCTCATCGGGCATGCGGCGCCCGCCACAGCGGGCATGGGCAGTATCCGCCAGCTCGCCAAGCCGCTCTCGCAGCGCAGGCGGCGGCATCAGGGCCAGAAAGAGGCGCACGCTTGCCTCAATCTCCTATCACCATCACCGCTTCCGCTTCGAACTGCGCCCCTTTGGGTAGCGCCTTCACGCCCACCGCGGCGCGGGCCGGATAAGGCTTGGCGAAAAACTCCTCCATGACCTGGTTGACGATGGCGAAGTTGCCCAGGTCGACCAGGTAGAGGTTGATCTTGACGATCTCGCCGAGCGAGCCGGCGGCCTCTTCGCATACCGCCTTGAGGTTGGTGAAGACCTGGCGTGCCTGGGCCTCGAAGTCATCGGAGACCAGTTCCATGGTGGCCGGATCCAGCGGGATCTGGCCGGAAAGGTAAACGGTGTTGCCGGCCTTGATGGCCTGGGAGTAAGGGCCGATGGCGGCGGGAGCCTTTTCGGTATTGATGACGGCCTTGTTGCTCATGACGCTCTCCTTGTGATGTTCGCGTTGTGTCGCAAGGGTCAATGAAAAACCCGTCCGCCGCGGGCGGCGGCGAACGGGTCGAAACGGGTTCAGTTGCCTACGCGGGTGATCTTGCCGACGTGGGACAGGTTGCGGATGCGCTTGATGAGGCGCGCCAGATGCACGCGATCGCGTACTGCCAGGGTCAGATGCACGATGGAGAGGCGGGCGTCACGCTCCTCGATGCCGATACGCTCGATGTTGGCGTCGGCGTCGGTGACCAGGCTGGCGAGTTCGGCGACCAATCCGCGGCGGCTCTCGATCTCGATACGCAGCGCCACCGGGAAGTCCTCGCTGATCTGATCGGACCACTCCAGCGCGAACAGCTTGTCGGGATCGTTCTTCAGCTCGTCGAGGTTACGGCACTCGGTACGGTGCACCACGATGCCCTTGCCTACCGAGAGATGGCCGACCACCGGGTCGCCCGGCAGCGGGTGGCAGCAGCGAGCGAACTTGATCACCATGCCCTCGGCGCCACTGATTACGATGGGTCCCTGAGGCGTGAGCACACGTTCGCTGGCTTCGGCCGAGTCGCCATGGAGCAGGTCGACCAGGCGGCGTGCCACCACATGGGCCACCCGCGTGCCGAGGCCGATCGATTCCAGCAGGCTCTCCTCGCCCCTCAGCGACAGCTCATCCAGCAGCTCCGGCAACACATTCTCCGGCAGCTCCTCCAGGCTGGTCTCGAAATCGGCCAAGGCCTTGTTGAGCAGGCGCCGGCCGAGTTGCACCGCTTCGGTGTGCTGTTGGTGCTTGAGCGCATGGCGGATCGCCGAGCGTGCCTTGGCGGTGACTACGAAGTTGAGCCAGGCCAGGTTGGGCCGCGCCCCGGGTGCGGTGATGATCTCCAGCGTCTGCCCGCTCTCGAGGCGGGTGGAGAGCGGCGCCAGATGGCGATCGATGCGACAAGCGATGCAGCTGTTACCGATGTCGGTATGCACGGCGTAGGCGAAGTCGATCACCGTGGCGCCTTGGGGCAGCTCCATGATGTCGCCGCGCGGCGTGAACACGTAGATGTCGTCGGGGAACAGGTCGTTCTTGACGTGCTCGATGAACTCCAGCGAGTCGCCGGCGTGGCGCTGCATCTCGAGCAGCCCCTTGACCCACTCGCGGGCGCGGGCGTGGCTGCCCTCGGCGATGGGATGGTCGGTCTGGCCAGCCTTGTAGAGCCAGTGGGCGGCGATGCCGTTGTTGGCCATGGCCTCCATCTCGCGGGTTCGGATCTGTACCTCGATGGGCATGCCGCCGCTGCCGAACAGGGTGGTATGCAGGCTCTGGTAGCCATTGGCCTTGGGAATGGCGATGTAGTCCTTGAAGCGCCCCGGTACCGGCTTGTAGAGGTTATGCACCACGCCGAGGATGCGATAGCAGCTGTCGACGTCCTCGGTGATGATGCGAAAACCGAACACGTCCATGATCTCGGCGAACGGCTTGCGCTGGTCGCGCATCTTCTTGTAGATCGACAGCAGGTGCTTCTGGCGGCCCACCACGGTGCCCGGCAGGCCCTCGTCGTCGAGGCTCCTCTGCAGGGCATTCTGGATCTGGCGAATCGCCGAGCGGCGGTGGCCACGAGCGCTGGAGACGGCGCGCTTGATGCGCTCGGCGCGCATCGGGTGCAGCGCCTGGAAGGAGAGATCCTCGAGCTCCACGCGAATGGTGTTGATGCCCAGGCGGCTGGCGATGCGGGCGTAGATCTCCAGCGTCTCGCGGGCGATACGGCGCTTCTTCTCGGGGCGAAGGGCGCCCAGGGTGCGCATGTTGTGCAGGCGGTCGGCGAGCTTGACGATGATCACGCGGATGTCGCGCGACATCGCCAGTACCATCTTCTGGAAGTTTTCGGCCTGGGCGACGGCCTTGTCCTCGAAGGTGATCTGGGTCAGCTTCGAGACGCCATCGACCAGCTCCGCCACCGGCTTGCCGAACTGCTCGGCGAGCGCCTCCTTGGAGACGCCGGTATCCTCGATCACATCATGCAACATGGCCGACATCAGGCTCTGATGATCCATGTGCATGTTGGCGAGGATATTGGCCACGGCGAGAGGGTGGGTCACATAGGGTTCGCCGGAACGCCGGCGCTGGCCGTCATGGGCCTGCTCGGCATAGTAGAAGGCGCGCTTGACCTGCTGGATCTCGTCGGGAGGAAGGTAGCCGCCGAGTCTGTCGGCCAGGTCGTCGATGGTGAACATTAGCGCGCCTTGGTGACAGCCTTACTCCTCGAAGGACATGCCCGGTTCGCCTTCGCGGCGAATCCTGACCGGCGCCTCGATCGGCTCGTCCAGCACGGTATGATCGACCAGCCCGGCGGCGATCTCGCGCAGCGCCATCACGGTGGGCTTGTCGTTTTCCCACGGCAGCTGGGCGTCGCGCGAACCGCGCGAGAGCTGACGAGCGCGCTGGGTGGAGATCATCACCAGCTTGAAGCGATTTTCGACATTATCCAGACAATCTTCGACGGTGACACGCGCCATATGGGGGCTTCCGAAAGCGTTTGGGGATTAGCCAATCAACGGCAATCCAGGATGGAACAGGACAGACTAGATTACTCGACGCCCGGCGGCTCTGACAAGCGCCTGTGGCTGGGGTCATGACAAGCGCCTGCGGCTGGGTTATGACAATAGCGCCGCCAGCAGCGGACCATGCGTCTCCTGCACCCGGGCCAGGCTCAGGCGCCGGCCGATCACCAGCGACTGCAGCTCGCGCAGGGCGGTGGTGAAGTCGTCGTTAATTACCAGGTAGTCATACTCGTCATAGTGCGACATCTCGCTGACCGCGTCACGCATGCGCCGGGCGATGGTGGCATGCTCGTCGGTGCCGCGGCTGGCCAGGCGCCGCTCCAGCTCGTCGCGCGAAGGCGGCAGGATGAAGATCGATACCGCATCGGGCATCTGCTCTCGGACCTGGCGTGCGCCCTGCCAATCGATCTCGAGGATCACGTCCTGGCCGGCATTGAGCAGGGCCTCCACCGCCGGCCGCGAGGTGCCGTAGAAGTTGTCGAATACGCGGGCATACTCGAAGAACTCGCCGCGCGCGATCATTGCCTCGAACTCATCGACCTCCACGAAGTGGTAGTTGACGCCGTCCACCTCGCCACGCCGCCGGGCCCGGGTGGTATGCGACACCGAGACCTGAATGCCGTCGAGGCTCTCGATCAGTTCGCGCACCAGGGTGGTCTTGCCGGCGCCGGAAGGCGCGGAAATGATGAAAAGGGTACCTTCAGACATGGGCATGCGTCCCTGATTTGGCGACGAGTGATGGAGCTGCAGGAAACGCGAAGTATCGCATGAAACCCCGGCGCGCTGCAGGGGCTACCCACCTTCTCCCAGTGAAACTCTTCGAATACGTTCCAGCGAGACTCTTCCAACACGCTTCTCAGTACCGCTCCCCCGGCCTGGCGGACATCAGCATGTCACAAGTGCCTCGTATGCTGCCGACAATGTCGATCAAGAACTCCGGCGTGTCATGTCGACGGGTGGCGGAGTTGCAGCGGGGAGAGGGGCCATGTCCGAAGAAGAGATCACCATGGAGGAGAAGCGAAGCCAGGAGGCGGCACCGATAGCGCTCTCCGAGCCTGTGGCGTCCGCTGCCGAGACGCATGACGAACCGCCCCTGCGGATCAATCACACCCGTACCGGTGTACGGGCCAAGCCTGCCTCTTCCGAGCTCGACCTGAAGTCTCCCAGTCTCTATTTCAATCGTGAGCTGTCGACCCTGCAGTTTCATATCCGCGTGCTTGAACAGGCGCTGGACATGTCGCACCCGTTGGTCAATCGGTTGATGTTCCTGCTCATCTTCTCTTCCAACCTGGACGAATTCTTCGAGATACGCGTGGCCGGTATCAAGCGCCATATCGCCCTGCATCCCGACGAGGTGGGGAGCGACGGCATGCGCCCCACGGAGCTGCTCGACGAGATTTCGCGAGTGGTGCATGAGCAGGTGGAACGTCAGTACCGGATTCTCAACGAGACGCTGATTCCCGAGCTTGCCCGGCAGAGCATCTTTTTCCTGCGCCGAGAGAACTGGACCGCACCACAGCGGGAGTGGGTAAGGGAATATTTCGATCAAGAGATCATGCCGGTGATCAGCCCGATCGGGCTCGATCCTTCTCATCCTTTCCCGCGCCTGGTCAACAAGAGCTTGAACTTCATCGTCGAGCTAGAGGGTCAGGATGCCTTCGGCCGCGAGGGCGGGCTGGCGATCCTGCCTGCACCGCGACCGCTGCCGCGCCTGATCCGCCTGCCCGCGCATCTGAGCCGCCCGGGCTGCGACGAGTTCGTTTTTCTTTCGTCCATGGTTCATGCCCATGCCGAGGAGCTGTTCCCCGGCATGAAGATCATCGGCTGTTATCAGTTCCGCCTGACACGCAACGCCGACTTTTCGGTGGATACGGAGGAGATCTCCGATCTTGCCTCTGCCCTCAAGGGCGAGTTGCTGGCGCGACGCTACGGCGACGGCGTTCGCCTAGAGGTGGTCAATGATTGTCCAGCCCACCTCACCGACTTTCTCCTCAACCAATTCAACCTCGCGCCCCGCGACCTCTACCTGGTGGATGGCCCGGTTAACCTGAGCCGGCTGATGACGCTGCTGGGAGATTTCGAGCGTCACGACCTTCTCTACAAGCACTTCATCCCTGGGCTGCCCAAGGTGCTCAACAACCGCAAGGAAAGTCTGTTCAGCCTGATCGCCCAGGGCGACATCCTGCTCCATCATCCCTTTCAGTCGTTCACGCCGATCGAGAGCCTGCTGGCCGAGGCGGCCAACGACCCCGGCGTGCTCGCCATCAAGCAGACCCTGTATCGCACCGGTGCCGATTCGGCCATCGTCAGTGCGCTGGTCGATGCTGCGCGCAACGGCAAGGAGGTCACGGTGGTAATCGAGTTGCGCGCGCGCTTCGACGAGGCGGACAATCTGCTGCTGGCGGCCCGCCTCCAGGAGGCGGGGGCCATCGTGATCTATGGCGTGATGGCCTACAAAACCCACGCCAAGATGCTGCACATCGTGCGCCGCGAGAAGGGGGGGCTGCGCTACTACGCTCATCTGGGCACCGGCAACTACCACTCGCGCACGGCCAAGCTGTACACCGACTACAGCCTGCTGACCGCCAATGAGCGGCTGTGCGAGGATGTGCATCTTGTTTTCCAGCAGCTGTCGGGGATGGGCAAGCCTAGGGTGATCGAAACCCTGCTGCATGCGCCTTTCGTACTCCATGACCGGCTGGTGAAGATGATTGAGCGCGAGGCCAGGCACGCCGAGAAAGGCAGGAAGGCCCACTTGATCATCAAGTGCAATTCGCTGACCGAGCCCCAGCTCATCCGCGCGCTCTATCGCGCCTCGCAGGCCGGGGTGCGCTGCGACTTGATCATACGCGGCATGTGTTGCCTGCGCCCCGGTGTGACGGGTGTTTCGGAGAACATTCAGGTGCGCTCGATCGTGGGGCGCTTCCTGGAGCATACCCGTGTCTTCGCCTTCCACAACGATGGCAAGCCGGAAGTGTGGGCTTCGAGCGCCGACTTTATGGAGCGCAACATGTTCCAGCGAGTGGAAACCTGCTTCCCCATCCTTGACAAGAAGCTGGCACAGCAAGTACGCAAGGACCTGGAGACCTACCTGGTCGACAACTGTCAGGCCTGGGTATTGACCGCCGATGGCCGCTATGTGAAGCAGGTTCCCGAAGAGGGCGTACCGGCCATCAGCGCCCAGGAAACGCTACTCTACGCCTATGCGGCGAAGGCCTGAGCGGTTGTCGCCGTTCCCCCGGGAGTGCCGTCTCTACCCCCGTTTCTCTTGCCTGCCTTGGCAGGCCCCTGAAGGATGAATGCAGCGACCGATGACCCCATCGACTCATGACGAGCCGCGCCGCCTGGCGGCGATCGATCTGGGCTCCAACAGCTTCCACTTGCTGGTCGCTAACTATCAGCACGAACGCTTTCAGGTGACGGCCAAGCTCGGCGAGAAAGTACAGCTGGCCGCCGGGCTCGACGCCGACCTTAGGCTGAGCGACGAAGCCATGCAGCGCGCCATGGAGTGCCTGGCCCGGTTCGCGCCGTTCATTGCAGATATCGACCCCAGGCATCTGCGCATCGTCGGCACCCATACGCTGCGCATGGCCAGGAACGGCCAGGCGCTGATTGCCCGCGCCGAAGCTCTGCTCGGCCATGAGGTGGAAATCGTTTCCGGTCACGAGGAGGCCCGCCTGATCTATCTGGGCGTTGCCCATTCTCTGGCCGACGTGCATGGTCGACGCTTCATCCTCGATATCGGTGGCGGCTCGACTGAATTCATTATCGGCGAGCGGTTCGAACCCCAGGCTCTGGAGAGTTTGGGAATGGGCTGCGTCTCCTATACCCAGCGCTTCTTTGCGGAGGGCAGGATCGATGAGAGTCGCTTTCGCCAGGCCGAGAAGGCGGCGCTGTATGAAGTGGAGAGCATCCGCCAGCCGTTTCTACAGCTGGGCTGGACGGATCCGGTCGGCACCAGTGGAACCATCCGCAACGTGGCGGCGATCCTTTCCGCTGAGGAGGGGAGCACCGCGGGCATCATTCGCCGCGATGCGCTGTTTCGGCTGCGCCAGCGGCTGATTAGCCATGGATACCTCGACAACCTCGCCATGGTCGGGCTCAAGCCCGATCGCGCCAGGGTGTTTCCGGCGGGTGTGGCGGTGCTGTGCGCGGTTTTCGAAGCCTTCGACCTGCCGTTTCTGCGCTATTCGGACGGCGCTTTGCGCGAGGGCATGCTCTATGATCTGATCGGCCGTAATACCCTCGAGGACTCGCGACTGAAGACGCTGGACAGTCTTGGCCTTCGCTATGCCACCGACAGGCGCCAGGCCGCCAACGTGGCAGCAAGCGCCATGGCGGCCTTCGACCAGGTGGCCGAGGCCTGGCAGCTCGGCGACGAGCAGCGCCAACTGTTGGAGTGGGCGGCCAGGCTGCACGAGATCGGACTGGCCGTCTCGCATAGCCAGTTCCATCGCCATGGCGCCTACCTGCTCGAGCACTCCGACCTGCCGGGCTTCTCGCGCACCGAGCAACGCGGCTTGGCCTTCCTGGTGCGTGCGCACCGGCGCAAATTCCCCGTCAAGGAGCTCAAAGAGTTTCCGGCGGCGGTACGCCAGCGCTATGCGCGGCTGGCGCGGCTGCTGCGCCTGGCGGCGATACTCAACCACTCCCGGCCGGAAACCCCGCCCGATAACGTCACCCTGGGCGTCGAGGGCGAAGCTCTCCTCGTCACACTGCCCGACGCGCTGCCCGGCGGTGCCCTGCTGTTCGGCGCCCTTGAGCAGGAAAGAAGTTATCTGCGTGCTGCCGGCTACCAGCTCGAGGTCATCGCAGGGGCATGCTGACCCCAAGTGGAGCGAGCTCCTCGGCGAACAGCTCCAGGGCATGCTGGGCGGCGACCGAATTGCCGTTCCCATCGAGCGCCGGCGACCAGGCACAAATCGTCATTCTACCCGGCACCACCGCGACGATGCCGCCGCCGACACCGCTCTTGGCCGGCAGGCCGACACGGTAGGCAAAATCGCCGGCCGCGTCGTACATGCCGCAGGTGGTCATGATCGCATTGATCCGCCGCGTCAGGCCTGGCGAGACGAAGCGCTCGCCCATGGCCCGGGCGTGGCCGTCGGCGGCGAGGAAGTTCAGGGCGACGGCCAGATCTATGCAGCTCATGGCCAGCGCGCAGCAGGAAAAGTAGGTGTGGAGCACCTCGTCGACCTCATTGTCGAGGTTGCCGAAGGCCTTCATCAGATAGGCCGCGGCGGCATTGCGCGAGCGGTGCTGCCACTCCGAGGCCAGTACGCGGTCGTCGATCAGGATCGAGGCGTTGCCCGACAGCCGCCTGGCGACGTCCTGCAGGTGCTTGGGCGGCGTGGCGAAGGCGCTGACCAGGCGATCCGTCACCACGATGGCGCCGGCATTGATGAAGGGGTTGCGCGGTTTGCCCTGCTCGGCTTCGAGCTGGGCAAGCGAGTTGAACGGCATGCCCGAAGGATTCAGGCCCACCCGCTGCCACAGCGTCTCACCGTGGGTACGCAGGGCGAGGGTAAGCAGCAGCACCTTGGCGATGCTCTGGATCGAGAAGGGGGTCTCGGCGTCACCGGCGGTATATAGCTCACCGGCATTGGTAGACACGGCGATGCCGAGCCGTTCGGGATCCTGCTGGGCCAGCGCCGGGATATAGCTGGCAACGCGACCCTGGCCGAGCCGTGTACGCGCGCGTGCATGGATATCTTCTATCCAGCTTTGCATGTCTGTCCCCTCCGGCCGGGCTCGCATGGCCTGAGCCGGCCTCGATGCAACGAGGCCGGCGAGTGCTGCGACAGGAAGTGCTGCATGTGGCTATTTAGCCGGCTGGCTGGGTGACGCCGCCTCTCCGTGGCGCTTGAGACGCTCGAGGTCCTCGGGTTCGATCTCCCAGGCGGCCGGGTCGACGTCCAGGTCGGAGAACTTGCTGGCATCGAACACGGGATGTCGAATGCCGGCCCGGATCTGCTCGTCGAAGTCGCGCATGATGCGCAGGCCCGGCTTGAACAGCATGAGCAGGGCGATCAGGTTGGCCAGGGCCAGGAAACCCATGGTCACGTCGGCGAAGGCGAACACCGTGCCCAGGTCGGTCATGGCTCCCCAGCCGCACAGGACGATGACGGCGACGCGAAAGACATTGAACAGCGTGAGGTTGCTTTCGCTGAAGAAGTTGAGGCTGTTCTCGCCCAGGTAGTAGTTGTAGAGGATCGTGCTGAAGCCGAACAGCAGCAGCGCGACGCTGACGAAGCTGCGGCCCCATTCGCCCACGTGATCTGCCAGCGAAGCCTGGGTCAGGGCCACCCCGCCGATCTCGATGCCGGACGCTGGGTCATAGGCACCGCTGAGCAGGATGATGAAGGCGGTGCATGAACACAGGATCAGGGTGTCGATGAACACCGAGAAGGCCTGGACGATGCCCTGGTTCACGGGGTGTGGCACATAGGCCACCGCGGCCACGTTGGGTGCGCTGCCGAGCCCCGCCTCGTTGGAGAATAGCCCGCGCTTGACGCCCATCATGATGGCGGCGCCGATACCGCCACCCACGGCTTGCTCGAGGCCGAAAGCGCTGTTGACGATCAGCATGATGACTTCGGGAATGCGCGGCAGGTTCATGCCCAGCACCACGAGGGCGATCAGCAGGTAGCCGATGGCCATCACCGGTACCAGAACCTCGGTGACGCGGGCGATGCGCTTAATACCGCCGAAGATGATCAGGCTGACGATCACGGCCATGCCCAGGCCGGTGTAGACGACCGGTACGCCGAAGGCATCGTCGAAGGAGGTGGCCACGGCATAGGATTGCAGCGCCGTGAAGCCGAAGCCGAAGGTGACCAGCAGCAGAACCGAGTAGACGCCGGCAAGCCATTTCCAGCGCTTGCCGAGGCCATGGGCGATGTAATAGGCCGGGCCGCCGCGATAGGTCCCGTCCGGCTGCGCCGTCTTGTAGGCCTGGGCGAGGGTGCACTCGAGGAAGCTGGTGGCCATGCCCATCAGCCCGACCACCCACATCCAGAAGATCGCCCCGGGGCCGCCTAGGGTGATGGCCACCGCGACACCGGCGATGTTGCCGCCACCGACGCGCCCCGCTACCGAGAGCAGCAGGGCCTGGAAGGAGCTCAGATGGCCGTGCTTGTCGCGCTTGAACGCCTGGCTGGCGCCGAGGATGCGGAACATGCGGGCGAAATAGCGGAACTGGACGAAGCGGGATCTCACGGTGAAGCCGATGCCGACCGCGATCAGCAGAGCGATGAGCACCTTGCTCCAGAGAAAGTCGTTGATCAGATCCAGCATCATGCGTTCCCCCGACCGATGGCGAGCGGGGCGGGGGTTGCAGACCGTGCGGGGGCTGCGGGAGTCATTGTTCTTGGCATGGGGGCGAACCTCTTGCTTGCGTTTGTCGACATGGCCCTCCGTGAAGCGGGCCGGGCTATTAACGCAAGGTTCATGCCAGCATGAGATTTGCCTCAAGTTATTGTTTTTATTTGTTTAAGCCAGGACTTGCCGGGCGAGTAAGAATTAAGCGGTATAACCCCCTGCATGCCTCCATACGGTAGAAAAGGGAAAAAGCATTGAATTTCAGCGAGTTACTTTCCTATAACCTAGGTTATCACTATAACGAGGGTTATGACCCTTCGCTGCGGCGTTTCTTCAGCCGCTTGCTCAGGGCCGGCTGCGATATGCCCAGCCAGCGCGAGGCCATGGACTGATTGCCCGCGGCGCGTTGCAGCGCCTCTTCCACCAGCAGGTCGGCGACTTCGTCCAGCGTGGGTAACGGTTCGTCGGCGGCGAATACGGCTCGCTGACGCTGGGACGCCGGAGCATCCTCCACGGGTGCCTGGTCGATGGCGCGCTTGAAGGCGTCCATGGAGAGTATGCGGCTGCGATGTTGGCTCATGGCATCGAAGGCCATGGCGCGCAGTTCGCGAACGTTGCCGGGGAAGGCATAGTTGCTCAGCAGCACTGCCAGTTCAGGGGGATAGCTCGGCTTGCTCCTGCCGAGCTCCTCGGCTGCCTCGGCGAGGAAGTGGTCCAACAGCAGCGCGATGTCCTGCTTGCGCTGGCGCAGCGGGGGAATGTGGACCTGATGCGTGCGCAGGCGGTAGTAGAGATCCTTGCGAAAGCTTCCCGCCCGCTGCTTCTCGGCCAGGTCGTGGTGCGTTGCCACCACCACGCGGGCCTGGAGTCGCTTGGGCCGATCGCTGCCCAACGGGTAGTACTCGCCCTCCTGGAGCAGGCGCAGCAGCTTGACCTGGGACGCCAGGCTGAGGTCGCCGATCTCGTCAAGCAGCAGGGTGCCGCCGGCGGCCTGCTCAATCATGCCCGCTCGCGGCTGCTCGGCCCCGGTGAAGGCGCCGCGTTGATGGCCGAACAGCGTGTCGGCGAAGATGTTGTCGTCCAGGCCCGCCACGTTGACGCTGACCAGCGGGCCCTGCCGGCCGCTCAGGGTATGGGCCGCCCGGGCGATCAGCTCCTTGCCCACGCCGCTCTCGCCGGAGATCAGGATCGGCTGCTGGGTCAGCGCCACCGACTCCAGGTACTGGAAGACCGCGCGCATGGCCTTGTCAGTAGTAACGATGTGGGCGAACGCCTCGGGCTGCTCCAGGGTGTCGTCGAGCACGCGCCGCCGCAGCGCCTGGTTCTCCTGGCGCAGCTCCTGCAAGCGAATGGCGCGGCGAATGCCCTCGACCAGCCGGCTCTCCTCGTCGGTCTTGACGAAGTAGTCGAAGGCGCCGAGCTTGATGCAGTTGACCGCGGTCTCCACCTGGTTCAAACCGCTCACCACGATGATGCCGATGTCGGGGTACTCTTCGACGATGCGCGCCAGCAGTTGCTCGCCCGACACATGGGGCATGGTCAGGTCGAGGGTCACCAGACCGATCTCCTCCCGCGCCAGGGTCTCCATCACCTCGCGGCTGTCCTGGCAGCGGTGGATATGGTTGATGCCCCCGTTACGCTCCAGGGTGATGCTCAGGCTGCGCAGGAAAGAGGGCTCGTCGTCGACGAGCAGGACGCCGAAGGCCGGATAGAGGGTCTGCGTCATGGCGTGTCGGGCTCTTGCTGTCGGCCGGCCGAAACGCTCGGCGCCGCGGTGGGTGTCGCTGCCGGCAGCGACAGGGTCACGCGGGTACCCTGGCCGGGGTGGGAGTCGAAGGTCAGGCTGCCCTGGTGTTCGCTGACGATGCCGGCGGAAACGGACAGGCCCAGGCCGGTGCCGCCGCACTCGCGCCGGGTGGTGAAGAAGGGGTCGGTCAGCCGGTGCATGGCGTCGGGCGCGATGCCGCGGCCCTGGTCGCACACTTCCAGCTCGACCCTGCCCTGGGCGCGATCGTGGCGTGTGGTCAGGCGGATGCCCTGGGCGGGCTGCTCGAGGGCCTGGCAGGCGTTGAGCACCAGGTTGATCACCACCTGCTCGATGCGCTGGGCGTTGCCCGAGAGCGCCGGAAGATCGCTGGCATATTGCGTCTCGAAGCGGCTGGTCGCCTGGCGGATCGAGTTGTCGACCAGGCGCACGGCAGTGGCCACCACCGCATTGAGATCGAAGCTCTCGGCCTGTTCGTCGCCGCCCTGGCGGGCAAAGTCCTTGAGGTCGCCGACGATGCGCTTGATGCGCCGGGCGCCCTCGTGCATGTCGTCGATCATGCCGGGAATCTCCTCGCGCATGCGCGAATAGGGCAGTCCGCCGAACGGGAAGTCGCCATGGGCGCGGTAGTGCGCTTCGAGGATCGGCTCGGCGTCGGCATAGGCGTCGCGCAGCACCGGCAGGTTGAGCAGCAGCAGACTGCTGGGATTGTTGATTTCGTGGGCCACGCCCGAGACGAGCACGCCGAGCGAAGCCATCTTGTCGGCCTGGATCAGCTGCTGCTGATGCTGGCGCAGCTCCGCGGTGCGTGCCGCCACCTCACGCTTGAGCATGCGGTTCCAGATCACGATGGCGCCCAGAATCAGCAACAGCAGCGCGGAGAGCGCCGCGCCCACCTGGCCGATCTTCTGCCAGGGGATGCCTTCGCGGCTCTCCAGCGGCCCCAGCCACTTGTCGTAGATCGCCTGGTGGCGGCCGGTGTTCTTGAGGATGGCCAGCCCCTCGCTGAACTTGGCCAGTAGGTTCGCATCGCCCTGCCGCACCGCATAGCCGTAGCGCAGCGCGAAGGGCCGCGCCACCGGCACCAGGTTGGTCAGCCCCAATTCGCGGCTGAGGTAGAGCGCCGGCAGGTTGGCGACCAGGGCGTAGTCGTGCTGGCCGGCGGCCAGGGCTCGCAGCGCGTCGGCGTGGGTATCCACGGGGATCGCCACGGCGTCGATGTCATTCTCGACCAAGTAGTCGTGCATGATGTCGCCGCGCTGGACGATCACCTCCTTGCCGCGTAGCTCCTCGACCTCCACCACCGGGTCGCCGCGGCGGGCGAAGATAGACTGATGGACGATGGCGTGGGGCGGGGCGAAATCGAAACGTTCGCTACGCGCCTCCGAGTACGACATACCCTGCAGGATATCGATCTCGCCCTGCTCCAGGCCGCGGCGCACCTCGCTCCACGGCTTCAGCTCGATGCGCACCTCGATGCCCATCACCTCGGCGATGGCCCGGGTCAGCTCCACGTTGTAGCCGGCCGGCTCGCCGTCCTCGTCGAGGAATTCATAGGGCGGGTGGTAGTGATCGCCGCCGACGACGATCGTCTCGCCCGCGCCGTCGGCTGGAACGGCGGGTGAGGGCTGCCCCCAGCCCGGCAGGGGTACGGCTAGCCAGGCGGCCAGCGCCATAAACCGTATCCACCCCATGGCGCGGGGAGCAGACCTTCGATTGGGCAGTGCCCGGCTTGCCGTCATTGCTGCACTACTCGATGTTCTGGATCTGAAAATAGTGCGTGAATAATTTTCATAATACAATCAAACGCTTGTGGGAAAATTGAGCTGCCGGGCGTGACTTTACTCCCCAGGGTACTCCCCGTTTGGCTGAGGCTGTGTGATCCCGCCCTTGTCAGGCAAGTAGCTTGATGTGGAGTGATGGGCATTCTACCCAAGCGCTAGCGCAGTGGCTATCGGCGGCCTGAGTCGCCGCCCCTGCCAAGCACAGTCTAGCCTGAACGTCATGGCGACACTCAGCATGTCACCTGAGTGTCAGGTTAGATAGCTGCTTTCGGTTTCTGACCAGTCCCCGGACGCCCTCTCGTAGGTATGCAGCACGCTGGAGGCATGTCGAGGGGGATGGTCTTGTCCTTTCGATTTCCAGCGCCCTTTCATTTACCATTGTGAATTAGTTGCTTTGTATTTAATTTTGTCACTATATCCAGTGGGAATGTCTTCGGAGCCCAAGATTGGACTTTTTTTAAGGCTTTGTTTATGGTTTCGCTTTCAGATAAAAATCTTTCTTCTTTAAATTCTTTTGTCCCGATGTGTTCGTGAATTGAAGAGTGGTTAGCCTTGAAGGCATCCATTTCGTATTGGATCATTTTGTTCAAATTTTCCTCTAGAAGACATAAGAGAATATTGGTGTACATTTCAATTTCGTAAATTCTTGTTTTATGGGCCCCTCTTGCTAATTCAAGACTTTGAGAAGATAGCTCCTTCTGCCTTTTAATTTCACTTCTCAATTCCTCATTTCTTTGGGCTTCGTCGTCTATCAGCTCCTCTAGCGTTTCGCCTAGAGTCTTACCTTTTTTCTTTGCTAGGTTGTTCAGCTTTTTCTTTTTTCCATTGCTTATTGTCAAGCTGAATTCGGTTTTTCCATTTCTTGTTTTTCTCAGCTTCTTCTGCCTCCAGGCAGCCTTCATGGATCTTACGGCCAGGATATAGGCAGGGTCGTGGCTGGCGCTATTGTCAAGCGTTATTAGGTAATAGTGCGGGTCCGGAGGGTTGGGGTTATGTGAAACATTTTTCCTGAAAAGGTAATCGGCGGCCCACCTGTGTTGCTCAATATTACTGGGTTTTAACCATTTTGAAAGTTCGGACATTCCTTCATTCTCATAATTTAAATATTAAATAAAAGTCTTCCAAGCTGAACACAGTGACAACGAACTATCACAACGAAGTGAATCAACGATTCGTCACCACGATACGCAACAACGTAACGCAACGACGATATAAATGCAAGAGAAATGCCCTAGGTGTTGGGGATGCGTAGACGATTAGTGAGGCGACAATGAGAGATCATCAGTCTTTCCTGTTGCTTTGAAATGATCCATCTTGGCAAAGGAATGTCCAGAGGTTGTGCTGGTTCAGCATCCCTGTCGCTTATGGCTGTCAGGCTGTAAGGTCTCGACCCCTATAAAATTTGGTATCGCTTTGACTGGGCTGCGAATGTTGCACGGTAGTGAGGAGACACTGGGGGAATTGGAATATCCCGAAAGGAGGATTGCTCTTCGCGGTTGGGGTATATAAGCGTGAATCAGATGGAGAGCATTCTAGAGTATGAAATTAAAAATACTCGACAGCTTCATCTCATGAAGGACAAACAGGAGTTCGACATGAGCAAGAAACTGATCCGCATAAATGACGTCATGGACCGCACAGGGCTTGCAAAGTCTACGGTCTACAAGTACATCGGCAAGGGATGGCTCCCCAAGCCGATCAAGTTTGGGACTAGGGTATCGGCTTGGGTGGAAGATGAAGTTGATGCCTGTATACAAGATCTTATCAAAACGCGGGACATGGCTTCAGTATGAGGATAGGAGCATTTCTGAATAATTTAATTGGAGACCAGAATTCTACCTTGTGCTACCCATGTCCATCACAGCCCACCAGCATTGCTGGTATCTGAACCAGTGCCTCCGACCCTTGTTTAATTATTATTAATCTATCCAAGGAAAGGGGAGGGGGCTCAAGCCCCGTACCAATAGAGCAAGAGAAACAGCAGAGAACATTCTATCCATAGACCACAGGATCCAGCAGCAAGCTGGATGATTCATCGTGCCTGCTATCAGCGCCCATAACCAACTAGGCGTGAGCGTTTACCTGCCACTGGAGATTTGAAATGACAACGAGACATCCCACCAACCCCAACCTGCACCTGAGCTACGACACATCTTTCAACGGTATGGAGGTCCAGCCAGATTCCGTGCCGATGGTGCTTGAATACTTGCAGTCGCTTCAGGACACGCTACAGAGGGCCCTCGACGAGTATCCTCGAGTGCTTGCTTTCCGTATTGAACCGGTCATCCCTAAAGCGATTAGCGACCGAATGACGCTGCAAGACCATCAGCGCCTGATAAGGCGGTTCATCGCTACGCTCAAGGCGATCATTAAGCACGACCGCGCAATGAAGCGTCGGGCCGGTTGGGCGCCGGATACCAAGGTCCGCTATGTCTGGTGCCGTGAGGTAGGAGAAAATGGCAAGCCGCACTATCACTTCTTCCTGGTCCTCAACCGTGATGCTTATTACCTGCCCGGCAGGGTGGGCTCCCCCAACGAAAATCTCTTTAACCGAGTCTCCCGAGCCTGGTACAGCGCGCTGGGGGTAGCGTGGAACCCTCAGGAGCCTTGGATCCATGTTCCACACAATCCGTGGTACTGGATCGACCGAGATGATGCGGAGAGCTTCCGAGCGGCATTCTACCGAGCGTCATATTTGTGTAAGGCCGACACGAAACAGTACGGCCTGGGGCTGCGGGCTTTTGGGACCAGCCGGAGCTGAATGAATGGTCGTGAGCCGCAGCGCGCCAACCCTTTTTCGTTGAGTAACGTATTGTTGACTTAAGCTGGTACGCTTAGGGTAATGATAGTTAGGATGAGTGCGAGGTGAAGCGCAAAGCACGCCGGCTGATCTGGGGCAGCCATGGAAGGCAGCCTACCAAGAAACCGACTATGGCTCATGGCCATGCACTACACAGGGGCGAAGGGGAACGCTGTGCAATAACCGGAAGAGCAGGCCAGGGCCCGAATCGACCACCTGCTGCACCATGCAGGCTGGTTGATCCAGGACAGAAGCGACTTCGACCGACAGGCAGCGCTGGGGGTGGCCGTGCGGAAGTTCCACCTGCCCGCCGGCTACTGCGATTACCTGTTGTTCATAGACGGCAAGGCGGCTGGGGTCATCGAGGCCAAGAAGGCCGGGGTGACCCTTAGCGGCGTCGCCGGGCAGTCAGCCAAGTACGTGGCTCAGCTGCCTGAGCACTGGCCACACTGGGAGCAGCGGCTCGTCTCTCACTACGAGAGCGCGGCTTGGGATCGCGCAGGTTGCAGAATTAGGTCTCGTCCCCGGGGCTCTCGTCGGCTGTTTGCCTTCCACCACCCCGAAACGCTGCATGAGTGGCTACGCCAGCCGGAGACCCTGCGTGTACGGCTGCGTAGCCTGACCTAGTTAAGACCAAGTGGGTGACTGCCAGATCAAGCCATCAAAGATCATGAGGTCTTACAGCTATCAACTAGTTTCCGTAATCGTCCAGCCATACCTGGCAAATTACCGGCTTTCGATGACGGCCGGACAGAAGAATTCAACAGATCGGAGGGCCGATGTCATCGTTAGCATGGATTGACTTCGATGAGGCAGAGCGCCAGCGTGCGCAACGAATTATGGCGCTGTTCCAAGAGCGTGAAAGCCGTGATGAGCTGGGACTCGGCAGCATCCGCGACTCTATCGCTGATCACCTGTTTCCTGGCACCAGCACGATCCAGACCCGACTGCGCTATATGCTATTCGTGCCCTGGCTATACCAATCCCTGGAGCAGCGCGGAGGCACACCAAGCCAACTGAAGGCAGAGGCAAGGACGCTTGAGGTTCGCCTGGTGGAGGCATTGAAAAACGGCGGCGAAATACGAGGGATCATCGGGCGCGAAGCCGGGGTGAAGCTACAACGTCTGCCCAGCTCTGTATATTGGGCTGGACTGGGTGCTTGGGGGATACGCCTGTTTCCCGGTTCGATTGAAAGCTACTTCACGGGCCTCCTGCGTCGCCGTACCCGTCATACGCAAGATGAAGCTGTAACGAGCGCTGAGGCAATAAGCAGCCAACGACTATGGGCAAAGGCACTGCCCCCGGCTCCTCCCAAGCTGCTGGACAGTACGACATTCCACCTGACCAACGATGAAGCTGGGTTCATCGTTGATCGGCTTATATCGGAGCAGCCCAATTCGCTGCTGACCCACTTGGCTCAATACCGGATTGAAGCCGAGTGTGACTACATCTGGGAGCACCCTCAACGGAGTGACTTTCCCGGCAAGGCTCAAAACTTGGTCAAGCAAGCCGATAGATTCTCCGCTGTCATGCATGGTGCCTCGTTGTTGTATAACCTCCAGCTCAGCGAGCTTCGCGAGCATGATGGCTGGGTAAGCTTCTATCAACAAAGAATTGCAGACTGGGCTGATGGCATCAATCACAAGAATATCCAGGATTGGGCACCCGACGATTTTTGGAAGACAGTAGAGCACCCCGCTCACAACATTCGCCCGGCCACACGGCGGTTCGTGGTGCAATGGCTTGAACAAGTGGCTTTGGGAGCCGGGAGAATCAGCGCATCGGCCTCCGCCCGGTCACTGGTGAAAGAACGTGAACGCCGACTGAAATCGAGCCAGTCGCGCTTTTCCAACCGTGCGGTGCGGGACCGCTGGACAGGCGCCTCGGGGGCGGATCGGTTGTCTTTCCGGTGGTCTCAGGCAAAATCACATCTAAGGGACCTTGCCTATGCCGGCTAAAACGAGCCTCGACCCTGAGCAGCGTGTTCTTTATGGAGATAATCTACAGGCTCCGCCCGGCTACATTTTCGATGCTGCGGTAGCGACTACCTTCTCGCTCGATTTCGAGACTGCACTCGCAGCTCCGGTCAGCCTGGCGCTTTTCGCGGCTGAGAACCGTGATGAGATCCTACGGCACCCGCTGGCCTTGCTCGAAGGTGCCGAGCGTATTGCCGGACGACTTGCCATTTTTACCGACGCCGGAAGGATCCTGGCAAGCAGCGCTCCACATTCACGTCTGTGCAGTCTGCTGGAACGTACCATCATTGAAGTCACCGCCCCCCAGGGCGGAGCCTTCCATCCCAAGATGTGGGCGCTACGGTTCACACCGGTACAACCCAACGAGCCCCCCCGTCTACGCGTTCTGGTTCTGTCGCGCAACCTCACCTGTGACCGCTCGTGGGATATTGCCTTGACCCTTGATGGAGCGATCTCGCGACGCCCGCGCCGTGGAAACCGACCCCTCGCGCAGTTCATCCGCCAACTACCTGACTCGGCTTGTGCCGCCGTCGACGAGGACACGCGTGCTCTTATCGAGCAACTGAGTGAGGATATCCGCCGGGCGGAGTGGTCAATCCCTGAGCCCTTCGACAGCGTTTCATTCGCCGTCAACGGTCTAGGTGGCAAGCCTTGGCAGCCTGACCGTTGTGCGCGCCTGGGTGTAATCTCACCGTTCTGTGACGATGCGGCCTTGGATCTGCTGGCCAGCCTTCCGCATCGGGAACCACCTAGACTGATCAGCCGCAGTGATCAACTTGCAGCGTTGTCACCGGACACCCTGGCGCAGTTTGCACAGGCGGCCGTGCTCGATGAGATGGCCACAACGGAAGACGGAGAAGAAGCGGAAGCAGAAACAGAAACACTGCAAGGGCTGCATGCCAAGGCGTTCATCGCCGAATCCGGCCGAGATACCTCGATCACCGTAGGTTCTGGCAACGCGACGCGTCCGGCCCTACTGTCAGGACGCAATGTTGAGCTCTTCGCCACGCTGACGGGCAGACGCTCCCGCGTAGGAAGCGTGGAGCAAATTATGGGCCCCCAGGGGTTTGGCCGATTGACGCGTGAATTTAGGCCGGGCGAACTCGCCGCCCCCGACCCGGAGCGGCGGGCCGTCGAAGCACGCCTTGAAGAGGCACGGCGCAGTCTCTGCCGCAGCGAACTCACGCTGCACTGTCAGCCCGCCGAGACCGGCGACACCGCTGACTCCCTGTGGTCGGTGCGGCTCGTACCCACCGAACCGCTGCCCCTAGAAAGCATGTCCGCACTAGCTGTTTGGCCCATTACCCGCGGCGAAGGGCACAGGCGTGAGGCCCTAGAAGCCCTGTGTGCCGGGCGACCGGTAGACTTAGGGGCAATGCCACTGATCGATCTGACCCGGTTCATGGCCTTCCGTCTTATGGATGCGGCGACCGACTCGTCGGTCCTTTTCAGCACCGGTTTTGACCTCGCGGGCCTGCCGGCCGAGCGACACGGCGCTATCATGCGCTGGGTCATCGACAGCAAGGAGACCTTCCTACGCTACTTGCAGCTGCTGCTGGCTGAACTGGGCGAGCCCTTCGCCGCAGCACTCGCCGCCCAGACCGATAAAGGCGCTGGTGGCTGGCGCGCAGCGGCCGATGACATGCCACTGCTGGAGGAAATGGTCCGTGCCCTGTGTCGTGGGGGAGAGCAGCTTCAGGCCATCGAGCGGCTTATCTCCCGGCTGGACTCTGCGGAGGCGGGCGGTCCGAACCCAATTCCACCCGACTTTCGCACCCTATGGGAGACTTTCCGCGTCGCGCTTAAGGCCAAGGAGAGTACTGATGCCAGTTGAGCCCTTTTGCGCAGCGCCCGCCCTGGCGCCGCTGAAAGCCTTCCAACGGAGGACCGTCAACTACGTTTTCGAGCGGCTCTACGGCGCATCTGACCCAACACGGCAATTCCTAGTAGCCGACGAAGTGGGCCTGGGCAAAACCATGGTCGCGCGTGGGGTCATAGCCCGTGCGATCGAGCACCTGTGGGACAGAACGAAGCGGATCGACATCCTCTACATCTGCTCTAATCAGGCTATCGCGGCGCAGAACATCAACCGGTTGAACGTCCTCGGTCGCCAGGAGCTCGCGCTGCCGACACGCATGACGTTGGTGCCGCTGCAGATGCGTAACGGCTGCGGGCTCGAGGCCAATAAGGTCAACTTCATCAGCCTCACTCCAGGCACCACCTTCGACCTACGCTCTGCAACAGGCGTGGTCCAAGAGCGGGCACTGCTTTTCCATCTGCTGGAACCGCTCGTTTCGCGTCGGCGCGGTCTGCACAATCTGCTGCAGGTCACTGCGGGCGTGAATGGCTGGAACCGGGAGGTGGAAAACTTGACGCTTACAGGCATCGATCCTCAAATCATCGACCGCTTCCGCCGCGAGGTACAGGCGGACCCGGCGCTTTTAGAGGATCTGAAGTATATGTGTGAACGATTCCCGCGTCGACGCAAGCACTATCCGGCCGAATTGACTCAGCCACGCAACAATCTGGTGGCGCGTTTGCGCGTCAAGCTCTCCCACGCTTGTGTCGACGCGTTACAGCCCGATCTTATCATCATGGATGAGTTTCAGAGGTTCCGTGAGCTTCTGCACGGCAAGAGCGATGCCGCTCAGCTGGCGCGAGAGCTGTTCGACTACACTGACCGGGGGGGAAACGCAGCTCGAACTCTGCTCCTCTCTGCCACACCCTACCGAATGCTCACCCTCGCCGATGACGCTGCAGAAGACGGCGACCACTATCAGGATTTTATCGACACCCTGGGTTTCCTATTCGGTCAGAAGCGAGGAGAGCAGTTGGCTGCCGAATTGGACGAAGAATTGCGTGCCTTCAGGCAATCTCTGCATGCGCTGCCCGAATCCTACGACACCGCCGTCGAGAGGCGGAGCTGCGTCGAGAAGAAGCTTCGCCAGGTCATAGCACGCACCGAGCGGGTCAGCAGCACCCAGCAACGCGATTCAATGGTGACAGAGCCTGCGCTTGAGGTCTTGGTAGACCCGGCCGATCTGAAACAGGCCGCCGTAGTGTCCGGTGTCGCGCAGGCCCTTGATGCCCCCGAGATCGTCGAGTACTGGAAGTCGGCGCCTTATCTGCTCAACTTCATGCGCGAGTACAGTCTCAAGCGCTTACTGCGTGAAGCGCTCGACTCCCCATCCGCCGCGCTTACTGCCGCTATAAAGCAGGTGGAGCCTGCGCTGCTAAACCGCCGAGCGCTCAACACTTATCGTCGGCTCGAGCCTGCAAACGCCCGCATGCGGGCGCTTATGCACGACATGTTCGACCAACGGCTTGAAGAGCATCTGTGGATTCCACCCGCACTGCCCTACTACGGCCTCAAGCGGGCCGAGAGACCGACCAAGGCTCTGGTCTTTTCAGAGTGGCAGATGGTACCCGATGCCATCGCCGCTTTGCTCACGTACGAGGCAGAGCGGCGTATGAACGCGGGCGAAGCTAGCCAGCGCTACTTTGACCGTCACCGGCGCATGCCATTGCGATTTCGCAAAGAGCAGGGCCGACTCACTGGCCTGCGCACTCTGATGCTACTGTATCCGGCGCCGGAGTTGGCCAGGATCACTGATCCGCTGGTGCTGTTTGCAGGGCACAAGGAGATGCTGTCGCTGGAGGCCATGCGAGCCAGGCTTGCGGAGAAAGTACGGAGCGCCCTGACACCGCACCAGACAACGGCGCCGACGGATCACGAAGGGCGCGAAATCAACTGGGCGGTGCCGGCCCTGTTAGATCGACTAAAAGGATCGCACGCTACGACATGGCTGATCAGTGCAACGGGTTTGTCAGCATTGGCTGCCGAGGACGCATTCCGTGAGCACGTTGATGAACTCGATACGGTATCCGCGCAGGCCAGTATCGGACCACTATCGGACGAGCTTGTTGACCTACTTGTGGACGTGGCCCTTGGCAGCCCCGCCATCTGTGGGCTGCGAGCGCTTCATCGGATCGCGCCTGATCTCGACTGGGACGATCCGGCTCTGCTGGAGGCGGCCTCGCGGATCGGCTGGGGCTTTCGCACGCTGCTGAATCAGCGAGACGCTGTGGCGCTCCTGCGCCGGGGCACCGACGATCGCTATTGGCACCGGGTGCTCACCTACTGCGCTGAGCACAACCTACAGGCGGTACTGGATGAGTACACACACTATCTCGTTGATGCTGAAGGGCTGGGTGCACATCCGTCAACCGAGCGGGCTAAAGGTGTAGCGAATGCGATGGTCAGAGCACTGTCCATTCGGCCTTCGCAGATTGATGTAGACGACCTGCAGCGCACAGCAGAGGGCTTCAAGATCGACAAGTTCCAAATGCGCGGACGCTTTGCGATGCGCCTAGCCGACTACCGCGACGAGGAAGGGGCGGTTGCTCGGGTCGGAGGCGTGCGCGAAGCCTTCAACTCCCCGTTTCGGCCCTTTGTGCTGGCCACGACCTCAGTCGGCCAGGAAGGCCTAGATTTCCATCCCTACTGCTATCGTGTCTACCACTGGAATCTCCCGGGCAATCCGGTGGACCTGGAGCAGCGTGAGGGACGGGTCCACCGCTTTAAGGGCCACGCTGTTCGTCTGAATCTTGCCCAGCGGAAGGGGGATACAATTCGGGGGAGCAGGCGCGTTTCATTCGATCCTTGGGCGGTTATGTTCGACCACGCGCGAGCGGAATCAGATATAGAAACTGACCTGGTACCTTACTGGATCTACGAAGGTCCGGTGAAAGTCGAGCGGCGCGTACCAATGCTTCCCTTCAGCCGTGAGGTTACTCGGCTGGGCTGGCTCAAGCGCAGCCTGACTGTCTACCGGCTTGCATTTGGTCAACCCCGGCAGGATGACCTCCTCGAGTATCTACAGCAGCTCATGGACTCCAATATTGCACATGATGCCCTAGAAAATCTGCAAATCCGACTTGAGCCGAGATTGAAAACATGACTATCAGGGAAGAGAGTATTGGAGGGATAAGAGGTTTCACTACTGCCCAAAAGCAGGCTTGGAGACAGTTGCATAACTCAGTTTTTCTTTAGTTTCTCTGCGAAATTTAAAATTTTACCAATTTCTTGGTCGGTGAAATTTTGATCGCTAATAAGGCGGAGCAAGCGAACCGCACAGGGATTGTTGACTAGATAATGGGATATTTCTGGATCCGTGGACTCGGAGAGGCGGAATAATACATCCGGATCAGCAGCCAGCACCTTGGCGATACTCTTAATCACCGCTGGGCTAGGAGGTGGCTCTTTTCCACGCTCTATCCGGCTTAAATATGCCGGGGAAATACCGGACATAGAAGCCGTCTCTCTTAGGCTAAGATTCTGTGCTTGGCGAAGCTCTCGCACAGTGTCGCAAAATTTTCTCATTGAAAAATCTTAGCACAGCGTTTAGTGTTATGCAACACGAAAAAATATAGCCGTTTGGCGACCCTTGCGGTACCATTGAGGGTTGATTGATTTTGAAGCCCTGGATGTGCGGCGGAGCTACTGATGAACAGGATGATGAGCAATGAGGTTGGCGAAAGCGCGATACCAGCAGGGTATACGCTTGACTATGTCACAGGAAGGAAAATAAAAGAGACAAAGAAAGAGCTGGTACGCCAGCGAATCGCCCGTGCTTTGATTCATGAGTATGGCTTTTCTCCAGAAGATATGGAAATTGGTTACAAATCCAAGGGGAGAAAAAAAATAGATATAGCCATATTTGGCCATGAAAAAGAACATATTCCAGAAAATCTGCGCCGAGCAGTTGTATGCCGACCTGAACCTGTCTTGGGTAAAAATGCGGCCAGGATTCGAGATTTTGAGCAAGCAAAAAAAGACCTTGAAGAGATCGAGGCTATCATGCTTGAAATGGAGACTGTTCAGTATGGCCTCTGGACCAACGGCTTCGAGTTCTTTTTCTTAGAGAAGCAACAGAGTCGCTTTGAGACGAAGTGCAATCCTGTTGGCGATTGGCCAATGGCGGAAGAGTCAGTTGGCACTAAAGATGTTGTCTCCGATGCCCACACCCGCATCGCCGACAAAGAGATGCTCAAGATTACCTTTCGGCGTTGCCACAACTTCATCCACGGAAACGAGGGGATGCCCAAGGACGCCGCCTTCTGGCAGTTCCTCTATCTGATTTTCTGCAAGATGCACGATGAGAACCTGCGTGCCAAGCAGCGACAGGCCTGGCAGCGTCGATTCTGGGCTGGCCCCAAGGAGCAGTTCGAGGAGCAAGGCCGCAAGGATATCCGTATTCGTATCGAGGCGCTGTTCACTGAGGTTAAGAAGCATTACAAGAACATATTTCGAGGCAACGAAGAGATCACCCTCTCCAACCGGGCGCTGGCTTTTATCGTTTCTGAGTTGGCCAAGTACGATTTCACCCGCACGGATGTCGATGCCAAGGGTGTTGCCTATCAGGAACTGGTGGGCGTCAACCTCCGCGGCGACCGTGGTCAGTATTTCACTCCCCGGGGCGTCGTGAAGCTCGTCATTGAAATGCTCGACCCCAAAGAGAACGAGAGCCTTTTAGATCCGGCTTGTGGGACAGGTGGCTTCCTGGTCGCCTCGCTAGGGCACATGCTGAAGAAATTTCGCGACGACCAGGATACCCAGGCTGGGAACGAAAGCACTACTGAATTCTTGAATGTCCATGAGCGGTTGAAAGAGTATGCTGCTGCCAACGTCTTCGGAACGGACTTCGATCCCTTCCTTATCCGCGCCGCTCAGATGAACATGGTGCTAGCGGGTGACGGCCGGGGTCATATATACAACATCAACTCCCTGGAGTTTCCGCTGGGGTACCTGGATGATTTGCCTGCTGCGAAGAAGGAGATCCCGTTGGGTTCGGTGGATATCATTGCCACCAATCCCCCCTTCGGCTCCGACATCCCGATTACCGACAAGCACATTCTGGAGCAGTACGAGCTGGCTCATAATTGGGAACCGGACGGCGAAGGTGGTTTCCGTAACACCGGCGTCCTCAAGGGCAGTGTTGCACCTGAAATTCTATTCATCGAGCGCTGCATAAAATGGCTGAAACCGGGAACCGGTCGCATGGGGATCGTTCTTCCGGATGGCATTCTTGGCAACCCGGCGGCGGAATATATTCGCTGGTGGATCATGCGTGAAACCCAGGTGCTTGCCTCCGTCGATCTGCCGGTGGAAGCTTTCATCGCCGAGGCCAATGTCAACATCCTTACCAGCCTGTTGTTCCTGCGCCGCAAGGATAATCAAGAGAAGCATCGTGAGGCGCTGGGCGGGGGCGAGGAATACCCAGTCTTCATGGCTGTGGCCGATAAAGTTGGTTTCGACCGCCGCGGCAACAAGCTCTATAAACGCACCCCGGACGGCGAAGAGATTGTCGAGCCCAAGAAACATATCGAACGCATCCGTATCGGCGGACGCTTCGTGGAACGGGTTCTGACCCGCAGTGAAAAGATCGAGGACAACGATCTGCCGGTCATCGCTGAGAAGTACCGCGAATTTCTCAGGGAGCAGAACGGATGACCGGTCTAGACGACATCATTGTACTCCCGCAGGATGCTGCCGAAGAGAGCGGCCTGGATAACTTTTTCATTGACATCCTGACCGGCAACAAGGAAAGCGCCTCGGCCAAGAAGCTGCTGGTGCAGAAGGTTTTGCGCCAGCTCATCGAGAGCTACGGCTTTGATCGGAACGACCTGGAGGTCAACTACAACCCCCAGATCCCCGGCCAGGGGCGCAAGCGCATCGACATAGCGATTTTCCACCCCGATGCTGAGCACAACAACGACAACCTGCAGCGGATCATCGTCTGCAAGAATCAGAAAATGCGCGACAAGCTCCGCTCTATTGCCGAGGCCGACGCCGACCTGCGCGAGCTCAAGGAGCTGCTGGAGCTGATCCCTGGCGCGACACTGGGCATGTGGGCCAACGGCCAGGAGGAGTTCCTGTTCCAGGTCGAGCGCACACGCTTCGAGGTCCGAGCCAAGCCCCTGGGCGTCTGGCCGGTTCCGGGCGAACGCACCACCGATCTCGACCGCACCGGCGGTGTCATTCAGGTCAGCGCCGAGGCGGAAGACCTGGAAGACGCCCTGTTGCGCTGCCGCCAGTATCTGAACCGCAACCTGGGGCTCGACCACAAGGATTCCTTCAAGCAGTTGGCCGTGCTGATGCTGGCCAAGATCCACGATGAGACCCTGCCCAACGGCGAGCGCAGATTCTGGATCAGGGGCGACGAGCCTTTCACCGACGCAGGCCAACAGGCCATTGCCCAGCGCATCAGCGAATCCATTGCCGCCGCCAAGGCCTGGCAACCGAACCTGCTGACCCGTGGTTGGGATCTGACGTTGGAACCCCACGAGACCGCCCGCGTGGTCATGGAGCTGGCCCGCTATAACTTAAGCGAAACGCAGCCCCGTTACCGTACCGGGGCCTTCCGTGCGGTTGCCCGCAGCGTGATGGACGGCCGTGAGGGCCGCTACCCCACGCCGCTCAACGTGGCCGAAATGGCGGTGGAGATGCTCGACCCGCAACCCGGCGAACGCATCATGGACTGCTCCAGCGGCACCGGCACCTTCCTGGCCATGACCGCCGCACACATCTTCATGAAAAAACTGGCCGCCATGGGCACTACGCCTGAAGAAGCCACCAACGAACAGATCCGCCAGTCGCAAAACGAAACCGCCGCCTGGGCGGCCAGCAATGCCCTGGGCTGCGACATCGATCCCTTCCTGGCCGTGGCCAGCCGCATGAATCTGCTGTTCACCACCGGCAATCCTGGCCGCGTGTTCCGCATCGACGCCCGCACCTTCCCGGATGGCGATCTGGATGGCATCGAAGCCGCCCGCCCGGCCATACCGCTGGGCAGCATGGATATCGTTCTGCTCAACCCCTGGTTCTCGACCCAAGACACGGTGAGCGACACCTCCATTCTGGAGTGCTATGACCTGGGCAACAACTGGGAGCGCGACGAAGAACATGGATTCCGCAACACCGGCAACCTGAGCACTGGCGGCGTGCCGCCCGAGGTGCTGTTCATCGAACGCGCCCTGCAATGGGTGAAGCCCGGCACCGGCCGAGTGGGTATCCTGCTGCCTGATGGCTTGCTGGGCAATCCCGGCGATGAGTACGTGCGCTGGTGGATTCTGCGCCACTGCGAGGTCATGGCCTCGGTTGACCTGCCGGTGGAGCCTTTCAAGGTCACCGTCAAGGAGTATGGCCTAACGCCCGCCTTGCCCAGCCTGCTGGTGCTGCGCCGCCGTAGCCAGGAAGAGCTGATCAATACCGAACACCCGGAATACAAGGTCTTCATGGCCGTGGTGGATCGGGCCGGTGTCGACGCCCGGGGCACTCTCCTGTTCCAGCGAGCCCCCGATGGTGAGGAACTGGTTTTCAATGAGGAAGTGATCGAGCGGGTTCGTGAAGGCGGCGAAGTGGAAATTCGCCAGACCATGCGCCGAAACTGCCGCATTCATGACGAGCTGCCGCTGGTGGCAGAGAAATACAAGGAATTCCGCGCAACCGGCGAGGTGCCGTTATGAGCCGACAGTTCCAAATAAAAGCCGTGCCAAGTAGCTGGATTGAAAAACAGGGGCATCGACTCGATTGCGGTCCATATATGTCGGGCGCAATGGAGGCAAGAGAAATCCTGAGCCAGCTACCAGCAAGAAAAGACCATCTGCAAAACCTAACCAAGGGTGGCATGTCTGGGATCATAAACGCAGGGCGTATCACCCGCCTCTGGGTGGACGATTATCAACATGGATATCCTTTTCTATCGAGCACAGACATTCTTCAGGCTGACCTCAGCACCATCAGTCATATTGCAAAATCGGTTGCGCGTCAGAACAGTCAGCTCCTGATCAAGGATCGCTGGACACTCATTACACGGTCCGGATCAATTGGGCGAATGGCTTATTCACGTGCCGATATGAATGGAATGGCATGTACAGAGGATGTTTTGAGAGTCATCCCGGACGAGAGCAAGGTCAAGCCAGGCTACATATACGCCTACCTTGGCACTAAATTCGGCTTGCCCATCGTAACCTCAGGCACCTATGGCTCGATAATTACGCACCTAGAACCTCATCATATTGCTGATTTACCTGTCCCGCGCTTGGGCGCAGTGGAAGACGAAGCTCATGAACTAATTCAACAAGCGGCAGACTTGAGGACAGAGGCAAGCCAGCTAATTGCCGAGCAGGTTAAGACTTTAGAAGAGGAAATTGCAGGAGGCACGATCGCTTGGGAGCACAATAAGCCACAGGCATTCAGCATCGAGGCAAGAACAGTCAGTGGCTTCGCAAATCGTTTAGATGCTTTTCACCACATTGGGTTTGTAGGTGAAGCCGAGAAGAAAGCCAACGTTCCACTGATTGACATAGCAGATGTCGCGGCGGCACTGCGCCCCCCGATTTTCAAAAGAGTTCATGTTCAGGAAGGTGGCTACGAGTTTCTTGGCGGCGCCGATGTGATGACGATGGGCCAGAAGAGCGAAGACAGAATTTCTGCCAAGACAAAGCACATAGACAAGTTCATCGTCAAGCAAGGCCAAGTTCTTTTTCAGTGCGTAGGGCAAAGATATGGAATCTTTGGCCGGCCGACACTCGCAAACCGCAATCTGATTGGAAAAGCGGTCTCGGAGCATCAAATTCGAATCACGCCACATGATTTGAAAGACGCTGGATACGTGTTCACCTATCTGGCGACTGGTTTCGGACTTCGATTCTTGCTCAAAAATTCTTCGGGAACGTCAATTCCTGTGCTTCAGGAAGACGGTGCTAGAAGGATTCAAATCTATTGGCCTGACGCGAAGAAGCGACATCAGATTAGCGCCATAGCAGAAAAAGCTTGGGAGAACAGAGCGCGAGCCGTCGAATTGGAGGAGGAGGCCCGCTCCCTCGTCGAACGTGCTATCGAGGAGGGCGGTCGCTAATGGCGAAGGTCATACCCATCGGGCAACCCGCGAACGAATCTGAGCGCCAGGCCATCGGTTTCCTTCGGGATCATCTCCCCGAGGGCTGGCTGATCTTTCACAACTTCGAGATGCGCCAAGGCCAGGAGGTGTTCGAAATTGACGTCGCCATTCTCGCGCCTCACGCGATGTACCTGGTGGATGTCAAAGGAACGCGGGGTAATATCGATGTGTATGGCTCCAAGTGGTATCCCGAAGGGCGGCAGCCGTTTCACTCTCCCTTGGCCAAGCTGCGGCACCATGCCAAGGTGCTGGCGAGCATCATCAAGGAGAGCCACAAGGGACAGCTCGAGCTGCGCAAGGCCCATGTGCATGCCGCCGTGCTGCTCACCGCCGATGACGCCGCCGTGTTCGACCAGGCGGGCATCGACAGCCCGGACGTGACCGACTTCAAGCACTGCCTGAAATACTTCCGCGACGCGAGCCGTATCCCCGAAAACCGGCTGGACAACATCACCCGCTTCCACTCCCAGATTGCTAAGGCGATCACCGGCAATGCCAAACCCAAGAGTGCGGCGCTGGTGTTCCGGGACTGGCAGGTGGAAGAGAAGCTGGGCGGCACCGACCGCTACACCGAGTACCGCGCCAAGCACAACCTGTTGGGCAAGAGCGGCGGCATGGCCCGTCTGAGGGTCTACCAAGCCGATCCTTATCAGGACGAAGCCGCCCGCAAGGAAGAGTTCAAGAAGATCAGCAATGCCTATCGCGCCGTGGCGCACATGCCGACCCACGCCAACGTGCTTGCGGTGAAGGATCTGTTCGTCTCCGACGATGAAGATAAGGTGGTGCTAGTCACCGAGGACCTGCCCGGCCAGGCCCTGCGCCTGCACATCAACAAGGCCTCCCTGGCGCTGACCTTTGACCAGAAGCTCCAGCTGATGCGCGACGTGCTTTCGGCCCTGGATCATGCGCACCGGCATGAGGTGATCCACCGCAACCTCACCCCGGATGCCGTTCTGGTGACCAAGGGCGGCCAGGCCCGGGTAACAGGTTTCGATTTCGCCCGGGTGGGCAAGAACCGCACCTCCACCATCGCCGATCAGGTGGTGGATGACCTGGAAGTTGCCTACCAGGCTCCGGAGTGCTTCAAGGACCCGGCCCAGGCCAGCATCGCCTCCGACCTCTACGCCGCCGGGCTGATCTTTTACGAGCTGCTGACTGGCGAACTGCCCTTTGAGAGCGTCGACCAGATGATGGAGGCCGACGGCAAATTCCCCATGAAGCCCTCGGAGTACAAGCCGGACCTGCCCAAGGGAGTCGACGAGTGGCTGCAGAAATTCTGCGAGTTCGACCCCGAGGAACGGCACACCAGCGCGGCCATCGCCCGCAAGGGCTTGGATGACCTGATTCTGCCCGAGGCCAAGAACGACTCTGCCCCGGATGTGAGCGGACAGGCCGTGGCCCAGCCGCAGCCTCCCGATAACCTGATGAACCTGCCGCAGGATTTCATCCTGGGGGATCGCTTTCGCATTCAGAAGAAGCTAGGCAGCGGCGGCTTCGGTGTGGCCTACAAGGTGTTCGATTCTCTGGGTGATGTTGTGCGGGTTATCAAGCTGGTAACCAAGGACCGCCGCAGCGTGTACGAGCGGCTGCGCCGCGAATACAAGACCCTGACTAATCTCCCCGACCATCCGCATGTGGTGAAGGTGATCTGGGCGGACCGCATGGCCGACACCAAGCAGACGCCGTATATCGTCTTTGAGTATGTGGAAGGTCTGGATGTCTCCGATCTGATCGATGCCGAGGCGCTGTCACTGGATGATGCCGTGCGCATCGTGCGCGAGGCCGCCGATGGACTGGCCCATCTTCACAAGCACGGCGTTTACCATCAGGACGTTAAGCCCTCCAACCTGCTGTGGACCGATAAGGGCGTTCGCATCATTGATTTCAATGTCGCGGTCTCCGAAAACGACGAGGTTCAAGGCGGTGGCGGCACGCGTCGCTACCTGCCGCCGGACTACAATTACTCCTCCGAGCCGGATGCTTCGGATCGGATGGACCGCGACCTCTATGCCCTGGGCATCTCCTTCTACGAGTGCCTGACCGGTAAGTATCCTTTCGACGACCCGACGCCGCCGATCAAGACTCAGCCCAAGGACCCTAAGCAGTTCAAAGGCTGCGCCGACCTCAGCTCGTCGCTGGTCAATGTGCTGGTGAAGATGATCGCGCCGGAGCGCAAGGAGCGCTACACCTCAGTCGATGAGTTCTTGACCGCCATGGCCAAGGTCAAGCGCTTGCGCTCGGTGCTGACCACCGGCGAGATTAGTGCCGGACCCAAGGTGGTGTCCAAGCTGGGCTTCGAGCCGACCAAGCCCAACACCAACCCCTTTGTTACCCATCTGCTGACCCTCTACAGCCAGAGCCAGGTGTCCAACGCGGGCACCCGTGGCCTCGACGAAGTTGGTAAGGCCACCTACGTGCCGACCTATCTGGATGAAAAACTCAAGCCCGCGCTACTCAAGGGCGAGTTCCGCTTAGTCATCATCAGCGGTAACGCCGGTGACGGCAAGACGGCCTTCATTCAGCAGTTCGAGGCCTTTGCCGAGAGCAAGGGAGCACAGATGCAGCGCGGCGCGAATGGGGCTGTGTTCCAGCTTAAGGGCCATACCTACCAGAGCAACTATGATGGCAGTCAGGATGAAGGCGACGAGCGTAACGATGCCGTGCTGCAGAAGTTCTTTGCTCCCTTCGCGGGAAAGGACGCCTCCGGCTGGCCCGAGAACCAGACCCGCCTGATCGCGATCAACGAGGGGCGGCTGGTCGATTTCTTCCTGGAGCATGAAGAGGAGTTCCCGCTGCTCGCCAAGCAGATCCAGCAGGGCTTGGCCGGAGCCGCTCCTGAAAGCGGTATCGCGGTCATCAACCTCAACCTGCGCTCGGTGGTCGCCGAACCCGAGGAAGGTCAGCCGTCGATTCTGGAGCGGCTGATTGCCCGCATGACGCAGCAGGAATACTGGCAGGCCTGCGAGAAGTGTGACCTCAAGGGCAAGTGCTTTGCCTACCATAACGCCCGGACCTTCCAGGACCCGGTTGCCGGACCCAAGGTGATCGAGCGCCTGAAGATGCTCTACACCATTACCCACCTGCGCGGGCGACTGCATATCACCATGCGCGACCTACGTTCGGCGCTAGCCTTCATGCTCGTGGGCACCCAGGACTGCGACGGCATTCACCAGCTCTATCAGAACGGCGGTGAAGAGACCCAGAATCGCATCCTTGACGGTTTCTATTTCAACTCGTGGCTTGGCGGGGCGGAAGGCTCCAATGACCGGCTGATTGCTTTGCTGCGCGAGATCGATGTTGCCGAAGTCAGCAACCCCGATCTGGACCGCGAGCTTGGCTTCCTCAATCCCAAGACCAAGGCCATGAGCCGCTTTACGTTCGCGGAGCGAGCTGGGTATGACAATGAGCTGGTGGAGACACTGTTCCGCAATCTCCCTCGCGATTACTCGTCGAAGAACCGCGGTCGATTGATCGCCAAGCACCGGAATTACCTCTCACACATGCGCCGTCGCCATTTCTTCGAATGCCGGGATAGTCAGGAAAACCGTCCTTGGGAAAAGATGCTTCCATATGGGCATATTGATCCCTTCTTAAAAGCCATCGAGGAATCTGGTGCGAAGAGTCAGGATGAGGTAACCACTATTCTCCGTGCCATCAACCGAGGCGAAGGTCTGAGCGATCCAGCGCGGCTGGGCAACCAGTTGGCGCTGCGTGTTCGCCAGGTGGATAAGGGCACCATCCTCAGCTACCGTCTCTTCGATGGCGACCATTTCACGCTTCGTACCGAACAGGAAACGGCAGCGCATCCATTCCTCGAGTGCCTGTCTCAGGCGCTGGTGCTGCTTTACGACTCCGGTGACGGCCACAAGGCCAGCCTGCGCATCAATCTAGACATCTATGAAATGCTGATGCGGCTAAACAACGGCTATCGTCCCAGCATCGAGGAGCAGGAAGGTTTCTATCTGAGTCTGGCGGTATTCAAGAACCTGCTAGCTTCAGTTCCATACAAGGAAGTATTGTTAACAAAAGCAGGACACAAGTTTTACGAGATTCGCCGGGAGAATGACGGCCGACTGGTGATGGAAGTATCAGAGAAGGGGGCTGGATACCATGTCAATTAAGGGGCGCGACAAGGAGTTCAGAATCCCAAAGGTCTCTTATCTCGATTTCAAATATATCGAGATGGACCGTGTGTTAACGATGCTCTTTCCTCGCCTCAAGTATGAGGGGTACGCCAGTCGCAGGCCCCCCAGGGGTGGAGACCTTTCTGTAGATGAGTTTCTGGAAGACTTTCTAGAGCATCCAGAGTGGTTTGCCGGCTTCGACAAACACCCCGATATTACTCGCGCATGGATTGAAACCGACCTCATGGACTTGGTCAATCGCGGCAAGAGCAACCAGGCGCTTGCGGCGCCCAGGCCGTTGCACGGCAACACCTACAAGTTCCGCAACGCCAAGCATACCCGTGATTACGGCGCTGCCGAGCAGATCCACTGGATGCTTTTCTATGCCCGCAAAGGCAAGGGCCAAGCGGCGCGAGATGCCTTGAAGCGCTTCTTTTTCCCGGGAATCGACCTGGTGACGGACCGCTACGATCCCAACGCCTCCGTAGACGTGGAAACGCAGGCCATCCTGCGTCTGGATCATCAGGTTACCCAGGACATGAAGGACTCCAAGGAGCCCTCGCGCTTCCAGCCGCTGTGTATCGGCCAGGCCGATATTATGGCCGACGATATTCTGCGGCTACTGGCCTATGAGCCCTATATTCCGCGTTCGGTGCTGGTGGATTACCTCAAAACTCTGATGGCATTCCATCTGGCGGTTTACCACCTCAAGCTGCTGCAGATGCTGCCCAAGCTGGTGAAACAGCGCTCCGGCAACGATCTCTGCACCGCCCAGGAATGCCCGATCAACCCGGGCCTCGACAATGCATTGGAAGGCTGTCCTTATCGCGTGGCGCTGGTCGTGGACATGGGCGAGGTCAACAATCCGCACATGGCCGAGTTGGCTCGCAAGTCCACTGACCGGCTCTATCGTCAGATACCAGCCTTTGTTCAGGCCAATTTCGTCGTCAAGAAGCTCGATGAAATGGCGGAATACCTGAGCAAGAAGACGGGCAAGCTGGCTACCCCTGGTGGCGGCGTGTTTACCGTTGGCGATCTGGTATCCCTGCTGAAGCCCGAGCACGATACCGAGCGCCAAGCCTACTTCAAATTCCGTCTGGCGAGCCTGATCGAGGAATCGACCTCCGGGAACGAGGACGTCGATCCGGAGATCCGGGAAGTCACTGGCATGGGCCTGGGCGAGTTCGAATCCTTCATCGAAATCCTGATGGCATATCGCGGCAAGTATCATCGCCAGTACATCACTGAGTGCCTAGACTCTCTGCTGCTGAAGAACAAAGAGAACGGCCTGCTGGCCCAATCCCGGACCAAGGGAAGCCCTCGGCGATTTGTGCTAGGAAGTAAACTGCTCGAAGTTCTCCTCCAGGTGGCTGTGCTCACCCAGGATGGCGGGCGTTTCGTGACCCGCGAGGTCCGCATCGAGGAATTGCTGGCTTTTTTGAGAAACCGCTACGGCCTTCACATCGACCGGCTTCCGGAAGGAGCTCAGGGCAACAGCAGCATTCTCGACAGACGCGCCCTGCGCCTCAACCTCGAAGCCTTCAAGCGCCGCCTGCGTGAAATCGGGTTCTACGAGGACATGTCGGATGCCTACGTGACCCAAAAGGTATCACCCCGCTATGCCATTGAGAGAAATGACGGAACTGATAAGAACGGGAGGCACGCATGAGTAACGCGTTCACCAAGCTTTCCCAGGATAAATTGAACGCGGCGGTAGCTGGTCTGCTGTGCCCTCGTATCGAAGCGATCCTGGGTGATCGTGGCCCAGGCCACTGCATGCGGGTCACCGATCTTGATGACGATGTCATGGAGTCGGTTTGCAAGGAACTGCGGAGAACCTGGCCCGACGGAAACATCTTTATCCTTGGTAGCCATGACCAAGAAGGCATGCCTTTCCGAGTGACCTCCACCAAGCTGGTGGAACTGCGTAACCCTGACGCGGACGGCGAGCTGCGTCAGCCTTTGCTGGTATTCATACCGACCTCGCTCCGTACCAGCGCCGAGGACTCTTTTGGCGTAGCGACCTTCGAGGAGCTGGCTTTCACCGGCATCTACGAGGACCTGATCGACTCGCTGCTTGACCGGCTCCCGGCAACGCTGGTCGGCCATGTCCGCGATCTTTTGGGCATCCTCACTGAGGAAGAATGGCTGTTTGCCGACGATGTTTCCCGCGTGCGGTATCTGCTCACCGCGCTCGAAAACGGGATTGACGGAGAAACCCTCGGGGCCAGCCTGTATGAATTAACGTTGATTCCGGACTTCAAGCTCTTTGCCGATCCCTGCATGGTCAATAGCAAGATTCGCCGCAACCTCGGCAGTGTCCGCAGTCTGATGACCTCGCACAAGTCGGTGCGTGGCCGTATTGTCGATCTGAGGCTCAGCGATAAGGCATTGGAGTCGCGCCTATTCGCCTACTTTGAAAAATACGATGTCCAGGAGCCCGAGCCCTGGACGCCGCTCATCGCGACCGACAAGAGCTGGTGGAGCATATCTTTCGACAAATGGACCTTCCAGGAAGAACTTTCGCTGGACAAGGTTCTTCTGACGGTACTGGAGACCGACTTGCCGGTCGTTGAGGAGGATGAGACCGACGATCAACTCTCCGGCCTCATCGGGCAACAGGTTCTGGTCCCGAACGACCGCCGTAAAATGAACGTGGTGTTCGAGATTTACCCTCACCCCGGCAAGGTCAGCGGGCTTGATCATTTTACGGTGCAAATCATTTCACAGAATGACGGCCCGGTAGGAAAATCAAAAAAGGTCAAAGCCTGGTCGCCCAACCGCCTGCAATGCACGACCAACCTGGCCAAACTCAATAAAATCGAATTTGAGGAAGGATGGCATTTCATCCGTGTAATGCCTTGGACGGCCGATGGCGACCCGATTCCGTTGGAGGCGGATTCCGCCTCCGAGGGGGCTAAACGCTCTTACGAGAGCGAACCTTTCTACGTCCTGCCCGGTGGCAACATTGAGGAAGAACCACCGCAACGCGCCATACCCATTGAGCAGAGCCTGGAGCATGCACATTTCCGGCTGCAACTGACTGCCCTGGGCGATGAACGCGATCCCGATGATATCGCGATCAGTGGTGTCGCCTGGGCCGAGGGCGGTCGTTCCAAGAAGACCTCCCGCCAGGAAACCTTGCACGCTAAATTCGGTCGTGAGGGAGCGGTTCAGATCCCGCTTTCACGTATGCTCAAAACCATCGAGCAGCGCATCTTGGCGGAGCCCAAGCACCTGTCAGGGTGGCGAATGCAGATCAACCTGGATACCGCCGAGCCGCCCTCCGAGGTTGGACTCACGCTGCCATCTTCCGCCGCGATGGCTTCCTTTCTGGCTGCCCGCGAAGAGTTTTTTGCAGCGGTGCGCAAAGATGCTGCCGAGCTAATCATGCAGGGGCTGTCGTTCCGGGTCTCGGAAAAGGAAAGCCTCGCGTATGCTGAAAGCTACCTTGACCTGGTCAGGAACCTCATCCGTCAGGCCGAGACGACTCCCGGTGCCGAGCGTCAGCAACACTTGCAAGCGCTCAGAAACGTGCTGGCCGTTGACTCCATTCATGTCATCTTGACCGACTTCCGTGGTAGGCATCGCGAGGCTGTGTTGGTCTCCCCAACCCATCCGCTCCGTGCCTTGTGGCTGAGCAGTTGGGTCGCCCTGGGCAAGGACTGGATCGAGAGAATCAAGGCAGGTGGGAAAGATCACATTCCTCACGTCCGTTCCGCGCTGTTGGATGGCCTTGCGCCCTCTGCCTATCCGGTCGGTATTCCCGTCGAGGATGGCCGCATCTTCACGCCGGTGGACAACCTGAATGCGTTTTGGGCGCTCTATGCCCCGACCACCGAGGAGAATTCCCGTGGTCTGATGGCGGAGATCTGTTCGGCCCTCGGCTTGGCCGAGCCCTCTGCGGCGGGGACCGATATTTCCGGAAAGGTCATTGCGGACAAGATCGAGCGCTATCTCTCCCAGCATCCGTATGTGCGAGAGCTATCGCTGAACATCTTCAACCCCGGTGCCGGTTCGGTGATTGCGGAGGCCTTGATATCGCTCCAGCAGAAGCGTGAGCATGCCGATTTGCGTTATGACATCCGGCTCTTTACCTCCGATCCCGACTCGCCGGTTTTAGGTGAGGCGCTTGAATCCATGGTCCGTCCTGGAGCGACGGTGAACGAGGCCGCCGATGCGTTTGCGACTTCAACCGGCAGCCATCTGTTTTCCAAACTGAACTTGGCCAAGCACTCGCTGAATGAATTCCATGCAAATTCCAAGGAGTTTCCTGCGCACATCAGTGTTCTTCTGGATGTGTTTCCTGCCGAGGAACTTTCCATTGCCGAGAAAGCGATGGGGGTGACTCCGCTGCATGGTTTGATACAGGACTTCGACACCGAATTCGTTGATGACGATTCGGGTACCTTCTGGCATAAGCGGCCGATTGTAGGGCGCTCACTCGGCCCCCTTTTTAGTCAAACAGATAGCCACGCAGCATGTTTCGATCTGTTGTCGTCGCTGAGCCGTCACCTCTGTTTTGCCACCTCAGCGGTTGCTGCTTCTGGTGCCAGCTTCAAGGCCGTACCCGTCGTGACCCTTGGCCTCGATGTAGCCCAACGAGAGCTGATCTACGAGGTTCACCAGATCAGCGATTGGGTGTTCACCATCGACCGAAATATGGGGATTGAGTTTTTCGACCATGGCGGCAGGAAGAATAGACCGGACTATCTGATTGACTATGTGCCGGGAGCCAGCTCCCAGGCGACACACAATCTGATCATCTCCTCGCGCTCAAACGATGAGCTGGAGGCCATGCTGAAGCCGGTGCTGCTTGAGCACGGCTTGGCCGCCGACGGTGAGCAGTCGGTTCAGATACTGGCAAACCTGAGGTCACTTTCGGGCCAGCTCGCCCTGAAACTGATTTCCGCACGCACGCAACAGGCGGAGGCTCTTGGTCTGGCACTGGCGCGGCTCTATCTCGAGTATCAGGGCGCATTGAGCAATCAGGTCATTGTGCCGTTGGACGCTCACACGGACCTCTACCGCGCAAGCGGAGAGTCAGACGACGTCAACGATGCCATCAGCCTCCAACGCACCGACTTGGGTTTGTTCGATTTGGATTTGAACGCCAGGACGATCACTTGCAACCTGGTCGAGGTGAAGTGTTATGCGCAGGTCGGCGACTTTGCGGCCTTCAACCAACTGAAGGAGCGGATCTCCGCCCAAATCAATCAGAGTGAGCGCATCCTCCAGCGCCACTTCGACCCGGCTCTGAAAAAGCCGGACCGGCCGGATAGGTTGCTCAAGAGCCGGGAGCTGGCTAAGCTCCTTCGGTTCTATCTGGAACGCTCACTGCGTTACGGGATCTTTGATGGGACTGCCGCACAGGAAGCGCGAGGGCTACTTGAATCCATTGAACAGGGCTACTCGCTTCAATTCAGACGGTGCGCCTTGATCTTCGACTTTGACAAGGCCGGAACCGAGGCTCCGGATAACGAAGTGGGCATTGAATTCCACCGCATCGGCAAGGATCTCATTCACTCCTTGCTGGAAAATTGCCGTAAGCCTGTGTCCGTCGAGATTGAGGAGGAGCCGACCGCCCATCTCCTGAGCGAGCAGTTCATTCCGAACGTGCCGAAGCTCGAGACAGCCGCTTTCATCGCACCCAAGAGAGCCCGCTCAACGTCCTGGACGGTGGATGAGCTTTGGAACGAAGAGCCGGAGGCACCAATCATCCAGTCAACATCTCCTGCCGCAGAGGAAACACCTGCACCCGACCAAGAAGAAAAGGAAGAACAGGCGGAACCCGTCGAGCAAGCACCTCGACCTTCCACCATTGCACCAGAAGAAGAAAAAGAAGGCGAACAGCCCGCCACCGTTGCTGTTGAACCTGAAGTACCTGTTCAACCCGAGCTTGAAGCGCCGGAGCATCCGACACCCGAGCCCGCGCCTCAAGCCGATGTCAGCTATGACATCATGCTGGGCGTTAATGGTGACTCGCCCCAGTACGGATTGCTTGGAGAGGTTTCCGGCAGGAAAATCGCGCTGGACCTCAACCATACCCACACGATCAGCCTCTTTGGGGTTCAAGGCGGCGGCAAGAGCTACACCCTTGGAACAGTCATTGAGATGGCCTCCATGCCGCTGAAGCACATCAATGTGCTGCCAAGCCCGCTCGCCACGGTCATTTTTCATTACAGCCCGACGCAGGATTATGCGCCGGAGTTTACTTCGATGATCAATGCCAACTCGGTGGATGAAGAGATCCGCATCCTTCGTGAGCGTTACAAAGCCAACCCGGAAGCCCTGAAAGATGTCCTGATACTTACTCCGGCAAACAAGGTGGATGAGCGCCGGGCCGAGTACCCGGATATTGAGGTTAAGCCGATTGCTTTTTCTGCCTCCGAACTCAAGGCGGCGCACTGGAAGTTCCTAATGGGAGCGATTGGCAGTCAGAGCATGTATATGCGGCAAATCAATCTCATCATGAGGGGGCTGCGGGACAACCTGACCCTGGATGCCCTGCAAGCAGGCATCGATAACTCTGGTCTATCCGATCATCTGAAAGAGTTGGCCCGGACACGTCTGCTTTTCGCCAGCGAATATATCGATGACAACCAGCGGCTTCAGGATCTAATTCGCCCAGGCCGGTTGGTTATCGTCGATTTGCGTGATGAATACATCGAAAAGGATGAGGCCCTCGGTCTATTCGTGGTAATGCTTCAGATTTTCTCAGAAGCAACCTACCAGGGAAGCGCCTTTAACAAACTTGTAGTTTTTGATGAAGCCCACAAGTACATCGAGAATGATGACTTGGTATCCGGTTTGGTAGAGGTCGTCCGTGAGATGCGACATAAAGGGACTAGTATCATGGTGGCCTCTCAGGATCCGCCATCGGTTCCTGTATCTCTGATCGAGCTGTCATCACAGATCATCATGCATAAATTCAACTCGCCAGCCTGGCTGAAGCATATTCAGAAGGCGAATGCAGCTCTAGGTGAGTTGACCTCCGACAAGATGAGCCATCTCGGCACCGGTGAAGCCTACGTGTGGTCAAGTAAGTCTTCTGATGATGCATTCAGTCGTGGTGCTGTCAAAATAAAATGTAGACCTCGTATCACACAACATGGTGGAAGTACAAAAACAGCGGTGTAGAGCTCCATGAAATAGGCTTGATGATTTAAAAAAATTTATATACAAGATGCCGGTGCTACCCTTCACGGGTAGCACCGGCATTATACCTAGAGTCCATTCAGATATGTCCCAGTTCGGCAAGTGACGAACACTCCTCACTCCCGACTATCACATGATCGATCACGCGTATATCCACGGTCTCCAAGGCTTCCTTAAGACGCTGAGTAATGCTCCTCTGTGTTCGGCACTACTAGCTAGATTTTTAACTGAAATCGACCTCTGTGGTACGAGAATTCAGTGGGTTATCGAATCGTGGCCAACATTCTTGTAGTTCAAACGGCGGAGCGCGATCAAAAGCTTGAGGCACAGCAAGCTGATGCTCGACAGTGGTTCGAGAAACTGGTTAACCAGTACGCCGGGCGTCGCTATCGAGGCATAAAGCTCTCCGATGCCGGCGTGACGGACAAGCTCTACAAGACCGTCACTGACGCTCACGCTGGTTATATCCTGAAGGTCGACCTGCCGGCAGAGACGTTCAGCTACATGCTGAAACAGCGAGCGCTCGATCGCGCCAGGATGACGGATGGCTAGCTGCTATTGGTCATAAATATGGCTAATCATGAGCCACAACAGATCGAGGAGCGCTTCCGAGTGCTAAAGAGCGACATCGTGATCGTCCGGTCTACCATCGGCTACCGGATCTCATCCGTGCTCATGCCCTGATCTGCGTCCTCGCCTTGGTACTTTACCGGATGCTAAGGATCCGTCTAATGGCACGCCTTCAGCCGCTGTCGCCGACGCGTGCACTTTAGATAGCCCGCATGATCCAGTTCCACTAGGCCCTGCTTCACCGTTTTGAGACGGCGAGCGGCCTGACCAAATTGAAGCCTGAACAACGTGACCTCATCGAGACGATTAGCCTGCCGACTCCTGCTGTATCACGCTTGTAGTGCCAATTTTTGAAAATGTATTATCACTTTAATCAGTAGGTTACTCTTCTTTCTGTCGAGCTCGGGCGTGCTGCCTCGAACCGTGGATTGCTGAATTTTTGGCTCGACTGCATTGCCGTTTGGCCCACTTCTCGCGGGTTAAACGCGGCCAATATACTTTCTCGTGAACGACCCGATACATATTTTCTCACGAACAATAGAAGCAGGAGCCGGCCATGAATGTCTTTATAGTTTACGCACACCACGACCCGAACTCATTCGCCAAAGCAATGCTTGACCGTGCGCTTCTCGCGTTGAGTGATCAGGGACATGAGACCTGTGTGTCGGACCTCAACGCGATGAAGTTCAAGGCAGTGACCGACGACCACGACTTCATCGCGCTGCGCCCCGAGGGCGGCCCAGGATCCGGCACCGACTATCAGACCCGGCAGCGGATAGCGTCGAAGAACCGCGGCTATTCTCAGGATATCCTCGACGAGGTCGACAAGTTGGAATGGGCAGACGCGGTCATCTTTTTGTTCCCGTATTATTTCTTCCACTTTCCCGCGATCCTGAAAGGGTGGACGGACCGCGTGCTCGCGTACGACCTCTTCTACAGCAACGACCATCCCGAGATCGGCGACTATGGTCGCGGCGGGCTGGCCGGCAAGCGGGCCATGCTCGGCGTGACATTTGGCGCGCCGCGGCCTCCAAAAGGCGCTGGGCCGAGCCGGCATTTCGAGCGGCTCGAAGCGATCCAGAGCGGTGCGCTCAATTATGTCGGGCTCGATGCGATGGCGCCGTTCGTCGCCTGGGCAGTCGCGCATGTCAGCCACGAGCAGCGGGTCGCCTATCTCGACGAGTGGGAAGGGCGCGTCCGCAGCCTGTTCACCGACGAGCCCGAGCTCCGCGCCGCGGACGGCCCGACGCCACCTCCAGAATTGCTGCTCGGTCGCCTGCGGGCCCCAGGCGACCGGGTGCGGCCCTATGGCGGCAACAAGGCGATCGCGGGAGTGGTGCTAGTCGCCCAACTCAAAGCTCCGCGACGGCGCGCAGGAGACCATCAACCAGGCTGGCCAGCAGATCGTCCAGCGTCAATTGCCAGCTACCTAGCCGAAACGGACCAATCCATACAAAAAAAGTTGATGATGGTACCGGTGCCACCCACAAGGGCAGCACCGGAGGTATGACGTGATACCTGATTCTGTCTAGACTAAGCTTATAGTTGCCCGCGCTCTGCAAATGACTCGCATCGTTCGCTACCGACCACGATGTGGTCGATAACCCGCACCTCCACCAGTCCCAGCGCTTCCTTTAGCCGCTGGGTGATGCGCCGGTCAGCGTCGCTGGGCTCGGGATCGCCCGAGGGATGATTGTGGACCAGAATTACGGCGGCGGCGTTGTGCGCCAGGGCGCGTTTCACCACCTCCCGGGGATAGACGCTGGCCGAGTCGATGGTTCCGCGAAACAGTTCCTCGAAGGAGATCACGCGGTGCTGACTGTCGAGGAACACGGCACTGAACACCTCATGCTCGTAGTCCTGCAGCAGAATCTGCAGGTACTCGAACGCCATAGCTGGCTGGGTAATCTTGCGACCCCTGGCCAGGCGGCGCCGGGCAAATGCCTTGGCGATGCTCAGGAGCTCCGCTTCGGTCACCGTGTCGGTGATTCGGTAGGTGCCGGCGGTCTCGCCGGCACTCAGTTTACGATGGTTCATGCTCTGTCTCCTCAGGCAGCCATCACTTGCGTCATGCGGCGCTCCATTTCTTCGTAAAACGCCTCCAAGCGCTCAGTGATGGTGCGAATCAGCGCCTCGTCCCGATACGCGCGCTTCACAAACAGCGGCATCCCCGGCCAGTAGCTGACGAAGTCGATCCACTCCCGTTCGCTGACCCACAGGCCGCCCTGGCACTGCGCCACGTGCTCCTGGGGCAGCTCATCGGCCAGCAGAAGTTCGATCTGGTACTTGGGCAGCTTGGTCTTGATCTCCACCAGGCCGTGGCTGTCCACCAGGCAGTCCGGTGAGTAGCCCACCCCGTGGTTGAGGATGATGCCGACTTGCTCCAGGCGAGGCAGGCCAGTCGCTTCCTGATAGAGCTCCCGGGCCACCGGTTCCAGCTCGTGGCCACGCTGGGTGTGGACGTTGCCCTGGAAGGCATCCGAGGGCTCACCGGTGATGCGCTCGCCGATCAGCTGATGCATATAGCTGATGGCACCAGTACCGAAGCCTCCCGGCCCCTTGCCCTTGACCAGCAGCGTCTTCAGCTCGGACATGGTGACGATACCGAGGCGTGCGGCATGCCATTCGGGCGTGCCCTGTTCCAATGTCAGGATCTGCATGACGATCTCCTGATGACATGACGGCATAGCGGCGAGGTTAAGCCCTCGCCGCTATATGCAGGCGTCATGGATTGGGTGATGGTGGTTGGGATGGATAGGTTTTGTGGTGAGTCAGTGGCGCTGTCGCTGGGGCACGGCGCGTTTCTGCAAGGAAGCACGCAGCTTGTCAAAGTCACTGCGTGGCACCTGCGCCACGTCGCCGTACTTGCCGACGAACCACTCCTGGGTAGTCACGGGACAGGTACTGATTAGCTGCTTCAGCTGACTCGCCTGGAACGGCGTGATCACCTTCATCGGTGGCGCCGCGCCATGGCCGTTATCGTCCTGCCCCCGGGTGGTGATATTGAGCAGTGCGCACAGCACATAGCGCTTGCCGTAGCTGGTCGATGAACCGAAGGCCTGCACGGCGTTCTTGCTGCCGCTGGTATCGGCCGGCAGCAACATGCTGGTCTCCTCGCGATGGCCGTCCTTGTGCATCAGCACGCCGGTGACCTGGATGCCACGCTCCTGGGTCTGAATACGGAAGCTCACCGCGAAGCCGTGCTGCTTCATGATCGGCCTGACGGTGTCAACGATATCCTCCAGAGTGGCGTAGGCCCCGTTGTTACTCTGGCCACGCTCGGCGATGCTCGGCAGCTCCGTCTGCATGGCCGCCATGGCGGCGCTGTAAGCCATCAGCGCCTGGCGATCGAGCACGCGCTCCTGCATCTGCAGCAGGCGTTCCATCTTGTCGATGTCGACTTCGGGATTGAGGGCGGCACGCTCGATCACCTGGATGATCGCGGTGCTCTCCTGCAGCGGTGATGCCGGCACCGGTACCGCCTCGGTGACTGCGGCCTGGCGGGTAGCCGGAGCCCGGCCGTTGGTCTTGCTGCGTGAGGATTGGCTGGGTGTGGTCATGTGACCTCCTTTTACTGATAATGCTTGAAGACATCCTGGAGCTGATCGGCAGGCACCGGCTCCAGCGACACGACCACGCGAAACACCCGGCCCTGGGCCATCACGTGGGTCTGGGCTTGCTGTTGACCAGCGCTGAGCAGCTGGCGGGTCAGCTGCGTCAGCGCCCGACAGGCCTCCAGTGAGAGGGGCAGTGGCATGGGACCTCCAGAATCGAAAAACGCCCGACCTGGTGGGGGTCGGGCGCTATGCCGTGAAAGGGAAAGGTGAACTTGGTGGACGGGACCGCAAGGGGAACGCCATCGGGTCAGGATCAGGCCACCAGCGCCATGGCGGACTCCAGGGCCTTGTCCTTGAGGCTCGCCCCCTGGCCGAACCAGGCGGAATCCATGCGGTAGTCGTTGCTGCGGGCGCGCTTCTCGTGGTCGACGTACTCGGTGATGGCGTTGAGCAGGCCCCAGGCGGTGCCTTGGGCGGTGCACAGCTGAGAGCCCCGCCCTTCGCCGTGATAGAGCTTCTGGACGCGGTTGAGGGCCCGGACGTTGGGCAGCTTGGAAGGATCGTCCAGCGGTTCCTCGGCGTTGCAGATCACCGACTGGAAGTAGGTCTTGATCTCTGCCTGGCTGACCTTGCGCTCCGCCAGCGTCTTCATGCGGTACATGAAGTCGTCCCACTGGGAGACCGAGATCCCCAACTGCTGCTTGACCCGCTGAGGATTAAACTCGGTGCTATGCGGCACCTTCACCCCTTGGCTCATGCCATCCACGGCGATGGTCAGGGTGTTGTTGCACACGACTCGTACCGAGGTGGGCGTCGCCACCGTCGCCAGGGAGCCATCACAGGACGTGGCCAGCAGCAGGTAGGCATTGACCTGATCCTGGCCCTTGATTGCCGTGCCCAGGCCGCTGCGGGCCAGCGCCCAAAACTTGCGACCGCCCTTGAGCACTCCGGCGGTCTCTAGCTCATAGCCGGCGTATTCGGTCAGGTCGCGGTAGAACTCCAGCACTTCCTCAGGCTGGACGACCTTGTAGCGTTGGGAGACCACCGACAGCGGTGCCCGGGTATCCGAGCGGTAGAGCACTTTCTGCTCCGGGAAGGAGTGGATGCTGCCCAGGTGGGCGGCGCCATCGGCGATGAAGCGCACCGGTGATTCCTCGATATGCCAGTCCATGCCGGCCTGCTGCCGCCAGACCTCCAGCGGTTGATGACGTGAGAGCTGCTGCCCCAGGCCATGCCAGGGGGTGTCGCCGACATAGGCCATTTGCTCGATCAGATGTGACATGGAAAAACTCCTAGACGAAAAAAAGCCAGCAGATCGCTGGCGGGTAGGGGGAAGGGGAGCAACGGTTCAGTCGATAACGCGGAAGGCGTGGCCGCAGCCCAGGCACAGCCAGGGCGTGCCCTCACCGGGCGGGAAGAGGTACTGCACCATCTGCTGACCGGCGGCCGCACCGGCGATGCCGCCTGATGCCGCAGCCACAACGGCGGTACTGATGCGAGTCATGGGGAAGCTGAAAGACGCCGCCATCAGGCGGCTGGGGGCGTAGAGCGAGGTGTAGGCCCCCTTCAGGGAGCCGACCAGGGCACCGGTAGCGGTCCCCAGCTTGCGGGCGGTCTCGAGGTTGATGACGCGCTGCAAGTCACAGCGCGAGCAGGGTGGGGGCATATCGGGTCTCCTGTGTTGATGGCACAAGCCCAGGGAGGGCTCGTCTCACAGGAGTGATATAGATCTGAAAATCCTTTCATTGGCCTGCATTCGTCGCTGCGCACCTCATTGAATGCAAGGTCATAATGCGAGCAGGTTGTCGACACAGAATGTGGATGCTCACGTGCCCCTCAGCACAATGACTCCGCCATTGCTGAGGCAGCTAGGCAGGCCACATGCGCTCGGTGGAGGTCAAAGTCGGCGATTGCCAGAGTTACAACTTCATTTTCATCATGCGAAACCTGGTCTGCGAAAGGCCTCCTTCTCAATCAAGCCATATCACATGAACCGTTGAATCCCTCAAAAAGCCTAGCTCATTCATTGGTAGCTATAACCGTGAACGCCTTTACGTTTGGGCAGAAGTCACGACAGACCTCAGCCCCAGCATGGTCACGCATGGCTCGCCAGCAGTGCCCGACCCTCCTGCAGTTATTGCAAACAGATTCAAGCCCTTTCAGACTCGATTTATCCAATTTCTGCGTTGAAAAGACGAAGGTCTTCATCATTGCAGGCAATAGTACCTCAGCAGCCCGGAAGTCGGGGCAACGCCGTTCATTCAAGATGCACTCCACGGCTCGCTCAAGTGGCGGGTTCATCGGATACTCTAAATCATAGATCATATCCTTCATTACCTCAGGGGCAGAGAGTTGAAGCTCGCGCACTGTACGCGTCCCCTGAATGTAGTCAGAAATTCTGCTCATCATCTTTCTCCCGTAACGATCATGAAGGTGTCAAGCCACTACTCATGTTGAGTATAATACAAAAAGAACCAAGGTGGATGACTGAGGTCAAGTTTGTATGGTTAATATAAACTATTGCCTGCTGTCAAACTATAAGTTCTGCATCACGATAGAGGACCGACTGTCCGAAAAAATGTGCGTTTATTTACAATGTTGGTCTCGGCGACGATTTTATTAATATCCCAGGCGTAAAATTTTTAGCTCGGCTTGGTTGGGAGTGGAAGAAAACTGCATCGAAACAGTAGAGAGCTCAAAAGCCGATGCTGGCATCTCGCTGGTTAAGGTAACTTGATCATCTTGCGCTCTGTAACAATGAGAAATAGCTAAGCTGATTCTTCGGTGAATATCCCCTGACCCCGCCTGGCTTCAGCTGCGCAGTATCGAGGTCAGGGGAGGGCCATTACAGACGAGAGGGAAGCCAGGTGACCAAGGCTGGGAAGGTATAGGCTAGAACCATCGTAAGGACAATCAAGCCGATAAAAGGCCAAGCCGCGGCGTAAATTTCCTTCAAACTAACCTCGCTAGGACTCGAAGCGCTGAGGGTGAACAGAGCATAGCCGAAGGGTGGAGTGATCGCTCCCAGGGTGAGGTTCAGAAGGAACAGTGTCCAGAACACAAGCGGGTCGAATCCGAAGACGGCAACCAGCGGGTTGTAGATCGGAATGAGTATCAGCATTAGCGCTATCTGATCCAGGAACATGCACAGCACGAAGGGAATCAGCATCAACAGTATTAGAGCCGCTAGCATCGAAAGATCCATAGCCGTGAGGAAGGCTATCAGTTCGTGGGTGAAGCCGGAGAAGGCCAATAATTGGGTGAGGATCTTCGAGGCTGCCATGATCAGTAAGATCATGGATGACATCAGCACAGCTCCCTTCAGGGCCTCTACCACCATCGTTACTGTGAGCTTGCGGTAGATCGCCGAGACAATCAGGGCGCCCACGACGCCGCAGGCGGCAGATTCGCTGGGTGTGGCGATGCCGAGCAGAATCAATCCTAAGACCGAGAAGATCACGAGGGAAAACGGCAACAGTGAGACAAGGGCTTTCCAAAGTGGGCGCCGTAAGCGGCCCTCATTGCGCTCAAGGTCCCGGCTAGGATCGAGGTGAAGCTGCACCTGAACATAAAGAAAGAAGAGTAGCCCTGCGACGAGGCCCGGCAACACACCGGCTGCGAGCAGAGCCGAAATTGAGGTACCCGAAAGCATGCCGATCAGCACGACGAGGAAGCTAGGGGGTATGATCGGGGCTAGGCAAGAACCGCCAAGGATGAGGCCCGCAAGCAGGCGACGATCGCCACCACGTTTCATACCCTCGACCATAACGGTGCGGCCGAGCATGGCGGCTACCGCGACAGCTGATCCAGAGAGGGCTCCAAGAAGCACCGAAATCACTACAACGATGACGTATTGCCGGCCGCGGATTCGGCCGATGATATCGTCCACCGCGTCGAAAAGTATGGCAATGCAGCCTGAACGGAAGAGCAGCTCTCCCATGAGAATAAATAGCGGCACCGTGACCAGCTCGCCTGTGGTGACAGTATCAAGTATCGACGCTGAGAAAAGCGACAGCATTTGCGGGCCCATCAGCAGGATGGCTGCGATGATGTTGAAACCGAAAAAAGCCGCAAAGACGGGAACGCCGATGATAAAAAGCCCGGCTAAGGTGAAGAGTCCGGCATAGATCGCCATGTGTCAGGCTCCTTCGGTAGGCTCGGGGGTATAGGCGGAATGTTCAACGCAAAGGGCGGCGATGCCTGCCCGCAAGACATGGAGTCCTGAGGAGGCCAAGCCGTACAGGATGAACGCAAATAGCCACCATCTGGGAATCGGATAGGCGGCAGCAGTGGTCGTGCCGGAAGTCCAGGCGCCAGCGAGACTGCGTATCAAGAGCCAGCTCAGCACAGCGAGAATCGTGCAAGTCAGAGCTGAAGCCAGGACGGCCGCTGCCTTCCGCAGTGTGGCTGATGGCAACAGAGACGGCAGGATATCCATACTGACATGCAACCCTCGCCTGGTAACCGCAGGGGCAGTGACGAAGACGGAGACTGCAAGCAGATAGTTGGACCAATCCGATACCCAGCCGATTGGAGCTCCGAGGAAATAGCGCGACATCGTACCCATGAAGATGAGCAGGGCAATCAGGGCCAAGGCGAGTAGCCCGGTATAGAGCCCGATTTCGCTGATGGCGTCGTGGGTTTTCGTGAGCAGGGGTAGCATGTGGTTAACCTCTCATTGACGTGCCGGGCCGTGCTTCTCGGGCACGATCCCGGCACATCATCGCTTCAGTCGTTGAGCAGCCCGGCCGCTTCGACGATGGCGTGCAGCGCTTCGGTGGCATTCGGGTTGCGTGTCGCCGCGTAACTCCAGGCGCCGTTGACGATGGCCTCGGACAGGGTATCGGCGACCTCGCCCTCGAGAGTCACAAGCTCCATGCCGGCAGCGGCCATCTTATCGTGCTCCTCTGCATTCAGGCGCTCATAGGTGACAGGCACCTCGTGCTCGAGCACTTCCGCCTGGGCTTCGAAGATTGTCCGAACTTCCTCGGACAACCCATCCCAGAAGGCAGTATTGGCTACGATGATATGAGGGGCGGTGGCACCAGCATCGAAGTACTTGTCAGTGACCTCAGCGAAGCCGTAGCCTGCCGCTCCCGCCGCCGGGAAAAGTGCACCATCCACCACACCACGCTCCAAAGCACTGAACATTTCGGCTGGGGACATTACCACCGGCGTACCACCGATAGAGGTGATGTAGGGGTGCTGCGGGGGAAGGGCGCGGATTTGTAGGCCCCTCAGGTCGCCGTGGCTCGACAGGTCGCGATTGAGGTATATCCAGTATCCATGGGCCAGCGGCACCGAGACGGCGTGCACGCCGAGGTTGGCATAGGTTTCTTGGATCACATCCATTGCCCCACTTGCACGAAAGGCCTTGGCGTCGGGGCGGATGCTCTCCAGGCCAGTCAGCAGGGTGGCGGATCCAGTGTGGAACCCAGGATAGGTGCAAAGGACCTGGAAAATGCCTTGGCGGGTGGGTTCCAACTGCTCTAATGGCGGAATAGTTTCGGGGCCCATCATCTGGACCTGGATCTCACCATTAGAGGCCTCCTCAAGCAATTCGGCGTAGCGATCGCAGATCACGGTGGAACCGGGATAGCGATCATCCCAAGTCTTGAGCATTCGGACTTGCGTAGTGGCTTGGGCCGTGGCGGTGGTCACAGTCAGCACTGTGGCGGCGAGAAGGGTTGTGATTGTTTTCATGACTGCCTTACCTCTGTTTTTGTTGCCGGACGACCGGCTGTTTGGGTGCACGGATGATTCGTTCAAGAGGCTACTCGACCGACGCCAACCCTTCGGACAGGATGGCACCCGCATTTGGGGCCACCGGCTCCAGGCGCATGGACTTGAGCATCGAACGGACCGTGCAGGCGGCGGCTGAGGTCACTGGTATGCCCAGGCGTGCCTCGACCTGTGCCAGTGCCGCCAGTGATGGCATCTGCACACAGGCCGAGAGCACCACGGCGTCGACCCCCTTGGTGTTCAAGCGTTTGACGTCTTCAGTGAGTGCCATCGGGTTGCGCGCGGCAACGGCTAAGTTATCCTCGATCTCCAGTGCCAGGCTGTCCTGGATTTCAAAACCTTCGCTCTCGATGTATTCGGTGACCTTGGCGGCCAGCGGCTTCATGTAGGGCATGAGGAGGCTGACCCGCTTGACGCCGAGCGCCTTGAGTCCCTCTACTAGCGCGCCGGCGGAGGAGATGACGGGAATCGATTTCCCCTCTTCGGCAACCGCCCCCTCCAGCCTGGCCTTGGAGGTCCGGTGATAGCCGAGTCCCTGACTCATGATTGCCACGAGGCAGGCGTAGCCCATCACGTCGACGTTGGCATCCGCCAGTTCACGCGCGCAGCGCAGGGAGTCATGGTCCATCGCGGCCAGTTCCTCCGGGGTTACCTTCTTCATGCGCATCCGGCTGGAATGAAAGGTGAAGCGCTCCGGGCGGATGGCCTCCCGCTGCCGGAGCATGGCGGGAATCTCGGTTTCCATGGTGATATTGGAAGAGGGCACGATCTGCCCGATCCGATAGGTTCTCATAGCGTTATCTCCGCGTGCTGTGGGTAGGCGTCGGCATAGGCCGTGATTCGGGATCTCAGCACGTCAGGTAGGGGCACGGCGGACCAGTTGGCGGCATCCACGGTGACCGGGCTGATGCGGGCGAGGAAGGCGACCGGACCCGGATGCTCGGCGGCGACCCTTGTGGCCGTTACGTGGAGGTCGAAGGTGCGTGAGCGGATCTCTCCCACCCGAACCTCCATGTCGAACTGGGTGTCGACCGGCAGCGGTGAGTGAAAGTCGAGCTCGACGCCCCGCACCGGGAAGTTCACCCCGAGGTTCGCCTTGGTACTGTGGAGTGGCCCGCCCAGCATCAGACCGATGAAGGCTTCGTAGGCCGAGATCGTGTAGTCGAGGAAGCGCGGCGTGTAGACGATGCCGGCAGGATCGCAGTCACCCCAGCGCACCACGCGCCGAATGATCAGCGGTGCATCACCAATGACTGTTTCCGTCGAGGGGAAAAAGGAGTAGGTCGTCATTCGGTTAATCTCACGCGTTCGGCCTCGAGGGCCTTCATGAAAGCGGGGTACTCGGACGCGACGCGCGCCGTATCTACTCGGCTGGTGCGCGTCAAGTAGTCCAAGGCGAAAGCGTGGAGGGTGTCGGCTTGTTGCATGTGCCGACTCATCTCTTCGTACCAGGTGTAGCTCTCCTGGGCCGCGCCGATCAGCTTGTCGGCGGCCGGCTTGCGGGTGGCCACGTAGGTGGCAAGTGCCGCCTGGATATTACCCTTCGTCTCCAAGGCCTGGACCAAGGCAATGGAGTCCTCCATTGCTATTCTTGTGCCCGAGCCAATAGAGAAATGCGCCCGCCGTACAGCGTCTCCGATCAGTACCCGGTGACCGTACGTCCAGTGATCATTCCAGACCGGCTGGAAGTTCCGCCATTCGGATTTGTTGGAGATGAGCGGGACACCCTGCAGCTCTTCGGCGTAAAGCTCTTCCACAAAGGCCTGCCGCTCATCCTCGGTCATCTCGCCGAAGCTACAGCCCTCCCAGGCGGCGCGATCACACTCCATGACGTAGGTACACATACGATTCGTATAGGGGTAGTAATGTGCACAGAAAGCGCCTCCTCCAGCGTTGCGGAAGCTTAGCGTCGGGCGGTCGTGCACACGCTCGGCGCCGTACCAAGCGAAGGAGTTGGAAAGCTGGCTGTCATGGGTGCCGAAGGAGTGGGAATAGGTACGTCGCAAGGTGGAATTTGCGCCGTCGGCACCCACCAGCAGGTCGGCATTCTCTAAGGCTTCGACATCTTTAATGTCGTCATGGTGACTGACATGCACGCCGACTTCTGCGCAGAGTTCTTGCAGCACCTTGAGTAATTGCAGCCTTTCGACGGCGCCGCCGTACGCCTTACCACCGATTGAGACGGCCTGTCCGTTCAGGATAATTTCCTGATTGCCAAGCCGCTTGGTGATGCCGCAGAGCCGTGCGAAACTCTCGGCATCCGCCTTTTCCAGACGAGCAAGGCCTGCTCCGGCGAGGACGACGCCGAAGCCGAAGGTGGCGTCGGGCGCATTCCGCTCATGTACATGGACTTCCACCTTGCCGAGGCGCTTACGGGCGAGATAGGCGAAGTAGAGGCCTGAGGGGCCACCACCGAGAACATTGATCTTCATTTTGATACCCAGTCAATTATTGGCGATATTTATGCTTTTATGTAATCGGGTCAAGTGCTTTCGGAAATCCCAGAAGCCTCGCCCCCTAGTGTCGCCTCGATACGCTGCCGCAGGATGGCCTTGTTGAGCTTGCCAACCTTTGTTAAAGGGAGCGCATCGATAATTTCAATGCGTTCGGGCCATTTGAAGATCGCAAGCCCCGCTTCCTTGAGGAAGGCACCGAGCTCCTCGACACTGGGCGGGGTCGTGCCGGGCTCCACTACTGCGTAAAGGCAGATGCGTTCACCATGGGTGGGCGAGGGCATACCCACCACTGCAACATCTATGAAAGCGGGATGGGCCATAACGGCACGTTCGACCTCCTCGCAATTCACTTTTTCGCCGGCACGGTCTACAACGTCCTTTATGCGGCCCTCGAAGGAGTAATATTCCTGACCATCTATCCGATGCCGCAGCATCAGATCGCCGGAGCGGTACAAGCCGTCGCTGGTGAAGGTTTCCGCGTTGCGCTCCGGGGCATTGTAATAGCCACGGATGGTGTAGGGGCCGCGCACGGCGAGTTCACCAATCTGGCCCTCGGCGACTTCGTTCTCGGTCCCGGGCTCTAGCAACCTAACCTCGTCATGCTCCGATATGGGGCGACCGCAGGTCCCGAAGCGGATAGCCTCGCTGTCACCATGGCGGGTGAACATAATGGTGCCCTCGGTCATCCCGAAGATGTGATGACCTTCCACGCCCATCGTGCGGGTTACATCTTCAGCGGCGTCGGTTGAGAAGATTTCACGCAGTGACTCCGTGGGTATATGTCCTTGGGATATCTCTGTCTTCATGCGCATGATGATTGGCTTGGCGGCGCCCATGATCGTGGGCCGCAGGGTGTTGTGTACCTCGCGCATCGCCTCTTGGTCGACCCGCGGCGTGGCAATGACCGTGCCGCCGTTCATGAGGAAGGGGCCCCAACCGCAGCCCATGTTGAGGTTGTGGGCAAAGGGCATGGGGACGAAGAGGCGGTCTTGTGTATACCAGCCCTTGAAGGTCCAGACTTGGCGCATGTTGTAGAGGTATTCTGAGTGCATCCGCGGGATGATCTTGGGCACCCCGGTCGTGCCACCCGAGAGCTGGAAGGCGGCAACCTGCCAGGGGTCTTGGGGCACGGCCTCGAGCCCGGCGAGTGCCTCGTCCAGGTCTTCCGACATTAGCGTCGCCAGGTCGATAGCACCCTCACCAGGGATGCCTCGGGTAGAGACGATCAGCTCAAGTCCTTCTACCTCTTTCTGCATCTTCTTGGCGAAGGCATGGAAGTCGAATTTTGTCTCGTCGCTCTCGATGAAGTGGGCCTTGGCGCCACCGAACGCGGCGAGAAAGCCGATCTCCGCCTCGCGGTGAGCGGACAGGGTACAGATCGGGATGATTCCAGCCTTCCAGCAGGCGAGAAAGGCAATGAGCGTCTCCGGCTTGTTGGAGAGCTGAAAGATAACTCGATCGAGTGGCTTTAACCCCTGCTGAAGGAGCCCCTGGGCGACCCTGTCGGTCGTCGCATCCAGCTCAGAATAGCTTATCTGGCCGTCAAGCCAGAGGATGGCGGGGCGCTCGGCATGCTGCCGGGCCGCTGCGCGAAAACCGTCGGCTAGCGTCTCAGCAGTAATGGTGCCGGACGCGTGCCAGCGCTCGAGGTCGGCGGCTGTCGGATAGACGACACCGGCCATGGGGTGTTGTGGTTGGTAGGTCATGATCTCTTCCTTCGGTGTAACTCAGGTGGCGAGCCGGTCCTGCAACCAGCCGCGGATCGCCTCGCCGGCCAGGGCTTGCCCACTGGGCTCGCCAGCCGCGAGGGGCTGACCGTGATGAGTGCCGCGGACCGTCGCCTGGTCCTTGTCAGAGGTGCCCAGAGCGTCGAAGATCGCGGTGATCTCCTCGGGAAAGACACAGGCATCCGCGGTGTAGCGCACGACGAAGGTCGGCTGATCGATAACCGGGGCACAGCGCAGTACCCCAGCCTTCGAGGAGAGCCCCGACCAGGTCGACAGCCAGCTCTCCGGCGTGCAGACCTTGCCGAAGCCGACCCCGTTCATATTGGTCTTGAACGGGTCGCGTCCCCAGAGTGAGCCGAGCGTGCGGTCGGTCGGATCGAGGGAAAGATCCCAGTTGCGCAGATCGGCATCCGTACGCGGCACCTCGAAAATATGCTGCCAGCCCGCCATCAATTGCTCATGGTCGGAAGCCTCGCCGGCTTTCACCCGGGCGCGTGCCTCCATACGTGCGCTGACCATGTCCCGAGCAGTTTGGTCGATCCGGTCGACACGGGCTCTCTGGGCTGCCCGGTAGCGATCGATGAAGTCGGGAGCGTAGGTCGCTCCATTCGGCGTGAAGCCGTTCTCGGTGGAGAAGGGAAAGAGGGCAGGATCCAGGGAGAGCGGGTCACGTTCATCGGTGACGGAGGGATCCAGCGAGTTCATGAGCAGCAGGCCCTGACCAGGGTGCGGTGCTACCAGCACCAGCAGGTCGGGCCTGGCCATCGGAGCCTTAAAGAGCTTCACCGGTCGTCCGGCGGGCGTATGTGTCTCGCGATTTGATGGGGGCAAGTTGGCCTGCTCGGTGTAGAACGCATAGAGCCCGCCGCCGCCCGAGTTGCCGATGAGTATAAGCTGCTCGTAGCCCCGGTCCTTCAGAAAGGACGTCCCGGCATCGACGTCCAACAATGCTAGTTCGTGCTCAAGCCTCAGGTCGTTGCCTGGGTTGCGGGACCCCTGGACCCATACCGCGGCGCCAGCGTCGAGTAGCTCAGGGACAAGGTAGTGGGTGGCTAGGATCTCGCGCGGGTGCATCAGGCAGCAGACGGCTCGCTCGCCACCGCGACGATAGAGATAGCCGGTGATGTTGGCGCCATCGACGGTCGTAAGGGTGTGGACCGAGGCGATCATGTCGGTTGGCAGCCGCGCTGGGTCCCACTGCGCGCCCCGAAGCCCGGCCAGTGGCTTGAAGTCTACAGAAGACATCGTGGCCTCCTTGTTGTTGTCTTAAGAGACTACCCATTTATTGATAATGTATCAATAAATGGGTAAGGAATGAGTGATGTGTCTACGCATTAGATGGTTGTAAACTGGCTGTATGAACGGGTCAGAGTGCCCTGTTGGTTCCGACGACACGCACCTCGTCGCGCCCCCAGTGTGCGATCTCGCCGTTGAGGCCGCCGGTGAAAATGCCGTACCAGACCGCGGGCTTCATCTTCATCGCCTTGCGGTCGAAGGTCAGTTCGTCCGGTGCGGATATCGTCCAATAGCCCTTCACGGGACCGGTAATCGTCACAGCTGTTTTTTCACGCATGGTGTCGACCATCGCCTGGAATTCGGGGACATCGATGACATGGACCTCGATCATTTGGCGTCCTCCTTCTTGTAGGTGTCGACCAGTTTGGCTTTGCGGCGCCATACGGCATCGATGTCTTCCATTAGTCGACTCGCGGCGCGTGCTTCGGATTCTACTTCCATCGCGGCCTGCATCGTCAGGCGGGCGTCCACCTCGTCGATCTCTTGGGTCTCGCGAAGACGCCGGGTGATTTCCACCGGGTAGCCGTTCGGGTCGGTGAAATAGATCGACTCCAGGATCTCGTGCCGAGTGTAGGGCGAGACTTGGACGCCACGCTTCTCCAGCGTTTCCTTCCATGAGACCAATTCTTCCTCGCTGTCTACGGCCCAGGCGGTGTGGGTGGCGAAGTAGAAGTGGTGTCCCTCGGGGGTGTACTTCTCGGGGCGCTCGCTGCCGATGTAGTAGAAGAAGGCGATGGTGGCGCCTTTTCCCGCATCGAAAAAGAAGTGCAGGAAGTCGTGGTGTCCTGGGGGGCCCCAGCCGCGCGCCGTGATCGCATGTACCAGCGGTAGGCCGAGCACATCGCGGTAGAACTCCACCGTCTCGTTCAGTTTCCAGGTCGGACGGGCGGTGTGATCGACGCCGTGCAGGGCCAGCTGGATGCCATCATCCACGGCGTGCCTCACACCAGCGAGGTCGCCCGTGCCGATGCCCATCGCCTCGTTGAAGCTCTTCGCCGAGGAGGCGTCGTCGCGCGTTGCAAGCTTCTCGGTCATTGCAGTCGCTCCTTTCGAATCTTCGTGTCAGTAGGATACTGGCATTTATTGAGGCTATGTCAATAAAAAGGGGCTTGCAAGGAAATTTGATACTGTGGCAATTTTAGTGCATGGAAAAGACATTAAAAACGAAGCGGCGTGGCCGCGGGCGGCCGCGGTTGGACGGTGGCAATGGTGAGGGAGTCGTCAGCCGGGAGGCAGTGATCGAGCTGGCCTACGAACTGGCTCGGAGCGAGCCCCTTGAGGACGTCTCCTTCGTTAGGCTAGCCAAGGTGCTGGGCGTGGTCCCCGGTGCGCTCCACTACCACATCGGCACCAAGGATGATTTGACCTCAGCGATTCTCAACCGCTTCTACAAGCAGTTGCTGGTGCGGTTGAGAGAGATCCCCGAGGACTTGCTCTGGCGGGAGCGTCTCCGCCGGTTCGCCCATATCCTCATGGAGTGCGAGCGCGATCACCGCGGTGCGGCGGAGTATATCCAGACCAAGGCCAAGTTTCGTGTGTTCCAGAAGGTTCGCGCTGGAGAGACCGACTACGGTGCGGCCTACCTGGATCACGCCTTCGGCCTGTTCCGAGAGGCGGGCTTCGACGCCGAGCAGAGCGCGATGTTCTACCATGTGCTTGCCCTGCATTGCCTGGCCGCCGCCAATTCCCACGTGGCGCATTTGGAGCCGGCGGAGCATGAGCGTTTCCTGAAAAAGCAGGCGGACGCCCTTCCCGAAGGAGTGATGCCCGGCCTCGACTTTGCCCTGAAGGCCTTTTCCGGCATCCGGGCGGACGACGCCTTCGAGTTCGGTTTGGAGGCGCTGCTGGATCGTTTCGCCGCCGCCCGAGGATGTGAGCCCAGGCAGGCGGTGTATGATGGCTTGAGCTAAGTTGTCGCCCGAGCGATAAGCGAAGTGTAATGCGCAATGGGGCGGCGGCCTGACTCAAACCGTCGAGCTTTCGAGAAAGCCGGCAGGGTTCAGGTCACCTCCGATCGGGTTTCAATCTTGGAAACTGCCCCTAGAGGGGTGTTTATGCCGCCGCAATCGGTCCTTAGATCACCAAATGTGCTTTTGGAGCTTTGTTGATTGCAGGCTCAACCAACGCTGCCACCTTGGCCAAGGCCTCTTTCCGCTCATCGAAGTAATCGTGACGATCGTAGACGCCCTCGATACCTCTGAGCTTGTGATTCAGGCAGCGCTCCGCGACATGTCCCGGGACGCCAGCGGCGGCCATCAGGCTGCGGCAGGTGCGGCGTAGGTCATGCACTGTGAACTCGGCGATGTCTCCCATTCTGTTCTCTGGCTGCGGTTTCCTGCCCGGCTCCCGGCCAAACAGCTTGGAAATGGCGCGATTCAAGGTGTCCTTGCCCATGTGTGGCCGCTTACCGCTGCGGCGGCTAGGAAAGACGTAGAGCGAGCCGCAGGCGCGGATCTTGAGCTCTTCCAGCCAGCCCACGGCCTGCGGAGGCAGGGGGATGACGATCCCTATGCCTGTCTTGCTTCGCTCCCCGGACAGATTCCACCGCTTACCCTTCAGGTCGAATTCTGACCACTGGGCCTCGGTCAGCTCGGTCTTGCGTACCCCCAGGACGAGCAGCAGCGCGCAGGCGAGGTAGTTGTCTCGAGTGAAGCTCTCCCGGTTGTCCCTGAAGATTTGAAAGACCTGGTGAATCTCCTCGATGGTGAGGGCGCGATCACGGCTTTTCTCGATGCCGCCGGCATCGTTGACGCTGAAGGCAGCCGCCGGGTTGTAGGTGAGCAGCCCCAGCTTGATGGCGTGGTTGAACAGCTGCTTCAGGTACATCAGGGTGTCGTTGGCGATGGCCGGGCGCCCGCTGCCAGCAACCTTGCGGATGATGGCTCGCACGTCCATGGGGGTAACCTTCTCTAAGGTCTGCTGCCCGATGGACGGGGCGACCTCCTTCTCGAAGATGCGCTTCGGGATGCGTGGGTGCTTCAGGCGCTTCTCTAGATCGTGGTACCAGTCGTCGAACAGCTCCCTGACGGTGTGGATGGTGATCTGCTCTTCCCGCTTGCGCTCCTCGACGGGGTCGATGCCGCTCCGTATGGCCCTCTGAGCTTCGACAGCTTGCTCACGGGCCTCAGCCAAGGATAGGTTCGCGCACTTTTCCAGCGTCAGCTCACGGCGCTTTCCTGCGAGCGTGTATCGATGCATCCAGTAGGGAGCGCCCTTTTTGGGGATCATCAGGTACAGGCCGCTTCCATCGCTGTAGCGGCCCGGTGCACCGTCCTTGAGCAGGGACTGGACCTTCTTGGCTGTAAAACTCCCCATCATCCCCTCCTGGCAAGTGTCATCAAAAATTTGAAACAAATGTTTGACTGCTTGGCGGCAAAGGCCGGGCGTTGCTCATCAACTACATGGTTTGACAGCCTCTGGTGCCTGGCTTGCAGGGGAGGGCTGTCACTGGAAAGGATGGCCATGCCCGGGGGTGAGCGTTTGGAGTGGGGAGTACCCATGGGGGTTTTTCGCCTTTTTGGTGGGGAGTACGCCGGTGTACTCCCCATTGTACTCCCCATTTGGCGCGGGCTTAAGCTAGATCTTCGTAGACATCCGTAGACAATGAATGCTTTATTTTACTGTAAAAATAATGGTTTGCGGATGCTGGTGGATGGGCGTGGACGTTACTCTATGTTCTGGATCTGCTCGCGCATCTGCTCGATCAGTACCTTGAGTTCCACTGCGCAGCGGGTGGTGCTGGCCACCGCCGACTTGGAGGAGAGGGTGTTGGCCTCGCGGTTGAGCTCCTGCATCAGGAAGTCGAGGCGGCGCCCCTTGGGGCCCTTCTGGTCGAGCTGGCGTGCCACCTCGCCGACATGGGTCTCGAGCCGGTCGAGCTCCTCGTCGACGTCGGCCTTCTGTGCGAGCAGCACCAGCTCGGCCTCCAGCCGCTGAGGGTCGAGCTCGGTCTTGACCGCCTCGAGCCGCTCCAGTAGCAGGGCGCGCTGGCGCTCGAGGATCTCCGGCATCAGGCGGCGCACTTCGACGACCTGCTCGCGCACGCCGGCCAGGCGATCGCGGATCAGCGCCGCAAGCTTGTCGCCTTCGCGGGCGCGAGCCTCGATCAGTTCGTCGAGGGCGGCCTCGAACAGTGCCGTGGCCTCCGCCTTCACCTCTTCCAGGTCGACGCCCTGGGAGTCGAGCACGCCGGGGTGGTCGAGCAGCGACAGCGCATCGGGCATGGCGACCTGTGGCAGCGCCTCGCGGATCTCGCCCAGCGCCTCGGCCAGGGCGGTCAGTCGGCTGTGGTTGACGGCCAGGGTCTCGCTGATGTCGGTGGGCTCGAAGCGCAGGTGGCACTCGACCTTGCCCCGCGCCAGGCGCGTACGCAGCGCCTCGCGAAAGGCCGGTTCGAGGTCGCGCAGGGATTCGGGTAGCCGGAAGAAGGGCTCCAGGTAGCGCTGGTTCACCGAGCGCAGCTCCAGTTGCAGACTACCCCAATCGCCTTCGCGGCTCTGGCGGGCAAAGGCGGTCATGCTGTGAACCTTGCTGTGGTCAACCATGGCGACTCCTCGTTCGGTTGCGCCGCTGCCGGAACCGGCCCGGCGACATCTCGGACAAGGAGTGTAACCGATCTCCCGGCCCGACCGTGTAGAATGACCAGCCATTCGATGCCCCGCTGATGCAGCGAGGCCGCCCTGACCGTTCCCCTATGCTTTCGAGAGGTACCATGGCTTCCGAACTCACACGCCCGAGCGGGCGTCGCCCCGACCAGTCCCGCGAGATTCGTCTGACCCGCGATTACACCCGTCATGCCGAAGGCTCGGTGCTGGTGGAGTTCGGCGATACCAAGGTGTTGTGCAACGCCAGCGTCGAAGCCGGCGTGCCGCGCTGGCTGCGTGGCAAGGGCCAAGGCTGGGTCACCGCCGAGTACGGCATGTTGCCGCGCGCCACGCATACTCGCGGCGGCCGCGAGGCGACCCGCGGCAAGCAGGGCGGGCGCACGCTGGAGATTCAGCGCCTGATCGGCCGTTCGCTGCGTGCCGCGGTGAACCTGAAGAAGCTGGGAGAGTTCACCGTCACCGTGGACTGCGACGTGATCCAGGCCGACGGTGGTACCCGCACGGCTTCGATCACCGGCGGCTGCGTGGCATTGGTGGATGCCATCCGCTACCTGCAGCGCAAGAAGATGATCAAGGGCGACCCCTTCGTGCAACTGGTCAGCTCGGTGTCGGTGGGGCTCTACAAGGGCATGGCGGTGGTCGACCTCGACTACCCCGAGGACAGCGGCGCCGACACCGACATGAACGTGGTCATGGCCGAGTCGGGCGGGCTGATCGAGGTTCAAGGCACCGCGGAGGCCGGCGTGTTCTCGCGCGATCAGCTCAACGCCATGCTGGAGCTGGCCGAAAATGCCGGGGCCGAGCTCTTCGAGCACCAGCGCGAGGCGCTGGGCATTCGCCGCTGAGACCGCCTGAGGCTTCAAACGCAGCACGCCGGCACGAATGCCGGCGCGCTGCAGCCCCGAGTCGGGCCGCGACGTAAGGGAGAGCGTCAGAGCGTCAGGTCGTACTCGACGAACAGCGGGGCGAACTCGCTGAAGGTGGCATCGTAGTCGATCCAGGCGTCGACCACGTGGCGACGCAGGTTGGGCCCCACGATCTGGTAGTCGATGCGCCAGCCTTCCTGGCGCGAGCGCGGCACTTCCTGGTCGAGCTTGGGCCACCAGGTGTACTCGCCGGCGTCGCGGTTGATCTCGCGGAAAGTGTCGATGAAGCCGGTGGGGCCGAACACCTGGTCCATCCAGGCGCGCTCTTCCGGCTTGAAGCCGGGTGTGGCCTGGTTGTCGGCCCAATTCTCAAGGTCGACGGTCTTGTGCGCAATGTGCCAGGTACCGCAAATGATGTACTCGCGACGCTTGCGCGCCATCTTGTTCAGGTATTCCTGGTACTGGCCCATGAACGTCTGCTTGGCGGCGTAATCGCTGCCGTCGGGCATCAGGAAGCTGGCGATGCTGAAGCGGTCGTAGTCGGCCTGCAGGAAGCGCGCCTCGTGGTCGCACTGCGGAAAGCCGAGGCCGTACATGATCGCCTTGGGAATCTTGCGGCAGTAAATACCCACGCCGGAGAAGCCGTCTTCCTCGGCATCCAGAAAGTAGCCTTCGTAGCCTTCCGGGTAGAGAATGCTGTCATCCAGCTCGAAGCTCTTGGCCTTGAGATTCTGGACACAGATGACTTCGGCGTCCTGTTCGGCCAACCAGTCGAGAAAGCCTCGCCCGACGGCCTCACGGATTCCGTTGACATTGATGGTGGCAATTTTCATACATGGTCCCTTTGACGTCGCGCGTGTATGATACCCGACGTTTCGACGTTTGGGTAAATGGCCCGCATGGATATTCGTGGTAGGACACAGCAAACCATGCCATCGGGCTTATGGATAGCAGGGGGAACACCGTGTCGGCCAGCATGCACGCCTATCAGCGTGAGTTCATCGAGTTCGCCATCGAGCAGGGTGTGCTGAAGTTCGGCGAGTTCACCCTCAAGTCGGGTCGTGTCAGCCCCTACTTCTTCAATGCCGGCCTGTTTCGCAGCGGCGGCGCCCTGGCACGTCTCGGCCGTTGCTACGCCGCCGCCATCGAGGCCAGCGGGCTCTCGTTCGACGTGCTGTTCGGCCCCGCTTACAAGGGTATCCCGCTGGCGGCCACCACCGCCGTTGCGTTGGCCGAACATCACGGTCGCGACCTGCCTTTCGCCTTCAATCGCAAGGAGGCGAAGGCGCACGGCGAAGGCGGCAACATCGTCGGTGCCGAGCTTGCCGGACGCATCCTGATCATCGATGACGTGATCACCGCGGGCACCGCGATTCGCGAGGTGATGACGCTAATCGACGCCGCCGGGGCCGAGGCGGCAGGCGTGGTGATCGCGCTGGATCGCCAGGAGCGCGGCAACGGCTCGCAGAGTGCCATCCAGGAGGTCGAGTCACGCTACGGCATGCCGGTGATCAGCATCGTCACGCTGGACATGATCCTGGCCTATCTCGAGCAGCAGGCCAGCCAAGAACTTCAAGGACATGCGGCAGCCATTCGCGACTATCGCGCGCGCTATGGCGTCGCTGTCGAATGAACAGCACAAGTCGTCAAGCGCAATAGACGCGCATCTGGTGAGGAGTCGTCGATGAAAACGCTCGGACAGTTCGCCAGGGCCACCCTGGTCTCGGGTATCGTACTCGCCGCTAGCGGCGCCCACGCCGCGGGCAGTCTGGATCTCAATCTCGGCGCCGATGCCGTACAGTTCGAAGCCGCCGGTGAGATCACCCAGGGCGTGGCCCTGGGTGGGGGTGTCATCAACAGCGAGTATCGCGAGGACGCCACTATCTACCATGCCCAGTTGCTGGGCGTTCAGCGCAACCGGGATCGCGATGTGGGCATCGGCGCGCGCTGGACCCAGTTCGATACCGACTACGGCAACGGTGGCGGTGTGGGCCTGGGCGGCTACGGCTATGTCTACCTGCCGCAGGCACCGGCCGTCTCGCTGGGCGGCTACGGTTTCTACACCCCCGGCGCGGTAACCAGCGGAGACCTGGACGACGGCTACGAAGTCGGCGTGCGTGCGCGCTACGCCTTCACCCCCAACGTCGACGGCTACGTCGGCCTGCGCCAGGCGGCGGCCGACTTCGACAACCGCCACGGCAGCCGTACGCTGGACCGTGGTGCCCAGGTCGGGGTTCGTCTGAGCTTCTGATCGCTCCCCACGCTGTAGCGGCGGGTTCCGGCAGGGGCCCGCGCGCATTTACCCGACAGGCCGCCATGCTCGATGTCGTGCTCTTCGAACCCGAGATCCCGCCCAATACCGGCAACCTGATTCGTCTGTGCGCCAACAGCGGTTTTCGCCTGCACCTGATCGAGCCGCTGGGCTTCGTGCTCGACGACAAGCGCCTGCGCCGCGCCGGGCTCGACTATCACGAGTGGGCGGCCGTCAGCGTGCATCGCGATTGGCCGGCTTTCGTCGATGCGGTCTCACCCTCGCGGGTATTCGCCGTATCGACCCGAGGCCGAACGGGCTACCATGAGCCGAACTATCGCTCCGGCGATGCCCTGCTGTTCGGCCCCGAGACCCGCGGCCTGCCACAGGCCATGCTGGATGCCCTGCCGCCGGAGCAGCGCCTGCGCATCCCCATGCTGCCGGGCAGCCGCAGCCTCAATCTCTCCAACGCCTGCGCCATCCTGGTGTTCGAGGCCTGGCGCCAGCTAGGCTTCGCCGGCGCGGCGCAGCCCGAGTGAACCCATGAGCATTCAGCAACGCCTCGCCAAGCTCAATCCGCGCCAGCAGGAAGCCGTGCGCTACATCGACGGCCCCTGCCTGGTGCTGGCCGGCGCCGGTTCGGGCAAGACCAGCGTGATCACTACCAAGATCGCCTACCTGGTGCAGGTTTGCGGCATGAGCGCACGCCGCATCGCCGCCGTTACCTTCACCAACAAGGCCGCCCGCGAGATGAAGGAGCGGGTGGGGCAGATGCTCAAGGGCAAGGAGGGCCACGGGCTGACCGTCTCGACCTTTCACACCCTGGGACTCAATATCATTCGCGGCGAGCTCAAGGCGCTGGGCTACAAGCCGGGTTTCTCGCTGTTCGACCCCGAGGACGCCAAGGCGCTGCTGCGCGATCTGATGAACAAGGACGCCCAGGTCGACGCCGAGCAGATCAACGCCGTGCAGCACCAGATCTCGGAGTGGAAGAACGACCTGGTGCTGCCGGGCCAGGCGCTGTCCCACGCCGTTGACGAAGACGAACAGTATGCCGCGCGGGTCTACGAGGCCTACGTGCGCCACCTCAAGGCCTACAACGCGGTGGACTTCGACGACCTGATCCTGCTGCCGGTGGTGCTGCTCAAGGACAACCCCGAGGTGCTGGCACGCTGGCGGCGCAAGATCCACTACATGCTGGTCGACGAGTACCAGGACACCAACGTCTCGCAGTACCTGCTGGTCAAGCTGCTGATGGCGGAGCGCAAGACCTTTACCGTGGTGGGCGACGACGACCAGTCGATCTATGCCTGGCGTGGGGCGCGGCCCGAGAACCTGGTGACCCTGGGCGAGGACTTCCCGCGCCTCAACGTGGTCAAGCTGGAGCAGAACTACCGCTCCACCGGCACCATCCTGCGCGCCGCTAACACCCTGATCGCCAACAACCCGCACGTCTACGACAAGACCCTGTGGTCGGAGATGGGGCAGGGCGCGCCGATCCGCGTGGTGGTCAATCGCCATGAGGAGGCCGAGGCCGAGCGGGTGGCCAGCGAGATCCTCACCCGACGCATCAAGGAGCGCGCCGAGTGGCGCGACTTCGCCGTGCTCTACCGCGGCAACTTCCAGGCCCGCCTGCTGGAGCTCAAGCTGCAGCACTACCAGATTCCCTACAAGCTCTCCGGTGGTACGTCGTTCTTCTCGCGCAACGAGATCAAGGACGCCATGGCCTACCTGCGCCTGTTGATCAATCCGGCCGACGACAACGCCTTCCTGCGCATCGTCAACGTGCCGCGCCGCGAGATCGGCCCCGGAACCCTGGAGAAGCTGGCCAACTACGCCACCGAACGCGGTGCCTCGCTGTTCGACGCCTGCCATGAGCTGGGCCTGGAGCAGCAGCTGCCGGCGCGGGCGGTGGAGCGGCTAGGGCGTTTCACTCACTTCATCGACGGCGTGCGCCGGCGCATGGACGAAGGTGATTCGCTGGCGGCGATACGCGGTATGCTGCACGAGATGGACTACGAGGCGTGGCTCTACCAGAACGCCAGCGCGCCCACCATCGCCGAGCGGCGCATGGCCAACGTGTGGACGCTGATCGATCAGCTCGAGAAGTCGATGAGGCGCGACCCCGAGGAGATCGAGGCGGAAGACGCCGCCGAAACCGACGACGTGGAGGCGGCCATCTCGCGGCTGGTGCTGCGCGACATCCTCGAACAGCAGGCCGAGGAGGACGACACTGACAAGGTGCAGTTGCTGACCATGCACGCCTCCAAGGGACTGGAGTTCCCCCACGTCTACCTGATGGGCCTCGAGGAGGAACTCCTGCCCCACCGCAACGCCATCGAGGCGGGGACGGTGGAGGAGGAGCGCCGCCTGGCCTATGTCGGCATCACCCGCGCACGCCAGACCCTGACCCTGACCTTGGCGCGCCAGCGCAAGGCCTTCGGCGAGCTGATGGACTGCACGCCGAGCCGCTTCCTCGACGAGTTGCCGCCGGACGACCTGGAGTGGGAAGGCCGCGCCGACAAGGAGGATCCGGACAAGAAACAGGCGCGGGGGCAGGACGCCATTGCCGGGCTGCGTTCGCTGCTGGGTTGAATCCCGACGGGTGGCGGGGGAAGACATGAACGACGACGGGGCGCCAGAAGCGCCCCGTCGTTGGTTCCAGACCTGCGCTGCAGGTTACTTGACGGGCTCGACCAGGAAGTCCACGGCGGCACGCACCTCGTCGTCGGAGAGCCCCATGTTGCCGCCCTTGGGCGGCATGGCACCGACGCCGTTGATGGCATGGTCGTACAACGTCTCGATGTCCTGATCGATACGCCCTTCCCACTCGCCGGCTTCGCCGCGGCGTGGGGCACCGGCGGCACCGGTCATGTGGCAGGCCATGCAGGCCTGGTTGTAGATCGCCTCGCCGTCTATCCCGGCATGGGCCGGCTCGTCGCCTGCCGCTTGCTCGTCGGCGGAAGCTTCCTCGACGGCCTCTTCGTCTGCGGGGGCGTCCTCGGTCGCCACGGCGGCGGCTTCGGCGCCTTCTTCGATGGCGCCTTCTTCGGTCACGGCCTCGGTCGCGTCGGCCTCTTCGCCGGTCGCTTGTTCTTCGGCAGCGGCTTCGTCATCGCCGGCGGCCTGTTCATCGGATGCGGCCTCGTCGCCACCGGCGGCTTCTTCATCGCCGCCCAGCTCCGGCACGTCCATTACCGGATCCACCAGGTGCGCGGTGGCGGCGGCGACTTCCTCGTCGGAGAGGTTGGGGTTGCCGCCGCGGGCCGGCATGGCGTTGAAGCCGTTGATGGCATGATCCAGCAGCGTGTCCCAGCCTTTGTCGACGCGGTCGGCCCAGGCGTCTTCCTGGCCGCGTACCGGCGCACCGGCGGCGCCGGTTTCATGGCAAGCCATGCAGACCTGGCTGTAGATGCCTTCGCCATCGGCGCCTTCGCCACCGCCACCCGAATCGCTTGCGGCTGCTGCCGTGCCACACTCATCGCCCTGCAGGCAGAGTTCGCCCACCGGCTTCAGGCGCTCGGCAATGGCATCGCGGTCCACTTCGGCCTGAACGGACGCGGTGCCCGCGACCAGGCCCAGGGTGGCCAGACACCCCATGATCAGCTTGCTGGATTTCACTCTCACCACCTCTCGACGGTCCTGTAATCGTAATCTGTTTGGCGACGACGGCACGCGACAGCCGGAGCGCCGTGATACACACAATGGGCGCTAGTATACCGATATAGCAAACCGCTGGAAAACGCCGTTACCCACGTCATTGACATGAGTCGGCGTAGCGGCTCGAGGCGGCTGGTCAGCGCAGCGGTCGGCGAGTATCGTGGTAGCCAACTTCGATGTGTTCCCACTGGCGACGCGAGGCCTGCGTGTACGATTTCATCATTCTTGGTGGCGGCATTCTCGGCCTTTCCACCGCGATGCAACTCATCGAGCGCTATCCCGACAAGAAAATGCTGCTGCTGGAGAAGGAGAGCGGCCCCGCGCAGCACCAGAGCGGCCATAACAGCGGCGTGATTCATGCCGGTGTCTACTATACGCCGGGCAGCCTCAAGGCGCGCTTCTGTCTCGAGGGCAATCGCGCTACCAAGGAATTCTGCGATCGCCATGCCATTCCTTACGAGGTCTGCGGCAAGCTGCTGGTGGCGACCAACCCGCAGGAGGTGCAGCGAATGGAAGCGCTGTGGGAGCGCACCGCTGCCAACGGGCTGGAGAGGGAGTGGCTTTCTGCCGGGGAGCTGAAGGAGCGCGAACCCCATATCACCGGTCTCGGTGCCATCTTCGTGCCCTCCAGCGGTATCGTCAGCTATGCCCGGGTGGCCGAGGCGATGGCCGAGGAGTTCCAGCGTCGTGGTGGCCAGATCCGCTATGACCACATGGTTACCGGGATAGCCGAGCGTACCGGGGAGGTCCTCGTCGATACGTCCCAAGGCGAATTCCACAGTCGCTACCTGGTGACCTGTTCGGGGCTGATGGCGGATCGCGTCGTGCGCCTGCTGGGGCGAAACCCCGGCTTCTCCATCTGTCCGTTCCGTGGCGAGTATTACCGCTTGCCCGACCGGCTCAGCAGTATCGTCAAGCACCTCATCTATCCCATCCCCGACCCTTCCATGCCGTTCCTGGGGGTGCACCTGACGCGCATGATCGACGGTTCGGTGACCGTTGGGCCCAACGCGGTGCTGGCGTTCAAGCGCGAGGGGTATCGCAAGGGCGACGCTTCACTGCTCGACATGGCACGCATGTTCAGCAATCCCGGTATTCTCAAGGTGCTGGGACGCAACCTGCGGCCCGGTCTGCAAGAAATGAAGAATTCTCTGTGGCGTCGCGGCTACCTGGAAGAGGTGCGCAAGTACTGCCCCAGCCTGACGCTGGACGATCTCGAGCCGTGGCCCGCCGGCGTTCGCGCCCAGGCCGTCTCCCGCGACGGCCGGCTGATCGACGACTTCCTGTTCGTCAATACCCGGCGCACAGTCAACGTCTGTAACGCTCCGTCTCCGGCAGCCACCTCTGCGCTGCCCATCGGCCGGCATATCCTGGAGAAGGTTGGCGAGATGATCGAGGGGACGTGAATACTGCGGGCGGCAGCGGCGGGCGTAGCGTTGACCCGCCACTCGCATGAGGGGGCCATGAGCGAGCGGCGTTACGCCGCCTGGCGCGGCATCTTGTATCGGCATGGGCACGTCGTGCTGGCAGTCGTCGGGCTGCTGGCGTGGTCTCGGTTGACGCCGGGGCTGGCCGGCATGCTGTTGCTGCCGGCCTGGTCGGTCGCCGGTCAGTTGATCTTCGCCGGCAGCTTCGAGGCCTCGCGGCTGCGGCGCAGTGCCTGGTTGGGCCAGTACCTGCGTGAGTCTTCGCCCTGGCACCGCCGGTTACGAGGCGGGCTGATCATGATTCTGAGCCATCAACTGCTTGGCCTTCTGCTGGCGCTGCTGTTGCTGGTGCAGCTCCGCCTGCTCTCGCCGGTTGCCTGGCCGGCACTGCTGCTGGCAGCGCTGGCGCTGGGATGGTTGCAGGCCTCCCTGCGCCGGCGCATGGCGCGGCACGTGGTCGCCGCCTACATCCCGTCACTCACCCGCCGCCTGTTGGTCTGGCCCGTCGGTGGCCTGCTGGCGCTGCTGCTGATGCTTTTGGCGCTGTGGTTGCCACAACCCTATCTGATCGGACTAGCCTGGGAGGAGGCCCTGGTGCGGCACGTCTCCACCGCAGCGGGAGGCTCGTTGCTCGGCTTCTTCGAGCGCCTTGCCCAGGCCTTGGAACTGTCGCAGTACTGGGCGATGCAGAATGCCGCGACCCGAACCGGGATCGATGAATGGATGGTGCTGATCGGCTGGCTGGTACTGTTGCTGTCCCAGAGCGCCTTCGCCTGGGCGTGTGTCAGGCTGCTGGTGGGCGTCGACGCCCTGCGCGATTGGCTGACGCAGTGGCCCGAGAACGGACGGGAGGGATCCGCATGACGACACGCGTCGGCACCATATGGCGCTTGCCGGTAATAGCCTGGATCCTGGGCCCGTTGCTGGCGACGCTGCTGCTGCTGGGCCTCGCCCTGGCCTATTACCTGCTGCAGTCGCGCAGCGAGGCACCGCTTTTCCGGGTCGTGATCGACGGTGAAACGCTTACCCTAGACGCCGAGACCCATGCCGACCTGGGGCGGGAACTGGGCGAACTCGCCGCCGGCCTGGACCTGCGGTTGCGCCAAGAGATGCAGCTCTGGCTCGATGCGCGTTTGGACACTACCTTCGCCCCGCTCGATGCTGCGGTGCCGGAGTACCTCGATTGGCATTTCTCACTGCGAGGCAGCTACATGCGACTGGCGATGGCGCTGTCGGGTGGGCTGGACGAGTGGCTGCAGGCGCAACTGACCGAGCGATTGATCGAGCGCAGCGGTTTCGAGGCTGCACTGGAAGAGCTCGAAGCCGATTACGCCACGCGTCTCGAGCAGGCCCAGCGGCGGTTGGGGCAGGGGATCGCCCTGACGCTCCATGCTCGCTACGGCGAGCGGCAGGCGAGCGCCACTGGGTCACAGGAAATACACGAGATCGATCTCGACCTGGCATTGCAGCACGCCTTCCAGGACCGCAGGGACGAGATGCGTTGGGGAACGGCTGCCGCAGGGGGCGCTCTTGGCCTCACTATCAGCCGGGCGCTTGCCCATCGCCTCATGGCGGGTGCGGCGATGCAAGGGTCGAAAGCCGTGGCGGGGCGGATCGTGGCGCGCCTGGGCGGTCATGCGACGCGCTCACTCGGCAGTGGAGCAGCGGCCTCCGTGGCCACCTCCCCGACCGGCCCTGCAGCGCTGCTGGCTGGTGCCACCGCCACGGCAGTAGCCCTGGCCGGCTTCGCCGGTACGGAATACGCAATGCTCAAGGCTGAAGAGCATCGCTTTCGTGGTGCCATGGAAGCCGAATTGGCCGGCGAGGTGGCGCGTGCACGGGCCGAGGTGCGCTATGCGCTCGAAGCCGATGCGACCCGCCGGGCCGAGGCGCTCGAGCGCTACCTGGCGGATGCTGCACGCGACGCCGAGACGGTCGGTGAGGTGCCGCAGGCGTACCGTATCTTCGACTCTGGCCGCTGAGCTTGGCGGGAAGGCTGCCAGGCTGGACAGCGCGGGCGCTGACGGTTACGATGTTGGCCGTTTCTCGGTGGCAACACGCTGCCGGCGTGCGGGACCAACAAGGTTCCCTGCGCCATCTTGCATAAGCGCCCGTAGCTCAGTTGGATAGAGTGTTGGCCTCCGAAGCCAAAGGTCGCAGGTTCGAATCCTGCCGGGCGCGCCAAGAATTTATTCCCTCTTCCATTTGATCTGAAACTCTATTTCCTCTTCGTCATCCGAACGCTCGTGTTCGATGGTGAACTCTGCACGTGCCGGCACATAGATTCGTTCACCGGCTATCTGGATATCGAAGCGCCCGCCACTCTCGATGGTATCTGCCAGGCGGCGTAGCTTCGCGACGAACTCGGCTTTTGAGTAGCCCTTTTCAACGTCCCGTTCTGCCTTGGTTGGCATATATTTCCTTCCTTTCGTAGTGATCGTAAGGCTAACCCAGTCTAGCAGGTGGTGGGCACTGTCCGCTCGGCAGTGGCAACGGCATCTTGCGGATTCGACCCATGGCTCGGGGACAGGCTAAGCTGGATCGAGCACACCGAGGAGAGGCCTGCCATGCCGAGCGCCAGCATTCTGCAACAAGGCACCATCCGCTGCTTTCCCGTCGGCCTCCACGATGATGTGGGCAAACCGGTCAATGCCGAGGTCTCCGCCGTGGTATACGACGGCAAGCGCCTGATCTTGGCCAGCGACAAGCCGATCCCAGGCGAGGATCGTTCAGCGGTATTCGCCCTGCCCATGACCCCGGAGGGGCCGGACGATACACAGCTGGAATACTTCACAACGCCGCTGATCAAGCAGGCAGTCAAGTACGAAGACTTTGCCCTCACCGCCGACAGCCGCCATGTTCTGGCGACCACCGGGTTCGACCGCATCGATGACGCCAGCCACGACCTCAATGCCTACAACCATCTGCTGATATGGCCGCTGGGCGAGCCGGATAAGGTGCAGGCCGTTGATCCGGATCCGCGTGACGGCGTGGAGGGATCGCTGGAGCTGCGCAACAAGCTCGACGCGGCGATCGGCTTTCCGTACTACAAGATCGAAGGGCTGGCGGCGATACCGGGCGAGCGCGGAGATGGCCTGTTGCTCTTCGGCCTGCGTGAGCAGGGTAAGACGCACGACGACTTCAGCTATGTCAGCCGGCTGGTGGGAGCGCACTACGAGATCAGCCAGACGGGCAACCTCGTCTTCATCGACGAGATGCGCGAGTTCTATGCGTTTGATCCCGGGCATCATGAGGGGGTGAGGTTCGAATGCGGCTTGTCCAGCCTGGAGTACGATCCCTACCATGCCCGGCTCTACTTGCTGACCAGTTTCGAGACGGAGCAGAACGGCAAGCCTTGTATCGGCGGTTACCTTTGGGTGATGAGTCTCGACGATCTACGCGCCGGCCGGCTCCCGAGACTGGTTACTGCAGCGGATGGCTCGCCGCTGGAGTTCGAGCATAAGGCGGAAGGCCTGGCGGTTCTGGATCACGAGCGCATGTTGGTCGCCTACGACAATGATCGTCACCTGGGGTTGGGAAGCATTGACGAACGCGATGAGCGACACGCCTGTGAAGCGCCTTTTACCTTGCTGCGCATGAGCTACCCGTAACGCTGTGAACGCTAGCGCAGGCATCTGAACTGGTGTGTCACCCATTCGAAGCCCCACGGTTTTCATGCCGTGGGGCTTTTTCGTTGCCGCACTCAGCCCAGCTGTCTGCGCCAGCGATTCTCGATGGTGTCCAGCTCGGCGGGGCCATAGAAGGCCTCAGCGTGGCCGCCGTAGTGGGCCCACAGCTGATCGCCCAGGTCGTAGTGCCACCACTCGCTGGGCAGGTTGGTGAAGCCCTGCCTGGTCATCACGCTATGCAGCAGCCGGCGATTGTCCCGCGCGCTGCGCTGCGTCAGGCTGAGCGACGCCAGTCGTTCGAAGTGGTCGCTGTGCGAGGCGGGCAGCGCCTCGTCGAACAGCGTGCCCATGTCCAGCGGCAGGCCGTCGGCATCGCACAGGGTGACGTCCACGGCGCCGCCGGTGAGGTGCGGACTCGGCGCGGTCGGGTCGCGGCTCGGCAGCGAGACGAACTCGCGGGTACGCTCGAGCAATTGCTCCTCGCCAAGATCCGGGTGGTGCAAGTGGATCGCCTCGTGCAGCGTGTCGAACAGGTATTGTTGCACCCGCCAGGGGCGCCAACCGTCGAGCACCACCAGGCCGAGGCCCTTGGGCAGCGCCCGGGCCGCGGCGAGCAGCGCCTTGTAGACCCCCTCGCGTACGAAGCACTCCGGCACCGCACCGGGTATGCCCAGCCGGGCATAGGCGGGAAACACCTTGAGCGGCGGCGGTGCCAGGCTCATGGGCACCAGGCGTTCACCATTGTCGCGTATCGGCAGTCGGCTGACCGACTCCCAGCCGGGAAACGGCAGGCTGGGTACGGCCTCGGGTTCAGGCAAGCTATGGCGGGGCATGAAAGCTATCCAATGGCAGCGGGCAGCCAGAGCGTCAGCTGCGGAAAGAGAATCAGCAGGAGCAGTACGCCGATCGCCGTCAGCACGAAAGGCCAGATGGTGCGGAACAGCGCGGTGATCTCGATGCGGCTGACGGCGGCGGCGACGAACACGCAGGCGCCCATGGGCGGCGTGATCAGGGCGATGGTGATGTTGAGCGTGATGACGACTCCCAGGTGCACCGGGTCGATGCCCGCCATCATCGCCACCGGGGCGAAGATCGGCGTCAGCAGCATCAGCGCCGACACCTCCTCCATGAACATGCCGGTCACGAAGGTGATGGCGCTGAGCAGCAGCAGGATCAGCACGGCGTTGTCGATGTAGGGCGAGAGCAGCGAAACGAACTGGGCCGGCACCTGGGCGTAGGAGAGCAGCCAGCTGATGGTGGCCGAGGCCGCCATGATCAAGAAGATCGCCGAGGTGAGCCGGGCGGTGTCCAGCAGTGCCCGCCAAAAATCTTGCAGGCGCAGCCCGCCGAGCAGAATACCGCACAGGGCGACATAGAGCGCCGTCAGCGCGCCGGACTCGGTCGGCGTGACGAAGCCGAGCACGATGCCCGCGACGATGATGAATGGGGCGATCAAGGCGGGAAGGGCGGTCAGGGCCGCGAGGCCCAGCTCGCCGAGCCGCGGCAGGCCGCCGCGCTTGGGCAACCCGTGGCGCCAGGCATGCCAGGCGTTCATGCCCATGAAGGCGAGGCCCAGCAGCAGCCCCGGTATCACGCCGGCGAGGAACAGATCGCCTACCGAGGTGTTGGTCAGCGAGGCATACAGGATCATGAAGATGCTGGGCGGGATGATTGGCCCGATCAGCGAGCTGCCGGCAGTGAGCCCGGCGGCGAAGGCGCGCGTGTAGCCCTCCTTCTGCATGGCCGGCACCAGCAGCGAGCCCAGCGCCGAGGTATCGGCCACGGCGGAACCGTTGACCCCGGCGAAGAATACGCTGGAAACCACGTTGACGTGGCCCAGGCCGCCGCGCAGGTGACCGACCAGCAGGCGTGCCAGGCCCATCAGCCGCTCGGTGAGTCCGCTGGCGTTCATCAGGTTGCCTGCCATGATGAACAGCGGAATGGCCATCAGCGAGAAGACGTTGATACCGCCGAAGAACTGCTGCGGCAGCATGCGTGGGATCATTCCCGGGTCGACGAACAGAAAGCCGACCACGGCGGTGGTGAGCAGGGCGAGGAACAGCGGCAGGCCGAGCAGCACATGGGCGAGGAAAACCGCCAGCATGGTGAGGATCATGCGGCCTCCTCGGTGATCGTCGGCAGCGGTGCCGGTCCGTACCACAGGGCATGCCAGGCGAGCAGGGCGAAGCCCAGCGGTAACGACATCAGCGGTACCGTGCGGCTGACGCCGAGCCCCGAGGTGGTGAACATGCCCACCGACAGGGCATAGCGGTGGCTGAACCAGGCGCCGCCCAGGGCCAGGATCAGCGTCAACAGCCATTGATAGACGTTGAGTGCGCGCGCCAGGCCGCGCGGCAGCAGACTCTCGATCAGCGCCACGCGCATATGCCCTCCCTCGATCCACACGGCACCGGCGGCGAGCATCACCGTGGCGATGATCAGGAAGCGTGCGAGTTCATCGGTCCAGATCGGCGCCCCACCGGCCAGGTAGCGCATGAAGACGCCGTAGAGAATGGCCGCCAGGTTGATCAGCAGCAGCGTGGCCGCAAGCGTCAGTGTGAGTGTCCGGCTCACGGCCAGCACGCGTTGGCGAAGCGAAGGCATGGAAACTCCGGCCGTCACGGCGAGGGCCGGGTGGCCCTCGCGACATTGCAGGGTGGGTTCAGTCGAGCAGCTCGGTCATGCCGGCATCCTCCAGCGCCAGGTCGACCCAGCGCTGGTCGATGCCACGCTCGCGCAGCCACTCCAGGTAGGCCGGCTGGCCCACGTTACGGAAGGCGGCGATATCGTCCTCGGAGGGGCGAATCACTTCCATGCCCTGCTCTTCGAGGAAGGCGATGCGCTCCTCCACCTTCGCCTCGTTGTGCTCGCGGGCGTTGCGGTTGGCCTCGGCCACGGCGTCGAGGAAGGCCTCGCGGGTGACATCGTCCCAACCCTCCATCATCTCGGCGTTGCCCACCAGGAACTGATTGGAATACTGGATGTTGGCCAGGGTGAGATAGTCCTGCACCTCGTAGAGGCTGCCCAGGATGATGTACATCGGCGGGTTCATCTGGCCGTCGGCGACGCCGGTGCGCAGGGCCATGTAGACTTCCGTCCAGGGAATCGGCGTGCCCGAGGCGCCGAAGGACTCGTAGAGCGCCACCTGACTCGGGTCCATGGCGCGGAAGCGCAGGCCCTCGAAGTCGTCGGGATGGGTGATCGGCTTCTGGTTGTTGGTAAAGGCGAGGAAGCCACCCTCCTCCACCACGGCCAGCATCTCGACCCCGGCCCGCTCGCGCAGGGCGGCTTCGACCTCGTTCCAGTACTCGCCCTCGTCGAAGAAGGTGCGTGCCGCCTCGAAATCCGCGAACAGGAAGGGAATGGCGCTGACGAAAATCTCTTCGACCAGGGGCGACACGCCGGCGAACGAGGCCACGTTGAGGGTCGGCGTGTTCATGGTCTGCTCCATGCGATCCTCTTCCTCGCCGAGCATGCTGTTGGGATAGAGTTCGAGCACGAGTTCGCCGTCCGTCTTTTCCTCGACCAACTCCTTGAGGTTGGTAGCGAAGACGTGAACGGCATTTTTGTCCGGGTCGGGGGCGCCGTTGTAGCTGAGATTGATGCTGGTGGCCGCGGCCGCCTGGGTGGAGCCAGCCACCAAGGCACCAGCCACAAGGCCGACGGAGGCAAATCCCTTGAGCGCAGAGGGAAAGATGCGGTTCATGGTTGTTCTCCTTGTGTTGTTGTTCGGGGCAAAGGCCACTGCTTCGCCCTGAAGCGAGGCATTCCATTAGCAGACTAGAAATTGAGGCGTTGACTATGCAATACCGCAAGTGTTGCCTTTAAGGCAACGCGTGCTGGTTCCGGGCCAGCCTCGGCGCATCGCCCCGAAAGAATCGCATGCCCTGGTGCAGGTGTTCGACGCAGGCCTTGGCCGCCACGGTGAGCTCGCGGCCCTCGAGGCTGACGATCTGTGCCCTGGCGCCGTTCATGATCGGATAGGCCATGGGCAGGGCAAGAATCTCGCCGCGCTGGATCTCGTCGCTTACGGTCAGCTCGGGCATAAAGGTCACGCCGATGCCGGAGCGCACGAAATTCTTCAGCACCGCCACGGAATTGGTGTGCAGGCGGGCGTCGAGATGCACGCGCTCCTGATGGGCCACCATGTTGACCATCTGGCGCATGCCGAAGGGGTTGTCCATCAGTGCCAGCGGCGCCCCTTCCAGGTCACGCAGGCGAACCGGCCGGGTCAATTCGGCCAAGGCGTGACCCGGCGGCACGATCAAGTCCAGCGGCTGGCGGGTTTCCACATGAGCAAGGATCAGGGGGTCGACGGGTGGCGCATAGAGCAGCGCCAGGTCGACCTCCATGTCCTTGAGCAGCGACATCGCCTCGTTGACGCCGGCCATACGGATCTCCACGTCGATCCCGGCGAAGGCGGACATGAAGGCCCCGAGCGGCGCCGTAATCAGATCGGCGATGAAGCCTTCGCCCACGGCAATGCGGACCTCGCCGCGGGCCAGGCCCTGGATGGCCATCAACTGCGACAGCACGGCTTCTTGGGCGGAGCGCTGGGCATGGAAATGCTTGACCAGCAGGCGTCCCGCCTCGGTGGGGCGCATGCCGCCCCCGTGGCGCTCGCACAGCCTGACGCCGAGGTCTTCCTCCAGTGCTTTGAGCTGACGACTGATGGCCGAAGCGTCCACGCCGAGCCGGGCGGCAGCTCGGCGCAGCGAGCCCTGCCGAATCACTTCGTTGAGATAGGCAAGGGCGCGCTGGCTGAACATGGGGGCTCCTTCAAGAAGATGAGTGAGATGTTATCCGTTCGCCTCGAGGGGCGTGGCATGGTGGTGCAGAAAATAATATGATGTATGACTAATTATTCGGCGAACGATACGCTCGACTCATGCTGGCGCTCAAGCTGGCGTAGTATGAAGTAAAAGGGATGAAGAAAAGAGGAGTCCATTGCTCAGGGTAGCCATATGACAATCGATATTTCGGATCTGAACGTTCAGAAGGTCTCGAAGCAGGGAAGCCTCCCGACTCACGTCGCCGATAAGCTGGAAGCACTGATTCTGAAAGGGGAAATAAAGGTCGGCGACAAGCTGCCGACCGAGGCTCGCCTATGCGACTCGTTCGGTGTCAGCCGCACAGTGATTCGCGAGGCGGTAACCCACCTGAAGTCCCTGGGTCTGGTGGAGACGCGGAGGGGAGTCGGCACGACGGTACTGCGGGCCACCGCCATCGAAGCTCGCCCGGCCGAGAGGATCAGCCCCACCACGATCGAGGACATCCTGCATGTGCTCGAGCTCCGGCTGTCGCTGGAGCCGGCGGCAGCGGAGCTGGCCGCCTTGCGGTACGACGAGGAGGACCGCCGCAACCTGGAAGCCAAGCATGCCGCATTCATCAAGGCGCATGCCGAGAAATCCCAGGCACGCGTGGAGGATTACGAGTTCCACTACGCCATCTTCAAAGCCGCCAAGAATCCCTTTTTCCTGCAACTCTACGCTCAACTCAGCCAGAGCATGATCCCGCGTGCCAAGCTGCTGGCAGTCGACATCAACCGGGCCGCTGCGGAGCGCTACATCGGGCGGGTCAAGGAGGAACATGGCTATATCCTCGAAGCCATCCTGTCCCGCGATGAGGAAGCGGCAAGGGAGACCATGTATCAGCATCTCAACCGCTCGTGGAATCTCTACAGGAATTACCTGGAGAGCTAGAAGCGCTCGGGCCGAGCCGGGAGAAAGCACTGGCGGAAAACAAGACAGCGCCGGGGGCCGGCGCTGAAGGAGGGGGCAGTCAGCTGGCGACGCCTTTTATGACCGGTGTCTTGGGCTTGCGAACCACCATGAAGTAGTAGAACACAGCGGTCAGCAAGAGGAAGAAAAGGCTGTCGGGGCTGGTGAGGAAGACCATGGGGTTGCCGTCGTTGATGGACAGGGCCCGGCGGCAGTACTCCTCGAGACTGGGTCCCAGCACGAAACCGAGCAGCAGGCAGGCGATGGGGTACTTGTGCTGGCGCAGGACGTAGGCCAGCACGCCGAACACCAGCGCCAACGCCATCTGGAAGGTGGAGTAGGTCGCCACGTAGCTGCCGACCAGTGCGATAACGGCGATGCTGGAGTACAGCACGTCGCGTCGAATCGACACGATGCGCACGAAGTAGGGGCCCAGCAGATAGAGCGTCAGCGGCACGAGCACCAGGGCGCTGACGAGCAGGGCCGCGAACATCGGTGCCACCAGATGCAGCTGGGTATCGAGGAACTGGGGGCCCGGCTGCAGGCCGTTGATCACCAGCACCCCGAGCACGATGGCCGTGGTGGGGTCGCCGGGGATGCCGAACGAGAGCATCGGCACGAAGGCGCCGCTGCACATCGAGTTGTTGGCCCCTTCGGCCGCGGCGATGCCCTCGCATGAGCCCTTGCCGTAGCGCTCGGGATGTTTGGAGCTGCGCATGGCTTCGGCGTAGGAGACGAAAGCGGCCATCGAGCCGCCCGCACCGGGCAGGACGCCGATGGCGTAGCCGATGACGGCGGACTTGATATAGCGGTAGACGCCGATCTCGCGCACTTCGCTGAGCGGCGGGATGAAATCCCGGCGGCGAATCCTTTCGGCCTTGACGGTATCGGCATCGACGGTACGCCGCCCGCCCTTGCGCGCCTGCACCAATAGCTCGCTGATGGCGAAGCCGCCGATGACCAGGGGCATGATGTCGATGCCCTGCATCAGCGTGCTGGTGCCGAAGGTGAAGCGTGGCACGGGTTGCATCACATCGATACCCACCGTAGCGACCATGACGCCAAGTGTCGTGGCGACCAGCCCCTTGGGGATGGAGTCGCGTTGGGAAATGACGATGACGATCAGCGCGAAGGCGATCAACGAAAATTTCCCCGGCGTACGGATCAGCAGTGCGGCCTCGGCCGCCATGGGCGCGACCACCATCAGCAGGACGGCGCCCAGGGCGCCGCCGATCATGGAGGCCAGCGCTGCATGCCCCAGCGCCTTGGCCCCCTCGCCGCGCTGCTGCATCGGATAGCCCTCGATCGCGGTCATCATCGAGGCCGGGGCGCCGGGGATGTTGATCGTGGTGGCGGTGATGCTGCCGCTACACATGCCCGCCATGAAGATGCTGGCGCAGGCCACGAGCGCCGAGGTCACATCGAGGCTGTAGGTCAGCGGCAACAGCAGGGCGATGGCCAGCATCGAGGTCAACCCCGGTACGGCGCCGAAGAAGGTACCGATCAGGTAGCCGCCCACCATGTAGGCGAACACCTCGGGCTGTAGCAGGGTGGCGAATCCGTTGAGTAGTTCTCTGAAGTAATCCATGACCGTTACGTCCCTAGCGTGGGCAAGCGAACCTGGAAAATAAGCTCGAACAAGGCGTAACCGAGCAGGGTGATGAGCAGGGCCGCGCTAATCTTCACGATCCAGGCGCGACCTCCCTTGCCGGGGCGGGGATTGCCGAACAGGAACGTCAGCAGCAGTACGTAGAGGAACGTGGAGACGCTGTAGCCGATGATCGAGAAGACGCCGATGTACACACCGGTCGCCAGGGTGACCCACAGCGCGCCGAAGCGATTGAGGGCCGGCACTCCGGCTTCGGCTTGCGTCTCGGCCGCTGCGGGAAGGGGCGTGTCGACCGTTGCGGTCTTGCCGCTTCCGCTGCGTCCCTGCCAGATCACGATGCCGATCGAGAGGTACATGATCACGGCGAGCACGACCGGGAAGAACGATGCCGTAATGTCGCCGCTCTTGATCGGCGGCATCATCTGCAGGGCTTCCACGAGATAGATCGTGGTGACCGCCAGCAGCAGAGCGGGCACGATCCACTTTCCGCTGAACGCGTGGGGGAGCTTCAAGGTTTCACCTCTCCTGGCTGTGGGCATAGCCCCGCCGCGCGGAGGCACGGCGGGGGCGACATTCCTGGTTTGGCGCGAAGCGCGAGGCACGCGTCGGAGTGGCCTAGTCGAGGATGCCCTGCTCCTGGAGCTCCTCCATGGTGGCGAAGATCTCCTCCTGCGTGGTGCCGACCCACTGCGTGACTTCATCGCGTCCCAGCCAGTTCGGTGTTACCCCGACGTCGACCAGCCAGTCCTGGAATTCGTCGCTCTCGTAGGCTTGCTGGTAGGCCGCTTCCAGCTCGTCCAGGATCGGTTCCGGCGTACCGGCCGGCGCAGCAAGGATGATGAAACTGCCCATCTGGATGTCCAGGTCGTGTTCGGAGGCGGGCGGCACGTCCGGGAACGACTGGCTCTGCACGTCGGTGAATTCGATCAGGCCACGTGCATCGCCGCCCTCGATGAGCGAGGCGAAATCGCCCAGGCTGGTGAGTGCAAGGTCGATCTCGCCGTTCAGCAGCGCTTCCTTCTGCGGGGCGGCGCCACCCGGATAGGAGATGATCTTGAAGTCGGCGTCGGTCGCATCCATCAGCTGGAGCAGCGTCAGGTGGGTGCGCGCCCCCATGTTCTGGATGCCGGCGCGAATGTTGCCAGGCTCGGCCTTGGCCGCCTCGATCAGCGCCTCGAAGCTGTCGTACTCCGAGTCGGCCGGCACGATGATGGCGTCGGGCTCGCTGGTGATGCGCGCGATCAGGTCCATCTCTTCGGTGCTGTAGCCCGGCAGCATGTCCTGCCACGGCACGGTGATGACGCTGTCGTAGGTCAGTGCACCGAGGGTATAGCCATCGGCCTTGGCGTTGATCAGCTGGATCAGACCATTGCCGCTCATGCCGCCTTCGATGTTCTCGACGTAGACGGTGCCGGACAGCGGCTCTTCCGCCAGGTCGGTGATCTTGCGCACGATGCCGTCGGTGCCGCCACCGGCGCCCCATGGCACGATCATGCGGATATCGCGGGTCGGGTAATCCTCCGCGGCGTTGGCCGTGGCGGTCACCAGCGTCATGGCACAGGCAAGACCCAGGGCATTCTTGAGCATAGTGATACTCCTCTTGTTCTAGGGTGTCGTCGTTTCGCTGTCGTCAGGGGCGGCGTCCAATGTGGCGCCATCCATCTCTCTGCATGACTGCTGTTGCGTGATCCCTGTTACGTGAAGGGGGCGTCACTCTTCGAGCGCGAGGATCTCGCTCCAGATCGCGTCGTCGACCTCCACGACCGCATCAGGCGCATGCCTGTCTCGTCGCCTCTGCTCGTCGGTCGCCTTGCCCGGCCAGCGCACGGGAGCGCCCCCCTCGTCCGGTGCGGCCGATGCCAGGTGGGCGGTGATGCCCTCCACCAAGTGGCGACAGAACTCGTGTCCGCCCATATGGCGGGGGTCGAAGAGCATGAAGACCTGGCAACAGCCGGTGCCGCTGCCCCGCTGCAGCTTGTCGATCTCGTGGCTGGGCCGGCCCTGGGCCAGCAACGCCGCGAGTGCATCGAGCAGGATGGCCAGGCCGGAGCCTTTCCAGTACCCGGTGGGCAGAATACGCCGCGTGGCTTCGATCGCTGCGGGCTCCCGAGTCAGCTCGCCCTGAGCGTCGAAGCCGCCGTCGACGGGGAGCTGCTTGCCTTGTTGACGCAGCGTCTGGAGCTTGCCGTAGGAGAACTGCGACATGGCCATGTCGAGCACCAGCGGGCTCTCGCCCGGCACGCCCAGCACCAGCGGGTTGTTGCCGATGCTCTGCTGCGATGAGCCCCAGGCCGGCATGCACGATTCCGTATTGGTCCACATCAGCGCGGCATAGCCGCGCTCCACGGCATGCCAGCCATAGCTACCGCCGCGCATCCAGTGGGTGGTGTCACGCACGGCAACGACTCCCATGCCGTGCTCGTCGGCCAGCGCCATGGCGCGTTCGGTGGCCTGCATGGCGTTGCGAACTCCAATGCCGAAGTGGCCATCGTGGACCTCCAGCGCGCCCAAGGCGTGTACCCGTTCCAGCGTGGCGCTGGGATCGACCCAGCCGCGGCGAACGTAATCGACGAAGCGAGCGATGCGACCGACGCCATGCGAGGCGACGCCATCCCAGGTGCTCTCGGTATGGATGCGGGCGCAGAGTTGTGCATCGGCACTCGACAGTCCGACGCGCTGCAGAACGCGTTCCAAGGTATGCATCAGTGTGGAAAAGGGAACCGCCGTCATTGTGTTGTTTCCATTAAGTCATACATCATACAAATAACGTAGCGGCCAAGTGCAAGCTGAGATATGGACCTTTAGTCGCAGAAAGCCTGTATCGAGTTTTCCTTTCGAATCGAAGAAACACACAGGGGTTGCAAATAGTAATACATAGTATGTATTACTAGGACCGCGGTTCACCGATCCCGAAACGTCAATCCGAAAGAGGTCGTTATCATGTTCGTCGATCTACGTACCTACACGATGGTCCCGGGCCGTCTGAACGCTTATCTCGAGCTCTACGAGCGCGAAGGGCTGCCGATCCAAAAGCGCCATCTGGGTAATCTACTAGGCTATTTCGTTACCGAAACGGGGGAGTTGAATCAGGTCGTGCACCTGTGGGGCTACGAGAGCGCTGCGGATCGAGATGCTCGTCGCTCCGCCATGGAGAAGGACCCCGACTGGATCGCCTACCGCAAGAAGAGCGCCGAGGCGGGCAACGTCCAGCACCAGAGCAACAAGCTGCTGCGCCCCACCCGCTTCTCCCCCATGTGAATACAACGAGGTGCCTCATGGCTGGCTCGCACGAGGAACAGGTCCCGCGCACGGGTGCGCAGGTGCTGGTCGATGCATTGCTGAACAACGGAGTGACACAGGCCTTCGCCGTGCCCGGCGAAAGTTATCTCAGCGTACTGGACGCGCTCTACGATCATCGGGAGCGCCTGAAGCTGGCCACTTGTCGGCATGAGTCGGGGGCGTCCAACATGGCCGAAGCCTACGCCAAGATGACGGGGCTGCCGGGCATTTGCTTCGTCACGCGCGGACCGGGGGCGTGCCACGCCAGCATCGGCGTACACACCGCGCACCAGGATTCGACGCCGATGATCCTGTTCATCGGCCAGGTCGCGCGTCACATGCGCGAGCGTGAGGCCTTTCAGGAGATCGACTATCGCCAAATGTTCGGCCCGGTGGCCAAATGGGTCACCGAGGTCGACGATGCCAGGCGTCTGCCGGAACTACTGGCGCGCGCCTTCCAGACAGCGATTTCCGGTCGCCCCGGCCCGGTGGTCGTCTCGCTGCCCGAAGACATGCTCGATGACATGGTCCGCGTCGAAGACGCTCCGGCGGCGAGTCGCATCCCCATCGCTCCCGATCCGCAGTCGCTGGTGCGTGTCTCCGAAGCCCTTGAGGAAGCGCAGCGTCCGGTACTGATCGTCGGCGGTGGTGACTGGAGCGCTCGGGCGGGGGAGCACCTGCGCCAGTTCGCCGAAGCGCATCAGGTGCCGATCCTGGCCTCGTTTCGCTGCCAGGATTTCGTCGACAACGATTCACCGGCCTATGTCGGGCGCCTCGGCCTGGGCGCGTCGGCACAGGCCAACGCGCTGGTGGAGCGAGCCGACCTGGTCATCGCGCTGGGCGCCAGGCTGGGCGAGGCCACTACGCAGGGCTATACCCTGCTGGCGTCGCCACGACCGCGACAGCGGTTCATCCACGTGCATGCGGATATCGGCGAGCTGGGCCGGGTCTACCACGGCTTGTCGATCAACGCGACCTCGCCGGAGTTCGCCGAAGCGCTGGCAACGCTATCCCCGCGGGGCGAGATGGCGCGCCGAGCCTACCTGGCCCAGGCGCGGCAGGCCTTCGAGGCTTACGCCAAGGTCGAACCCGGCGAGGGTGAGCTGGACATGCAGACCGTGGTGGCGACGATCGCCGATGCCCTGCCCAAGGACACGATCCATGCCAACGGCGCGGGCAATTACACCCTGTGGCTGCAGCGCTACCTGACGTTTCATACCTTCCGTTCGCAGTTGGCGCCGACCAGCGGTGCCATGGGGTATGGCTTCCCCGCGGCCATCGGCGCCAAGCTGGCCCACCCTGAGCGCAGCGTGGTCGCCTACGGTGGTGATGGCTGTGCGTTGATGAGCATCCAGGAGCTGGCGACGGCTCACATGCTGGGGCTGAAAATCCTGTTCGTGGTCGTCAATAACGGCAGTTACGGGACGATCCGCATGCATCAGGAGCGTCGCTTCCCAGGGCGAATCTCGGGAACCGAGCTGGCCAACCCCGACTTCGCGGCTCTGGCCCGTGGGTTCGGGCTGCATGGCGAGGCCATCGAGCGCAACGACCAGTTGCCCGAGGCTTTGGCCCGTTGCCAGGCTCATGCGGGATCGGCGCTGCTGGAAATACGCATGCCCACCGATACCCCTTATGCCACGCCACCCAAGGCTTGAAGGAGCCGCCCGATACGCTTGCCCTCACCCCCTCTCACCCATTCTTGCTCACAAGCGACGCTCATCGCACCTGGCTGCGACACCGGAAGGCCGCCTGACTGGCGGCTTCGTGACGAATGACCGATTTTTAACGTATCCGAGAGCGACATATTGGAATATCTTGGAGGTCAGGCTTGCCTGATCGCGACACCTAAAAGGCACGGATCCAAGCCCGACCCATGACCCTGACACAGCACCCTGACGGGTAAAACATGCCGATAACCATAACGATACACGGCATTGGAGTATGACTATGGCCACGTCCAACTGGACTTCGTCCCCAACCCAGACCTCGTGCAAGGAACCGGCTCCCCAGACGTTGGGTTTCCTGCTGTTGGAGAACTTCACCCTGTTCTCGCTGGCCTCGGCCATCGAGCCGTTGCGCATGGCCAACCAACTGGCCGGGCGCGAGCTGTATCGCTGGTTCACGCTGAGCGTGGATGGCGGGCCGATCTCGGCCAGCGATGGGCTGCAGGTCACCCCTGACGGTGCCATCACCATGCCACTGGCACTGGACATGGTCATCGTCTGCGGCGGTGTGGGGCCGGCTCGCGCCGTGCAGCGCGAGCACGTCAGCTGGCTTCAGTCCCAGGCGCGTCTGTCGCGCCGGTTGGGCGGTATCTGCACCGGTAGCTGGGCGCTGGCCAAGGCGGGACTGCTGGACGGCTACGAGACCAGCGTGCATTGGGAGTGCCTGGCGGCGATGCGCGAGTCGTTTCCCCGCACGGTGCTGACTACACGGCTGTTCTCCATCGACCGCGACCGGGCTACCGCTTCCGGCGGCACCGCGCCGCTGGATATGATGCTGACCCTGATCGGGCGCGAGCATGGCCGTGAACTCTCGGCGGGCATCTCCGAGATGTTCATCTGCGAGCGCATGCGCGGCGAGAACGACCATCAGCGGGTGCCGCTCAAGCACGTGCTGGGTACCACCCAGCCCAAGCTGCTGGAGATCGTCGCGCTGATGGAGGCCAACCTGGAGGAACCCATCGCGCTCGAGGAGCTGGCCGCATACGTCGATGTCTCGCGCCGGCAGCTCGAGCGACTGTTCCAGAAATATCTGCACTGCTCGCCGTCGCGCTACTACCTCAAGCTGCGTCTCACCCGGGCGCGCCAGTTGCTCAAGCAGACCTCTATGTCGATCATCGAGGTCGCCTCGGCCTGCGGCTTCGTCTCCACACCGCATTTTTCCAAGTGCTACCGGGAATTCTTCGGCCTGCCGCCGCGGGAAGAGCGCCTGAACATGAGCCCGCTGCGGCCCCCCGTGCTACCGGGCCAGGCCGCCGGCAGCTTGCTGCTACAACCGGTCGCCTTCCAGCCAGTGCCGGAGCAGCCGATCTCGGCGGCGCTGGTGGCGCTCGACCAGGCCCGCGGCGAGCCGACCTACGCCAGCGTGCGCCTGGATCATTGACCTGAACCACTGAAGCGGCGGCCCGCAGCCATCGCGGCATGAGTCGTCGCTTCTCTCCCGCTTCGCTGTCGTCGTCCCCGTTGCCGCGGGTGACAGGCATTGTCGCGCCCACGTTTCCCTGCGTATCCGGGCGGCAATGCTGCGCCGTTCGTCGCAGTCACGACAGAAATGACGTTTTTGGGATTACCGCCGTCGCTTCCAGAAGTCGGGGTAGGCCTGGCCGGCGCTATGCTGCCATCAGTCAACCCCGATCCGGAGCACGACCCCATGACTCCCCAAGACCTGCACGACGACGCCATCGTCATCGACGGCCTGATCATCGCCAAGTGGAACCGCGAGCTGTTCGAGGACATGCGTCGCGGTAGGCTCACCGCGGCCAATTGTACCGTCTCGGTGTGGGAGGGTTTCCAGGCCACCGTCAACAATATCGTCGCCTCCAACCAGCTGATGGCCGAATGCAGTGACTTGGTGCGTCCGGTGCGCACCACCGCCGACATCACCCGGGCCAAGGAGGAGGGCAAGACCGGCATTATCTACGGTTTCCAGAACGCTCACGCCTTCGAGGACCAGATCGGCTACGTCGAGGTGTTCAAGCAGCTCGGCGTGGGCATCGTGCAGATGTGCTACAACACCCAGAATCTGGTGGGCACCGGCTGCTACGAGCGCGACGGCGGGCTCTCAGGCTTCGGCCGCGAGATCGTCGCCGAGATGAACCGCGTCGGCATCATGTGCGACCTGTCGCACGTCGGCGCCAAGACTTCCGAAGAGGTAATCCTCGAGTCCAAGAAGCCGGTCTGCTACTCCCACTGCCTGCCCTCGGGCCTCAAGGAGCATCCGCGCAATAAGTCCGACGAGGAGCTGCGCTTCATCGCCGAACACGGCGGCTTTGTCGGCGTGACCATGTTCACCCCCTTCCTGCGCGCCGGCATCGACGCCACCGTGGACGATTACGTCGAGGCCATCGAGTACGTAATGAACATCGTCGGCGAGGACGCCATCGGTATCGGTACCGATTTCACCCAGGGCCATGGCAAGGACTTCTTCGAGTGGCTGACACACGACAAGGGTTACGCCCGCCGCCTGACCAACTTCGGCAAGATCGTCAATCCCGAGGGCATTCGTACCATCGGCGAGTTCCCCAACCTGACCGAGGCCCTGCTGCGCCGTGGGTTCAGTGAAACTCAGGTGCGCAAGATCATGGGCGAGAACTGGGTGCGTATCTTGAAAGAGGTATGGGGTTCTTAACCGGTCCGCGGGCCTATTGCGCTTGCGATTACTACGTTGCGAAGTCGTTCGAAATGCTCATGGACAACAGTCCACTCCGCTTTCTCTCGACTTCGCGCCTTGTTCTCGCTGCGCTCATGACGGCCCGGACTCATTCGTGAACCAAATCGCCAGCGCCAAGAACAACGATTTTTGAGGAAAAAGACCGTGACCAAGATGGCCCCTGAACTGCCCATCGAGGTGGATAGCGAAACCGGCGTGTGGACCACCGACGCCCTGCCGATGCTCTACGTGCCGCGCCACTTCTTTATCAACAACCACACCGCCGTCGCCGAGGCGCTGGGTGTGGACAAGTACGCCGAAATTCTCTACCGCGCCGGCTACAAGAGCGCCTGGCACTGGTGCGAGAAGGAGGCCGAACTGCACGGCCTGGCAGGCGTGGAGGTGTTCGAGCACTACATGCTGCGGCTCTCCCAGCGCGGCTGGGGCAAGTTCGTGACCGAGGACATCGACCTCGACGCCGGCACCGCCCGGGTACGCCTGGAGCACAGCGCCTTCGTCTACCAACTGGGCAAGACGGGGCACAAGGAGGAGTACATGTTCACCGGCTGGTTCGCCGGCGCCATGGACCAGATCCTCGCCGCACGCGGCAGCCAGCTGCGTACCGTTGCCGAGCAGACCCAGAGCGCCGCCGAGCCCGGCTGCGAAGTGGGCATCTTCACCGTCAAGCCGCTGCCCGACGCCCGGGGTTGAGGAGGTTTCCATGGCATTCGACGCGATTTTCGAGCCGATCCAGATCGGCAAGCTGACCATCCGCAACCGTGTGGTCAGCACCGCTCATGCCGAGGTGCACGCCACCGACGGCGGCATGACCACCGAGCGCTACGTCAAATACTACGAGGAGAAGGCCAAGGGTGGCTGCGGCCTGTGCATCTGCGGCGGCTCCTCGGTGGTTTCCATCGACAGCCCCCAGGGCTGGTGGAGTTCGGTGAACCTCTCCACCGACCGGATCATTCCGCACTTCCAGAATCTGGCCGATGCCGTGCACAAGCATGGCGGCAAGATCATGATCCAGATCACGCACATGGGTCGCCGCTCGCGCTGGGACGGCTTCGACTGGCCGACCCTGGTATCGCCCTCGGGCATCCGCGAGCCGGTGCACCGCTCCACCTGCAAGACCATCGAGGAGGAGGAGATCTGGCGCATCATAGGCGACTTCGCCCAGGCTGCGCGGCGCGCGAAAGAGGGTGGCCTGGATGGCGTCGAACTCTCCGCCGTGCACCAGCACCTGATCGACCAGTTCTGGAGCCCGCGGGTCAACAAGCGTACCGACCAGTGGGGCGGCAGCTTCGAGAACCGCATGCGCTTCGGCATGGAGGTGCTCAAGGCGGTGCGCGCCGAAGTGGGCGATGACTTCGTCGTCGGCATGCGTATCTGCGGCGACGAGTTCCATCCCGACGGCCTGACTCACGACGACATGAAGCAGATCGCCGCCTACTACGACGCCACCGGCCAGGTCGACTTCTTCGGCGTGATCGGCTCCGGCTGCGACACTCACAACACTCTGGCCAACGTCATTCCCAACATGTCCTACCCGCCGGAGCCTTTCCTGCACCTGGCGGCGGGCATCAAGGAAGTGGTCAACGTGCCGGTGATCCACGCCCAGAACATCAAGGACCCCAACCAGGCCCAGCGTATCCTCGAAGGCGGCTACGTCGATCTGGTGGGCATGACCCGCGCGCATATCGCCGACCCGCACCTGATCGCCAAGATCAAGATGGGTCAGATCGACCAGATCAAGCAGTGCGTCGGTGCCAACTACTGCATCGACCGCCAGTACCAGGGGCTCGACGTGCTGTGCATCCAGAATGCCGCGACGTCCCGTGAGTACATGGGCCTGCCGCATATCATCGAGAAGAGCGAAGGACCCAAGCGCAAGGTCGTGGTGGTCGGCGGTGGTCCCGGCGGCATGGAAGCGGCCCGCGTCGCCGCCGAGCGCGGCCACGACGTGACCCTGTTCGAGGCCGCAGAGGCCCTCGGCGGACAGATCACCATCGCCGCCCAGGCCCCGCAGCGCGACCAGATCGCCGGTATCACTCGCTGGTATCAGTTGGAGCTGGCGCGCCTTGGTGTCGACCTGCGCCTGGGCACCCGTGCCGACGAGGCGACTCTCGAGGACCTGCGCCCCGACGTCGTGATTCTCGCCACCGGTGGTCAGCCTTTCCTCAGCCAGTTCCCGGAGTGGGGCTATTCGGAGAATCCCGAGGAGAGCCTGGTGGTCAGCACCTGGGACATCCTCTCGGGCAAGGCGGCGCCGGGCAAGAACGTACTGATCTACGACGCCATCTGCGAGTTCTCCGGCGTTTCGGCGGCCGACTATCTGGCCGACAAGGGCGCCAAGGTCGAGATCGTTACCGACGATATCAAGCCCGGCGCGGCGGTGGGCGGGACCACCTTCCCCACCTACTACCGCAGCCTCTACGAGAAGGAGGTGATCATGACCTCCGACCTGATGCTGCACAAGGTCTACCGCGAGGGCAACGGCCTGGTGGCGGTGCTCGAAAACGAGTACACCGGCGCCCTGGAGGAGCGGGTGGTCGACCAGGTGGTGGTGGAGAACGGCGTGCGGCCCGACGAGGCGCTCTACCTTGCGCTCAAGGAGCGTTCGCGCAACCGCGGCCAGGTGGATCTCGAGGCGCTCTATGCCGCCAAGGCACAGCCCTGCCTCTCCGAGGAGGGCGACGGTTATCTGCTGTTCCGCCTGGGCGACTGCACCGCGCCGCGCAATACGCATGCGGCGATCTACGACGCCCTGCGATTGTGCAAGGATTTATAGCCGCGAGTGGTCTGGTGTAGGCCGAGGGCATGCGCAAGCCGCGCCTTCAGCGATTCGCCCGAGTCGAAACGCCGCAACGCGGTTCTGCCGAAGGGATTCGGCAGAGGCGTGGGGGCCAGGGATGGCCCTTCCACACCGTGACCGCAGGTTGCCAGTCGAGACTCGGCACAGCGAATGCGTGGCGCGCTTGGGGATGGCCCTCGGACGGCAACGTCGCGCATGCGAAGGCGCAGACGGGCCGTTTCGCCGGACGTTAATCATGGCCATACCACTTCGATGAGGTGAGCACCATGCTCGACACCCTCCTGCCGATACTGATCTTCTCCGCCCTGGCGCTGGCCGTGATCGGCGCCGTCCGCCGAATTCGCCTGTGGCGCCAAGGGCGGCCGTCGCCGGTGCCGATTCTTCAAGGCCTGGCGGCCATGCCGCGCCGTTACCTGGTGGATCTGCACCACGTGGTGGCGCGCGACAAGGTGATGTCCAACACTCACGTGGCTACCGCCGGTGGTTTCGTGGCGGCTGCCGTGCTGATGATCCTGGTGCATGGCCTGGGGCTCGCCAACCCTGTCCTCGGCGGGCTGCTGCTGGCCGCCAGTGCACTGATGTTCGTGGGTAGCCTGTTCGTCGCCAAGCGGCGGCGCAATCCGCCGGCACGGCTCTCCAAGGGGCCGTGGATGCGGCTGCCGAAGAGCCTGATGGCGTTCTCGTTGAGCGTCTTCCTGATCACCCTGCCGACGGTAGGCGTACTTCCCCAGGGAACGGGCAGCGTGATTCTCGCCTTGGTGCTGGCCGCTGTGCTGGCCTGGGGCCTGGGCGAGATGTTCTTCGGCATGACCTGGGGCGGGCCGATGAAGCACGCCTTCGCCGGCGCTCTGCATCTGGCCTTCCATCGCCGCCCCGAGCGTTTCGGTGAGGGCAACCGCTCCACCGGCCTCAAGGCGCTGGACCTGGATAACCCCAAGGCCCCGCTCGGCGTCGAGACGCCCAGCGACTTCACCTGGAACCAGCTGCTCGGCTTCGATGCCTGCGTGCAGTGCGGTCGCTGCGAAGCGGCCTGTCCGGCCTTTGCCGCGGGCCAGCCGCTCAACCCCAAGAAGCTGATCCAGGACATGGTCGTCGGCATGGCCGGCGGCAGCGATGCCGGGTATGCCGGCTCGCCCTATCCGGACAAGCCGGTAGGTGAGCATGCCGGGAGTCCCCACGGCCCGATCGTGGCGCGCGAGGGCACGGCGCTGGTCGATGCCGAGACGCTGTGGTCGTGCACCACCTGCCGTGCCTGCGTCGAAGAGTGCCCGATGATGATCGAGCACGTCGATGCCATCGTCGACATGCGCCGCTTCCTGACGCTGGAGCATGGCAATACCCCCAACAAGGGCGCCGAGGTGCTCGACAACCTGATCGCCACCGACAACCCCGGCGGCTTCGATCCCGGTTCGCGCATGCACTGGGCGGCGGACCTGAACCTGCCCCTGATGCGCGATGTGGGACAGGTCGACGTGCTGCTGTGGCTGGGCGACGGTGTCTTCGACATGCGCAACCAGCGCACGCTCAGGGCCTTGGTGAAAGTACTGCGTGCGGCCGACGTCGACTTCGCCGTGCTCGGTAACGAGGAGCGCGACAGCGGCGACGTGGCACGCCGTCTGGGCGACGAGGCGACCTTCCAGGCTCTCGCCAAGCGCAACATCGCCACTCTGGCGCAGTACCGCTTCCAGCACATCGTCACCTGCGACCCCCACAGCTTCCACGTGCTCGGCAACGAGTACGGCGAGCTGGGAGGAGTGTACGAGGTGCGCCACCACAGCACTTATATCGCCGAACTGTATGAGGCGGGGCGCCTGCACTTCGCGCCCTGGAAGGGCGGCAAGGTGACCTATCACGATCCCTGTTATCTCGGCCGCTACAATGGCGAATACGACGCACCGCGCAACGTGCTCAAGGCGCTGGGCATCGAAGTTGCCGAAATGGCGCGATCGGGCTATCGCTCGCGCTGCTGTGGCGGTGGCGGTGGCGCACCGATCACCGATATTCCCGGCAAGCAGCGGATACCCGACATGCGTATGAATGATGTCAAGGAGACCGGCGCCGAGTTGGTCGCGGTCGGCTGTCCGCAGTGTACCGCCATGCTCGAAGGCGTGGTGGACGGCCCGGCCGAGGTGCGCGACATAGCCGAACTGGTGGCCGATGCCCTGATGGAGCGGCCCGCTGCCTCAGGAAGCATTCGGGCCCCGCAGCCATCCGTCGAGGAGGTGACACCATGAGCGATATCCTGCGCCGCGATCCGCGCAAGGAGTGGATCGCCAGAAATCGCCTGCATCCCGAGCACCTGAGCGTGCTGGCGGAGTTTGGTGAGGGCGTATCCGCGGCGACGGAGTGGATGGGCCCCAACGGTGTGCTTCGCAGAAATCCTCACGCGGTGGGCTTCATGGGGCCCAACGGCATCAAGCGCATCGACCGCAGCGGCGCCCAGCAGGGCGGCCCTGCCGCCACTGGCATGGCGGAGACGAAGGACAGCCGTCGCCAGGTGACGATCGATGATCCGGCCTTCCTGGTCGCGGTGGTACCGGACATGTCCGGTGGGCGCCTCTCCAGCCATGACCGTGACCTGCTTGGCCTGGCCCGGCAGCTGGCCGATGCCGATGGCGAGCGGCCCGGGGCGGTGCTGGCGGTGGTCTTCGGCACTCATAAGGAAGAGGCTTTCGACGAGGCCGGTGTCGACCGCCTGCTGCATTTCGATGACATACTGTTCGATGGCCATGCACCGGAAGCCCGCCTGGCGGCGCTTGCCGTCGTCGAGGGTGAGCTCGCCCCGTCTCATTGGCTGCTGCCCGATTCCAAGCTGGGCGGCGCCGACCTGGGACGGCGATTGGCGGCACGCCTCCAGGAGCGGCCCGCCGCGGGTGTCTGGCAGATCGAGCCCGACGCCACGGCGCCGCTGGGCTGGCGCTGTACCGGGCGGGGTGCCGCCGGCACCAGCGATATCCAGCGTGCTCTGCCGCGTATCGTACTGGCGCTGGCCGAGTGTGCCGAGCCGGTTTCCGAGACCCGCCATGCGGCCCGTCCGCTCGCCTTGGCACAGCCGTTGCCTTCCTTGCTGGCGCGTATCGAGGATCTGGGCTCGGTGGCCGTCGATCCGGCCGGTGTGGCGTTGGCCGAAGCCGAGTTCATTCTCTCCGCCGGCAACGGCGTCAAGGAGTGGGAAGGATTTCACCATGCCGCCAAGGTGCTGGGAGCGACCGAGGGCGCCTCGCGGGTGGCGGTGGACGACGGCTTCATGCCGCGCGATCGTCAGGTGGGCGCCACTGGCACCTGGGTCACGGCTCGGGTCTACGTGGCGGTGGGCATCAGCGGTGCCATCCAGCACCTGCAGGGCATCCAGAGCTGCGAGAAAGTGGTCGCCATCAATGTCGACCCGGGATGCGACATGATCAAGCGTGCCGACCTGGCGGTGATCGGTGACTCGGCGAGCATTCTCGCAGCACTGGTCGAGATGGTGGAGCGGCAACGAGAGGAGAAGCGCGATGCAGCCTGAAGCTCAAGTCCCTTATGCCCAGCTAGAGGTGGCGGTACTGGTCTCCGTCGGCCGGCATCCGTTGACCGGCCGCGCCCGTCGCGCCGACCAGGACGCCCGCGGCGTGGAGCTGGCCTTGTCGCTCGACAAGGCGCGTATCACACTGCTGCATGCGGGGACGCTCGACGAGCAGAGCGAGAGCGCTCTGCGCGGCTACCTGGGCATGGGCCTGCCGCAGTTGACCCTGGTCGAGCAGCCGCCTGGCGCCGATGTGGTTCCCGCCCTGGCCGATATGCTTGACGAAGCAAGGCCGCAACTGGTGATCGCCGGTGAGCGCGCCGAAGAGGGGGAAGGCTCCGGGTTGTTGCCCTACCTGCTATCCGAACGTCTGGGTTGGCCGCTGGTCAGTGGTTTGGCCGGCGTGGAAAAGGTCGAGAATGGCGTGGCTACGCTGCTCCAGGCCCTGCCTCGCGGCCAGCGCCGTCGGCTCCAAGTGCGGCTACCGGCGATCGTCACCGTCGACGCCGCCGCCGCGACGGCCCGCCAGAGCGCCTTCGGCCCGGCGCGGCGCGGTGAAGTCGAGGTCGAAACCGCTGCCGTGGTGTGGGACGAAGCCCAGTCGGAATGGAGCGTTGCACCGGCTCGCAAGCGCCCCAAGCGGCTCAAGATCATCAAGGCGACATCGGCGCGGGAACGTTTCAAGGCTGCCGCGGCCAAGGCCGAAGGCGGCAGTGGCCAGGTGCTCACCGACGTGACGCCGGAGCAGGGCGCCGAGGCAATCTTCAAGCTATTGAAGGAGGAGGGTGTGCTGAGGTAACGGCAAGCGTCACACGCGACCCAACGAGCCCCGGCGCAATGCCGGGGCTCTCGTATGAGAGACCCCGCCTTCAGGGCGAGATGCGGGTGCTGGCGTCGGTGAAGCCCATCAGGGAGATATCCAGATCGATGCGATCGCCGCGTGGGCCGAACAGGCTCAGGGTGGCCGTACTGCCGCTGCGCAATGCCTGCAGCAGGGACGGTTGAACGGGAAGGTCGGCACGGCAGCCCTGTTGTACGCAGGTCTGGTAGGGGAACTGGACCGGCTCTCCATCACCTACCTGGAGCTGCAGGCCCGAGGCGAGATGCACCCCCAGCGGCAGCAGGAAAGACATCGCCGGACCGTCGAGTTGCGGCGGATATGCCATCACCACTTGCATCAGAGGCTGGTCGCTGTCCGAGTCGTTGACCACTTGTCCCATCGTGCAGTTGCCCCCGCCCTCGCTTGGGCAGATGACCTCCCAGTCACGGATTTGCTCGGTGGTGACATCGGCGGCATCGGCCCCCGGCGAGGCTTGCTGGGCGAAGGCAGGGAGGGCCAGGGTCAGCAGCGACAACAGGCCGGCCAGGCCCAGGCATCGGGTGAACCGGGTCGACATCAGTGTTACCTCCTTCGACTTGGGTGACCATGGGCTCTCGTCGCGTCGTGACCACACGACAGGGGGGATGGAAACTACTACCATGCCCGTTCGTTCCTTCGAGGTCGAGTCCGATCTGAAGTGGCGTGGCGAGAAGCCGCTAACGCAACAACCCCGGCCAAGGCCGGGGTTGTTGCGTTAGCGGCAGGGAAGCTTGCGTATCAGGCCGGCTTGGCCGCCACCTGACTGCGCTGTTCTTCCCTCAGTCCTTTGACCAGGCAGAAGGCCATGCCCAGCAGCACCAGGGTGAAGGGCAGTCCGGTAGCCACGGCACCTGCCTGCAGCGCACCCAGCGCGGTGCTGCCGCCGCCGTAGAGCAGAATACCCGCGATCACGCCCTCCAGAACGGCCCAGAACACACGCTGGCCGCGGGGTGCGTCGGTCTTGCCGCCGGCGGTGATGTTGTCGATCACCAGCGAGCCGGAATCCGACGAAGTGATGAAGAAGATCAGCACCAGCAGGATTGCCAGGCTGGAAGTTACCGTGGTCAGCGGCAGGTGCTCGAGCATCTGGAACATCGCCAGCGAGACGTCGCTGATGCCGTCGGCCAAGGCGCCGACACCCGTGGCCGACTGATCCAGCGCGGTGCCGCCGAAGGCGCTCATCCATACCAGTGTGACCAGGGTCGGCACCACCAGCACGGCGGTGAGGAACTCGCGCACCGTGCGCCCGCGGGAGACACGCGCGATGAACATGCCGACGAAGGGCGACCAGGAGATCCACCAAGCCCAGTAGAACACCGTCCAGCCGTGATACCAGGTGGTGTCGTCGCGGCCGATCCAGTTCGACAGCGGCGCGATATGGCCGACGTAGGCCAGGCTGGCCTGCCACAGATTGTTGACGAACAGCAGCACGCCGCCGGTGACGATCACGAAGGTGAGCAGCGCCAGCGCGACCACCATGTTGATGTTGGAAAACACTTTCACGCCGCCGTCGATACCGCGCCACACCGAGAACAGCGCCACGGCGGTGACCACGACGATGATCGCCAGCTGGGTGCCGATGGTGTTGGGCACGTCGAACAGGTAGTTGAGGCCGCCCGCCGCCTGGGAGGCGCCGAAGCCCAGCGAGGTGGCCAGGCCGAAGATCGTCGCCAGCACCGCGACGATGTCGATCACGTGGCCGAACCAGCCGCGCACTCGCTCACCGAGGATCGGCGTGAAGGCCGAGCGCAGGGTCAGCGGCAGCCCGCGGTTGTAGGCGAAGAAGGCCAGCGACAGCCCCACCGTGGCGTAGATCGCCCAAGGATGGAGCCCCCAGTGGAACATGGTGGCACCCATCGCCGCGCTGGCCCCGGCCGGGGTGTGCGCTTCGGCATTCAGCGGCGTGCCGTACCAGTCGGTGTAGTAGGCCACCGGCTCGGCGACGCTCCAGAACATCAGGCCGATGCCCATGCCGGCGGCGAACAGCATGGCGAACCAGGAGAGCGTCGAGTATTCCGGCCGGGCCTGGTTGCCGCCGAGGCGGATGCGACCGACGGGCATGGCGATCAGCGCCAGGCACAGCAGCACGAACAGGTTGCCGGCGATCATGAACAGCCAGTCGAAGTACTCGATCGACCAACCGCGGGCCGCGGTGAGGTGGGTACTGGCGGCGTCGGGGTAGATCAGGGCATAAAGGATGAAGGCCAGAATGGCCAGGGCCGAGAGAGGAAAGACGGGATGATGGAAATCCATCCCCAGCACCTGGGCATTGTCCTGCCCCGGTTTGAGGATCGGTGCATCGTCATGCTTCATGGGGATTCCTCGTGATTATTTTTGGTGTTGCGCGGGACCCGGGCGCGTTTGCGCGCCCGGGTCGGCCATTGTTCGCTTCCTGGAAAGTTGGTGGTGTCGTGAAAGCGACCTGTGGTTACCTTGAGCGGCCCTGAGCATGGCGATATCACGCATGGCGACGTCGCCTCTGCGCATACGAGACGTTACAGGTGTGGCGTAGGCTGGCTCGGTGGCGTCTCGCCATCACTCGGAACCGGGTCCAGGTCCGGTCAGCCGCATAACAACGTAAGGAGTCACCCATGAGCCAAGCTAATCGCGGAGTCGTCTACAAAGGCCCGGGTAAGGTCGACATCGAATCCATTCCCTACCCGGAACTCGCTCTCGGCAATCGCAAATGCGACCACGGCGTGATCCTGAAGGTGGTCACAACCAACATCTGTGGCAGCGACCAGCACATGGTGCGCGGGCGCACCACCGCGCCGTCCGGCCTGGTGCTGGGTCATGAAATCACCGGCCTGGTAATCGAGTGCGGGCGCGACGTCGAATTCATCCAGCCGGGCGATCTGGTCTCGGTGCCGTTCAACATCGCCTGCGGCCGCTGCCGCAACTGCAAGGAAGGCCGCACGGGGATCTGCCTCAACGTCAACCCGGCGCGCCCGGGCGCGGCCTATGGCTACGTCGACATGGGTGGCTGGGTCGGTGGCCAGACGGAATACGTCATGGTGCCCTATGCCGACTTCAACCTGCTGAAGTTTCCGGACGCCGACCAGGCCATGGAGAAGATCCGTGACCTGACCCTGCTCTCGGACATCTTCCCCACCGGCTTCCACGGCTGCGTGACGGCGGGCGTCGGGCCGGGCAGCACCGTCTATATCGCCGGAGCCGGCCCGGTGGGCCTGGCGGCCGCGGTCTCGGCCCAGCTGCTGGGAGCGGCCTGCGTGATCGTCGGCGACATGATCGAGGAGCGTCTGGCTCAGGCGCGGAGCTTCGGCTGCGAAACCATCGACCTGACCCAGGACGGCGACATGGCAGACAAGCTCGAAGTGATTCTCGGCGAACGCGAAGTCGATGCCTTCGTCGATTGCGTCGGTTTCGAGGCCCATGCCTGCGGTTGCAACCACGGCAAGGAAGCTCCCGCCACCGTACTCAACTCGGCAATGCAGTTGACCCGTGCCGGCGGCCAGATCGGCATTCCGGGCCTCTACGTGACCGAAGACCCGGGTGCCGCCGACGATGCCGCCAAGCAGGGCGCATTGAGCATGCGCTTCGGCCTGGGCTGGGCCAAGTCGCACTCCTTCCATACCGGCCAGTGTCCGGTAATGAAATACCACCGTCCGCTGATGCAGGCGATCCTGTTCGAGAAGGTCAAGATCGCCGATGCGGTCAACGTGCAGATGATCACTCTGGACCAGGCCCCGCAGGGCTACGCCGACTTCGACGGTGGCGCGGCGAAGAAATTCGTCATCGACCCCCACGGCAGCGTGGCCGCATAAGGGAGAACCCGAGCTCGTCGACGGTTCGCTGAAGGCGGCGCGGCGAGCCATTTCGGGATATCGACCCCCACGGCAGCGTGGCCGCATAAGGAAGAACCCGAGCTCCTCGACGGTTCGCTGAAGGCGGCGCGGCGAGCCATTTCGGGATATCGACCCCCCAAGGCAGCGTGGCCACTTGAGCGCTGGCTGGGCAGGTCTAGCTGAGTCAGGGCTGGCCGGGTAATGTAGCCAGGGGACGATAGCCAACGCTAGCGGGAGGTGGAAGAGATGATGTATGCCGACTTGATCGATGCGGAGGATTTCCGTGATCGCCTGGTGGCGCTGGGCATCGACCTGCCTGCCGATGCCGATCCCGACGAAAGCGCCCGGCTGGCCGCGCAGCAGCACGCATGCCGTGCGGTCCCCGGATTGTCGGCGCTGGTCGCCGAGCTGGAAACCCAGCTCGGCGTCATGCAGCCGGAAGTACGCGAGGCGCTGGAGCGCCACTTGCGGCCTGCCCTCGGCTAGACACGAAGCTCGAGTTACCTACTCCGAAGGTGAGCATGAACGAATCGCCCCCGGCCTAGGCCGGGGGCGATTTCATGATGCCAGAGGGACAAGTCGCGGTATCTAGCCGCGCACCAGCTGCAGGTGGGGGGCGCTGTGGCCCAGATTCTCCTGCATGCGCTCGCTGTACCAGTCGATGAAGTCGATCACACCGAACTCGTAGGTTTCCGAGTAGGGGCCCGGCTGGTAGGCCTGGGAGTTGATGCCGCGCTGGTTCTCCTCGGCCAGGCGCTTGTCCTGGGCGTTGGTGGCGTCCCATACCCGGCGCATCTCATCGGGGTTGTAGTCGACGCCTTCCACGGCATCCTTGTGCACCAGCCACTTGGTGGTCACCAGGGTTTCCTGCGGCCCCAGCGGCAGCACGCGGAACACGATGGCGTGGTCGCCCATGAAGTGGTTCCAGGAGTTGGGCAAGTGCAGGATGCGCAGCGAGCCCATGTCGGGACTGGTCAGGCGGCCCATCAGCTTGCGGCTTGCCGGCTTGCCGTCCATGGTCATGGAGACCACGCCATTCAGCAGCGGTGTGCGGGTCAAGCGGTTGCGCTTGCCGAAGCGCTTGAGCTGCCAGGGTACCTGCTGCTCGTCCCAGTCCGCCTGCTTCTTCGCTACAAGCTCCTTGTAGGCCGGTGTGGCGCGGGGATCGTCGGTGTCGTCGAACTCCTGCAGCGAGTTCAACAGCTCCGGGTGGGCGCCGTTGCAGTGGTAGCACTCGCGATTGTTTTCGATCACCAGCTTCCAGTTGGCCTGCTCGACGATATTCGATTCCACGGCGACCTTGAGGTTGGCCATCTCGTAGGGCTCGAGATAGTGCTCCAGGGTGGCCAGGAAGTCGTCGATGGCCGGTGGCTGTTCGGCCAGGCTGATGAAGATGAAGCCGCCGCCAGTGCATACGTGGACCGGCTTGAGGCCGTAGGCCGAAAGATCGAAATCCGTACCCATGTCGCTACCGGCGAACAACAGGCGGCCGTCGAGTTCGTAGGTCCACTGGTGGTAGGGGCAGACCAGCTTGGCGACCTTGCCCTTGTCGCTGACGCATAGTCGCGAGCCGCGATGGCGGCAGACGTTATGGAAGGCATGGATCGTACCGCCGTCGCCACGCACCAGGATCACCGGGTTGTCGCCGACCTGCAGGGTCATGTAGTTGCCCTTGGCGGGAATCTCGCAGGTCATGCCGGCGAACAGCCACTCCTTGCCGAAGATCTCCTGCATGTCCAGGGCGAACAACCGGGCATCGTTATAGAAGGGCTGGGGTAGCGAGAAGTTGTGCGCGCGCTCGGCAAGCATCGCGGCGGTGGCTTGCCGCGCCGGATCCAGGGGGTCGTCCAGGGGGGCTGGGGAGAGTGTGTCCATGGAAGCTTCCTCATTGCTGGCCGCGTCGGCGGCATCGGTCGGATTGTTGGTGTCGTCAGGAGTTCGGCGTTGTCATTGTGCAGGGTGCCGGGTACGAATACGGCGAGTGTGGATCAGCCGCCGGAAGCCCAGTTGTCTGCCGACGACAAGCATGGATGCAGGCGCGACGCGCAGGAGAAGAAAAGACACATTCGGTGGGAGTCATGGGCATGCCCATGTCGCAGTCAGGCAAGTCGTGGCCTTGCCGCCTGGCGCAAAATTCGTTCAACGGCAGGCGGTGTTCCGCAGTCGGAGCCTTCCAAGCTGATCAATGCCAGGCGACACGACATGACCATGAACTTTCTCAACCCCGTCACGACCCAGACCTGGACCAATGGCCGCCACTTGGTGCGCTGCGTCAAGGTGATCCAGGAAACCTGGGACGTCCGCACCTTCTGCTTCATGGCCGAGCAGCCGGTGCTGTTCTTCTTCAAGCCGGGGCAGTTCGTGACCCTGGAGCTGGAGATCGATGGCGAACCGATCATGCGCTCTTACACGATCTCCAGTTCGCCATCGATCCCCTACAGCTTCTCGATCACCGTTAAGCGGGTGCCCGGCGGGAAGGTATCCAACTGGTTACACGACAACATGAACGTCGGCGACGAGCTGGCGGTGCACGGTCCGGTGGGCAACTTCAACTCGATCGACTTTCCCGCCGACAAGGTGCTGTTCCTCTCCGGCGGCGTGGGCATCACCCCTTTGATGTCGATGACCCGCTGGTTCTTCGACACCAACGCCAGCGTCGACGTCGAGTTCATCCACAGCGCCCGTGCTCCGCGTGACGTCATCTACCATCGCGAACTGGTGCACATGTTCTCGCGCATTCCAGAGTTCAAGCTGCATATCGTTTGCGAGAAAAAGGACGATGTTGGCGAGGCCTGGGCCGGCTATCGCGGATATCTGACCCAGCCGATGCTGGAGCTAATGGCACCCGATTTCCTAGATCGGGAGATCTTCTGCTGCGGCCCTACACCCTACATGAACGCGATCAAGCGCATCCTGCGGGACAACGGCTTCGACATGAGCCACTACCATGAGGAGTCCTTTGGCGCCACACCGCTGGATGTGCGAGAGGATGTGCTGGAGCTGGCCGAACAGGCCGAGGCAGAGGCCGAGGAGATCGATGTCGCCGACATGCTCAGCGTCGAGTTCTCTGGCTCGGGCAAGAGCGTGCGCATTCAGCCGGGCGAGACGGTGCACGCCGCCGCCGCCAAGCTGGGCCTGCACATTCCCAAGGCCTGCGGTATGGGCATCTGCGGCACGTGCCGAGTGGGGCTCAAGTCCGGCCAGGTGGACATGGAGCACAACGGCGGGATTACCGATGAGGATGTCGAGGAGGGTTACATACTCTCCTGTTGCAGCAAGCCGCTGGGCAACGTGGTGGTCGACTACTGACGCCGGCCCGGCCCGGCGAGGCTCAGGCGTTCCCTGCCTCGTCGAACAACTTGTCGACGCTGCATACCTCGCCGCAGCGATTCGGCGAGTAACCGGGCAGCTCGCTGACGGCTTGCAGGAACGGCTCGCTGCGGATCATCTCCAGCAGGCGCTTGACGCTGGGGTCGGCAAGGCTCCGGCGCTGGCATACCAGCAGGTAGTGCTCCTGGGCCAGGGGCAGGAAGGCCAGGCCGAACTGATGCGCGGCGGCCTCGACGCCGAAGCCGACGTCGGCCATGCCGGCGGCGATGTAGGCGGCCACTGCGGAGTGAGTGTACTCCTCCAGCTCGAAGCCGGGGATTCGCTGCGACGAGAGCCCGGCGTCGCGCAGCAGAATGTCGAGCAGCGCCCGCGTGCCCGATGCCTTCTGGCGGTTGATGAAGCGCACATCGCCACGTGGCAGATCGGCCAGGCCGGCGATACCCTTGGGATTACCCGGCCTCACCATGAGCCCTTGGGAGCGCGTGATGAAGCGGATGATGCAGTGGCTGCGCGGGCGCAGCTGGCGGCGGTAGCCCTGCATCAGCGGGCCGCGGGTCGCCGAGGTCGGCATGTGGTAACCGGCCACGTCGCAGGCGCCGCGATTCAGCGCGGCCAGCGCCTCCTGAGGGCTGCAGTACTGCAGGTCGAGCTGGAAATCGCTGGCGAACCGGGGCAACAGCGCCACCGCGTAGCCGTGGCTGGCGTGCACGCGCAGTACCGGCTCGACGCCTTCGAACAACTGTTGCAGTTCGAGGTTGAGCTCCGAGCCCAGGCTCTCGAGCTGCGGGCCGAGCCGGGCGGCCACCCGCTGGCGCGCCCACAGCAGTTTGTCGCCCAGCGGCGAGAGCCGTGCGCCGCGTCCCTTCTGCATTTCCACCAGAGCGGCGCCGAAGAAATCCGCCCATTTGTTGAGGAGGTTCCAGGCGTGGCGATAAGAGATGCCGGCCTCGGCGGCGGCCTCGGTCAGCTTGCCGCTGCGATGGATGCCCTGCAGCAGCCCGAAAAGCTGTGGATCCAGGCGGTTACCCGCCTCGTCGGTGAACGACCAGGCCGGCTCGATTCGAATGCGTTTCATATGCTGTGTTTTTCATATTTCGAAACAGAAGCAGTGCTGCTACTTTCACAAGTACGTACAGGTATGCACGAGTAAGTGATACTGCAGGCACCTTAACCAATATATGCACTGTAGTACATAACCAGACCATAACTAGCAGCTTCGAACGTACCGACGCAGGAATACGCGCCCATACGTTCGCTTCGAGGCCAGGCCATGTTCAACAGTACCTTCCAACCATGGACTCCCCAACTGGTTCGGGACGAGATCGACGCCCTGAAACACAAGCCCGGGGCCCTGCTTCCCATCCTGCATGCGATCCAGGACCGCTGCGGCCACGTCCCGCACGAGGCGGTACCGATCATTGCCGAATCGCTGCAGCTGACCCGTGCCGAGGTGCACGGCGTGATCAGTTTCTATCATCACTTTCGCACCGCGCCACCGGGGCGCCATGTGCTGCAGATCTGCCGCGCCGAGGCGTGCCAGGCACGCGGTTCGCGGGCGCTGGAGATGCACGCGCGGGAAGTGCTCGGCATCGACTACCACCAGACCACCGCCGATCGCGAGATCACCCTTGAGCCGGTCTACTGCCTGGGCAACTGTGCCTGCGGCCCGTCGCTGCGCATCGGCGACCGTATCTACGGTCGCGTAACGCCCCAAAAGCTCGACCTACTGGTCGACGAGATGACCACACAAGTGCTGGAGGTGAGCTGATGAGCGTCAGGATCTTCGTGCCTCGCGAGACCACGGCGCTCGCGCTCGGCGCCGACGAGGTCGCGGCACAGATTGAGGCGGAGGCGGCCGCACGCGGTGTCGAGATCGAGTTGGTGCGTAACGGCTCGCGCGGGCTGTTCTGGCTGGAGCCGCTGGTCGAGGTCGAGACCGCCGCGGGGCGCATCGCTTACGGGCCGGTCGAACCCGGCGACGTGGCCGGCCTGTTCGACGCCGGGCTGCTCGAAGGCAGCAACATGCCCGCCCTCTGTCAGGGGCCGACCGAGTCGATTCCCTACCTGCAGGCCCAGCAGCGCCTGACCTTCTCGCGCATCGGCGTCACCGACCCGCTCTCCATCGACGACTACTGTGCGCATGACGGCTTCCGCGGTCTGCGCCGTGCCCTGGGGCTCGAGCCTCAGGCCATCGTCGACGAGGTCAAGGCCTCCGGGCTGCGCGGCCGTGGCGGGGCGGCGTTTCCCACCGGCATCAAGTGGCAGACCGTGCTCGGTGCCCCGGCCGAACAGAAGTACATCGTGTGCAACGCCGACGAGGGCGACTCCGGCACCTTCGCCGATCGCCTGGTGATGGAGTGCGACCCCTACCTGCTGATCGAGGGCATGGCCATCGCCGGCCTGGCCGTGGGCGCCACCCAGGGCTATGTCTACCTGCGTTCGGAATACCCGCTGGCACACGAGATCTTCAATGAGGCGATCGCCCGCGCCGAGGCCGCCGGCTATCTCGGCGCCGACATCCTGGGCAGTGGCCGGCGCTTCGACCTCGAGGTGCGACTCGGCGCCGGCGCCTACATCTGCGGCGAGGAGACCTCGCTGCTCGAGAGCCTCGAGGGCAAGCGCGGCATGGTGCGCTTCAAGCCGCCGCTGCCGGCGCTCGAGGGGCTGTTCGGCCAGCCCACCGTGGTCAACAACGTGCTGTCGCTGGCCGCGGTGCCCTTCATCCTTAGCCGAGGCGGGCAGGCCTACGCCGACTACGGCATGGGCCGCTCGCGGGGCACGCTGGCATTGCAGCTGGCCGGCAACGTCAAGCGCGGCGGGCTGGTGGAGCTCGCCTTCGGTAACACCCTGCGCGAGCTGATGGAGGACTTCGGTGGCGGCACCGCAAGCGAACGCCCGCTGCGCGCGGTGCAGGTGGGCGGCCCGCTGTGCGCCTACCTGCCCGAAAGCCAGTGGGACCTGCCGCTCGACTACGAAGCCTTCGCCGAAGTCGGCGCGGGGGTCGGCCACGGCGGCGTGGTGATGTTCGACGACACGGTGGACATGGCCGAACAGGCGCGCTTCGCCATGGAGTTCTGTAGCGTGGAATCCTGTGGCAAGTGCACTCCCTGCCGCATCGGCGCGGTGCGTGGCGTCGAGGTGATCGACCGCATCCGCGCGGGCGACAACCGCGAGGCCAACCTCGCGCTGCTGGGCGACCTGTGCGAGACCATGGTGGACGGCTCCCTCTGCGCCATGGGGGGCATGACGCCTTTCCCCGTGCAGAGCGTGATGAAACACTTTCCCGACGACCTGCAGCGTTGAGCGGGAGGAGGTACGACATGTTGCAATACTTCGACCCCAAGCACGTCTCTCCGGAGCGCGACTACGGCACCCCGGCGCGGCTCTCCGAGACGCTCGTCAGCCTCGAGATCGACGGCACCGAGATCAGAGTGCCCGAGGGCACCTCGGTACTGCGCGCCGCGGCCCTGGCCGATATCAATATTCCCAAGCTGTGCGCCTCGGACAACCTCGAGGCGTTCGGCTCCTGTCGCCTGTGCGCGGTGCAGATCGAGGGCAAGCGCGGACTGCCGGCCTCCTGCACCACGCCGGTCGAGAACGGAATGAAGGTCACCACGCAGAACTCGCGGCTCGCCAAGCTGCGGCGCAACGTGATGGAACTCTACATCTCCGACCACCCGCTGGACTGCCTGACCTGCCCGGCCAACGGCGACTGCGAGCTGCAGGACATGGCCGGCGCGGTGGGCCTGCGCGAGGTTCGCTATGGCTTCGATGGCGACAACCATCTGGCGGCCGAGACCGACGACTCCAATCCCTACTTCAGCTTCGACCCCAGCAAGTGCATCGTCTGCTCGCGCTGCGTGCGTGCCTGCAATGAGGTACAGGGCACCTTCGCCCTCACCATCGAGGGGCGCGGCTTCGACTCCAAGGTCGCCGCCGGGCAGAGCGAAGCCTTCATGGACTCCGAGTGCGTCTCTTGCGGCGCCTGCGTGCAGGCCTGCCCGACCTCGACGCTGATGGAGAAATCGGTGATCGAACAGGGCCAGCCGGAGCACAGCGTGATCACCACCTGCGCGTACTGCGGCGTGGGTTGCTCGTTCAAGGCCGAGATGCAGGGCGACCGGGTGGTGCGCATGGTGCCGTACAAGGGCGGCGACGCCAACCACGGCCACTCCTGCGTCAAGGGCCGCTTCGCCTTCGGCTACGCCACCCATCCGGATCGGCTGAAGACGCCGATGATTCGCGAGTCGATCGACCAGCCCTGGCGCGAGGTGGGCTGGGAAGAGGCGATCACCTTCGCCGCCGAGCGGCTCAAGGCGATCCAGGCCAAATATGGCCGCGAGAGCATCGGCGGCATCACCTCGTCGCGCTGCACCAACGAGGAGACCTACCTGGTGCAGAAGCTGGTGCGCGCGGCCTTTCGCAACAACAACACCGATACCTGCGCGCGGGTGTGCCATTCGCCCACCGGCTTCGGCCTCAAGGCGACGCTGGGCGAGTCCGCCGGCACCCAGACCTTCGACTCGGTGATGAAGGCCGATGCCATCGTCGTCATCGGCGCCAACCCCACCGACGCCCACCCGGTGTTTGCCTCACAGATGCGCAAACGTCTGCGCCAGGGCGCCGAGCTGATCGTCGTCGACCCGCGGCGCATCGACCTGCTCAAGACGCCGCATCATCGCGGTGCCCAGCACCTCGCCCTACGCCCCGGCACCAACGTGGCGATGGTCAACGCCCTGGCCCACGTGGTGATCAGCGAGGGGCTGGAGGATCGTGAGTTCATCGCCAAGCGCTGCGACGAGTCGGGCTACCAGGCCTGGCGCGAATTCATCCTCGAGGAGCGCCACTCGCCGGAGAACGTCGAGGCGATTACCGGCGTGCCCGCCGAGCAGGTGCGCCGTGCCGCGCGTACCTACGCCAACGCAGCCAACGGCGCGATCTACTACGGTCTCGGCGTCACCGAGCACAGCCAGGGCTCGAGCATGGTGATGGGTATCGCCAATCTGGCGCTTGCCACCGGCAACATCGGTCGCGAAGGGGTGGGTGTCAACCCGCTGCGCGGGCAGAACAACGTCCAGGGCTCCTGCGACATGGGCTCCTTCCCCCACGAACTGCCGGGCTATCAGCACGTCAGCGATCCCGCCGTGCGCGAACGCTTCGAGGCAGCCTGGGGAGTTCCCATCGACGACGAGCCGGGGCTGCGCATCCCCAACATGTTCGATGCCGCCGTCTCCGGTGAATTCAAGGCGCTCTACGTACAGGGCGAGGACATCGCCCAGTCCGACCCCAACACCCAGCACGTCGAGCTGGCGCTGCGCTCGCTGGAGTGCCTGATCGTGCAGGACATCTTCCTCAACGAGACGGCCAAGTTCGCCCACGTGCTGCTGCCGGGTTCCTCCTTCCTGGAGAAGGACGGCACCTTTACCAACGCCGAGCGGCGCATCAACCGGGTACGCAAGGTGATGCCACCGCTGGCCGGCAAGCAGGACTGGGAAGTGACCGTGGATCTGGCCAATGCACTGGGCTACCCCATGCACTACGACCATCCGGCGCAGATCATGGACGAGATCGCCACCCTCACGCCGAGCTTCACCGGCGTCAGCTACGCGCGGCTCGACGAGCTGGGCAGCATCCAGTGGCCATGCAACGAGGCGTACCCGAAGGGCATGCCGACCATGCACATCGAAGACTTTCCCATCGGTCTCGGCCAGTTCGCCATCACCGACTACGTGGCGAGCGAGGAGCGCTCCAACCGTCGCTTCCCGCTGTTGCTGACCACCGGGCGCATCCTCTCCCAGTACAACGTCGGCGCCCAGACTCGGCGCACCGACAACCAGGCCTGGCACGACGAGGATGTGCTCGAGCTGCATCCCACCGACGCCGAGCTGCGCGGCGTGCGCGACGGCGACTGGGTCGGCATCACCAGCCGTGCCGGCCAGACGGTACTGCGCGCCCGGGTCAGCGACCGCATGCCGCCGGGGGTGGTCTACACTACCTTCCACCACCCGGGCAGCGGGGCCAACGTGATTACCACAGACAGCTCCGACTGGGCGACCAACTGCCCGGAGTACAAGGTGACCGCCGTGCAGGTCGAGAAGGTCAGCCAGCCGTCTACCTGGCAACGCCAGTTCCAGAGTTTCGACCGGCTGCAGCTCGAGTTGCTGCGCGGTGGCAAAGACGCAGCGGGCAAGCAGCCCTCAGCGGAGCGTGCGAATGAGTGACGACCCCAGCCACTGCCAAGCCCCGGTGGATGTGCGCCGGGACGGCAGTGCCGAGAGGTTGGAGGACAGCATCGCGGTGGAGACACCGGTGGCGCTGGTCTACAACGGCATCTCGCATGCCGTAATGATGGCCACGCCCGCCGACCTGGAGGATTTCGCCCTCGGCTTCAGCTTTACCGAGGGGATCCTCGAGGCGCCCGAGGAGCTCTACGGTATCGAGGTGCGGGAGGAAGCCGCCGGCATTGCCGTGCACCTCGATATCGCTGCCCAGCGCTTCATGGAGCTCAAGCAGCGCCGCCGTAGCCTGGCGGGCCGCACCGGCTGCGGCCTGTGCGGTACCGAGTCGCTGGAACAGGCCATTCGCCCGGTGGCTTCAGTGACGGCACCGAGGGTAGAAGATGCTGCCATCCAGCATGCATTGGACGCCTTGAAGTGGCATCAACCGCTGCAGCGCGAGACCGGTGCCACCCACGGCGCGGCCTGGTGCGACCTCGACGGACAGATACTGCTGGCGCGCGAGGACGTAGGTCGCCACAACGCGCTGGACAAGTTGATCGGCGCCATGCTGAAGCGTCGTTTCGACCCGCACCATGGCTTCGTACTCGTTTCCAGTCGGGCCAGCTACGAGATGGTGCAGAAGAGTGCCAGCGCCGGCATCGGCTGCCTGGTCGCGGTATCGGCGTCTACCTCGCTTGCCATCGAGCAGGCGCGCCAGTCGGGCCTGAAGCTGGTCGGTTTCGCCCGCCCGGGGCGCCACGTCATCTATCATCAGCCGGCCGCCGAGACAGCGCCGGCAGCCCATGCCAGCGGAGGTTGATGTCATCATGAGCCGCAGCCAGCTCGACACCCTGATCCACATGGCGAACCAGATCGCCATCAACAATGCGCATTACGCGGACGCCGCCGAACGCATCCATACCCACCTGAAGAAGTTCTGGGCTCGCAGCATGAAGCACCAGATCATCGACTACCTGCGCGAGGACGGCAGCCAGCTTTCTCCTCTGGCCAGGCAGGCCATCGAGCAGCTGGCTCAGAGCCAGGCAGATGCTCGTCCGGCGAGCGCCTGAGCCGTTGGGATCACGTTTTTCAACGATACCAGGCGCGCTCCCCCTTCCACCTTAATCGCCCTGTGCTATATTCGACTCATGCGTCTCATGGTCCGGCCGGCGGCCGCGCCGACGGGCCATGGGTCCGAAGCGAAGGCCAACTCCAAGAGCGCCGCAGAGCGCTCTTTCATGTCCTTGCCATGCGAAGCATCCGTCGAAGGGAGTCGTGCCACGATCATCGTGGCGCGGGCCACGGCAGGCCTCATGAATAACCGATCGGCTCAAAGCCGACGCATATAACGCTATTACGCACGGGGCAGGGGCTCATGAACAGGGCATTCTTCCAGGCTGCCGCCTTGACGGCAGGCTTCTTGACGTTCGGGCCGACGGCACAGGCCAATCTTCCCGCTTCTCTCGATGGCATGCAGGCCGGCCAGCCGACGCTCTGGCAGGTGCTGGACGCGGTGGCCATGCCCGAAGGGCTGACCGCCGACGAGGTCTGGCTCAGCATCGACCTGCGCAGCCGCCAGGTCAGGGTGATGCGCGGCGAGACCGTGGTCACCCGTATCGAGCATCTGGCCTTCGGTGCCGGCGGCGCGGCGCCGCTACGGGCCAAGGGCAGCTCGATGACGCCGCTGGGCGAGTTCCGCGTCGACCGCATCAACCGCGCCTCGCGCTTCGGGCTGTTCTTCGGCTTCGACTATCCCAACGTCCAGGTCGCCGAGGAAGCGCTGCGGCTCGGCAGGATCACGCCGCAGGAGTACTGGTACATCGAGAGTTACCGCGCGCGCCATGGCCGGGCGCCGCATACCACCTCGCTGGGCGGGCTGATCGGTATTCACGGCCTGGGCCGCGGCGACCCCGACGTCCACCGCAGCTTCGACTGGACCGAAGGCTGCGTGGCGGTCAGCAACGAGGAGATTCGCGCGCTGGATCCGTGGCTGCGGATCGGTACCAGGGTGGTGATCAACGGTTAGATAGGCGGGGACGCTGGCGGAAGAGCGTGGGAGTCGAACCCACCAGGGACCGCTGGCAGCCCCTGCCAGATTTGAAGTCCTGCATGCTGTTGCTTTATCCAGTTTTATTGGGGTTCATCCGGCGTTACGATTGCCTTGAAATCAGGCCTTTACCGCGATGCTGGGTTTCGCTCGTTTAACGAATATATACGCCGAGCGTGTCCCCAGCGTGTCCCCAGCGTGTCCCCGGAGCCGGCCCATGAACTTCACCAAGCGAGCCCTTGAGCAGATCCAGCCGCCAGCCGAGGGGAGAGATACCTACCGCGACGACAAGGTGCCGGCGCTCGAGCTGCGGGTGACCCAGGCTGGCGCCAAGACGTTCGCCGTCCGGCGGCGGGTCAACGGCAAGCCGCGGCGATACACCATCGGGCGGTTCCCGGACGTGACAGTCGAGCAGGCCCGGAAGAAGGCCACCGAGATGCTGGGCGAGATTGCCACCGGTGTGGACCCTGACGCATCACGCCTGGCCGATCGGCATCGTACCGCTACCGTCGAGAGCACTCTGATCGATTACTTGGCCAAGCGCCAGCTTAAGCCCACGACACGGCGCGCCTACGACGAGGACGTGCGGCACTACCTCAAGGGCTGGCTGGGCCAGCGGCTGGCATCGATCAGCCGGCAGGACGTCATCGACAAGCATGGCGAGATCTCCAAGGCGAGCGAGGCCAGGGCAAACGGCGTGATGCGCGTGCTTCGCGCCCTCTACAACTTCGCCCGGGTGCGATACCTTGATGAGCGTGGCCACCCGCTATACCCGACCAACCCGGTGCAGGCGCTCAGCGATGAGCGGGCCTGGAACAAGAACCGCCGGCGTCAGACGGTGCTCATGCCCTACGACTTCCCCGCCTGGTGGAGCGCCAGCGATGAGCTGAAGCGGGACCACCGTCCGTACGTCCGCAACATTGCTCGCTACCTGCAGGTGCTTCTGCTTACCGGCATGCGTAGTGGCGAGCTGTCAGGCGTCACGACCATCAAGGGCGTGCTCGATGAAGATGAGCAGGAAATGCCTTTCTATAACCGGAGGGCTGGCATCATCGAACTGCCTGACCCGAAGGGCGGTCAGCCGGTTTTCATCCATCTGCGGCCAATGACGCAGAGGCTGCTCGATGATGCGCTGAAGGATGCCCCAGGCTCGACGTACCCGTTTCGACCGCGAGACAGCGACACGCCACTGTCGGAGCGCCACATCGCCGACTGGATTGCCTGGATCGACAAGCGCAGCGGGGTGCGAGTGACGCGCCACGACCTGCGGCGGACGTTCATCACCGTGGCCGAAGGGCTCGACATTAGCCCCTACACCATCAAGCGGTTGGTGGGGCACACCGTGGGCAGTGACGTCACCGGGGGCTACATCATCAGCCAACGCCAGCGGTTGCTGAATGCGCTGGAGCGCATTGAAGTCGAAATGAAGTCATACAAGCAGGGTGTTTTTGAGGCTAAGTGAAAAATGCTTAACATTTTTATTGCTATAGCAAGTGCCCTTATAGGGTTGTTGGTTGCTACAGCTCGGTTCCGTTATGAAAGGGCTTGGCAAATCAAGCATGAACATTACCGAGACATTCTCGCTAAACTGGACGAAATCCAGCACTACGCCAACGATGGGGCCATGATGAACTACCCTGTTGGAGCAGCTTTGAGCGATCTCACCGAAACTGAAATTAATAACCTCATACGCAAAAATGTTGGCTGGCTAGGACGGAATCTTTCAGCCACCTCGCTTTTCATCCACCCTCGGGCTAGTGAGGTGATAAAGCAATATGTGAGTGATGCGAAAATGCATCATTTCAATTTAGCTGAAGACTATGGGTCTTGGTATAGCGATCAAGAAGGATCCGTCGATGAAATGGCTTTTGATCATGAGGCATTCAACGAGCATACGAGGCTAGCAAATGAAGCTGCGGCAGAGATTTCTCATACTGCCAAGCGGGATCTGAGAGGGCGTAATTGGCGTGGCTTGCTACCGAAGAATTTGCTTAGTCGTCATAATCAGTGACCCTCGCATTCGTTTAATTCGGGGAGCCAACAACCACTTCCTGAAGCATAGGATGCAAGTTGCATGAAAAGAAGGCGAGCTGGAATAACAACACTGCCAGTGTTGCATAGCTGTACGCCTAACCTATTGCCACAAAAGGGGAAGGCCCTCATCGACTGGAAGCACATACAGCAGATACGCTCCGCATGGTTACTGGCGCTACGGCGAGGTTTTACGGATACGATTCGCAACTATCCAAGCCCTATAGCTTTGAAGGCTACCAGAGACCCTCTGGTAAAAAGAACATATGCACCAATGACAAAAATTACAGCGGCAACCTGCCCAACAACGCCTACCCGCCAGGAAATGCTCCCAAAGGCATCTGCATACCCCGCCTGTGAAATGTATGTAGCTCCAGCAGCAACTGCTGCGGAAAGTACACCGAAGACAAAGCTCAGGAGGGCGCCAGAGAGCACTTCCAGCGTATGCTGAGATTCCTCGCTGCCCCAAATTCTGCCAATAAAAGCGAGCAAAGCTACTGCGGCGCCGCCGTTGATAAGCAAAGCGCTTTTCAAAGCGGCTTGGCCCGTAGTGGTTACCTCCCGTCGCAGTTCCATCCGCTCATCATGCTGATGCTGGCTTGAGGCGACCCAGGCAGAAAGCTTGGCTCGGTACTCTTCCATGGCCGCTTCTCCTGCTGGGACGTCCCCAGAAGTTTTATCCACAAGTTCTTGCAGCTCGTCAGCGTACGCCTCCAAGCTTTCTATCGGCACATGCTCTACGCCTTTCTCCTTGGTGATAGCGATCGAGTCCTTGAACATCTGCACGACTTCGAATGATTTCATCGGAACCTTGCTTCCAGTGGGGGTAAGCCTTCATTCTCTATGTTTTTTTCATGCATCTCCAAGATGCGCAGCCCTCTGCGAGGGTGCAGCTCAATGGTAGAGCTGCACCCACGCCATTTTTCCTTCCACATCAGCAACCTACCGCTGCCTCTGTCTGACAAATTGGCGATTGTCTAACGTAGCGAAGCGCCAGCCGTTGGGTATCTCGCGCCAGCAGTGCCCCAGGCACGCAAAAGGCCCGGCCGTCTCCGACCGGGCCCATCCCGTTGCATCGCTCCCTGACACAACCCTCAGCGTGGCACCTTGCGCCAATCACGTCAGGTGGGTTTCTGTGCGCATTCGTCCATTCGGTTTGTACGATATGGCTTACACCGTGGCGAGATCCCATCACGATACTGTATAAATATCAGCATCAGTGAACAGGGAGGCCTTCGCTATGGCACAGAAACCCCATCCTTCCGCACCGCCTGCCCGGTCCCGGCAAATTATCCTTGAACGACAGCCTGACGAATCCCTAGCTGCGTGGGAGAGCACGCTGGTGGCGATTGCCCAGGGCGGCGCGGCTACGGTAACGCGTCAGCCTGACGGCAGCGCGCTGATCTGTTGGCCGGCAGGGGTGGCGCTATGACATCACGCCTCGAAATACTCGGACGATTCGACGAGACCGCTGTTCCTTTGCCGCTACCGTACCCGCTGGCTCTCGGCCGAGCCGGACTCAGCGGGTTTCCCAGCCCAGCTCAGGATTACGAGGGGCGAACGCTAGATCTCAACGAGCGTTTCGTGAAGCGGCCCAGCGCCACATTCTTCCTGGCAGTGACAGGCGACAGCATGGAGCGGCTGGGTATCCACGAAGGCGATACCCTAGTGGTCGATCGCTCGCTCGATCCTCGACCCGGCCACATTATCGTGGCCATGGTCGATGGCGAGATAACAGTCAAGCGATACGAAATGCGCAATGGAGTGCCGTGCCTTTGCTCCGGTAACCCCCGCTACGCCCCCATCCCTCTCGTTGACCTCGAGTGCCAAGTCTGGGGCGTAGTGCGCTCCGTCATTCATGAGTACATGGTGTGAGCATGATCGGTCTCGTGGATTGCAACTCCTTCTATGTCAGCTGCGAGCGCGTGTTCCAGCCGCGGCTGAGGGGCCGCCCTGTTGGGGTGATGTCGAACAACGATGGATGTGTAATCGCACTTTCGACGGAGCTCAAAGCTCTCGGCATCAAGATGGGCACACCAGCATTTGAGCTTCAGCACCAGATACGCCGCGGGCAGATTCACCTGCTATCGTCGAACTATGAGTTGTACGGCGACATGTCGGCCCGGGTGCAGGATGTGCTCCAGGAGTTCTCCGCCGGCGTTGAGCCCTACAGTATCGATGAGATGTTCGTGAGGTTCGACGGTCTCGAGTCGGCGCAGATGCTCGAGCATGCCCGGCAGCTGCATGACCGGGTGAGGCAGTACACCGGCATTCCGGTCTGCGTGGGCGTCGCGCCAACCCGAACCCTCGCCAAGCTGGCGAACCGCGCAGCAAAGAAAATCGCCGCCTACCAGGGCGTCTGCGTTCTTCAGTCCGACAGCAGGGAAACCCAGGTGCTGCTGAAGAAGATCGAGCTGGGAGACGTCTGGGGCGTAGGCCGGCGGCTCGTCGAGCGCCTGGCTGTGATGGGGATCAAGAGCGCCTGGGACCTGGCTCAGGCCAACCCGAAGGAGATCCGGCGCCGCTTCTCTGTCACCCTCGAACGCACGGCACTGGAGCTGCGAGGCATCCCATGCATCGAGATGAACGATTTCCATGAGCCGCGGCAACGCATCATGACCAGCCGCAGCTTCGGTAAGCTCACTGACAACCTCGACGAAATCCGCGAAGCGCTCCGCCAGCACGGCCAGCGCGGCGCTGAGAAACTCAGAAGCCAGGGCAGTCTCGCGCGGGCTGTGTACGTATTTCTCAAGACAAATCCTTTTAGGGAGGATCTGCCCCAGTACTCGCCTGGCGCCGTGGTCGAACTGTCCCGCCCGACAGACGATAGCAGGGAGGTTCTGCGCGCCGCCGGCCATGCCCTCGAGCGTATCTATCGGCCACACTATCTCTACCAGAAAGGCGGCGTGATGCTACTCGATTTGATAGCCGCAGATCGGCAGCAGCTCTCTCTGCTCGACACACCTCAGACCGACGCAGAACGGCAGCGAAGTGCGACAGTGATGAGCGTGATGGACGAACTCAACCAGCGAATGGGGCGCGGGACTGTTAAATTGGGCACCCCGAGCCCTGGGGCGGCATGGCACCTGCGCTGCGCTAACCTCACGCAGCGATATACCACCCGATGGGATGAGCTCCTCGTGGCGCGTACAAAGTGAAAGCGCCCCGGCCGTGGCCGGGGCTCAGGTGCGACGAGACGCGATATTCTGGCGAACCCGTAGGAACGCAAACTCCCTGGCATCTCACGCTTCATGGAACCAAGCCGAGCGTAAGCCTAAGCGGTGAAATGTCCTTAGGGCAGCCGTTACCTACATACGAGAAGCCCGGCCGCTGGGGCCGGGCTAAATCGGACGCTTCCCTATCGACCAACCTTGGGCATCCTGCCCAAGCATCCTTGGCGATCAGCATTCCGTCGCTCGGCATTCCGTTGAGGCCCTCTCCGTGGACCGTTACTAGGTACAGTAGTCCCTCAAGCGGTCGCCTTAAAAGGTGAATTTTGTAGGGAGATGTGACAAGAGACGTAGGCAGAGACGTAGGGCGATCAAGCCGGATTGATCAGCTCGGCCCCTAAGTCCTCACTGGACGTGTTGACCGCTCGGCTCACCGGCCAATGCTCAATCAGCTCGGCATCGATGTGCCGGACTACGTTGCGGATCGTCTCGCGGTCGGTGAGATCCGGGTCCAGCCAGGGCTCGAGGCTCGCGTCGTCGAGCAACAGCGGCATGCGGTCGTGAATGGCTTGGGTAGCACCGCGGGAGGGCTCAGTGATGATGGCGCAACCCGGGCGGCCGTCGGCCCGCTCCGCCCAGATCGCTGCCATCCAGAGTAGCTCTCGATCCTGGCGACAAATGAAATACGGTTGGCGCGGCTTGACACTCTTATCCCACTCGTACCATCCATTCGCCGGTATCAAGCAGCGGCCCCGAGAGAACGCCTGCTTGTAGTATCCAGAGGTGGCGACCTTCTCGGCGGAGGCGTTGATCGGCGTCGGCGCCTTTTCACCTGCCCATTTGGGCTTGTACCCCCACCACACATAGTCGAGCGCCAGCGGCTCGTCGCCGCCTGGGTGTCGGGCGGCAGAGATCCACACACCAGGAGGAACGTTGTAGCGGGGCTCGAGCTGATCCTCGAGTACGGGCAAACCGAGCCGGGCGGCTATCTTGGGGTAAGGGCTGTAAAGGGCGAATCGTCCACACATGCATGCAGTGTAGGCGAGCCCTCGGAGGAGTGGCCATCCATAGCCAACGGGCAAATCCTTTGGTGCAAGGGCGATTGCACAGAAACAGGGTACAAGCTGGCAACCTCCCCAACTATGGCGAATCGCTGCAAAACTTGTAAGCAATTTCTCACATAAACTATGGGCCTGGGCTTACAGGACCGCACACAGAACCCAGGTAAGCTTTTGGGACGCAGAAAGCAACCGGGAGAGCATTAATGAGGCAGGAAATTATCTCCGCAGCTGGCGTAGACATGGAGCTGACTATGCTGCGAGATGGCAGCAGCAGGCATTGGCTTGTCATGGCGCGGTGGCAGAACGAACTGGATGAACTGCAAACTCACACGATGCCCCCGCTCGATCCGGCGCTCGACGAGACGCAGGCATGGCAAGAAGCGCGGGCATGGGCCCCACGATTGAAGACGAGCGAACAGCTGGAAAATCAAGGGCTTCAACCAAAGTTTCAGACTCACATCGTCTAACGACTATTCTGGCTCAGGTGTACCCACCAATAGGGACCTGAGCAATTGTTAGGAGCTCTGTTAGCTTTGAGAACTCAGGCTCATTAGGGCTGTAAAGATTCGAATAATCTGCAAGCATGACTTGCTCCCACTCACCTGTAGCCATATGAGAGAAGGTGCAACATCTCCTTTTATCCGCCTCTTCTCCCCTAGAAAAGAGTCTAATAATCATTTCGACTATAAGAAGCTCAGTTCCTTTACGCTTCACATGATGCAATGTTTCACCGAATATATCGAAATAGCTTATAGATCGACCGCCGCCAAAATAAGGCGTCTCATCTGAATCCGGCCCGTAACTGAAATTCAGGGTAAGGGCAGGGTTGGAGCTGTCGCCAAAACCAAACACAATCTCTACAGATGCGTTAGAGGTCCGCGCCTTTTCATCAACTGATGTACCTTCGGAGGCAAGGTATTCGTAATCATAAGTCGCGCCTACAAGGATTGAGAACGATAGCTCTGGCGTTGTAACGCTCGCCGTTGCTGAGCCTGTCACTTGATGTGATGTAGCCCTG
>NZ_JAAQTO010000017.1 GCF_011742165.1 Billgrantia bachuensis | reverse complement strand
CACCGGGAAACCTGTGATAGACGGTTCCCGATGCTGATCCTGTGTGACTGTATGCAGAAACAGCAAAGGAGGATTCGCCCGTTAACGTCATGCCGTTGCTGAAGCTTTCGGTATAAGAGGCCGTCTCTTCAACAGCCTCCCTCATAGGCAGATAATGGAAGATGTTATCTTCCAACTTATTATCCGACCAATAGTAGCTTTCAACCTCGTAACCAACAAAGCTATCCTTATAGAAACAGGAATCAATGTTTTCTGTTACTACAATTGGCCCTGCGATAACACGCCTATTTCTCGATCCGCCTATGATTGATACGCCATTCCTAGTATATGAAAGCCAAAAGGTGGCACATTCCCTAGGCTCACGCTCAAAACCCACCACCATCGGCTGCTCAGTATTGCCGGAGAAGGCCACCAGCACCCTGTCGCCATCCTCGAAAGCATCGCCATTGCAGTCCATATAGAAAATTGGCACGCCAGCGTATTGGCTCTGAGCATTCACGCTGAGCCCCTGCTGGCTGCTAGTCGCCGGATCCAGCGAGATGTCGCAAAGATCATTGTCGATATTAGTGATCGTGGCGATGCGAAAGGTAGGCCGCCACTTCTGCCAGCCAGGCATCATCGCAAGGTTGTAGAACACACTGGCCGGCATGCTGGATAGTGCCGGCTGCATGGCGCCGTCCGCGGTTGCCGACCAGGCAGCGCTATCATGGAAGCCTGGCTTGATGAGAACATTCCCCACCTCACCAGGTATCTCGGCGGTGGCCACCTCGCCGGTCAGATCCTCTGTGTAATCGGCACACCAGGCTTCGGTCTGCCGCAGCGGCGGAAGAGCATCAATGCGCTGGATGCGCGCCTGGCGAGTCAGGCGCTCCGTCTTCAGCAGCTGAATCTGTCGGCGGAGCACGCTGCGTTGGCTTATTGCCTCTTGCACAGCCAGGGCGTGGGCAGCGAGATCTACCGAGCTTGTGCCGTGCTCAAGCATGTCCTGGCGATATTGAACGATGGCAGCATCCTGAGCGGCCGCCACCGCAATAACATCCTGCTCAGCTGCAGCCAGGTCGGCATCAATAGCGGATATGCGGCTGTCCAGGTCCGCGACGTGCTGAACCGCCAGCGCACGGGAGATATGAGCCCTGGCGCGATCCTCAACGATCTCGATGGTATACCGTCCCTCTCCGTGGGCGGCAATGATCCTCCCCTTACCCATCCTGCAGCACCTCCATCGCTTCGGTCTGGGCACCAATGAAGTATTGGATAATGCCTACCGAGAATTCAGCGCCATCACCATCTATCGCAGTGTGCCCAGGACGGAGGAACAGATCGATGTCACACCGAACCCGACGGCTGCCGGAAGTGCCGCTACTGCGTGTCTGCACGTTGACCAGTTGCCGGGTGGTGGGTGCCGATACGCTGCGCGGGCCATAGCCCGAAAGAGTCAGGGTATCGCGGTATGGACCTTCATCACGTCGCAGAATCTCAAACGGCGCTTCGGCGATGTCCTCGAGCGGGCTCTCGGTGCCATCGGCATAACGGAAGCCGCTCTTCAGCTTCATCTGCGCCTGCAGCAACCCCTCGAGCGAATCGATGTACTCGCTACCAGCAGGCACCACTACTTGCATGAATGATTGTCCTTCGAGGCGCATTGTGGCCTGGGCACTGCTGACCGGCAGGCGTACCCCTTCGATGTCGAGCACGTAGATGCTTTGGCGTTCCACCGGCGCCAGCAGCGACCAATCGACAAAGCCTACTGAGAAACCCCGCCTGGAATTGAGTGCAGCGCTATTGAGCGCACCACTGTTGAGCATGTCACAGCTCCATTACGTAGCCACGCACCACCACCTTGGCTTGGTAGGTAGTTCCAGTACCGGCAACAGTCGTGGCCACGCGTAGGCTAGCGATTCCATTAGCTACGAGGGGCGCGTGCGATTCACGGCCTCCCACTGCCGTCAGGCTTACAGGCGTACTAGCGAGATATTCTGCAGGCGTTACGTCATTCGGCCCGATGCTGATTTCAGGACTGCCACCCGCACCATCACTGCCCACCACTACTACGTCGAAACCGTCGATAAAGAGCAAGGCGCCACTGGGTAGCGCCAGTTCCACCGCGGCCGTGTCATCAGTGAGGTTGAGAGGTTCTGTCGCTATCACCACCTGAGCGGCAGATTGCCGGGTAATAGCCGGGGCGGCCGCATCGGCTGGATGTGTTGGAGTACTAACCAAGTGGGCGAGGCCATGTACTATCAGTCCACCTGGCACGGCCGAACCGCCAGCACCATAGCCCAGCAACGTCTGCCCTACATTGGCTGAAATCGTATCGGCCCCGAAAGCTGAGCTCTGCGGCGGCTGAGCGGTCGAGTTTGCGCCCATAGCACAGCTTTTCCCTCCCGAGGCATCGGCACCACCACCATAGGCACTGGAATCCTCGGCAGCCTGGGCACCCGCACCAGTTGCAACGCCTCGGGCGCCGAAGGCGCTTGCCCCGGCCCCTTGTGCGATAGCTTGGCCAGCGTTCGACGATGCCCCGTTTCCCGCTGCGATTCCTTCACTTTGATAGACAGCTGCGTTATGCCCCATAGCGAGGCCATGCTCGCCACTTACCGAGGAGCCATAGCCATACGCAGCACCCCATTGAGCCGATACACTGGCAGTGTACCCGCCTGCAGTGCCCCGGGCACCGCTTACGCTACCTTGCCCTCCAAAGCATGCAGAGTAGTCGCCACTTACCTGGCATCCGCTCCCCCAGGCTACGGATGCCAGGCCGCTTGCTAATGCTCCACTGCCTCCAGCCAAGGCGCTATCAGCATTGGTGGCTGCGTTACGTCCGAAAGAGGCGGAGTACTGACCCCAGGTGCTGGCCCCATCTCCCCATGCAACTGAGCCGCTCTTGCCGTTGTAGGCGTACCGGCCACCCGCGAGGCAGTTAGTCGCATCGTTCTGAGCCCCCTCACCCAGCACAATTGACGAGGCATTGCGAAAGTCCAGGGAGATGAGCCCAAGCGCCGTCAGCCGAGCCTCCACCTTCGTACCAGCGAGCCAGCCACCACTCGGACGGACCGTCCCCTCCTGCTCACCAACGATCGTCAGATCGTTACCGCTGACCCCGGTCACCAGCACAATCTCGCGGGCGGTTTCCTCGCCTTGATCGTCAACCTGAAACAGTGTGAGCGTGTAGCCCAGATCCGCGCCGGCATTGCTCAACAGGCTGCCGCCGCCATCCAGCGACAACGTTGTCGAGCCCTCGGCCAGCGGTGCGGCGAGTGCCTGGGCAAAGTTGTTCACGAATCCGTAGCGCATGGCGGAAATCCTTCAGACATGAAAAACCCGGCGCGTGGCCGGGCGTTACGGGGGAGCTAGGGTCGCTGTTAGGCGGTACCGGAGATCAGCACGACCAGCTCCTGGCGCCGCTCGTTGTATTCGCTTGGAGTGCCGGTGAATGCGCCGTCGGCCAGAGTAACGGTCACGTTGCCGTGGAGGCGCAGCAGACGGCGTGCACGCTCCACCAGCGCCAGCGGCTGCCCGGCCAGCGAGAGCGTCAACGTGCGGTCGGCGGCGCTGTAGCCGCGGTTCGTGATCGCCACTCCGCCATCGAGCGTGGCAGCTCGAGTCACGCGCCGGCGCAAGCTTCCGGTGTCGTTGTCACCGTGCCCGGGCAGCAGCAAGGCCCCTTGCGGATCGAAAGTACGAGCAGCTAGGCCGATCAGATTACGCATGGGCTTTCCTCGTGATCAGGCACCGAGCCCGAGCAGAAACTCGGCCCCTTCGGCGTTGGCTCTCAACTGAACCTTTTCAATGATTTCCCACATGATCATCTCGAGAGCCGGCTCGAGGCCGTCGCTTGAGATCGTGATCAGACCATCACCGCGACGCATCGCCTCGGTGCGCGCACGCAGGTTGTCGACCTGGGCATCAATCAGCTTGCGCTGCTGATCTGCCGCCTCGCGCTGAATGTCGAGTTGCTGCTCGATGGCGCGCTCCAGGTCCCACTGCTGGTTGAACGAGAGATCCCCGCCAGCGAGTGTGCTCCACATGCCGGCTGCCGAATCCGCCAGCCCGGTGATGGTTTCGCTCGTCGCTGAGAGAATTGCCTCGACCTTGCGGGCATCGCTTTCAAGTTCGGCCACGGCGATTGACGCCGAGAACTCCATCGACTTGATGCGTTCGTTGCTGGCCAACTCTTCCAGCGCCAGCTCGTGCGCCAGCACAGCCTCGCGGGCAGCAAGGATCGCTTCTTCTGTCTCTAGCACCTCCTTTGCCAGCTCCTCCTGAGCTGTCTTGCCCTTCTCCGCACCATTGACCATCTCACGGTAGTAATCCGTCAGCTCATCGAACTGCGACTGGTCGATCAGGCCTTCTTCGAAGGCAGCCTTCACCTGGGCGTAGGCGGTCTCCAGCTCGCCGATGTTTGAGGCATGCTGGAACACGCCGTCATCAACTCGCTGCCATGCGTTTTCCAGCGGGCCAATTTCATCGAACACGGCGCGCAGCGATTGAGCGGTATTCTCTTGCTCACGGGCGAACGACTCAGATGATCGCCAGGCCTGATCGACCAGAGCGTCGTAATCCATGTACTCAGCATTCAGGGCGGCCAATTCGCGCGCCTCACGGGCGCGAGCTTCTGCATGCCGGTCCACGCCGGCGATGGCGTCGTCGACTTCTTGCCGGGTCCGGCGCGTCCACTCGGCGAGATCCTCCTGCGCTTCGCCGGCTTTTACCCAGTCCTGAATGGCGTAGTCGTAGACCAGCCGCCCTTCATCGATGGCCCGGTTCTGCTCGCGCAGCTCCCGCGTGGCCTCGTCTGCGTTGTCGCTGAAACCGAGGAACGAGGCACCAGCGTCATAGACCGCCTTGCCCACCAGGCCGGCGGCAATGGCCAGGCCGACAGGCCCAGTCATCACCGATACCAGGCCGCCCAGAATCGGCACGGCCTTTGCCACCACACCGCCACGACCGGCAAACGCGCTCATCAGTCCCGTAACCGTGGTCACAGCGCCAGCCAGCGTATTTATCGCCAGCGCGGCGCCGCCGAGGCTGCCAACCAGGGCAACCGTTGCTGGGTCCACCTCGAGCAGCAGTTGCACCAGATCGCCGAGCTGATCCAGGAATGGGCCGATGGCGGTGATGGCGCCAGCGGTGTAGGCGCTCAGCGCCTCGAACCCCAGACCGATGGTTTCAATGACACTGGCCAGCCCCTCAGCGCTGGTCAAATCGGCTCCATTGAACAGGTCCGAGATGGCCTGGCGTACCAGGTCGATGCCGTTGAAGAATGCAGAGAAGTCTGCCTGTTCCAGCGCCTCCGGCAGGTTCTTTGCCACCTCGAGCAGCGTCTGCTCGATGCTGCCGAACATCGCCTCCAGCTCTGTGACGAACGCCTCGAGCTCCCCGCCCGCCACGCTGGCACCGATCGCACTGAAGATGGCGGCGATGGCTTCCTGAATTCCGCCGAACTCATCCAGCAGCGGGTCGCCCACGGCAATCAGGGCCGTTTGTATCGAGTTGGCGATACGCTGGTTACCCTGCTCCACTGTGCCAGCCATGCGGCTATAGGCTTCTTCGGTGGCACCTGTGGCGTTGCCCATCGCCTCGATGTTGTCGGCGAACCGATCGGCACCCAGGCCGGTCAGGGTCAGCATCCCATTCAACGCCTGAACCGAACCGAACAGCTGCGCCATTTGCTCGGTGTTGCCGCCGGTTGCTTGCTGTACATCGAGCAGCACGCCGGAGAGCCCTTTGCTCTCAAGCGCCGCCGCATTGAACTCAATACTGAGATCCTCGGCCAGGCTCTTTGCCTGTTCCGTAGGCTTGAGGATATTGCTGATGGCGTTCTGAATCTGTGTGATCGCGCCGCTGGTCGTGCTGCCGGTGGCGGTCAGCGTGGCCACGGCCGCCAGCAGCTCTTCGAACGAGACGCCGGCGGTTGCCGCCAGGCCGGTCACGTTCGCCAACGAGCCACCCAGCTCGGGAAGCGTGGTTACGCCAGAGCGGACCGTCTGGAACAGCAGGTCGCTGAAGTGCTCGGCCTGGTCCATCCCCGCGCCATAGGCGTTGAGGGACGACACCAGTACCGAGAGCGCGCCATCGAGATCCGACTTGCCTGCGATGGCCATCCGTTCGGCCTGGCGCACCACGTCGAGCGAGTCGGCGTAATCCACACCCGCCGAGATGGCGTTGTAGATCGACTGGTTGATTGCATCCAGGCTCTGGGTCGAGTCGCGGCCGTAGTCGAGGATCTCCTGCCGGAAGGCGCCGAGGCTATCCGTTGGCTCATCGATGAGCGTCGAGATCTCGCGAAACTGAGCGTCGAAATCTCCGGCCAGCTTGATGGCAAACGCCGTGACCGCGGCACCTGTGGTCAGCAGGGCGGCCTCGAACTTGAGAACGCCCAGGGTCACGTCAGCCAGCGGCTGGGTCGCCCGCTCAACGCTGTCAGCAACACCATCGATGCGCTTGGTTACGCTATCGACACCGGAGCCCATCATGTCGACGCCTTGGAAGATGATGGCGACCGACTTCTCCAGATCAGCCATGCCGCGTTGCTCCTGCCAGGACTTTCTCGACACCTGGCTGCCCCATCAGGGCTGCCTCAATCACGTAGCCACTGCCCACGCGCCGCCCGGCGCGCAACAGAGTCGCCTTGTACCAGCGAACGCCGTTATTCAGAGTTGGCGCTTTCACCTTCAGGGAGTCGCCCGGCAGCCCGAACACCGCCTTTCGGGATTTGTCGGCAGTCCCCGTCAAGCCAGGAGTTGGAGCAACGACGGTGCGGCGTGAGAGGGTGAGCTGCGGCATGGCCACCTCCGGCGAGCAGGCAAAGAAAAGCCCCGGCGGTTGCCAGGGCTCAGGAATGCAAAAGCCCGCCGGGTGGCGGGCTTGGTATGTCTGGGGAATGCAGTCTTCTGGAGTGGCCGAAGGCCCTATTCGAGGTCGGCGTTGGTCAGCTCGACCCGAGGCTCTTCCGGCTCGTCCGACTGGTTCGACGCGTCGTTCTCGGGCTGGGCGGGCGCGGGAATAGTAAGGCGCGCGGCGTTCATATCAAAGGGCAATTCAGTGCCTTCGGGGCATGGCACATCCTGGTACGCAATCGTTCCCTGATACTGACATTTATGCATGTCCGCAGCGGCAGCCAGCGGCAGCAAAGCCAGAAGTAGCGCTAGAGATAGCAATGTTTTCATTGGAACCGTCCTTTGTGCCAAGGCCGCAAAATAACACACCGTTACCTAATCTTTTGTACGATTTTGCTGACGCTTTTCGTAATACATTGCCCACAGTTGGCACTCCAGCGGAGTGAGAATCTGGAGCGGGAACAGATCGGGGCGCACCCGAAACAGGAACTCGCCCTTCAGGTCGCAGAGCTGGAGGGCGAGCTGGATGTCTTTGTCCCTGAAGAGCGCTTCGGCTTTCCCGGCTCTCCTCCTTGGCCGGTCAACTTGACGATCTCATTGGTGAGCTGGTTGAACTCGACCGGGAAAGCCTCGGCCAGCTTCACCGCCACCTGATGGGTGCAGGCGGGCTCAACGCTGGCGATCACCAGCATCTCGATGCGTTTGGCCAGCTCGTCAGGCACCTTGCCGTCGGCCCCCAGCAGCGCCTTCACCGCTTCGGCTACTTTGTCATCGACGCCGGAGAGCATGCCCTCGGCAATGGCGTTGCGGTTGCGGTTGCGCGCCTGGGCTTCGTTACACAGTGCCAGCTCGGCACCGGTCAGGCCGCGCACCTTCCACTTCGGCTTCTGCTTGGCCGAGAGCCCCTTAAAGAATGGGCGCAGCGCCTCGACAGGCACCTCGTCGGTACGGGGCGAGAACGCAGCGCTGGTGAACTTCTGAACGTCGAATTCCATGGGTCATCCATCGCTTGAGAAGAAGGCGCCCTGCCCCGGCGACCCCGGGCAGGGCGAGCGGTTCGGCAGCTATCAGCCGTCGAAGTCGACGGTGGCTTGCTCGGCCGAGATGGTGGCGTTGACGGTTACGTGATCGCCCACCGGGTATTGCCGGGCAATACCCAGAATGCCGCGTGTGAGCGAGAACGGTGCCCGGTTGCGGTCCTGGAACCAGCGGAACCACAGGCGCTGATTCTTCAGCCGCACGATGGGATCAGTGATGCCGTCATTCGCCCGGTGAGTGAACGACGCCTGCCCCAGTGTGCGCGACACCGAGCCAAGCGGACCGCTGTAGGTGTCGGTCGAGTTCACGCTGTGTGATTCATCAGCCGGGACGAAATCCGAGCAGTACGGCAGCTCGGCGAAGATCGGCGTGTAGCCCTTCACGCTTACTTTCTTCGGCAGCTCGCCGACGTGAATCGTGGGTAGTGCAGTGGCGAAGCTCACCTCGCCGGACGCCGGGTCCTCGCTCCAGACAGGGAAGTCGTAGCGCTCCTGGTGCACGCCCGGCACTGAAAAAATCTCGGTGGTTACAACTTCTGCCGCTGTGAGGCTCGAGAGACGAACCTGCGCGATCTCGATGGCATCCACCGGAATCAGCGGCGGGCCGCCGGCGGCACCCCGCGTCTCGCTGAAAGAGGTGCCGGCCAGTCCTGTCTCACCGCTAAGAGCGCCAGCAGTGACAACGATCGAGGTAACCATGTGGGTGTCGGTTTCGGTGGCACGGCCGACACTTACCTCACCGGATGCCACGGCAACCAGGCCGTCGGCATTGGCGGTGGCGGTGCCCGGCATGTAGAGCGTCAACGCCTCGACGTGCACGCTGTCGCTCACGCCGGCATCGGGAACCACGCGGCCGCCAGTCGCCAGGCCCCAAGGGCGCACGTGGGTATCGAACCCGCTACGGCCCGACCAAGGGGCGAAGGAGGCCTCGAACACCTGGCCATCGCCGGAGTCCGACATTTCCTCCCAGTCATTGAAAGCTTGCCCGGACTCGTATTCCAACAAGCCATTCTCTGTGATCGCCATTGTCGGCTCTCCTTTGGTGCGTTGCAGGAAGCCCGGCGGCCGGGCATAGAAAAGCCCGCCGGGTGGCGGGCTGGGATGGTGTCATGTGTTAGGCGGAAGTGTCAGACGGGAACGCGGCGGATGGGGCGCACTCGCTGTCCGACATTTTTGCCGTTAAACGCGCCTTGGGTGCCGCTCAGGCGCGAGTGGTAAGCATACAAGTCCGTGTACTCTGTGCTGCTCCAGCGGTACGGGGAGGGCGTTTCCGCGTCCGTAAATTCCGGGTGCCCCGCCTCCCCGAGATTCGCCTTTACCAAAGCAATCTCGTTCCGAGCCGGTAAGTACCAGTCTGGGAACCCGCCGGCTCCGTAGTCCCGACAGTGGTAGAAAGCGTGCGAGTTACCGTTGTCGAAGCTCGACAGGATAAGGTCCTGGTTGGCGTAGCCATCATCGTCGTCAGTGGCTCCCGTGACAGCACCGTAGTCCCCCCACGCAAGATCGGTGGCTTCGCCTGCCGCCTTTGCCGCTACTATATGGAATTGCCGCCCGTCACCGTAGGAAATCGTCCCGGCGTAAATCCCTCCGCCGATCTCGTCGCCAATTTGGGCATTTGAGTAGTCCTCACCACCACCCCCACCTCCACCACCTCCCTGCATCTGGCTTCGCCATAGTCCTCCGCGCCACAGGCCCGAGCCGCCGCGCTGGCTCGCCCACAGGGGGCGGCTAAAGGTCATACCGTCACCTCCCAGGTGCTGGCTCCTGTTGACACCAGGCGGAGGGCGGAGACAGTGCCTGCGATGCTGTCGACGTTGGTCTCGACTACCTCACCAGCCGGCCAGTCGTGCCAAGTTGCACTACCCTCTTCGATTGCTGCGTAATTGCTCAGAGTGTATTGCAGGGAGGCGGCCGTTCCGGGCGTGACAGCCACGGCGACGTCACGCCCTACGCTGGGGATGATGAGCGGGTCGCTGGTGGCGTCCGTCACGGTCTCTGTGTGGAACCACCGCACGTCGGCGCGCCCCACCAGGCTCTCGCTGCGCATCTCTTGAATCGGCATGGGGTCAGTCCTCAATCGGGCACTTCAGTGAAGGGGTTGCCAACCGGGTGAGTCCAGCGCACAGCCAAGTCAACCCCCACCGTGATGATGCTGCTGCCGGTGTCGGGGTAAAGAATGGCGGTAGCGGTATAGGTGAGATCCTCTGCGAGACCGCCGAGGGTGCGATCGGCAGCGGTAGCGTCGGCGATCACCTGGGCCAGAATGGCGTTTCCCTGGGCGTCCCACTTGTCGGAGTCGGCATCTGCTGGGTGCTGGGCGATCAGGCTAGCGCCCGTTGTAACGCTGACGGCGCCGTACTGGTCACGCTCCACCTGGCCGTCCTCGCCAGACCACAGCACGCGGGCAGGCAGGTCGCGCTTGTCGATGTCGGCACGCGCGCGGTGGGCGCCAAGCTTGTCGGCCAGCGCCTGGAAGATCAATTCTCGGGTCGGCACCTGGGCCATAGCTCCCTCCTACTGCCGCGCCAGCAGGCGGGCCGCTTCATGTTCCATACGGGCCATCAGCCGCTCGCCGCTGGGCGCCTGCAGGTCGTCTTTCACGTCGGTGAATACCTGGCTCACCGATGGGCCATATAGCACTTTCAGCCCCTCGCTGCGCCCCAGGCCGGGGCCTCGCTTCGTGCGAATGGCGATAGCAGTCACGCCGTTGGCGAAGGTTATGTAGAACGCACCTGGCATGCGCTTCTTTCCACCGGTGGGCTTCACCTGAACGCCGACACCGCCCCGCTTGTATGCCGAGTGCTTGAAGCGCGTCAGCAGGAGGCCTCGAGTCGGCGTGCTGATGCGCCCCTGAGGCTTGGCCACGGTGGCCTTGGCCACACGCAAGCGATCGCGCACGTAGGCGGCCGTGAGCTTCACCTGGTTGCGGATCTCTCTGCCGGCCTCGGTACGGGTCACCGTCAGGGTGTGGTTGATGGCGTTGGCCATCGCCCGGTTGCTGCCGTTTTTGACGTGCGCCAGCATCTGCTCGATCTCGCGCACCGCGGCGCGGTCCATCTTGATTTGCATCACAGCACCTCGACGACTATCCAGGTGACCATGTGGCCGTCGTCACGGTCGCGCCGCTGCAGCCGCCATGTTTCACCGTTGCTCACCACGGTGTCGCCGCTGCGGGCATCACCCAGCACATCACTCGCTCCCGTCAGCTCGGTACGGCGCTCCACTGTCGTGGTCGGCTGCCCCTGCTGCACCGGGATCACGTCGCGATCGATGATGACCCACACGTCAGGCACCGGGTCGCCGGTCTTCGGGTGGTAAACGGCGGCATGGTCGTCGGCCAGGTGATCGCGAACCGCCTCATCGAGGCGGTTCGCGAGGTCTGCAAAGCTCATCAGCGGTTACTCGGTGAGCTTGATGCAGGCCTTCGGACGGGTGCAGAGGTGCGCCGGGTTCGACTGCGCCTCGAGTTCCACGCCCTTGCCGTGCTTCATCGGCTCCGAGGAGCTGTAGAACGGCAGGCCGAGGGTATTCACCGTCTCCATGTAGTCGCCGGGGGCGAAGCGGGTGATGAAGAGATCCATCACGCCCAGGGGCACGGCATAGGCCTCGGTGTCGGCTACCTTGATGGTGCCGCCGCCGCGGTAGCGCTCCCAGAAGATGCCGCCGAACATGAAGCCTTCGCGCGGATCAGCGCGGAGTTGGGCACCAGACTGCCAGCGCTCGTAGGCCTCCTTCACCAGCTTGTGGCCGATGAACTTGCGCCAGAAGCTCTTGCCGCACACCACGGTCACCCCGGTATAGGACAGGCCACCCAGGGCATCCTCGATCTTCTCGTGGATGTCCAGGCACTTGCCCTGCACGTCGGTGGTGGCTGTGCCCAGCGCCATGGCGACTGTCTGCTGGGTGATGCCGAAGGCATGGAACAGGTCGTAGATGACAGTGGTGCCGTCGCTGTCCAGCACCTGGCCCATGATAGCGCCGAGTCGGTGGTGCTCGTGGGTCATGTCGATACGGCGCGCCATGGTGGCGAGGCGGCCATTGACCACTGTCTGCACTGCCTGCATTTGGTCTTCGCTGCCGAAAGCGCGGACGTTCTGCACCTCGTCGGCCAGAATAGTGGCGGTAGTCGGCAGGTGGGCGGTCTGGAAGCTGATACCAGTCCGCTTGCTGCCACCCACGACGGTGCCGGGCGCGCCGCGCGGCTTGTTTTCGACCAGCCCCAGTTTCTCGCCATCCTTCTCGATGACCAGGCTTGTGGTGCTGATCCCGTTGGCCTCGAACAGACCGAGGCCGCCGATCTGATTCGGCACGTACTCCACCTCGTTGATCGCCGCGGTGAGCCGCGCCAGGGTGAAGATGTCGGACTCGAAGATGTTCATGATGATGTCCTATGTCATAGGTGATCAGTCGGCCCGACCGGGAAGGGTGGCGGGCATCCGTTGGGTGGGTTAGCGGACGATGACGCCGCGGCCGATGAGGTCGTTGATGCCGCCCTCGATCTCCTGCTCGGTAGCGCCATCCGGCCAGGTCAGCGCCTCGCCGTGTACCTCACAGGCGCGGGTATGCACCACGCAGGGTTGGGGGGAATCGCTAGCGTCGACGCCGGCATAAAGCACCGCCTTGGCATCTTCGGTGCCATCGACGGCGGCGAAGTCGACCTGGACATAATCGCCATCGCCATTCAGCGCCAGCACGGTACCGGCCTGCAGGTTGCCGCTGGCCAGGGTGCCCTGCTCGCGCGCCCGGGCACCGTTGGCCTCGGAGACGATGTGCTCACCGGTGTGCCGGCCTTCGGTGAAGGTCTTGCTATCCATGTTGCTTCTCCTCGAGTGAGGTGGGTATGGAGTGGTTCAGGCCGGCCGGTCAGGCGGTGGCCTTGCGGTTCTGCCGGTCATAGATCTTCTGGTAATCGATGCCGACACGATGCCCGCCCTCGGGCGAGTGCGAGTTGTGGATGGTGTGGCGGTTGCCGTGGGCAGCTGCCACGTCGTAGATGTATTCCTGCGCCTGCTCGGCGGCCATGCCGTTGTCCACCAGCTTTTCCATGAGCTGCGGCTGGCCGGTGGTCTGGCAGGCCTTGATGATGGCGGTGATGCGGGTGCGTTCGGCGGCGACAACCTCTTCAGGATCAGGATGGGGAGCGACTTCGATGCGGCCGGGGCCCATTGCCTTGATCTGCTCGAGCAGGTCGGCGGGGATGTCATCGAGCTTGGCCACGACAGGAACCTGCTGACGCAGCGCGATGATCTGGTCGCCCAGATCAGCTGCCTGCGCTTCGGCCTCCTCCGGCGTGATGTCGAACGCCAGCGCCAGCGCCAGCGCGTCGGCGGCGGTCATGGCCTTGGGCGGCTGCGACTGCTGCTGGAGCTTGGCGCGGGCTTGCTCGGCGCCGTGAGCCATGGCCCGGGCAAGGCTGGCCATGGAGGCGGCGGCCTTGGTCTCGACCATCATGTTGTCGGCCAGACCCAACTCGACGGCGCGCTCGGCACTCAGGATGGTTCCGTCGCCGTCATCGCCGGTCATCAATGACCACATCTCGTCGCGGCGCTCTTCGCCCACCCGAGCAATGTAGTGGGCCATGATTCCGTCACCGATGGTGTCGAGATCCCCGGCGAGTGCGCGAAGTTGATCGGCATTACCCAGGGCGACGGTCCAAGGCTTGTGCACAAACATCCACGAGCCAAGCCCCATGTTCACCACGTCAGCGGCGGCGGTGATGACCGACATGATGCTGGATGCCTGGCCCAGGACGTTGACGGTGACCTTGGCCGGATGGTCGCGCAGATAGTTGGCGATGGTGATGCCATCGGTCACGCTGCCGCCTGGGCTGTTGGCATCGATGATGATCTCGTCCAACTCCCCCAGCGACTTCACTTCGCGCATAAAGGTGTTTGATGCGACGCCGTCGTCGGCCCACCAACTACGGCCGATCTCTCCGTCGATGGTGATATGGGCCACGCGCGGGTTGCCCGCTTTGGCCTTGGCGGTAAACCATTTCATAGGTCAGTCCTCTTCGTCGGTATCAGCGGCCAGGGCCTCGAGGGCCTTCTGCAGGGCGCCGTTCTTGGCGGTGATGCGCGGGTCGGAATCGAGCACCAGGCCATGGCCATCGGCGCTCTGGTTGCCCTTCTGGATTTCGGCGTCGAGCTGCTCGAGCGACCAGCCGCGTTCGCCGGCGGCCTCGCTGCGCGGCTTGAAGCCGGCGCGCACCTCGAGCAGGTCGGCAGTGACTTCCTTGAGCGGGTCGACCCATGCCCACTTCGGTGCAATCCAGTCGATGGCCAAGGCCAGTTCACGGGCGCCCTGCCAGTAATTGGCAATGGAGAGCGCGCCACTGGTGACGGCCACATCGAGCCACTTGGCGGCGATACGACGGCACCACTGGTGCACCATCAGCTGAGCCTGCAGGGCTTCGACTCGCCGGCGGAACTCGAGCAGGCCAGCACGGATGCTGGAGTAGTTGACGCCTTTGAGGTCGCCAGTCAGCTGCTCGTAGGTAATGCCGGCGCCAGCCGCGACGGCCAGCAGCTCGGAGCGCAGCCACTCGGTGTATTGCCCCTGGATGTCGGGCGGGTTCGAGAACGTAACTTCCTCGTCGTCCTCGAGGTAATGGATGCCTCCGGGCACGAACTCATCGATTTGCTCCCGGTCACCCGGCATGCTCACCAGCTCGCCGAAGTTCGGGCCGTCATCCTCCGGGTCGTGGGCTGTCTTGCGCTTCACGAACGTGCCGAACAGCTGCGCCAGCTTCTGGCGGGCCAGCGTGGCATCCTGCATCTCGTCGATTTCGTAGAGCCGGATGATGACGCTGGTCAGCTCGGGCACGCCGCGCAGTTGACCAGGCCGCTGACGGCGGTACATGTGAATGACGTTATCGGCCGGTACCGGCACCCGCTCGTTGATCTGGGCGGTGAGCTGCTCGTGCGGGTGAAACCGCCACAAGTGGTAGGCGGTGCGCTGACCGAGGGGGCTGAACTCGATGCCCATCTTGATCAGACGGCCGCCGAAAGCCTGGCTGAAGGTCGGGTCGAGATGCTCGGCCTCGATCACCTGCAGCTGCATGGGCACGCTCAGGCCGTCGCTACGGCGACGGTACCGGATCCGCCCCAGCGCCTCGCCGGCCTCGAACTGGCTGCCAGCGGCCAAAGTCTGAAGGCCGTAGAAGTTATCGACGCCATCGGCATCACACTCTTCTACCCAGCGATCCCACAGCGCCTGGATGATCGGGTCGCCCCACTGCGGCTTGATGCCGGTCCCCACCAGGTTGGAGACGTACTTCTCCTTGGCGCTGGCGGCGTACGGGTTGTTGCGGATCGCGTTGTGGCTGCGCGAAACCAGCATCGGCAGGCTGCGCTCGATCGGTCCATTTGGCCCGCTTGCCACAGTGCCCTTGCCCGCCATGCGGCGCTTGGTACTCGCGCCCTCATAGGCACTGGCCCGCACTTGCACGAGCTGCTGCCCCCGGTACCGCAGGCGGGGCTTGGCTGTCACGGTCATGTCAGAGCCCTTTGCTGGTAACGGCGTAGCGGGTACGCGAACGGCGACCCGTTTTCAGGCTGCCGGTGATGGTGCGCTCCAGTTCGCGCAGCTTGCTGATGTCGGTCTGGGCGTACTGCACGGTGCGCCCATCCTTGACCACCATGGTCACGCGGGCACCGCTTGCCAGGTCGAGAATGGCCTTGCGCACCTGGGCGAGATCGTCGGCGGTGTAGGCCATGGCGGCTCCTAGATTCGAGGTTTCGCTACCTTCCGCCGGCGCTTCTTCGCGGCGGCGGGCTGCTTGTACTTGGGCTCTTCGGGTCGGGCGTCCGAGTCGGGGTCGAACACGAGCAGGTTTCTCTCCCACTCGTCAGCCCAGGGTGGCGGGGCCGCCCAGTTGATTTTCTCGACGCCGAGGATGATCCCGAGCGCCAAGTCGTAGGCGCAGAGGTCGAAAGCCTCGTTGGCTTTCTTGCCGGGCTTGCTCCACTTGCCGGTTGCGGGGTCGCGCACCTCGTACGTCAGCTCGTCGTACCACCACCGCCCCAGCCAGGCCGGCACATGCATGTAGCCAGCCCCCGGGTTGTCGCGGTCCATCATTGCGGCAACGGCGTCTTTGAGCAGATCGGTACCCAGGATGTAGAGAGGCACGTCGCCGCGGGCGCGGCTCTTGCGGCTCTTCCTGCTGGTGTTGTCTGGCCAAGTCTTACGTACACGGTTCGTAGTCTTCGAGCTACCGCCCTTGAGGAGGTAAGCGCGCCCCTGCAGGCCATCGGTACGCAGGCGGCGGAACCATTCGTAGGCCTGGCTTGTGACCGACTCCTCCCCTTCACCCTCGCCACCGGTGTCGACGGCAACCGCCAGGATCGGCATCCGCCGGCCACTGCCGTCGGAGAGACGGTAGCTGCGCTTGAGCACGTCGCGGGTCAGCAGATCCCAATCCTCGGGCTGGGTTGCGGGGCTTATCTGCCGGGGCTCCTGGTCGTTGTTCGGCCCCTTGTCTTCACGGATGTTGAAGCGGTCGACGATCCACTTTTCGCGGTTCACACCGGTACCATGCACCTGGACGACAAAACGACGATCTTTGCCGCCCTGCACATCGACCGTCGCGGTCAGGAATCGGACGCCAAGCGGGACTGTCCTGCGTTCGACCTGCTCGGCGCGATCCATGAGGCGCTGGCTGGAACGCTGCACATCGGACCGGCGATGCTTGTATGGCCTACCCCAGTCAGTGTTGATGACGGTCTTCAGCGTCTCCTGGCTGCCGGTGAGCGCGTAGGTCTCCTCCGCACGCGCCAGCTTCTCGGCCAGGCTGGTCCAAGACTGGAAAGCCGCGGCCGGCCCTTCCATCCAAAACGAGGCAATTCTCGTTTGACGGGGTGTGCCGACCAGCTCACCTTCAACGGTCAGTTCGCAGCCCTCAGGCACCCAGCGGCCGGCCAGGTTCAGGGCGCGCTTGAGCTTGGGATCGACCTCGGCGCCGCAATGTGAGCAACACACCCGCTTCGACGCCTGGTTGAAATGCTCCTTGATCGGTTGGAACCAGCGGCGACATGACGACTCAGGGCACTGCCAGTAGAGGCGACGGCGGTCGCCATGGTTGTACCAATCGAGAATGCCCGTGGTCGGCGGTGCCATGTGCGGCTGATCCGCTGGGCGCTCCCAGTCGGGGTCAGTTATCTCTCGCCCGGGCGAGGACTCGGCCAACGTCATGCCGGTCGAACCGAATGTCTGCGTGCGCTTGCTGGCGAGGGTGAACGGGTCGCCCTCACCGTCGATGTCGTCGCCCAGACGGTCGAAGTCAGTGATCAGAACGAACTGATAGTCCGAACTGGCCATGACGTTCTTCGAAGGCCACTTGATGCCGAGATAGTTGCCGGCGCGAAACGTCTTGTCGTGGACGTTGTTGTCGTGGCCGCGCGGGCTCAGCCGAGGTATTAGCCGCGGCGAATTCTGCAGCATCCGGTCGATGCGCTTCTTCGAGAACTCGCGCGCCTTGTCCTCGGAAATCTGGATGATCAACCCATCGCCCGGGTCACAGTCGATCTTGTAGGCTACATAACCATCCACCAGGGCGTTTGTCTTGCCGGTTCTCGCCGGTCCAACGAAGATCACGGCGTCGTAGCGCCGGCTGCCCATGCAATCCAGCGGCTCGACCATGTAGGGCGTGGCTTCGGGTGACCAGTCGCGCACCGTGCCGTCACCACCCACTACCTTCATCACTTCGGCGGCTGCCTGGCTGGCACGGATCCGGCGCGGCGGACGGATCAGCTCGGCGACATCCCGACGAATAGCGGCAGCGCTGGCGGTACTACTCATCCGGCGTGCCCTCCTGACCATCGTCGGCGACGATTGCCTGATACATCTGCTCGCGCAGCGCGTCGGTGGTTTTTTCTACCAGTTCAATCGCCTCGGGCGGCAGGCCAGCGTCTCGCTCGAGCATGTCGGCCAGGGAGTCGAGGCCGCTGGCCACGGCCTTGGCCAGGCGGCTCATCTCGCGGTGAGCTTCCTCTACCGGCACCAGCAGCCGCATTTCCTTCTCAAGCTTCACTCGGGAGAGCTCGGAGGCGTACCAGTCCTTGCGATCGGTCGGGTGCATCTTCGAGGGGTCCATCCCCTCGGCGATATGCGTCTCGCCGAACAACGCCGGCCCTGCATCCTTCAATGCGTAGACATTGGCACCGTTGCGGGAACCGGCCGGCACCACGCCGGCTTCTTTCAGGCGCTTGCGTACCGTGTCGCGATGCAGCCCGAACGCATCAGCCAGCCTGGTGATGTTCCAGTTGTAGGCCTCTTCCAGGCGGTTGATCTCTGCCACACGGTCGTCATCCTATGTTCGGCACCGTGGCCCTCTACTATTCGGCACCTTCGGCACCACGAAACCCAGCAACCATGCGGTATTCCCCCAGGTACTGCTGACGACCTAGGAGTGCCGAAATTTGGTCGAAATCCGGGGCTCTGCGCCCCCGTGGCCGGGCCCTGGGAGCTGGGAAGGACCCGCGGCTTGTCTGTTATGGGTTTCAGGGCATTCAAGTTTCGTAAGCTGGTGCCGATACAACTCGCTCCAAGCTACGAATCAAAGGAATTGATATGAAGAATGCATCTGCACTTGCTGCACTGACCATAGCCGCTGCCTTCTCTACTCCAGCTATTTCTGGCCCTTTCGATGAGGTGTTTGCCGGTGCGTCAGCTTGTATGGACTCGATTAACCAGCAAGCTCTAGCGGCTCAGGCAGAGAGCGGAGAAGGAGAAATCAACCTCTTCTCCGTTCCGTATGTGCATGCAAAGGAAGAGCGAACAAACACCTCGTATTCACAAGACGCCATCACCCAGTATGTTCCGGCGATCACTGCCACGTACCTAGACGGAAATGTACCTGGTGCTGCTTGGAGCGAATGCATGCAAGCTAAAGGGCTTCCCACACCTGATTTGCCGTTAGAGTAAGCCAGGCTAGTCACTGGGCCGCATTTCCTATCGACCCGGCCGCTGGCGCCAGGCCTGCCACAGCGTCAGCGCTGCCCAGCACACGACCAACAAAGCCACACCCAGGCGGGCGGTACGATCACGCAACCACTGCAACGCTCGGCGCCGCTCAGTCCTCGCTGCCGACGTCATGCGACATGATCTCGACGATAGCCGCGCGGTCTGCGTTTGCCCGGCGCCGCAGGGACTCGTACTCGGCCAGCAGCTCCAGCACACCCCGGTGGGTTGCGCCCTGCCTGGCAGGCGGTGGTAGCGGGTCAGTCAGCCTGGCCGGAATCTCGGGCGTCACCAGCACCGGCACGCCGATCGTCTTGGTCTGCCAGTTGCTGCAACCACTCAGCAACAGGACCAGGCAGATCGCGATCCAGCCACTCACGCACTTCCGCATGCTCTCGCTCCAGTCGGGCCAGCTCATCGAGGTGCGCCCGGATCTCCTCGCGGGCCTCAGTCAGAGCCTGTTCGCGCTGTGCCAGAGCCCCCTCCAGGCGCCGGGAGTAGTCCCGGCGCCAACGTAATGCGCTATCAAGGACAGCAACCTCGGCCTGGCTGACCTGCAGCTGGGCGGTGGCGGCATCGCGCTCCAGCACCACCACCCGGTGGTACTGCCACGCTACAGCCGCAGCGATAACAGTCAGCACTACCAGCCACACCCACCCCGGCACCAAGCGGACCAGGCGAGTCACTGCCGCTGTCCCAGGCGCCGCGCCACTACGTCATCCCAGATAGCCGTACCCATGTAGGCGCCGATGACCGTTCCCCAAAGACCATAGGTCGGCCATAGCGCGGCCTCGGGCAGGTCCAGGACGAACAATGCTGCTGTCTCGAGGATGGCCGCTGCCATCGCCCAGTGGGCCAGCCGGCGGCGATTGCGCCACCAGTCGCGCGGCTCGTCACTCATGGCTCTCTCCTGCCAGAATGTGCTCCGGCTCCATCAAGCACAGCTCTCGCTCAGCCTGGCGGCGAGTGACCAGCCCACGAAGAACACGGCCGCCGGCATACACCCAGCGCAGCAGCTCGTCGCAGGCCTCCTGCACCTGGCCGGCGTTGAGGCGCCGCAGCAGGGTCGAGCGAGCGAATGCACCCTCGCCGACGTTGTAGACGAACGATGCCAGGGCAGCCTCACGGGTAGGTGGAAGCTCCGCGTCGACATGACGCTCCACAGCCTCGAAGGCCTCGCCCAGGTCTTGCTGCAACAGTCTCTCGCACTCGGCATCGCTGTGGGTCTGCCCGATGCGCGCGGTAGAGGTATGGCCATAGCAGATGGTGACCACACCCACCGGATCGATGTAGGCGGAGTTCTCCTTACCCTCAAAATATCCGACCGTGCCGGCGGCAATGGCAACAGCCGATGCTGTAGCTAGCGGCAATGCCAGACGCTTTAACACGCTCACGACTTGTCTCCATCGGAGCGGCCAGCCAATAGGTTATCCATGGCCAACCTGTGCTCACGCTGAGCCATCTCATGCTTCTCGCGCTCAATACGGGCTCGTCGTACGATCAAGAAAAGCTGGGCGAGCATGTAGGCGCAGGTCAGCAAACCAGCGACCACAGTGACCTGAGTGCTCGGGTCGGCGGAGAGCATCGCAGCCCAACCGAACGGCACAGGCGCCACGCGGGCGCCCTCCTGAATGATCATGGAGGACATAAAGGTCTCGTCATCGCTGCGGAATAGAGAAAGGCCACGCACAAGGGGCAAAGACACCAGGTGGTGCCATAACTGATAGGTTGCCGTCCTGGGCAGGAGGGCACACTGGGGGATGCGTGTTGGATAGCAGGCCCTGGAGTCGAACCAGGTTCCCGAGGATATGAAGGCCCCCGTGACATGCCGTCTGTCCCGCCTGCCGCAATGAAAACGCCCCGCCGGGGATGCCGGCAGGGCGTTGGTTGATTCTGGCTCCCGGCGATACTGCCTGCCAGGCTACAGATACGGTAGCGCAAGATGCTTATAGACGCAACATGTAGTAGCTATCAGCTGTCGAGGTACTTTTCACGGTACCGTCTCATGGGCTCTGGATCGCCATGCTTCTCAGCACGGTAAGCAATCTGGTATTCGCGCCGCCGATCGGCATCGCGGCCATCGGCGCGCTTGGCGCCTGGTGGCAGCCGATGGTAGTCGCCAGGCCGCTGCTCGGCCATCATGGCGCTTTGGCGGGCCTGGTCGACTGGCGTCTTACGATTGCGCCCGGCTTCCCTGGCGGCGGCGGTGGCGTTGGGCAGGTGGTCGTAGGTAAATCTGCCGGCGTCGATTTGCTGGCGCAGCTGCATGGAGAGCGTTTCGCGCGTGGCGGTGCCGGCGAGCGGGTAGCGCTGGGGGATGCCCCACTTCTCGCGGTAGTCCTGGTGAGTCATGCCGTGGGTGCGTGGAAGGTGAGTGGCCAGGGCACGGAACCATCGGCCGCACTCGAGGCACTGGATCTTTGGCCCGCCTACATAGGCATCCAGCTCCTCGAGCGACACGAACGGCCCGTGGCGCATGTCAGAACCCCAGGCTTTCGATCATGGCCACGCGTTCGGCCAGGCTCATTTCGCGCACGCGGGCGGCGAGGTCGCGCAGCGCCGAGGGCTCGCCGGTATCGCTGTCCTCGAGTTCGGCATCCAGGTGCTTGATGAGCAGCGGCTCGATGTAGGAGCCCGACAGGGTGTTGCCCAGCAGTTGACGCTCCTCGTCGGTGAGCTTGGGCGGCTGTGCACACAGCAGGGCGTAGCGGTCCCATATCTGGTTCAGGCGGCCGGTAACGCCGACGGTGTCGCGCCTGGCGTTCAGGTCGGCACGCAGGCCGGGTGATGGCGTGAACGAGGGGTTGCGGGGTAGCTCTTTCATGGTGCCTCCAGGCGAAAGCCCCGGCGCGTGGCCGGGGCTGGGTGATCAGGCTTCGATTTCATGCCAGCGCTGCTCGGCGGCATCCAGCAGGGCGGCGAGTTCTTCCATGGCGGCGGCTTCGTCGAACTCGATCTGAGCGCCTTTGGCTTCGTCGCGGTAGAAGATGGCCTGTTCGGCAAAGCTGTCGTTGCTCAGCTCGCAACCGCGCTCGCTGGCGGCATCCTGCATCAGATCGAGCAGTTCGTCGGTGGTGGCGGCTTCGTTGATGTGGCGAACGGTGATGTTTTGCATGGAAGGTCTCCTTTGCCTCTCCCGGCCTGTGGCCGCTTCGGCGCTCTGAGTGATGTGGCGGGCTCATTCCCTGTCCACGCCTTTACTGTATGACAGCTGTCGTACAGATGCAAGGACTTTCTCTCTCCGCTTTTGGTCGTAGCTGCAACACAACCCGGCCAAGCGGCCGGGCTCCTTCAAAGAACTCCCGCCTTCGCCTGCAGGATCAGCTCCACCCGCGCCTGGGTCGCCGCGTTGGTGATCGCCTTGCCGTTCTTGAACGCCCTCACACGGTGTGGCTGGCGCACTTCCACCAGCCGCCCTGGGTGCCGGCCGTCCTCGACCTGTTCAATGCAGTCGACGACATAGCTCGACACACTGAAACCCAGTTGGCGTCCGTAGTGCTCGACGTTGGCTGCGATCTGGTCGTAGCTGGCGCCCCACTCACCCTGCACGCGGCGGTCGAGCTTGCGAGCCTGGATCAGGGCGGCCAGCAGGTTCCTCGGCGCCAGTCGGGCGGCCACGATCCAGCGCCTCGCGGCTTCGTGGTCCTTGTGCAGCCGAATTCCCCGATCGTAGGCGGCGGCCAGCGGCTCTCGGGCAATGTCGGTACCGCCAGGCGCCAGCCCGGGGGCCATGGGGCTATGGGTGTGCCACCCGATGTTGTCGTGCTCATGCAACGTGCGCCGCTCGGCCTCCATGTCGAGGATCCTCCGCACGAACACCCGGGCCGCTTCGTCGATGTGCTCCGGGTGCGTCTGCCGCGCCAGCTCCCGCAGCCGCCAAATGCCCATACGCTCAAGGTCCGCCACGTTCGCCCCTCGCTCAGTCCGCGATGTCACTGCCAGTGCTGCAATCCCCATCGCCTTCTTCCCCCTTTCGCCATTCCGTACCTTCCGGACAATCAACAGCCTCCCCCCGATAGAACTGGGTGGGCATCAGGCTGGCGTACCAGCTCAGCACCGCCTTCGCCTCCTCGTAGCCACGCGCCAGCAAAGCGCAATAGCCCCGACTCTCTGCCAGCGCCAGCCAATCTCGTTGGCTCGTCGCCAAGGCAGCATGCTTGGGCGGTGTCGCCTTGAACTCGAGGTAGAGCCCATGCCAGCCGCCGCGGGCATCCATCACTACCAAGTCACTGACGCCTGGCTTCACCCCTTGCTTCTTGAGGTCAGCACCTGTTTTGCCATGGCGCGCCCCGCCGTTAGGTACGTGGTAGATCACGTCATAGAGTTCGCCAACCTTGGTGCCGCGCATCTTCTCGCCCAGCAACCACCGGATCACCACCGCCTGCTCGTTGCCCTCCCAGTCCACTCGGCGCTGTCTCAGTGCCGAAGGCTTGGCCACGCCAGGCGGGGGATTGCGCTTCACCTGGGCCATGGTCGGCTTCTTGCGTCTCGAGTAGATCGTCACAACGGCAGCTCCTGTTTCTTGTCCCACAGTGCGAAACGGCGCTCGATCTCGTCGAAGGCCTGGGCGGCAACAGCGCTCACGGCCAGATGCCCCAGGCTCTCGACGCCCAACTGCTCACGTAGCCAGGCGGCCGCCGTGGTGCGGTTGTGTGGCCAGCGGCTGGGGTGCGCCGATGTCGCATCCAGCCACTCGCAGAACCGCTCATCCTCGACCAGCGCCAGCGCCTGGCGCTCACGGGGTGCGCGTGCTTCGGTCATTGTCCGCCCCATTCTGTTCTGCATGGCGGTGGCGCAGGCGGGTCAGGCTTTCGCTTCTCACAAGGGCACAAACCAAGCTGCGATCTCAATAGCCAAGGCCCCATGAATGGGACGCTGCGCCACTTATCTGAAGCCATAAGCATGTAGCGCTCCGTCAGTGCCTTGCACTTCTCGTCGGCAGCCAGCCATTGCGAATCATCGCGTAGGTTGATCGCTAGGTGGTCCAGGCGCTCCTCGAGCTCGGCGAGCCGGCGCATTGAGCGGATCGGGTGGAGTAGGTAACGAATCACTGCGCTCTCCTCTGCTGGCGCTCCCAGCGCTGATAGTCCGCGACGATCCGGTCGAGCATGGCCCGGGCGGTGTCGCTGTGGTCGATCTCGGCACGGCTGGCAACGCCACAGGCCTGACGAATGAAGTCGGCGGCGTCCTGCACAGAATGGGTACCGTCTGGCAGCTGGGCGGGGCTCAGGCCATAGGCACGGCGCCGACGGTCGTCGAGGTAGAGCCGGAACCGCGGGTTCTGGCCCAGCACGGCCGCGCGCTTGGCTTGCTGGCCACCCTTCACCGCGCACCTCCCGCCGCCAGCAGCTGCTCGCCGGTCTCATACAGCCAGGCCAGCTCACTCTCCGCGCCAGGCTCTCCTGCCGCCGCGGCCTCCCGCGCCTGCGCCAGCAAGGTCAGGTGCATGGCGGCACAGCGCTCGAGCAGATCCTTCGGGATGGCGTGGCCATGGTGGAGCGATACGGTCGCCTCGAGGGGCAAGTCCCCAGCTAGCGGCGGCAGAGCCTGGCCAGAGCCTTCGCCAGTGATTCGCCCGGCAGTGAAAGCGTTGACGACCGGGCACTCGGGGCTGTGGAACTCTCCCTCGTTCGCCTCGCAGCCATGGCAAGCGGGCTGTGCAGGCGACTGCTCAGTTTTCACCGTGGCGGGCGCTTTCGGTGCAGGGGTTTGCTCAACCTGCCGCGTCACCGGCCGGGGTGCGCCTCCTACCATGGGGCGGAGCGTGTCGCGCAACTTCCGCGGCTGCTTGAAACCGGCCTCGATCGGTTGGGCCGGGCTAGCGGAATTGGACGGCGGCAAGCCGGCGGCCAGGTGCTGCGCCGCCTTCCGGCCATCGGCCGTGACTGACCAGCTGTCCTCATGCTGGACCACCAGACTCTGGCGCTTGAGCGCGACCAGGGCGGTGATCACGCCGTCCTGCTGGTTGCCGGTCTTCGCGTTGCAAGCGGCGAGTACGATCATCGTGCGCACCGGGCGGCGAGCCTCGGCGAACTCCTTGGCCAGTGCGATGAGCACCTTCTGCTCGAGCGTGCGATCAGTCATGCGTCATCGCTCCTCTTGGTTGCCAAGCACGTAAGGGCGAACACCGAAAATTCGGCAAATCTGGTCGCTATCGAACTCGCGGAACGCCAAGAACTCACCGGTCATGTCGGCACCCGGCTCTGCCATATCTACGCCCATCCAGGCGCCAGCAGGCAGACCATCGTCCAGGCTCGCCTTTGATGCCTCATGCACTCCGCCGCCTGTCAGCTGATATGCCGGCTGCATCACCTCGCCGACCTCTTCCTCGGCCGCGATATAGATTAGGCCCTGCCGCTCGAGGCGTAGCACGGCATTGGCGACCTGGCGCCAGCCCGGGCCCTCACCCTTGGCAGTGGTCAGGCGCTTGACCAGGGCGGGGATTGTCAGCGGTTGCGGGTCACCGCACAGGGTGGACCGGCGCAGGGCCACGAGGATGGCATTCTCGATGTCGATGGGCTTCATTTACCGCCCTCCAGAGTCTCGAAATAGAACACGACCGGCTTCACCGTCTCAGCAATAAGTCCGTGCTTCTTGGCCACGCGATACGTCGGGTTATTCCTGTGAAGCGCTCCGACGTAGCCGACAAGAACGTCTCTCCACCTCTCCAGTGAGTAGGCCGCTTTTGAGATGTTGCAGGGCGCGCAGGCAGGCATCATGTTGTCGAGCACGTGCCGTTCTTCGAAGTCTGCGCCCACCACACGCGCCTGGTGCCTACCTTTCTCATCCCGGTACAGCTCGTGTCTGCGACGAACGGCCTCAAGGTGGTCGGCATGCCAGCGCTTCCCCAACTCTTCGCCGCAGTAGGCGCAGCGGCCACCGAATTTGAGGCGCACTTGTTCGCGCTCAGTTTTCGTCAGACGCTTCATGCCGCCAGCTCCCGCAGCACCCGCGCTGCCTCAATGCGCCCCTTCTCGGTCAGCCGCAGCGTCGAACGCGGCGAACGGACCCCGGCGGGCTTGACGGTGCCGGCGACCTCGATCAGCTTGAGATCGAGCAACGCATTGGCGCGGGCACATGACGACGACAGCGCCATGCCGGCGAGCTCGGCAATCTCGTGCCGGGTCAGCGGGCGGGATGACAGCGCCAGCACGGCCAAAGCCGCCTCTTGCTGGCGCTTGCAAGCTCCGCTACGGATATGGTCCAGATAAGCGCCCTGCTTCACTTCGGCGCCGGTGGGTGTTCCGATCGGTTGCATGTTCATCCCCTCCCCGTGGCGGCTACCGGCTCACCCGCCTGCGCCAGCAACTCGGCACGGCGGCGTTCTTCCTGCTCCCTGGCCTCGGCACGCTGGCGTGCGGCCTCCTGCACGGGGCGGTTGATCAGGTCACGCAGCTGGGCGACGACGTGCTTTCGCTGGGCCGCGGCTTGCTTGGTCGGCGGTTCATCCGGTGGCGGCAGCAGGTGCTGCACCTGGGGCGCAGGCAACCGTCCGGCAGTCACCGCCTCCTCGAGGACGATCTGGCGCCGCTGCGGGTCATGCCCCAGCGATACCTGCCACTCCGGGCGGCGGCCCTCGGCCTTGGCCAGCGCCAGCTCCCGTTCGTAGGCGGCGAGGAACGCCATGCGAGCGCCCACCTTGTCGCCACCCTCCAGCACCGGCCGGGCAGCGCCGAATGCCTTGGCGATCTCAGGCGTCCACACCACGGTCTCCTGCTCGTCGGTACTGGTCAGCGCCAGCGCCCAGGCCTCGTTCGGCAGCAGGTGGGCGTTCGCACTCGGCAAGCGCTCCAGGATGGCCGCCAGCGTCAGTCGGCCGTGCAGTTCGGCACGGCAGCGGGCCAGCGCCCGGTGGATCTCGGCGAACGGATAGGCGGCCAGGTCCTCGACGATCAGCATGCCGGCGGATGGGCGCATCTCGTGCCCCAGCACCTCGGCTGTCGCATACACCAGGTCGAGCACCTGCTCGTACTGTTCGGCGTTCAGTGGCATGACGTTCCCTCCTGCTGGGCGCGCTTCTCCCGCAGCATGGCCTTGGCCTGCTCCAGGTTGCTCAGGTTGGTCTGGGTGGAGTCCTGCTGGCGCGCCTGGGCCTGGGTGACCTGGCGCCCGGTGGTGCACTGGGTCGCGATGGCCTCGCAGTCGGCCAGCAGCAGCGAGACCGGGTGCACCTTGGCGAGGTAGAACTGGTTGTTCATGCGCAGGAAGAATGCCGCGCACTTCGGCGCCAGCTCAGCCCCCACGCGGTCGACAAGCTGGCTCAGCTGGGCGGCAGTCTTCTGGTTCCACACCGGCCAGGTGCGGTATCGAGCGCGATAGGCACAGGCGTAGTTCGCCCAGGGCTTGAAGGTCTTCGCGTTCGGGTCACGGGTACCGGGCATATCGGCGGGCACCCGCGCCAGCAGATCCTCGCCAGACTCGCCAGCGGGTGTTTCGTGCTGGCGCTGGGAATCGGGTTCGGGCTGTTCGGCAGCGAGGTAGTCTCCCTCTGCCGCCGCGGGGCTTGCCCCCGGCGGAGAAGTACCCTCACCTGGATTGCTCCTATGAACCCCTAAACCTGAACCCCTCTCTACACAGTTTTCCGAATACCCCTCTTCGGAATCTCGAATAGGGTTCTCCCTGTTTCCCGAATACCCCTCTTCGGAATCTCGAATAGGGTTCTCATCGTTTTCCGAATACCCCTCTTCGGTTTTCCGAATACCCTTATCCAGCGGACGTTTCATGAAGATGCGGCGCTCGACTATCTGCTTCCCTTCGCGGATCTGCTCGACGCTCACCCACCCCTTCTTCTTGAGCGAGCTGATGATCTCGGAAACACGGTTGGGTGATAGGTCGAAGAACTCGGCCAGGTTTTTGTTCGACTTGAAGCACCCCTTCTCCGGGTGCTGCAGGCTGTCGATCTCGATCAGCATCACCTTCTCTTGAAGGGAAAGATCGCGATTCAGCCAGATGTGCGCCGGAATCCAGACGCCGCGGAAAGCACGCTGCTCGCTCATCCCGACCTCCCGCACAAATAGGCGGCCATGCCGTCACCCGTTACATTAGGAGTTTCCACACAACCCAATGGAGTAACGACATGGCCGAAACTGAGAAGATGCTGAGGACCATGCTGGTGATGCAGGCCGAGATCCTTGGCCGCCTTGAGGCAATAGAGCGGAAGCTCGAAAGCACAGGAAATGGCATGGAGAATAGAATGCGTCGGCACGTGGGGCTGCATTACGCACCTGCGTACGACGACCCACGACTTGAAGCGCTTCACGAAGTCGACGGGTTGTTGCTCAGTGACGAATGGGCAAACGTCGAGGCAGCCCTCAACGACCTGATCAGGAACGTGGATCATCGCTCCAGCCCTTCCTGAACAGGATCATTGCGAGTATCGCGGATGAAACCGGCTACTCGCTTCGCATACAGCTGACCCAGAAGGTCGTCGGACAAACACCGCCGGCCTTCTTTCTTCATCCAGTGCTCGTTCCAACCCTTGTCCTGGGCCAGCGAGAGCAGCATTACGCCGCTCGCACCTTTGAACTTGGCTCCCTGTTCCATGGCGAGGAGCGTTCGATCCAGCTCCTCGCCTCTGCCGAGCTTGGCCAGCGCCCGAATGGCGAGCAAACGCCTCATAAAAACGAACATCAGTTTCCCCCCTCGTGCTGCGCCAGCTCGGCTTTGGCAGCCCGGGCCTTCTCGCAGTGGTCTGTCCGCGCGCTTTCGATGCGCTGCTGTGCCCCGTCACACCAGGCCGTGGTGCGGCTTGTCAGCTCGGCCATCGTTTCGTGGTAGGCGATCAGCGCCAGCAAGCGGTCTCGGCTGGCCTTGCGCTCCCTGCGCTCGGCAGCTTCGACGAGAAACGCCAGGCGAGTGGCGCGGTCGATCAGGTCTTTGTCTGGGCCGTGGCTGGTGTTGCGCGTGGCCACGGTTGGCAGTGGTGCGTTCATGGCGGTTCCTCCCCCCCCGGTGCTGGGTAGTGCCAGCTACCGCTTCTGCTTTCGGCCGATCAGCCTCACGTCCCACTCGTCAGCAACGACACCCGACAGCTCCAGCAATCGCTTCGAGTAATGGGTTTTCTCCTGCACCTCGGTGAGAGGCAGGCAACCGGCAGCGATCCACTGGGAAACAGCCCCAGACGAGATACCCAGCTCTCTCGCCACCTTGTTCGTGCCACCAGCCCTATGGATGAGCGAGCGGAGGGTTAGCTGGCCTTTCAGGGCTTTTCTGGTCATAAGCTGAGCCGTGCGGTGGGTTTCCTTAATTCTACGTCTAGCTAAAGAATTGAGCAATTCCTTAGTGGATTTGCACTATGGCAGGCAAAAGTTGATCTGTCTAGAATCTCGTTTAGCAATCACTCAACAACGGGCTCCTAGATGAGCGACGAATCTTTCCAGGTGACGAACAGGGAATGGGCAAAGAGGGAGTTTCCTAAGCGCCTACTCCGTTTGGCGATCGAGGAACACGGCTATTCGGAGGGCGAGCATTACGGGGTCAACAAGGACATAGCTGACCGGCTCGGCGTGTCCAGAAGCGCTGTTACTCGCTGGCTGAATGGCTCGGTGCCGGGCATCGAAAACCTCTTAGCCATTGCGAAGGCCTACAAGACAACGCCTGACTACCTGGTGGGGAACGATAATGCCCCTCCGGGGAAGTTTGATTTTGGCATCCTGGAATCAAACATCCCTCGCCCCCTGCTCCTCCACGTCCTGACCGTCATGTCGGAGCTGCGCGCCAGCGCCAAGAACCTCACCGACGAGTGGTTTGCCGAGGCCACCGTGCGGCTGCTCGAGCGCGTTAGCGAAAACCCGGACATGAGCCGGCACGAGATCATGGGCTTGGCGTATGAGCTGCTACGCAACGGGCCGGATCAGGCCGGCAGCGCCAGCGCGGATACGCCTGAGCGATGAACTGTATTACTGCATTAATGCATTGCTGCATGGGCGTATCGCCTCTCAGCTGTAAATGCAGCTGGCCAGTCGCATCCTGCTCAGCAGGATGCCGACGGAAGTAGCGCAGGCGAGCCGCGGCTCATTCCGGTAGAGCCCGGAGGTGCGGGTGGGAGCCCACCACCGGACTGCTACTAGATATAGAGCGCTTGTGGACACATGTGGTAGTGCGACGAAATGACAGGAGCAATCTCTTGAGAATCTCATCCAGCAGATCTATACAGGGAAGTGCAACTAGAATACAGTTGCGACCCGGTGAAGGTAGTCCACGGGGGCTCCATGAGTGACAAGCGGCTCGACCGCCTCAAGGAGCGACCCAGGGATTACACTTGGGATGAGCTGATAGCCTTGCTGAATGGGTTTGGCTACAAGCTGAAGAACGCGAGCGGATCGAGACGCAAGTTCATCGATGCCGAGAAACGCAAAATCTGCCTTCACGAGCCTCACCCGGAGAACACCCTGAAGGCATACGTGATTGAGCATGTTCTTACCGCGCTTGAGGAGCATGGCAAGATATGAAACCTAAAGTGTTGGAATATAGAGGCTATCAAGGCTCTATCGAGGTCTCGCCGGAAGACAATGTTCTTCATGGCAAGATCCTTCACATTGTCGATCTTGTCACCTTTGAGGCTCAGACACCTGCTGGGCTCCGCCAGGCTTTTGAGCATGAGGTCGAAGAGTACCTCGCCTTTTGCGAGGAAGAGGGCGTTGCGCCCGATAAGCCTTTCAGCGGCACCTTCAATGTTCGACTTGGTTCTGAGCTCCACCGTCAGCTCGCTTTGGCGGCAAGCAGGGAGGGTCTGGGTATCAATGAAACGCTAAAGAAGATCGTTGAGATCTGGCTGCATGATTGTCCTGATGGCTTCCGGGTTGTTCACCACCACAACCACATGCATGAGCACTTCTACCCCGCCGAGATGACGCACGACAGCTTTCGAGGCGGCATGAATATTAGTCTCACTGAGCACCCGCGACCGGAATTGCGAGTGGTTCAATGAATATCGTTAGCTTTTACCTGGACCAGCATCGCTTCGAACACATCGAGGCCAACGGGCTGGCTGGAGAGCCCTGCAAACCGCAGCTGATCGAGATACGCTTCGAGGTGGGCTTCCATGACCACACCAAGCCGGATGATCATTTCGATGTCACTTTGACCCTGCAGCTTGCTGCTCGCTTGGATGAAGAGCGCACCGAGGAGCTGCTGACAATGTCCGCTCGAGGCACTTTCCTGTTTCATGAAGGTCAGGAGCCTCAACCAATCAAAGAACCACTCGAGCGGCTCTACGCAGGCACGCTGCTCTACGGCGCTGTGCGGCCGACCCTGGATTCAATTGTCGCGAATTTAGGACTACGAGGCCTCTCCATGCCGCTTAACCTTCCCATGGACGAAGATGGACGCCTCCCGGAACGCAAGCTCGACTGACTCTCAGACGCTAGATGATTCAAAAACGACCCGCCCACCGAGGCGGGTTTTTTTGTATCTCCATCCTGACGACTGTATGCGTATACACGGTCATCCGGTCCGCTGATGTCAGCGCCGCCCCTATCTACCATTGCTCTATCATGGTTCGCCGATCATGCAAGCGCCAGCCCGCCAACGCTGCCCTGGGCCTTGAACCTTGCATCTTTGCCTATCCGTGAAGAATGGGAGCAGAGACACAAAACGCCCAGACAGCAACAGGACGAGACGCGATGTCACGAAAAGCCAAACCGGCCGCCCGCTTTTTGACCAACCGCAAGCTCAATCCGCTTTGTACCATGGCCGTGCCCCTGAGGGGTGGCCAAACCTACTCTTCCATTATACTGTATTGATATACAGGGAACGGCCATGGGGCAAAGAAAAATGAGCACTCTTCCTACCCGCATTCACTCCAACGCTGCCAGGCACGACGCCGCGCGGCTGGAGACGCTTCAAGAATCTGACGATACCCTTATGCCGCTCCTCGCCGTTGCAACGACTGAGGCGGCTCGGCGACTGCTTAGGCGAGATTCACAGGCCCCAGAGCACCGCCAGAAGAAATAAATTTCACTCCATAGCCAAGCACAGTTTCGTGCTTGGCTTTTTTGTTGCGCAATTCTGTTGACAGAGTTGAATGCTTAGGCAACACTAAGCTCAACAGTTGAACAGGACGCGCAACATGAAGCCTCTCACAAAGCGACAAGCCATTCTCGTCACTCTTACCGCTCGCGGTTTGGGCTGCAAAGAGATCGCCCGCGAGATGGGCATTGCCGTCAATACCGCCCGGGTCATGCTCCAGCAGGCTCGCGAGCGCACCGAATGTCGTAACGCCGCCCACCTGGTCGCCCTCGCTCTCAGCAAAGGCTGGATTCCCCCGCTACCCGTTTTGCTCACTGGCCTCGTGCTGGCGCTGGCAGCCGGCGGCGGTGGTGATGACCAGCTCCGCAACACCGCCCGTATCCGTATCCAACGCACCCAGCAAGTCCGCAGGGAGGTATGAGCCATGGCCACGAACGTCACCACCATCGAGGAAGCGCTGGAGAGCGCCGGAAAGCAGCTTTCCGATGTTCAAACCTCCCAGCTGGCTCGCGCCACCCTGGCTAAGGGCGCCTCCCTCGAAATCATCACGGTGATCCGCCCCGCAAAGCAGGGAGCCGTCGTCAGCCAAGAGGCCCGCGACTGCGTCATCACCAAGTTCCCGACCTACATCCGCCTGAAGTGAGGAGCGCCAGCATGACCACTGAACAGAACAACGACGGCGCCAGCCAGCTCAGCAGTGAAGTCGAACTGCTCCAGGCGCGGGTGGAGTACCTCGAGGCGCGGCTGGTGAAGGCTGGGGAGGAAGAGGCTGCCCTGGCGGCGCAGGCGGCGCGACTGCGCGGGCTGGGCCAGCTTGTCCGAGAGGCGGCGACGGACATGGCCAACATTGGAACTGAGGAGCTGTTCGATAGAGCAGAGAAATGGGATGACGCGCTCAAGGAAATGCCCATGGCCAGCCTTGACCAACACCCTGACGATGCCGCCGTTGACCGGTTCGCACGGACCATGAAATTGAAGCTGGCCGCTGCCCGTGAGAAGGGGCGTGACGGTTGGGACGATCCAGACCGCTGCAGCGTGGAGCTGCTTGCCGATCTCCTCATGGAGCATCTGCAGAAGGCCAACCGGGGCAACTACGTCGACATCGCCAACCTGGCCATGATGCTGCACTTGCGCCTTGCCTCGTCGGAACTGCTGGCCCGTGAGCTCTCCCGACGGGATGCCGACAAGAAGGCTGAGGGAGCCCTCGCCATCCGTCACCTCACGAAGGGTGACGACTGGGAGGATGACGAGCTTCGCATGGTGATCGATGACTACGTTGCGGGCCTGCGCCGCCAAGCCGAGGAGCCCCGCCCATGATCTGGCTTATCGCAATCCCTGCCTACCTGGCACTGCTCGCCTTCGTCTTTGCTGCCTGCAAGGTCGCCGGCGACTACGACAGGGAGCTGGGGCTCCTGGAAGAGGAGATCGCCCGCGATCAGTACGACGACGCCATCGTCTTCACGTACCCGGTGAAGGAGCTTGCTGCCGCATGGCGTGACCATGCCCAGCGCCACGGCATCACCGACCCCGAGACACAGCTGCTGGCGCGTGAGGCCGTGCATGGCTCACCCCGGGCCGGGTACCGCCCTGCCTGGTACGTGCCCAGCACCGGCGAGCTGGTGGTGATCATCGCCGCCGAGCCGCACTGGACCGAGGCACAGGCCATCGACTGGCTGCGCTGGATGCTCGAGCAACTGCACGCCAACGGCAGCGTCACCCTCTACGCCCACGACCACGCCGACAAGGCGCCAGCACAGGAGCGCATCGCATGACACCCCGCACCGCACTCAACCGAAGCGTGCTGATCCTGCTAGTGGCCTTCCTGCTCGTCGCCATGACCTGGGTGACGCGCATGGATGAGCATGTCGCCAGCGCCAGCCTGGAGCAGTACTGCGAAGACGCGGCCATCTGGGCAGCCGAAGAAGCCCGCGGCGTGCCGCTCAACGAGCGTGCCGGCCAGCCCGACTGGGAGAACAAGGCCGCCGAGCAGTGCCCCGGCATGCGCCCGGCCCTGCCGGCCTACCAGGTCGCCAGCCCCAGCGTGTTTCCCGCCACCCAGCCCCAGCGCCAGCTGGTTCAGTTCTGAGGAGGTCGTGATGCGCTACCACTGCCATTTCGAGATCGATTACCTACTGGGCCGCTCCGATAGGCAGCTCGGCGAGATGCTCATTCAGCCTAAGGATGGCACCCATTTACGCACAGCACTGTGCGAGATGAAGCAGGACGGCCAGCAGTTCCTGGTGGTTGGCGAGTGCAACAACAAGCGCCCGGATGGCTCATGCGCCGGCCACGCACAAGAAAACGAGGACGCCTGATATGTGGTTCAAGAACCTCTACCTCTACCGCCTACACGACCAGCCCCAGCTTGACGCCGGCGCCCTACAAGCGGCCCTCTCCGAGCAGGCCATCCGGCCTCTCGGCGGCAGCGAAAGGCGCTCCATGGGCTGGATGCCACCTACCGGTGGCGCCAGCACAAGTCTTCTTCATGAGCTGCAGGGTCAGCGCCTCATTACTGCGGTGCGCTTCGAGCGCCTGCTACCCAGCGATGTGGTGCGGGAGGAAGTCGAAGAGCGTGCCGTCGAGATCGAGCAGCGCGAAGGCCGCAAGCTGCGCCGGCAGGAAAGGCAGGAGCTCAAGGAACAGGTCGTCGAGGAACTGCTGCCCCGCTCGCACATCAAGCGCCAGCGCATCGACGTGTGGTGGGACACCAACCGCAGCCTGCTCGCCGTGAACACCGGCAGCCGCAAGCGGGCCGAGGAAGCCCTCGACCTGCTGCGCGAAACGCTGGGCAGCTTGAAGGTCACGCCCCTGGCTACCCAGACCTTACCCATGCGCGCCATGACCGAATGGCTTGCCCAACCGTACCGGCGCCCCAGTGGCCTGCTGCTGGGCGACAAGGTGGAGCTCAAGGCGAAGGGCGACGACGGCGTAGTGCGCGGCCGTCAAGTAGATCTCGACAGCGACGATATGCAGCGCCTACTCGAAACCGGGCGCCAAGCCAGCCAGCTCGCCCTGGAGATCGAGAGCGTCATGTCGTTCGTGCTTCACGACGACCTGACCATCAAGAGCATTCGGTTCAGCGATGCACTGCTCGACGAGGCCGGTGAGATCGAAGACGACGGCGACGCCATCGTTCGTCTCGAGGCCGACTTCCTCCTGATGACGCGCGCCCTGGGCGCCAGCATCGAATCACTCATCAGCTGGATGGGTGGAGAGGCGAATCTGGCCAGCGCCAGCAAGGGGGCTGTGGCATGAGCAAGCTTCCCCCAGTGCTTCGCTACCACGGCGGCAAGTGGCGCATCGCCAGTTGGGTGATAGCGCACTTCCCGCGCCACCAGGTCTATGTCGAGCCCTTCGGCGGTGCCGCCGGCGTGCTGATGCAGAAGCCGTCGGTATCGGCCGAGGTCTACAACGACCTCGACGGCGAGATCGTCAACGTGTTCCGCGTGCTGCGTGACCCGGCGAGTGCCGAGCGTCTGGCTGAGCTCTGCCGCTTCACGCCCTACGCCCGCGCCGAGTTCGATCTCTCGCAAGAGCCGGCCAACGATCCCCTCGAGCAGGCCCGACGCACCCTGCTGCGCGCCTGGGCCAGCTTCGGCTCGGCCGGCGCCACGCGCGGCAACTCGGGCATGCGGACATACACCAAGCCCGATGGCACGTACCTCAACACGGCGTCGGCCTGGGCCCGCATTGCCGACGCGATCCCCGAGTTCACAGCCCGCTTTCGCGAGGTGGTGATCGAAAATCGGCCAGCCGTGGATGTTATGACGCAGCACGACAGCTGGGAAACGCTGCACTATCTTGACCCGCCCTATCTCCCAGAGACGCGAAGCCAGGGCAGCAGCCGCTACTACCGGCACGAGATGACCGTCGAGGAACACGAGACGCTTCTGGAAGCCGTCAGGCACTTGCAGGGCTTCGTCGTGATCAGCGGCTACGACTCAACGCTATACAACAACCGCCTTCCTGGCTGGATGCGTGTGACCCTGCCCACGTCCGGATCCAGTCGATTCGGTAGCGTGAAGCGCACCGAGTGCCTATGGCTCTCCCCGCGGGTCGTCGAACAGCAGCGGCAGCGTGACATGTTCGCAGGAGCCATGGCATGACCAACATGAACCTGAACCTGTTCGGCCACGAGCTCGTGGTCGACAACTTCGCCGGGGGCGGTGGCGCCAGCGAAGGAATCGAGCAGGCTCTGGGCCGGCCAGTGGATCTCGCCATCAACCACGACGCCACCGCTATCGCTGTGCACACCGCCAACCACCCGGGCAGCGAGCATGCCGTAGCAGACGTGTGGGACATCGACCCCGAGCAGGCCACCCACGGCATGCCTGTTGGCCTGGCGTGGTTCAGCCCCGACTGCCGCCACCACAGCAAAGCGAAAGGTGGCCGTCCGGTCAGCAAGAGCGTTCGCGGCCTGGCATGGGTAGCGGCGCGCTGGGCAGCAAAGGTCAAGCCGAGGGTGCTCGCGCTGGAGAACGTGGAAGAGTTCCTGGACTGGGGCCCGCTGATCAAGGACGCCGACGGCAAGTGCCGGCCGGACCCGGCGCGCAAGGGACAGACCTTCCGGGGATTCGTGCGCGCACTCAACCGCCACGGCTACCAGGTGGACTGGAAGATCCTGCGCGCCTGCGACTACGGCGCGCCGACAATCCGCAAGCGGCTGTTCCTTGTCGCCAGGCGCGACGGTTTGCCGATCGTATGGCCCAAGCCCTCCCATGGCGACCCGGCCTCGCCGGCGGTTCGCCGAGGCAAGCTGCAGCCCTACCGCACCGCGGCCGAGTGCATCGACTGGTCGATCCCCTGTCCTAGCATATTCGACCGCGAGCGGCCGCTGGCCGAGAACACGCTCAAGCGCATCGCCAAGGGTGTGATGCGCTACGTGGTGGAGGCAGAGCAGCCCTTTATCGTTACCTGCAACCACGGCGGCGACGGCTTCCGAGGGCAGAGCCTGCTTGAGCCCATGAAGACTATCACCGCGGCGCACGATGCCCATGGTCTGGTCGTGCCACACATCACCAAGTTCCGCTCGGGCGCCGTCGGCCATGGCTGTGACGAGCCGATGCACACCATCACCGCAAACAGCAACGCGACCGATTCGAAGGCGAACCCAGGCGGCTGCGCTCCGTTCGGGCTGGTGTCGGCAACCATGGTTCAGACCGGCTACGGAGAGGCTCCCGGCCAGGCACCGCGAGTTCTCGACCTACAGAAGCCGCTCGGCACTGTAGTTGCCGGCGGACAGAAGCACGCCCTGGTCTCTGCCTTCCTGGCCAAGCACTACGGGGGAGTCATCGGCGCTGACCTACGCCACCCACTGCCCACCATCACCGCCACCGACCACAACGCCCCGGTAGCCGTGAGCCTGCTCAACCTAAAGGGCAGCGACCGTGGGGGCAGCGACATCACCCAACCCATGCCGACCATCTGCGCCGGGGGCACACACGCTGCAGCCGTGGCTGCATTCCTAGCTCCCTACTACGGCAGCGGCTCCGGCGAGACAGGCCGGGATATGCGAGCGCCAGCACCGACGATCACCACGAAAGATCGCTTCCAGTTGGTGACTGTCACCATCGGCGGCGAGGAGTACGCCATCGTCGACATCGGCATGCGCATGCTCCAGCCCCACGAGCTCGCCGCCGCCCAGGGATTCCCGGCCGGCTACCAGTTCGCCGAGGTCGAGGGTAAGCCCGTGCCGAAATACGCCCAGGTGCGCCTGATCGGCAACAGCGTCTGCCCGCCGCTGGCGAAGGCCATCGTTGAGGCCAACTTCACCCACGAGCGCCGCTTCATGCCGGCGCCAGCAGAGAGGGCTGTGGCATGAGCGGGGAGCATATCGGAGACATTCCAGCGGGCAACAGTCTTGCTTTTCTTGGAATGAATGGAGAGAGCCGCGGTGCCGGCGAAGCACCTCTGATCAGCAGCCAGCGCCACCTGGACCGAGAGAAGGTGCTGCGCAAGGCCCGGACCTTCTCGGTATTCGTCGTCAGGGTACATGAGTGCACCTTGCGAGGCCGGCGGTACCGGATGGTCATCGATGGTCATCACAACCTCGCGGCCGCCAGGGTCGCTGGCGTGGAACCACGCTTCAAGGCGCCAGGCAGTAAGTTCCTTCGACACTTGAACAAGATGACTCAGCGCCAGCGCGATGAATTCCTGTTCAACAACCTCACCGACAGCGAGCACTACTACGTCGACACCGGCGAGGTGGTTGCTGAGCTGCTGCCGGCCGAAACAGGTGGGAGTCTGTGATGACCCGATACGCCGAGAACACCAGCGTTTCCAGTGAGCGCAGCCGCGCCGAGATCGAGCAGACCCTGGCGCGCTACGGCGCCGACGGCTTCATGTACGGCTGGGACGGCGGTACCGCGGTGCTCGCCTTCCAGATGCACGGCCGGCGGATCCGGTTCGACCTGCAGATGCCCGATCGCAACAGCCGAGAGTTCAGCCTGACCGACACCGGCCGGGAGCGAGCGCCAGCACAGGCCGCCAAGGCATGGGAGCAGGCCTGCCGGCAGCGGTGGCGCGCACTCGCCCTGGTCATCAAAGCCAAGCTCGAGGCGGTCGAGTCCGGCATCACCATGTTCGAGGAAGAGTTTCTGGCCCACATCGTACTGCCCAACGGCGGCACGGTCGGCCGCTGGATGCTGCCCCAGGTGGGCGAAGCGTACGAGACAGGCAACATGCCCCCACTGCTGCCGGGGCCGGGAGGGAAGAAGTTATGACCGAATTTACCCAGGGGGTATGCCACGACGGCGCAGCGATCCTCAAGGATGGCGAGCCGATGACCATCGAAGAGATCCTCAAGGCCCTACGTGTCGGCGACCGCGAGGCCACAGGATTCCAGGCAATGTGCGAGGCCTGGGAGCGCCTCGAGCAGATTGTCGGTTTCGACACCGGCAGCCGGCGTGTCGCGACTACGTTGAATGCTGTTGAGCAGATCACCAAGGGGCTTTCATTCCATCGCATGCGCTTGGCCAATGTCACGCGCCAGCAGGAATGGCCTGGCTACGACCAGACGGACACCACCTTCAAGGCGCTGGAGGTCTGCGGTGAGGCGGGTGAGCTGGCCGAAGCCGTGAAGAAAATGGTCAGAGCTGAGCGTGGCATAGCCGGCAGCACAGCCAAGCTGGAAGCCGTAGCTGATGAGCTGGGCGACGTCATCATCAGCGCTGACCTGCTCGCAGCTCACCTCGGTATCGACTTGGCGTCGGCCGTGGCAAAGAAATTCGACAAGACCTCTGTGAAGTACGGCCTGGAAACTCGCCTGGGTGCAGCGGAAGAGGAGCCGGAGGCATGAAGGTTTCCATGAACGGCCTACGCCGCAACTTGAGCGGCGACGTAGAGACGCTCCGCGACCTGGTTGAATCAGTCCTCAAGGGCGAGTGGTACGACGGTGAAGATCTGCGCAACGCCATGAACGACGTGATCAGGGACAGCAACGTATTGAACTGCGTCTTCAGCAAAGACGACCCGGACTTCACCGACTTGAGTTCTGTCGAGGTGGAGCTGCTCGAAGAGGAGCACGCCGAGTGACCAAGCCCACCCACACCCACCGCAGCCAGGGCGGCCGTTACGTCGAGGTCAGTCAGCACGCCGGCACCGGGCCGCTCGAGGGGCAACAGTTGGTCATCTATCACGACATCGGTCGGGACGTGCAGAGCGCAACCACGGCCGACGACTGGCGCCTGCACTGGCGCCCGATCGCTCAGGACGATTGCCCGGTCTGCATGGGCGCGGGCACCGATCAGATCAAAGGCAACAAAGCCAAGCCCTGCGGCGGCTGTTACGGGCTGGGCAAGGTGCGGAAGGACGGAGAGACGCCGGCGGATATGTGGGAGCTGGCAGGGATCGCGGAGCGGATCATCATCGAGCTGGAAAACGACGTGAAGGATATGACGGAGCACCTGGCTCTTCCCGGTGTTCTGGATCTGATCAAGCGTCAGCGCCAGAAGATGATCGACGACAGCATCGCCGAGAGCGAGCACAAGTGGCGGGCTGGCCCTGGCAAGGGGCACGGCGGCCAGCGGCATACGGGAGACTGATATGGCAGAGCAGATCGATTTCAGCGACGAGGATTTCATCAGCCCTGAGGAGGCCGGCAAGATCGTGCGCGCCAAGCCGGGCACCCTGGCGGTGTGGCGGTCGACGAAACGCTATCCGCTGCCGTACTACAAGAGCGGCCGAGCGGTGCTGTATCGCCGCAGCGAATGCCTCGCGTTCGTGCAAGATGGCCGGGTTTCGTGTGACTGAGATATATGCTGGGCGTGTCCCCAGCGTGGCCCCGGGTGAAAGTCGGGCTCGCTGGGGAAGTCTGGCAGGGGAGTGCGGAAACTGCGGGAATGGCTCAACGGTGCGGGCTGGCGGAAGAGCGTGGGAGTCGAACCCACCAGGGACCGCTGGCAGCCCCTGCCAGATTTGAAGTCTGGCCGCCCCACCGGGGGTCGATCCTCTTCCTTGAGCATTGCGCCGACGGTGCTGCGAGGCTACTGCCACATGCCGGCGTGGCGAATCACGCGCTCGTCGCCGATGCGGCGCGTGTAACCTACCCTATCAAAGAATTCGAGAATGTGAATGGCCAGTTTGCGGCCGGTGCCGATGCGGTCGCGAAAGGCGGCCGCGCGTATCCGGCCGTGTTCCTGTGCCAGCGCCTGCACGATGGCGGCCATCTCGGCTACCGCTGCGGCGGGGTAGAAGTGGTCGCGGCGCACCTGATAGAGCCGACCCAGGCGGGCGCAGGCGATGAGGACTTCGCGGATACGCGCCTCGTCGAGGCTTGTTTCGCCAAGGCTTTCGCTCGTGGCCAGGTCGCGCACCCTCGGCGGCTGGAAGGGGGCGGCGGCGATGAGCGGCTCGAGCCGCTGCCACAGCGCCTCATCGGCCTCGCTCAGCGCAGCGCGATGCTCAGGCAAGGCGACGAAAGGACCGTGGGCAGCCAGTTCCCCGCGCTCGACCAGTGACGCCAGCAATTCCCGACATACCGCTTCGGGCAGTTCGGGCATGGTCTGGCGAGCCAGCCGGCCGCGCTCGGTGCCGAGCATCGAAGGCTCGCGTTCGTGGTTGGCAGCGACGGTGTCGAGCAGGCGTGCCTGCAGTGCTAGGATGGCCTCCTGCGAGAAGGCGCGACACTGGCCCTGGGTAGCAATGACCCGGCCGCCCAGCGCCTCGGTCCGTGCGGTCAGCTCTGCCGCATCCACATTGGCATTTCGCGCCAAGGCGATCAGGTCGAACCCTTCGGGCCGTCGGTCCAGTGCTTGGCGCAGGGGCGGGTCGAGGTCGAACGGCGGCCCAGCGGCCGCACACCCGGCCAGTGCCGTTAGCCAGGCCAGGCGCTCGGGCCGACGCTGGCCGCGGCGGGGCGGATCGCCATCGAGCACCACGCCGCCGCCCAGGGTGAGGCGCCCGCCGGGGTCGCGAATCACGAAACGGTCGCCGAGACAGGCGTGCACCGGTTCGTCGAGCACCAGTTGGCCTAGCATGCTCCCTCCCGGGGCGAGCCGCTGGCCCTCGAGCAGCGACAGGCGGCCGCTGAGTCGGGTGACGCCGAGGTGCGCATGAATCGGCGCCCAGTGCTTGACCGCCGGCACGCCCTCGAGCAGGTGCAACTGGACATCGAGGCGTCGCAGCGGTGGCGCCTCCAGCGCTTCGGCCACGACCCAGTCGCCGCGCTGAATTGCCTCGCGGCTGATGCCCGGCCCGGCGAGGTTGAGCGCCACGCGATCGCCCTGCTGCGCCCGTTCGCTGTCGCGATGCTGACGACGCAGCCCACGCACTCGCGCCGTCAGGCCGGACGGCACCAGGCGCACCTCGTCGTCCTGGCTGACGCGGCCGGCGAAGGCCGTGCCTGTCACCACCAGCCCGGCACCGCTCTTGGTGAAGACCCGATCGACGGCAAGACGAAAATGGCCCTGGGCCGGAGTGGTGCGCTGGGTAGCCGCCAGGGTCCACAGCCTGTCGCGCAGCGCTTCCACGCCTTCACCGCTGTGGCTTGACACGTCGGTGATCGCAGCGCCGGCCAGCGGCGTATCGGCCAGCAGCGTAGCGATCTCCTCGCGCACCCGGCGGCGGCGTGCGGCGTCGACCCGGTCGACCTTGGTCAGCGCTACCAGGCCGCGGTCGAGCCCCAGCAGGGTCAGGATTTGCAGGTGCTCGACGGTTTGCGGCATGACGCCGTCGTCGGCGGCCACCACCAGCAGAACCGTATCGACGCCGGCGCTGCCCGCCAGCATGTGGTGCAGGAAGCGGGCGTGACCGGGCACATCGACGAAGCCGAGTTCGACGCCGTCGGCCACCTCGGGATAGGCGAAGCCGGGCTCGATGGTCAGCCCGCGCGCCTTCTCCTCCTTCAGGCGGTCGGTGTCGATGCCGGTGAGATGCTGGATCAGGGCGGTCTTGCCATGATCGACATGGCCGGCGGTGCCGACGATCAAGGCGTGCCTCCGTGCATGTCGCTGATGGCGACGACGTTCCCTGTCTCGCCGGCCGCGCTCTTTCCATTGCTGGCCCGCTTGCTCCCGTTGCTGGTATAGCGCCGCTGCAGCTCTTGCAGTTGGTCCAGGAAGACCTTCTCTTCGGCTGCACCGGCCAGGCAGCGCAGATCGAGATGCAGGGCGCCGTCGCTGAGCCGGCCGATGACGGGGCGGGGCAGATCGCGCAAGGCCGTCTCGAGGCGCCGCAGGTGGCGCTCGCGCAGGCGGCGCTGGTTATCCCGGGGCCGCCATACCAGTGCCCGGCTGGGTAGACGATCGATCGGCAGCGAACCACTGCCGAGCTGGCTCAAACATGGCTCCAGCGTCACCGTGACGTCGGCAAGCAGGTCTTGGACGTGGGGCAGCAGTCGCTCACCGGTGGCGGCGATGTCGGCTTCCGGGCGGGTCAGCAGTGCCAGGGTGGGAATATCGTGCTGCGGGGCATCGCTGTCGCGATAGAGGCGCAGGGTGGCCTCGAGAGCGGCCAGGGTCAGCTTGTCCAGGCGCAGGGCACGCTTGAGCGGATGACGCTTGATGGTCTCTAACGCTGCACGGCGACCGACGATGATGCCGGCCTGGGGGCCGCCCAGCAGCTTGTCGCCGCTGAAGGTGACCACATCGGCACCGGCACCGATCGCATCGGAGGGCTGCGCCTCGTAGGGCAGGTCGAGGGCGGCAAAATCGGTCAGCGCGCCGCTGCCAAGATCGATCAGGAAGGGCAGGCCGTGGTTATGAGCGATCTCGGCCAGGCGGGTCTCGGGAACGCTGCTGGTGAAGCCGGTGATGGCGTAGTTGGAGGTGTGGGCCTTGACGATCAGTCCGGTTTGCTCGCCGATGGCTTCTTCGAAGTCGCTTGCATGGGTGCGGTTGGTGGCCCCCACCTCGCGCAGGCGACAGCCCGCCGCGGCCATGATGTCGGGCATGCGAAAGGCGCCGCCGATCTCGATCAGTTCACCGCGCGAGATCAGCGCCTCGCGGCCGGCGCCCAGCGCCCCCAGGGCCAGCAGCACGGCACCGGCATTGTTGTTGACCACGGTGGCGGCCTCGGCACCGGTCAGCTCGCACAGCAGGCTCTCGACCAGCCGATCGCGATCGCCACGGCTGCCGCTGTCGAGGTCGTACTCCAGCGCCACCGGGTGACGCGCCGCTTGCGTCATGGCTTCGACGGCCGCTTCGGCGAGCGGCGAGCGGCCAAGGTTGGTGTGGATGACCGTGCCGGTGAGGTTGAATACCGCGCGGCTGGCCGGTCGGACCAATTCGATCAGGTGGCCCAGCACCCGGCGTGCCAGGTCGTCCACGTCGGGTGCGGCGGGGGAGGCCGGGTGCGCCAGATCGCGGCGGGTCTCGTCCAGCGCCTGGCGTACGGCGCGTTTGACGAGGCGATAGCCGTATCGCTGGCGGGCCTGTTGCACGTCGGGATGGCCCAGCAGTGCATCCACCGCGGGCAGGCTGCGTCGAACGTCCATTGTCGTCATGTCCATGCGGGGATCGGTCATCCCCTTCCAATTGCGTGGATCCATCACCCTTATGGCATAGCATGCTGGGCCGGGGTGCGTCCATTCCCATCCCGGCTTTCGCGGGTTCCTAACCCTCCACGATCAGCAGCGGGTTGAAGCCGCTACGCCGGTAGCGCCCCTCCTCGCCCAGCAGCAGGTCGAGCGCCAGGCTGGCGAGATCGTCGGCCAGCGGTTCGGCGTCGACGTCGAGCGCGCGCGGAAAGATCTTGAGGTAGCTGCCGCAGTCGCCGCAGGCCTCGGCCTGGGCCGGCAGGGGGGCGGTCGCGTCGCTCTCTTGCGCCAGGCTCAGGTAGTCGAGCTTGCCGCTCTGTTCGCACACGCTGCAGAGGGAGCGTTCCAGATACCACTGGGTGGCGCACAGTCCGCACTGCAGGTAGCGTACGCCGTTATACTGCGGATCGGATTCGATCACGCTGGCCAGGGGCGGCGAGCCGCAGCTGGGGCACAGGGTGCGTACCTCGCCGACCGGACGCGCCGGTGCCTGGGGCAGCGAACGCGCCAGACGCAGCCAGGCCACCTGCAGCGCGGCGGCCACCAGTGGCATCAGGCCGCGAGTCCGTTCGTCGCCGGCTTCGCCCGCAAGCACGTCGTCCGCCAGCCGACCGATCTCCTCCGCCGACAGCTTGCGCAGGCCATCGAGCAGCGGACGCTGGGCCTGGCCGACGTGCAGCTCGAGCGCGTCCAACAGGGCGTCGAGCTCGGCCCGGATACCGATGTCGCCGCGCAGCGCCTGCACGTTGAGTGGCGGCATGCCGTGCTCCAGTGCCAGGGAGAAGGTCTCGGGCCCGGGCTGCCAGCTCGGCGTAGTGCGTTCCAGTGCAACCTGCTGGGCCTGGGCCAGCTGCGCCATGAAGTGCAAAAAGTCACCGAGCGGCGCGACACGCTCGGCGAGTTCCTCCAGGCGCCGGGCGCGGCGGGCGAAGTGATCGTCGTCGGGCAGGCGGACCTCGGGGGGATGCATCACCCCCGTTGGGGCATTGCCGAAGGCGTGTGTCACGGCGACTCCTGTCGGTTCGTGGGCGTGTCATGGCGACGGCTGATCGCGCGGTGCTTGCGCGCCTTCTCGCGCTCCTCCTCGTACCACAGGCCATGGTGATGGCGTGCCCAGGCCCAACTGACCCGGCCGCGCACCATGGCCTGGAACGAGCCCTTGACCCAGATACCCGAGTAGACGTGGATGATCAGGGTAATGATGGCGAGAAAGGCGACGAAGGCATGCCCCAGGGATGCCAGCCGACGCAGGGTGATGGGGACGGCGTCGGCGAAGTAGGGCTGCCAGATCAGCAGGCCGGTGATCAAGAGCAGGACGATGCAGCCGAGCATGATCCAGTACACCAGCTTCTGGCCGGCGTTGTTCTTGCCCACCGGCGGCAGCTTTTCGTCGCGATTGGCCAGCACGTCGCGGATCTGCTTGAGCCACTGGATGTCACGCCGACGGATCAAGCTCTCCTTGAAGAAGGCGATCGCCATGAAGAGGAACATCAGCGACATGAACAGGCCGATATAGGGATGCAGGATGCGCGTCATGGTGGGCCCGCCGAACAGTGCCGTCAACGGCCAGAAGAAGGGGTGGAAGAACGGCAGCCCGCTCAACACCAGCAGCACGAAGCTGATCGCTACGAGCCAGTGGTTGAGGCGGTTCCATACGCTGTAGCGCCGCAGTGCGGGGTCCGATTTGGCCAGGCTCATGGGCGTTCCTCCCGTTCGCGTTCGCGGGCCTCATCCTCGCGCACTGCCGCTTCGTCCTCCTCGCCGTATTCCTTTGGGCCGGCGGTGACGTAGTGGAAGAAGCCGGTCAGGGCGGCCAGGCCGATCGCCATGGAGGCCAGCGGCTTGGTCACGCCCTTCCAAGCGTCTACCAGCGGGCTGATGCGCGGGTCCTCGGGCAGGTGGCTGTAGAGCCCCGGCCGGTCGGCGTGCTGCAGCACGTAGATCACATGGGTGCCGTCGACCCCTTCGGGGTTGTAGACCCCGGCGTTGTCGAAGCCGCGGCTCTTGAGGAAATTCGTGCGGGTCTCGGCCAGGTCGAACATGTCCTCGCGGGTGCCGAACATGATCGAGCCGGTGGGGCATGACTTCACGCAGGCCGGCTCCAGGCCATGGAACACCCGGTCGGAGCAGAGCGTGCACTTGTAGGCCTTGTGGTCCTTCTTCGAGATGCGCGGCACGTCAAAGGGGCAGCCCGATACGCAATAGCCGCAGCCGATGCAGTGCTCCGAATTGAAGTCGACGATGCCGTTGGCGTACTGCACGATGGCGCCGGGCGCCGGGCACGCCTCGAGGCAACCCGGCTCGGCGCAGTGCATGCAGTTGTCCTTGCGGATCAGCCATTCGAGGTTGCCCTGCTCGTCCTCGTATTCATCGAAGCGCATCACCTGCCAGGTGTCGGGTGTGAGATCGAGCGGGTTGTCGTATTCACCGACGCACTCGCCGACCTCGTCGCGCAGGTCGTTCCACTCGGCGCAGGCCACTTGGCACGCCTTGCAGCCGATGCAGCGCGATACGTCGATCAGCTTGGTCACGCGATCCACACCACCGCTCCGCTCCTGGGGCGAGGGCACCTGAGTCGCCGACCGGGCGATGACGTTCTGCAGATTGATCTGGTCGCCTCTCATGTCGTTTCGCCTCCTTGTCCTTTCCCTGGCCTATAGCTTCTCGACCCGCACCAGGAACGACTTGAATTCCGGTGTTTGCGTATTACCGTCGCCGACGGATGGCGTCAGGGTGTTGGTTAGGTAGGACTTCTTCGTCTCGCCGAGAAAGCCCCAGTGCAGCGGGATCCCGACCTGGTGCACGGTCTGGCCGGCGACCTGCAGCGGACGAATGCGCTTGGTCACCACCGCAACGGCCTCGATGAAGCCGCGCTTGGAGCTGACCCGCACGCGGTCGCCCTTGGCGATGCCCAACTCCTCGGCCAGGCTCTCGCCGATCTCGACGAATTTCTCCGGTTGGGCGATGGCGTTGAGCCGGTTATGCATCGTCCAGTAGTGGAAATGCTCGGTCAGACGATAGCTGGTCGCGGCATGCGGGAACTCCTCGAAGGTACCGAAGTTCTCGCGGTCCTGTTCGAATACCCGAGCCCCCGGGTTGTGCTTGGCCAAGGGATTGTCCGGGTGCAGCGGGTTGTTGGCGATCGGCGTCTCGAAAGGCTCGTAATGCTCGGGGAAGGGCCCTTCGTTCATGCGATCGCGCGCGAAGATCTGACCGCGCCCGGTCTGGTTCATGATGAACGGCGCCTGGCCGTCGCCTGGGGCGGAGGTCGGCGGGAAGTCAGGCACGTCGTTGCCGACCCAGCGCTGGCCATTCCACCACACCACGGCCTTGCGCGCCGCCCAGGGCGTGCCGTCGGGGCGGGCGCTGGCGCGGTTGTAGAGGATGCGGCGGTTGGCGGGCCACGACCAGGCCCAGCCCAGCGTCTGGCCGGTGCCGTAGGGGTCGGAGTTGTCGCGGCGCACCATCTGGTTGCCGCCCTCGGTCCAGCAGCCGGCGAACAGCCAACAGCCGCAGGCGGTGGAACCGTCGGCACGCAGCATGCCGAAGTCCTCGACCTGCTCACCGGCGCGGACCACCAGATTGCGCTCCTCGTCGAAGACATCCTCCAGCGCCCAGCCGTTGTACTCGCGCGCCAGCTCCTCGGGGCTCGGTTCATCGGGGCGGCGGTAGGGCCAATGCAAATTGAGGATCGGCTCGGGGAAGGGGCCGCCCTCTTCCCGATAGAGCCGCTGTAGACGCAGGAAGATGCCCGCCATGATGGCCGTATCGGAGCGTGATTCGCCCGGAGGGGGCGCCGCCGCCCAGAACCACTGCAGCCACCGGGAGCTGTTGACGATAGTGCCGTCCTCCTCTGCGAAGGCGGTGGTGGGCAGGCGAAACACCTCGGTATCGATCGCGGCCGGGTCCACGTCGTGATACTCGCCGTGGTTCTTCCAGAACTCAGCCGTCTCGGTGCGCAGGGGATCGATCACCACCAGGTACTTCAGCCGCGACAGCGACTCGGTGGTCTTGGCCTTGTGCGGGAATGCCGCCAGCGGATTGAAGCCCTGGCAGATATAGCCGTTCACCTCGCCCTGATGCATGCGCTCGAAAGTGTGCAGGATGTCGTAAAGGTCCACGCCCATCTTCGGCAGCCAGTCGAAGCGCCAATCGTTCTCCTCCTGGGCGGCATCGCCGAACCACGCCTTCATCAGGCTGACATGGAAGCGCTCGTAATAACGCCAATAGGAAACTTCGTCGGGCACCAGGGGCGGTCGCGCCCGTTCCAGAATGTACTGGTCGTACTCCTGCTCGCCGGAGCGAGGCAACGTCAGGTAGCCCGGCAACAGATTGGAGAGCAGGCCGAGATCGGTCAGGCCCTGAATGTTGGAGTGGCCGCGTAGGGCGTTGACCCCGCCACCGCGCATGCCCATGTTGCCCAGCAAGAGCTGGACAATGGCCGCGGTGCGAATGATCTGCGAGCCGATCGAGTGCTGCGTCCAGCCCAGTGCGTAGAGGAAGGTCATGGTGCGATCGGGAACGGCCGTCTCGGCGATCATGTCCCACACACGCTGAATCTTGTCGCGCGGCGTGCCGCACACCGAGGAGACCAGCTCGAGGGTGTAGCGGCTATAGTGCTGGCGCATCATCTGGAAGACGCAGCGTGGGTGTTGCAGCGTTTCGTCGCGCCGAGCATGGCCCTCGTCGTCGTACTCGTACTGCCAGCTCGACTTGTCGTACTCGCCGTTGTCGGCGTCATAGCCGCTGAACAGACCGTCGTCGAAGCCGAACTCGGGGCTGACGATCAGGCTGGCATCGGTATAGGCGCGCACGTAATCCTGATGGAAAAGGCCGTTTTCGATCAGGTAGCTGATCAACCCACCGAGGAAGGCGATATCGGTACCGGTGCGTATCTCGGCGTAATAGTCCGCCACCGCCGCCGTGCGGTTGAAGCGAGGGTCCACCACGACGAGTCGGGCGTCGTTCTTCTCCTTGGCCTCCATGACCCAGCGGAAGCCCACGGGATGCGCTTCGGCGGGGTTGCCGCCCATGGCAATGATGAGATCGGCATTACGAATGTCGACCCAGTGATTGGTCATGGCGCCGCGACCGAATGTTGGGGCAAGACCTGCCACCGTCGGTCCGTGTCAGACGCGCGCCTGATTGTCGAAGGCCACCATGCCGAGGCTGCGTACCACCTTGTGCGTCAGGTAGGCGGTCTCGTTGGTCGAGGCCGAAGCCGCCAACATCCCCGTCGAGATCCAGTGGTTGACGGTATTGCCGTCGTCGTCATCGGCGACGAAGTTGGCGTCACGGTCGTCCTTCATGTGGCGTGCGATGCGCTCCAGCGCTTCGTCCCAGTCGATCCGCTTCCATTCGTCGCTGCCGGCCTCGCGCACCTGGGGGTAGCGCAGCCGGGAGTCGCTCTGGATGTAATCGAGCAGCCCGGCGCCCTTGGGGCACAGTGAGCCGCGGCTCACCGGATGGTCCGGGTCGCCCTCCACGTGATAGATATCGTCGACGTTGTTGATCGCCGCATCGCCCCGGCTGTAGAGCAGTACGCCGCAGCCCACCGAGCAGTAGGTGCAGTTGCTGCGCGTGATCTTGGCGCCGGTCAGCTTGAAATGGCGGATGGAAGCGACGGCGGGTTCCGGGGCGAAGCCCATCATGGCCATGCTGGACGTGGCCATTCCCGCCGCACCTAGCTTGAAGAATTGTCTGCGTGTCACCCGAAGGGTCATGGAGGTCTCCTGCCTGGTTTCTATACCCTCTTGTTCTGCCTGGTCGCTATCGCGGTCGGTCTTGTCACCGCTTGTCGTTCTCGGCACGCTGCGGGCTTTGCGCCCAAGGCGGCGTGTGCATGTTCTACGCAAAGCGTAGCGGTTCTCGGCAGGCGCTGCCGAACGACTTGTTACGATGCGTAGCGGAGTCGCCTATTGTTCAGTGCGGCTTTATTGTTCGTTGCTGCTTTGCGGCTCGCCGCTCTCCCGCCGGCCTTCGTCCTCGGCACCCAGCGGGTCGTCGGGCAGGGCCTGCTGCTCAGGCTCTGCCTCGCGTTCGGGTGTTTGGACTTCGTAGTCGGGGCCGGCATCGGAGCCCGCCGCGGGGGTCTGATGCATATCGTCGCCCTGGGTCTGGCCGCTGCCGGAGCCTTCTTCCGCCTGGTTCATATCGGAGTGGGTAATGCCGCTGCTGGTCCCGTATTGGCCGGTGTCCACGTCGGGCGGTTCGATAGTCTCGGCGGGATCCAGGCCCGCCGCGCCTTCGCCGGGCGAGGCCGTACGCTCCTCCGCCACGGCGGAACTCAGCCAGGCGACGCCCAGCAGGGCGGCAAGCCAGCCCAGGCGACGGCATGCCGGGTTGCGCATCCTTGCCATCAGGCACCTCCAGTTGCTTGTAGCATTTGCGTGGATGCCTCCCAGCGTAGACCCAGACGAGCGAAGCCGACAGCGAGGCACGGAGACATGTCGTCGTCGAGAAGGAAATAGCGCCGTTAAGACTTCGTTTACCGGGATTTGGGCGGTCAGGAAACGCCTTATCCTGCATCTCGGCCAGTTCACTGGCAATCGCTTCATACCCATGCTGTCTTTAGCAAGGAGGAGAGGGCGCTTCGCTTGTTCTCGCAACTCATGCCTACTTCCCGAATCACAACTCCCTGGCTCCTGCCTTTGGTCGTCGGTCTATCTGCCTGCGGCGGCGGCGGCGGTGGTGGCGGTACCAAGCCCACCAATTCAGACGGCATACACGAGTCAGCACCGACCCCCACCCTCCGCTCCTTCGATAACGCAGGTGTGGTGGTCGGGGTAGCCGACACTGGTTTTCGGATTACCCACGAATCGCTGGCGCCTGCGCTCCTTGCGACCGTCAACCTGGTGGATGGCAGTGGCGATGTCAGTGGCGACGAAGATCATGGCACCGCCGTGGCGTCGCTGGTCGAGCAGGGCGACGTTAGCCCCGCGCTCTATCTGGCCAAGGTTTCGTCCGACAGCAGTCCAGGCCGCGCCGCGACAAACGTGCTCGACTACAGCGTCGGATACTTGGCCGACGAGGGTGCCAGGGTGATCAACCATAGCTGGAGCGGGCGCGTCAACGCGCCTTCCCCGAGCGCCTCTTACCTGGGCGTCAACTCGCTCGACTCGCTGCGTCGGATCGCGACCGGCAACGACGGACTGGGCAGTGTCTACGTGGTCGCGGCGGGCAACGGTGGCGAGGCGCTGCAGGCCGACCGGCCCATTCACCTACACGACGACATCTATTCCCGCATGCTCATCGTCGGCGGCTCGGTGCGTGACGACGGGGATATACAGCTGGCCGCGAACAGCAACCACCCGGGAGAGGACAGCGACTGGCAGGCGCGCTTTCTCACCGCGCCTTGGCGCCAGACCGTGGCCGATGCCTCCGGGGACGACACCTACGCCGAGTGGGCGGGGACCTCGATCGCTGCCCCCCAAGTGGCAGGCTACGCGGCGGCGATGATCGCGCTCTGGCCGCATCTCGATGCCGCCACGATTTCCCAGCGCCTGCTGGATACCGCCGACCGCAGCTCATCGCTCTACCAGGACGGGAGTTGTGGTGAGGGCGGTGACGTCAACTGCGGTTACTACTACCTTGGCCAGGGCGAGGCGGACCTCGACGCTGCGCTGGCACCGGCGGGTTCGCTGGCGCTGGCTACGGGAAGCCATCTGGATGAGGGCACTCAGTCTCTTGAGCAGAGCCTGGTTCAGCTCTCCGGGGCCTATGGCGACAGCCTGGCGAGCTCGGGGGCGCTTGCCGACGTTGCCGCCTTCGATGAGTTGGGGCGTGACTACCGCATCGACCTGACGGCTCACGCCTTTCCGCGAGACTCCCATGAGGCGCGACAGCGCAGCCGCATGACGCGGCTCTCCAGTGCATCGCCCGATCAGCGCCAGGAGCAGCGGGGCAGTGCGAGAGCGCTGAGCTGGTCCTCGCAGACAAATGGTCATGGGGAGGCCCTTGCCAGTCGCCTCGATGGTCGCTTCGGTCGCAACGACTGGACGCTCACCCGTTTTGCCGGCGACGAACTGGACCCGGCCAGCGCCTACGCCGAGTCGGGCATCATGCCGCTGCTCGCCTTTCAGGGCGGCTCCGATTTGACCCGAGGGTTGGACACCGTGCATGGGTTGCGCAACGACTACGCATTGAGCCACCGAGCCACTCTCCAGGCGCGTCACTGGATGGGGGACGGCACCGAGTGGGGCGTCGCGCTGGGTGAGGAGTACCAGGCCAGTCGCAGCGACGTTGGCATGCGTTTCGAGATCTCGCCGCAGTTGGCTGTCAGCACGACAGTCGGCGTGCTCGATGAGCGCCACGGCCTGCTGGGTGGGCAGGGTAGTGGAATGCTGACGCTGGGCGAGCGCAATCGCACCGGTTACGCCAGCCTGGGGCTGGACGCCCGGCTGGGCCGGCATTGGCAGGCCTTCGCTCTTTATGATCGAGGGCGAGGGGAGGCCGAAGGGAGCGGTTTTATCCAGCACCTCGATATTGCGCGGGTCGAGGAGCTGAGTATCGGCCTGCAGCGTAGCGGAGAACGGCACACTACGGCATTCGCCTATCGCCAGCCGATGCGTATCGACCAGGCCGAGGCCACGCTCTCCGTTCCCGTGGGCCGGGCCATCGATGGCGATGTGATCCACGAGGAGCGCAGCGTCACGCTGTCCCCGAGCGGCCGCCAGCAGGAGTTCGAGCTGGGCTACCGCTACCAGACCCAGCGACGCGGGGCCATCGGTTTCAACCTCAATCACACGCGCGAACCCGGGCATGACCGCAACGCCCGTTCTGATATCACCCTGCTGTTCAACTACGAAATGACCTTCTGAAGCCGCCACCGGGCACGAGCGCCGGCTAGCAGCTGGCGACAGTCCCGGGGAACCCTCTACACTGAAGCGCGCATGAACCCTGCCGGACGCGGTGCAATACCGCGTCCGGCATCGTCAACGGAGTGACATCTTGCGCAGTCTACCGGCTACCCTTCCGATCCTGTTCGTCTGCGAAATCAGTTTCCTGCTCGGCCACGGCCTGATCATGACCCTGCTCGGGGTGCGCATGTCCATCGAGGGCTTCCCCTCGCAGATGGCGGGCCTGCTGATGTCGAGTTTCTCGCTCGGCTTCGTGCTGGGCAGCTATGCGCTGGAGAAACGCATCCGCAGCGTTGGCCATATCCGGGTGTTTTCCGCCTGTGCCGGCCTGCTGGCGGTCACCGCCATGCTCCACGGCCTGTGGGTCAACCCCTGGGCCTGGCTGGCCTGGCGGCTGATCGGCGGGGTCGCCACCGCGGGCATGCTGATGGTGATGGAGTCGTGGGTTTCGGGCGAGTCGACGAACGAGAATCGCGGTCGGGTGCTGGCGCTCTACATGATCATCTCGACCCTGTCGCTGGCCGGCGGGCAGTGGTTGCTCAACTTCGGCGATCCGGCGGGGCCGGCGCTGTTCTCCCTGGTCGGCATGCTGTTCGCCCTGTCGCTGGTGCCGCTGTCGATCGTGCGCATCCATGGTCCGCGCCAAGCCCACGATTTCCAGCCGCAGAAGATCCGCCTGAAGGCGCTGTTCAAGCGCGCCCCGGTAGGCCTGGTCGGTGCCTTCACCGCCGGCATGATGGTGCAGGCCTTCTTTGCCATGACGCCGTTCTACGGTCAGGAGATCGGCCTGACCACCGGCGAGACGGCGCGCTTCATGGCGATCACCACCATGGTGGCGCTGTTCGCCCAGTGGGGGCTGGGGCGGCTTTCAGACTACATCGACCGGCGCAAGGTGATCCTCGGCATGGCCGTGATGATGACGATATCTGGTGCCTTCGTGTCGATGATGGTGCGCATCGACTTCTGGATGCTGGTCGTGGCGGCCTGTTTCCATACCGCCATGCTGCATACCCTCTACGCCCTGAGCTTGGCGCACACCAACGATTGGCTCGAACCCGGCGAGGTCGTGGCCGCCAACGCCAAGCTGATGATCTGGTACGGCATCGGCTCGATCATCGGTCCCTTTACCGCCTCGCTAGTCATGCGCCTGGTGGGCCCCGACGGGCTATGGGTGTTCCTGGGAGGTGCCTCGCTGGCCCTGGCGGCGTTCGTGGCGCTGCGCTTGCGCCGTCGTCCCGGCGTGCCGGTGGAAGAGGTCGAGCAGGAGCCCTTCGTCGCGGTGCCCACGCTGGAAACGCCGCATTTCGCCGAACTCGATCCGCGCCTGGAGCCGACCCAGCTGGAGTTCCACTTCGAGGAGGGCGGCGACGAGGTGCAGGAGGAGGCAGCCTGATGCTGCCTGGTGAGGCGCAATGCGCCATCATTGTCGGCAGTTCGATTGGAGATGCCGATGCGACACCCGCCCACCTGGTTCCGCACGCTGGCCATGCTGGCCTGCCTGACCCTTGCACCCCTGCCGGTGCGTGCCGACACCTGCCCCGACCCCGGCCAGTGGTACCAGCCCGGCGGTGAGCGGCTGGATAGCGCCGCGCTGTTCGCCGAACTGGCCGGTCGCGACGTGGTAATGCTTGGCGAGCAGCACGACCGCATCGACCATCACCGCTGGCAGCTGCATGTGCTGGCCGGGCTGCATGCGCTGCGCCCCGAGCTGGCGATCGGCCTGGAGATGCTGCCGCGCGAGGCCCAACCGGCCCTTGACGCCTGGGTGGCGGGCGAACTCGACGAGGCGGCTTTTCTCGAAGCGAGCGACTGGTACGGCGCCTGGGGCTTCGATCCCGAACTCTACCTGCCGATTCTCCACTTCGCCCGGCTGCAGCGAGTGCCGCTCGTGGCCCTCAACGTCACACCCGAACTTCGAGAGAGGCTGGTCGAGGAGGGCTGGCAGGCGGTGCCCGAAGCCGAGCGCTTCGGTATTTCCGCCCCGGCCGAGGCCCCACCCGACTATCGTGAGCGCCTGGCCGCCATTCATGCTCAGCACGCGAACTCAGGCGACAACGAGGGTCTCGAGCGCTTCATCGCGGCACAGCTGGTGTGGGATCGCGCGATGGCTGCCGGGCTGGCGAGGGCGGCTGGCGAGGCCGAGCTGGTGGTCGGCCTGATCGGCCAGGGCCACCTGCAGTACGGCCACGGCGTGCCCCACCAGCTCGCTGACCTGGGTGTCGAAGATCCCGTTTCCCTGCTGCCCTGGACGGCAGGCGATGGCGAGTGCGAGCCACAGCCTGCGGGCTTGGCACGGGCCATGTTCGCGCTTGCCGAGGCTGCGGAAGCCGAGCCGCCGATGCAGTTGGGAGTGCTCGTCGCGTCCCACGCAGACGGGGTCGAGGTACAGGGCATGCTCGAAGGCTCCGTGGCCGCGCGTTCGGGGCTGGAGAAGGGGGACGTCATCCTGCGGGCGGCCGGTGAGCGCCTGGCGCAGCCCGCCGACCTCACGCGGCTGGTACGGCGCCAGCCGCCGGGTACCCTGCTGCCGCTGGAAATACTCCGCGGTGGGGAGGCACGTGAAGTGTTGGTGCGCTTTCCGGCGCGAACACAGACCGCTCCTTGACCGAGGTCAGGCATGGCGCTGGCGATTGCGCTATGGTATCCGCAGCAGCGCCGGGCAGGCCGGCGCCCGTACGCATCGCCCCATGCCGGGGGCTGCTGATCATGGAGGTCCCCTTGGCCATTTCTCGTTTTACCGATCTGCTGGAAGAAGCACGGCGTCAGTCCGAGCCGCAGCGGCTGCTGTTCGTCTTCACCCGCGCCGAGCTGCCGGACAATCCCACCGCAGAGCAGCGCCAGCGCTTCGAGGAAGGGGAAGGCGGCGTGCTCACCCCGGTGCTTTGCGTCGACAAGACTCCCGAAGAGCTCAGCGACATGGCGGCGCTGGAAAAGGAGTCGCAGCGAACCGGGATCGAATGGGACATCATGTTCGTCGGGGCACTGTCAGGCAGCGGCGGCGAAGCCGTACCCGACGATGCCGTCGAGCGCCATCTGCAGCGCATGGTCGAAGCGCTGCAGATGGGAAATACCCAGAGCTTCCTGGCGCTGAACCGGCAAGGTGAGGCAGTAGCCTTGCAATGAGGCGCGGGTGCCACCATAGACAAGCCTTATCGGAACCATGGCGGCAATCAATTTTCGCCTATCGGTTGCGATGGATATGATAGGCCTCGTATTCGGATCACCCCACCAACGAAATGACATGGAGCTTTGCTGAATGTCCCTGATCAACACCGAAGTCAAGCCGTTCAAGGCCACCGCTTACCACAACGGCGAGTTCGTCGACGTTTCCGACGCCGACCTGAAAGGCCAGTGGAGCATCTTCTTCTTCTATCCGGCCGACTTCACCTTCGTCTGCCCCACCGAGCTGGGTGACCTGGCGGACAACTACGAAGAGTTCAAGAAGCTGGGCGTCGAGATCTACAGCGTCTCCACCGACACCCACTTCACCCACAAGGCCTGGCACGACAGCTCCGAGACCATAGGCAAGCTGCAGTATCCGATGCTGGCCGACCCGACCCTGCAGATCTCGCGCAACTTCGAAGTGCTGATCGAAGACGCTGGCCTGGCCGAGCGCGGCACCTTCGTGGTCGACCCTGACGGCAAGATCCAGATCGTCGAAATCAATGCCGGCAACATCGGCCGTAACGCCGAAGAGCTGCTGCGCAAGGTCAAGGCCGCCCAGTACGTGCGCAACAACCCCAACGAGGTCTGCCCGGCCAAGTGGAAGGAAGGCGAAGAGACTCTCGCTCCGTCCCTGGATCTGGTCGGCAAGATCTAAGCGGTCTGCCAAGACCCGCGAGGCTATCCCCTGACCTCGTGTATGTACCACGCCCGGGCATGTGCTGCCCGGGCGCTCTTTCCAAGACGTGCAAGCCGCTGCCCGCGCTGACTCCGTGACGCGTTGTGGTGACGTCTTGCCGTCGTTCTTGAGCCAGACATGAAGGAAACCGCTGTCATGTTGGACGACAATCTGAAAAGCCAGCTAAAAGCCTACCTGCAGAAGGTCACTCAGCCGTTCGAGATCGTCGCGTCCCTCGATGACGGCGCCAAGTCCAAGGAGCTTCACGGACTGCTCAAGGATATCGAGAGCCTCTGCGACAAGATCAGCCTGCGCCTCGACGGTACGGACGCGCGCAAGCCCTCCTTCGCGCTGAACCGTCCCGGCGAGGACACCGGCCTGGTATTCGCGGGCATTCCCATGGGCCACGAGTTCACCTCGCTGGTGCTGGCCCTGCTGCAGGTCGGCGGCCATCCGCCCAAGGTCAGCGACGACACCATCGAGCAGATCAAGGCGCTCGAGGGTGCGCTGCATTTCGAGACCTACTATTCGCTCTCTTGCCAGAACTGCCCCGACGTGGTGCAGGCGCTCAACCTGATGGCGATCCTCAATCCGAACGTGCGTCACGTCGCCATTGACGGCGCGCTGTTCCAGGACGAGGTGGAAGAGCGCCAGGTGATGTCGGTGCCGAGCATCTTTCTCAACGGCGAGCCCTTCGACCAGGGCCGCATGAGCCTGGAGCAGATCCTGGCCAAGGTCGACACCGGCGCGGCCAAGCGCGAGGCGGCCAAGCTCAACGAGAAGGATCCCTTCGACGTGCTGGTGGTGGGCGGTGGCCCGGCCGGTGCCGCGGCGGCCATCTACGCCGCGCGCAAGGGTATCCGCACCGGTGTGGCGGCCGAGCGCTTCGGCGGCCAGGTGCTCGACACCATGGCCATCGAGAACTTCATCTCCGTGCCTTATACCGAAGGCCCCAAGCTGGCTGCGGCGCTGGAGGAGCACGTCAAGCAGTACGAAGCCGACATCAACCTGCAGCGTGCGGTGAAGCTGGTGCCGGCGGCCGATCAGGGCGGCGAGCACGAGGTGGTGTTCGAATCCGGTGCCAGCCTCAAGAGCCGGACGCTGATTCTCACCACCGGTGCCCGCTGGCGCGAGATGAACGTCCCCGGCGAGGCCGAGTACCGCAACAAGGGCGTGGCCTACTGCCCCCACTGCGACGGCCCGCTGTTCAAGGGCAAGCGCGTGGCGGTGATCGGCGGCGGCAACTCCGGTGTCGAGGCGGCCATCGACCTGGCCGGCATCGTCGGCCACGTGACGCTGATCGAGTTCATGGACGAGATGCGCGCCGACGCGGTGCTGCAGAAGAAGCTGCGCAGCCTTCCCAACGTCGAGATCATCCTCGGCGCCCGCACCACCGAGGTCAACGGCGACGGCACCCGGGTCACCGGCCTGACCTTCGAGGAGCGTGCCAGCGGCGAGATCAAGCAGCTCGAGCTGGAAGGCATCTTCGTGCAGATCGGCCTGGTGCCCAATACCGAGTGGCTCACCGATTCGTCTATCGAGCTGTCTCAGCGCGGCGAGATCGTGATCGACGAGCGCGGCATGACGTCGGTGCCCGGCATCTTCGCCGCCGGCGACGTGACCACCGTGCCCTACAAGCAGATCGTCATCGCCATGGGCGAGGGTTCGAAAGCCGCCCTGGGCGCCTTCGACTATCTCATTCGCCACTGACGCGATTCACCACTGACAGAGTATTCGCCCCGCAGGCCCGGCCTGCGGGGCGTTTTCTTTAGTGGGCTAAATATTCTTCGTTGAAGGCAAGGGGAGAGCGGGCCGTGAGGCGTCGTGCAGGAGTCGTGAGGATGCGCTAAGCATAAGCGAGGCCTTGCTAGAGGCCTCATGATCAACAACAACGAGGGAACGACATGACCCATCATGACAGGCTGGCTTGGCTGGCATCGTCAGCGCTGTTGCTTGGCGGCATCGGCTTGGCCCAGGCGGCGACGCTCGACGACGTTCGCGAGCAGGACCAAGTGCGCTGTGGTGTCAATGCTGCCCAGCCGGGCTTCTCGGCGCTGGACGACGAGGATAACTATCGGGGCCTGGATACCGACGTCTGCCGGGCCATCGCCGCCGCGGTACTGGGTGACGCCGAAAAGGTGCACTTCGTGCCGCTGAACTCGGTGGAACGATTCACGGCCCTGCAGTCGAGCGAAGTGGACGTGCTCTCGCGTACCACGACATGGACTTCATCCCGGGATACGACGCTGGGCGTCAACTTTACCGGCGTCAGCTACTATGATGGCCAGGCCTTTTTGGTGGCCAGCGATCTGGGCGTTGCAAGTGCCACGGAGCTCGACGGTGCCGCGGTGTGTACCCAGTCCGGCACTACCAGCGAACTCAACCTGGCCGACTACTTCCGCGCCAACGGCATGGAGTACGAGCCGGTGGTGTTCGACTCACCGGAGCAATCGATAGCAGGTTTCGAGGCAGGGCGCTGCGATGTGCTCAGCTCCGATGCCTCCCAGCTCTACGCCCAGCGTATGCAGCTTGCCGACCCCGACAGCGCCATGGTGCTGCCCGAAGTCATCTCCAAGGAGCCGCTGGGGCCAGCCGTACGTCAGGGCGACGACCAGTGGTTCAACATCGTCAAGTGGTCCCTGTTCGCCATGCTCAATGCCGAGGAGCTGGGCATCACCCAGGCCAACGTCGACGAGATGCTCGAATCCGACAACCCGGACATCGCTCGCCTGCTGGGCCGCGATGGCAACTACGGCGAGGGCATGGGGCTCACCGCGGACTGGGCTTATCGGATCGTCAAGCAGGTGGGCAACTACGGTGAGATGTTCGAGCGCAACGTGGGTGCCGGCTCCGATTTCAACATTGCTCGCGGCCAGAATGCCCTGTGGACCGAGGGCGGGCTGCATTATGCGCCGCCGGTGCGCTGAGGCATACCCGGTTGCACCAAAGCGGGGCAGCGGTTCAGGCTGGATCGCCTCCGGCATGAGCGTTGAATAAGAGTTTTGCCTGCACTATCCCTGCCTTGGAACAAACCTTGCTAAGGTGCAGGCACATGCTCCGGCATGCTGCTTTCAAGAATTCCAATCTCTACGAGGGATCTTTACATGCGCGACAACAAGAACAAGTGGATGCTGCTCACTTCCGCAGCGGCTCTGGCACTGGGAACCGCCGCCGTGGCCTCCGCCGACACGCTGGAGAACACCCGCGAGCGCGGCGCCGTACAGTGCGGCGTCAGCGATGGCCTGCCGGGCTTCTCCGCACCGAACGACCAGGGCGAGTGGCAGGGTCTCGATGTCGACGTCTGCCGCGCCGTGGCGGCAGCGGTGTTCGGCGATTCCGAAGCGGTGCGCTACATCTCGTTGAACGCCGTCGAGCGCTTCACCGCGCTGCAGTCGGGCGAGGTCGACCTGCTCTCGCGCAACACCACCTGGACCACCACCCGCGATACCACTCTGGGCCTCAACTTCGCGGGCGTGAATTTCTATGACGGCATCGGCTTCATGATCAACAAGGACCTGGGTGTCTCCAGCGCCACGGAGCTCGACGGTGCGGCGATCTGCGTCCAGTCCGGTACCACCACCGAGCTCAACGTGGCCGACTACTTCCGTGCCAACGGCATGGAGTTCGATCCTATCGTTTTCGACACCTCCGAGCAGACCGTGGGTGGCTACGAGGCCGGCCGCTGTGACGTGCTGACCTCCGACTCCTCGCAGCTGGCAGCGCTGCGCATCCAGCTCTCCGATCCGGATCAATCGGTCATCCTGCCCGAGATCATCTCCAAGGAGCCGCTGGGCCCGGTAGTTCGCCAGGGCGACGACCAGTGGTTCAACATCGTCAAGTGGTCGCTGTTCGCCATGCTCAATGCCGAAGAGATGGGCATTACCAGCGAGAACGTCGACGAGATGCTCGAATCCGACAATCCCGACGTCGCTCGCCTGCTCGGCCGCGACGGCAACTACGGCGAGGCGATGGGTCTCTCCGCCGATTGGGCCTACAACATCGTCAGCCAAGTAGGCAATTACGGCGAAAGCTACGAGCGTAATGTCGGCATGGACTCGCCGCTGCAGATCGAGCGCGGCATCAACGCCCTGTGGACCGAAGGCGGCATTCAGTACGCTCCGCCGATTCGCTGATCGTACCGCCCGGGGCATCGTCGCGATGCCCCGATCCTCGTACTGCCCCGGCCCGGATACCTCCCGGGCCGGATGGCTGATACCTGCTTGACGGATCCAGGCGGAGAGTTCCTTCATGTCCGTTCGACCCAAGGCCCAGTCCGTGGGCCCTAAACCGCCGTTCTGGCGCGATCGCGCCAAGCGTGCGCTGATCTTTCAGCTTCTGTTGATCGCCGCGGTCGTAATCTTTCTGCTCTACATCGTCGGCAATACTCAGGACAACCTCGCCGCCCGCGGCATTACTACCGGCTTCGGTTTCCTGACCAACACTGCCGGCTTCGGCATCGTCCAGAGCCTGATCGACTACTCGTCGCAAAGTACCTATGGCCGAACCTTTCTGGTGGGTCTGCTCAATACCTTGGTGGTATCCGCACTGGGAATCCTGGCGGCGACGATCATTGGCTTTACCGTGGGCATTGCCCGACTGTCGCCCAACTGGCTGATCGCCCGGCTGGCCAACGGCTATATCGAGATTTTCCGCAATATCCCGCTGCTGCTGCAGATCTTCTTCTGGTACTTCGCCGTGCTGCGCGCCATGCCCAGCCCTCGGGACAGCATGACCCTGGGCGAAGTGGCCTTTCTCAACGTGCGTGGACTGTTTCTGCCCGAGCCGCAGTTCCTGTCCGGCTTCGGCCTGATTCCGCTGGCCTTGGGCGTGGCCATCGTGGCCAGTATCGCCTTGGCGGTCTGGAACAGGCGTCGCCACGAGGCGACCGGCAAGCGCCTGCCGGCGGGCTGGATCTCGCTGGGCCTGATCGTCGGCCTGCCGCTGCTGGTGCTGGTCGTGACCGGCGTGCCGGTGACCTGGGACGTGCCGGAGCTGCGTGGTTTCAATTTCCGCGGCGGGGTCACCGTCATCCCCGAATTCCTGGCTCTGTGGCTGGCGCTCTCCATCTATACGGCTTCGTTCATCGCCGAGATCGTGCGTTCGGGCATCCAGGCCATTCCCCACGGCCAGACCGAAGCGGCCCAGGCACTTAGCCTGCCGCGGAATCTGGTGCTGCGCCTGGTGGTGGTACCCCAGGCGCTGCGCGTGATCATTCCGCCGCTGACCAGCCAGTACCTCAACCTGATCAAGAACTCCTCGCTGGCCACGGCCATCGGCTATCCGGACCTCGTCTCGGTGTTTGCCGGCACGACCCTCAACCAGACGGGGCAGGCGATCGAGGTCATTGCCATGACCATGGCAGTCTATCTGACCATCAGCCTGCTGGTATCGATGTTCATGAACTGGTTCAACGCCCGTGTGGCGCTGGTGGAACGCTAGGAGAGGCGCCATGACGATTCAACACAAGATGATCGAGGCGCGACCGGCGCCGAAGAATACGGTAGGACCGGTGGCCTGGCTGCGGGCCAACCTGTTCAGCGGGCCGGTGAACAGCTTTTTCACCCTGCTGGGTCTCTACCTGCTCTATCTGCTGCTGACGCCGACGATTCAGTGGGCCTTCATCAATGCCGACTGGATCGGCACCACGCGGGATGACTGCTCTCGCGAGGGGGCCTGCTGGGTGTTCGTCAGCGCCCGTTTCACCCAGTTCATCTATGGGCTCTATCCGCGTGGCGAGATCTGGCGGGTCGAGGTGACGTTCGTCACCTTTGCCGCCCTGATCGCCTGGCTGGCCATCCCGCGGTTGCCGTTCAAGCGCTGGGTGGCGCTGGCGGTGCTGGTGGTGTTCCCGATATTCGCCTATTTCATGCTCTATGGTGGCCACTTCGGCTTGCCGGTCGTGGAGACCCATCGCTGGGGCGGCCTGATGCTGACCCTGGTACTGGCAGTAGTGGGCATGGTCGGTGCGTTGCCGATCGGCATTCTGCTGGCCTTGGGACGGCGTTCGCAGATGCCCATCGTCAAGAGCTTCTGCGTGGTGTTCATCGAGTTCTGGCGCGGCGTGCCGTTGATCACGGTACTGTTCATGGCCTCGGTGATGCTGCCGCTGTTCATGCCTACCGGCGTCAGCGTCGACCGCCTGATCCGGGCCTTCATCGGCATCACCCTGTTCCAGAGCGCCTACATGGCCGAGGTGATCCGCGGCGGGTTGCAGGCGATCCCCCGTGGCCAGGAGGAGGCGGCGGCGGCGCTGGGCATGAGCTACTGGATGCGCATGGGCCTGATCGTGCTGCCCCAGGCGCTGAAGATGATGATCCCCGGTATCGTCAATACCTTCATCTCGCTGTTCAAGGACACCACCCTGGTCATGATCATCGGGCTGTTCGACCTGCTGGGCATCGTGCAGGCGGCACTGTCGGACTCCCGCTGGCTGGGCTTCTCCCTGGAGGGCTACGTGTTCGCCGCGTTCATGTTCTGGATCTTCTGCTTCAGCATGTCGCGTTACAGCCAGTACTTGGAAAGAAAACTGCATACCGGCCACAAGCGGTGAGGAACGAGAACAATGACTGAACAAGCAACCCAGGCCGGCGCCGAGACCCTCATGGTCGAGATGCGCGGTGTCAACAAGTGGTACGGCGACTTCCACGTATTGCGCGACATCAATCTAGAAGTGAAGAGTGGCGAGCGAATCGTCATCTGCGGGCCCTCGGGCTCGGGCAAGTCGACGCTGATTCGCTGCATCAATCACCTCGAGGAGCACCAGGCCGGCGAGATCGTGGTCGGCGGCGTTCCGCTGACCCAGGACGTCAAGCGTATCGAGCAGATCCGCCGCAGCGTGGGCATGGTGTTCCAGCACTTCAACCTCTTCCCGCACCTCACGGTGCTGGAGAACTGCTGCCTGGCGCAGAAATGGGTGCAGAAGAAGCCGCGTCGCGAGGCGGAGCGGCTCGCCATGCAGTATCTGGAACGAGTCAAGATCGCCGAGCAGGCCACCAAGTATCCCGGCCAGCTCTCCGGCGGCCAGCAGCAGCGCGTGGCGATTGCCCGCTCGCTGTGCATGCACCCCGACGTGATGCTGTTCGACGAACCCACCTCGGCGCTCGACCCGGAAATGATCAAGGAGGTGCTCGACGTCATGGTGGAGCTGGCGGAGGAGGGCATGACCATGCTCTGCGTGACCCACGAGATGGGCTTCGCCAAGACCGTGGCCGACCGCGTGATCTTCATGGATCAGGGCCAGATCATCGAGGAGAACGCGCCGGAGCCATTCTTCAACGACCCGCAATCCGAGCGCACCCAGCTCTTCCTCAGCCAGATCCTGGGTCACTGAGGGAGGGCGCCGCGGGGCCCGTGCCATCCTGCGAGCCCGGCGTATCGACGACCGCCCAGCCGACCTATGCCGCCAAGCACGCCGGACGCAACCGGGTGTCGCGGTTCGGATCTAGCGCAATGCCTAGCGAATAGACTAAGCCGCCATTGCAGGAGGCTAGACGCTTCCCTGGGGCTTGAGGGGCTCGGCGGGGCGGGTCACGCGAGCGTTGCCGAGCACGCTGGGTTCGGTTTCCACCGGGCGTGCCTCGCTGGTCCAGGCCGCCTGGTTGTTGTGCACGGCCGGGCGGCGCTCGAACGAACGGGTGACCACGTCGCCGGGAGCAAAGCCTACCCGGCTGCCCAGATGATGCGGAAGCAGACAGAGCTCGACGAGCAGTCGCAGGCCCAGGGTCGCGGCCAGCCAGAGCCCGGCGCCCAACGCCAGAGTGGGCCAGGCCTGGCCCCAGTCGATGGCACTGAACCAGGGGCTGCGTGGTAGCAGCCACAGTGCAGCGCTTGCCAGCAGGCCGAGCTGCAGCACGAAATGGCTGAAGAGCAGGACGCCGCGGGACATGGGGCGGCGGGGAAACAGGAACTGTCGCATCGGGCTCCTCCCGTTGACGCATCGCAGTACGATGAACTGGCCGACATCCCTGCCGGCGATTCGATGCTAACCCAGATTGCGATGAGCGTCAGCCGTTACGTAGGGGTACCCGCTCAGTCGAGCACAGTGATGCTGGCCGGAAGCAGCGCCTCGCGGCCGCGATGCTCCGTCAGCAGGCGACTCTCCAGGGCGGTCAGCATGATCTGCAGCGGATCGCCGTGGCTCACCAGCAGCACGGTTTCGTCACGCAGCGCCTGCTCCAGCGAGGCGATTACGCCCTGCATGCGAGCGGCCACGCTGGCCACGCTTTCGACGCCGTATTCGCGATGCTCGGGGTCGCGAGCGTCGTGCGCCCAGACGTTCTCGTAGTGGCTGTCGGCCAGGCCCTCGAAATCGCCGAAGTCGCGTTCACGCAGGCGCGGTTCGGGCTGCAGCTCGAGGCCGAAGTGAGTGGCCACTCGCTGGGCGGTTTCCGTGGTGCGCAGGAAATCCGAATGCAGGATGCGGGTCGGGACCGGCCAGTGCCATTCGGCGAGCAGTGCCTCCAGTTGCGCTTCGCCCTGCTCGGAAAGACCGAAATCCGCCAGGCCCCGGGCGGAGGTACTGATGATCAGGCGCCGGGCATTGGCCTGGCTATGGCCATGTCGCATCAGCAGGTAGCGGTTGCGGTAGCGGCCCGAGGCGGAGTGAAATCGGATTGACATCGTATTGTCATACTACCTAGATTGTGGGTTAGTTTCGTTTGCGATCATGCAGGTTTATTCGTGTTCGCTTTCGAGCAGGATGAGCGGCTTTTCTGGGTGTCCTCGCCCCCGCCGTCCCTTAAAAACAACATAATGACAGTGATACAGAGAGACACGCCAATGACAATATCAAAGATCTTCGGTCGTTCCCCCTTCGCCACCCTGGCCCTCTCCACGCTGCTGCCGCTGGCCCTGGTGATGTCTACACAGGCTCAGGCCCAATCCGACTGCCCTCGCGGTGACCTGGACGATATCTACTGCGACGAAAACGGGGATCTGGTCGCCGACCGCCCCGCCGACGAATCCGAATGGGTCGACCCCGATACGCTGATCTTCGCCTATACACCGGTCGAGGATCCGGCCATCTACTCCGACATCTGGCAGCCCTTCATCGACCACCTGCAGGAGGTCACCGGGCGCGACGTGCGCTTCTTCGCCGTGCAGTCCAATTCGGCCCAGGTCGAGGCCATGCGCAGCGGTCGGCTGCACATCGCCGGCTTCTCTACCGGCCCGACGCCGTTTGCCGTCAACCTGGCCGGTGCGGTGCCCTTCGCCCTGATGGGCTCCGATGACGGCCAGTTCGGCTATACCCTGCAGGTCTACACCCACGTCGATTCCGACATCGAGGAGATGGAAGACCTCAAGGGCAAGCGCATCGCTCACACCTCGCCGACCTCCAACTCCGGCAACCAGGCGCCGCGTGCTCTGTTCCCCGAAGAGGGAGTGGTACCCGACGAGGATTACGAGGTGATCTACTCCGGCAGCCACGATCAGTCGATGCTGGGCGTGGTCGCCCGCGACTACGACGCCGCCCCGGTGGCTTCCGAAGTGGTCGAGCGCATGGCGGCACGCGGCCTCTACGACCCCGAGGAAGTGCGCATGATCTTCGAGTCGGATCGTTTCCCCACCACCTCCTATACCTATGCCCACAACCTGCATCCCGACCTGGTCGACAAGATCGAGGAGGCCTTCTTCAGCTTCGAATTCGCGGGCACCGAACTGGGCGAGGAGTTCGAGGGCGTCGAGAAATTCATCCCCATCAACTATCAGGAGCACTGGAAGGTCATACGCACCATCCAGGAAGCCAACGGCGTGAGCTACACCCGCGAGGACCTGGAACAGGAGTGAGCCTGGCGAATGACGCCGGGGGCCCTCGCCATGGCGGGGGCGCTCCTTTCCTTGTGACGTGAGGTGGATGAATGCTGGAGATTTCGAAACTGGTCAAGCGCTACGGCCGTGATGCGCCGGTGCTCGAGGGGCTCGACCTGACGGTAGAGGGCAGCAGCGTGGTATCCATCGTCGGTGCCTCGGGGGCCGGCAAGAGCACCATGCTGCGCTGTATCAACCGCCTCGTGGAGCCCACTTCGGGCTCGATCAGGCTCAACGGCACCGAGCTGGTCAACCTCAGGGGGCGCGAGCTGCGCCGGGCCCGGCGCAAGATCGGCATGGTCTTCCAGGGCTTCAACCTGATCGATCGGTTGACGGTGATGGAGAACGTGCTGGCGGGCCGGCTCGGCTACGTCAACCTGTTCCAGGCGATCACGCGGCGCTATCCCCAGAGCGATATCGAGCGCGCCTTTCAACTGATGGAGCGGGTGGGTATCGCCCACTATGCCAACAAGCGCGCCGACGAACTCTCGGGTGGCGAGCGTCAACGCGTCGGCGTGGTACGGGCGCTGATGCAGGAGCCAGAAATCCTGCTGGCCGACGAACCGACGGCATCGCTCGACCCGCGCACTTCCGAGCAGATCATGAAGCTGTTGCAGAGCCTGGCCAGCGAGCTCTCGCTACCGGTCTTGATCAATATCCACAACGTGGCCCAGGCCAAGGCCTACACCGAGCGTATCGTCGGCCTGCGCCATGGACGAATGATCTTCGATGGCCTGCCGGCCGACTTCGACAAGGAGGCGCTTGACGCCATCTACGGCGGTATCGAGACGGCCGGTGACGAACTCACCGAGGAGCCCGGCCGCTCGACGCAAGGGGTGGCGCATGACTCGACCTGACCACGCGGCTCTGCCGCGAACCTGGCGCAAGCCGCCGTTCATCGCCAATCCGGCGCTGCGCTATGGGCTGTGGCTGGCGGTGATCGTCTACCTGATATGGGCCTTCGGTTCGCTGCCGTTCAACTGGGAGCGCATCAGCGAGGGCTTGCCGCGGGCGGCGCGCATCTTCGGCGGCGGTTTTCCGCCGAGCTTCGAGCGCAGCGGCCTGCTGATCACCGGCTTCAAGGAGAGCTTCCAGATCGCCATCCTGGCCACCCTGCTCGGCGTGGCGCTGTCGATCCCCTTTGCCGTGATGGCGGCCAGGAACGTTGCCCCCAAGCCCATCTACCTGTTCGGGCGTGCGGTAATCATCGTCTCGCGCAGCTTTCATCCGGTGATCGTCGCCATCCTGTTCGTCGCCGCAGTGGGTTTCGGCCCCCTGGCGGGAATCCTCACACTGACCATCTACTCGATCGGCTTCGTCGGCAAGCTGTTGGCGGAAGAGATCGAGGAGATCGACTGGGGCCAGGTCGAGGCGATGAAGGCCGCCGGGGCGGGTTACCTCGCGACCCTGGTCTACGCCGTGTTCCCGCAGATCCTGCCGCGTCAGGTGGGGCTCTCCATGTACCAGCTCGACAGCAACCTGCGCGCTTCGGCGGTGGTCGGCATCGTCGGCGCCGGCGGCATCGGTGGCACGCTGATGAACGCCTTCGGTCGCTACGACTACGATTTCGCCTTCGCCATTCTGCTCACGATCATTGCCGTGATCCTGATCAGTGAAGGCATCAGCGGCTGGGTGAGGAAGAAGATATGGTAGATCATGCCGGAGCCCTGGCCGACCGCATCTGGCGGCGCTATGACCGCAAGCAGCGCCTGATCCGCTACGCCGTGCTGCTGGTCACCGTGATGGTGGTCTACTGGGCGGTGCGCGATATCGACATCTTCTGGCCCTGGGTATGGGACGCGCCCAATCAGATCTCGAGCCTGGGGGCGCGCATGTGGCCGCCCGATCCCTCGCGGCTGGCGGCGATCGTCAATGCGCTGCTCGAGACGGTGCATATCGCCACGCTGGCCACCGCGCTGACGATCTTTATCGCCTTGCCGGTCTCCTACATCGCCGCACAGAACACCACCCCCAATCGTGCCTGCCTGTGGCTGGGTCGCTTCATCCTGGTCGCCAGCCGTTCGGTGAATACCATCATCTGGGCACTGCTGTTCGTGGCGATCTTCGGCCCTGGGGTGCTGGCGGGCATACTCGCCATCATGTTTCGCTCGGTGGGCTTCATCGGCAAGCTGATGGGCGAGGCGATCGAGGAGATCGATCGCCGCCCGGTCGAGGCCATGGAGGCCACCGGCGCCTCCAAGGCCAAGGTGATCGCTTACGCCATCGTGCCGCAGGTCATGCCGGCCTTCTTCGCCATCGTCATCCTGCGCTGGGATATCAATATTCGCGAATCGACGGTGCTGGGCCTGGTCGGTGCAGGCGGCATCGGGGTGATCCTGCAGGGTGCCATCGATACCTTCGCCTGGCCCACCGTAGCCACCATCCTGATCGCCATCGTCGTGCTGGTGCTGATCGGCGAGGCGGTTACCGGCCTGCTGCGCAGCAAGGTGCTCTAGCCGGTTGACCCTGAAGGGTCTGGTTGCCATGTTGAAGAAGAAAGTCCGCAACGGGATGGCGGACTCTTCCTTCAACCCGACTCAAGGAGAGGCTATGACAACGTATATCGTGGTGGCCGATGCGGCGCGGGCGCGCGTATTCACCCGCGATGCGCTCAGGCTGGAGGAGAAGGATAGCTTGATACACGCCGAAGGGCGCCTGCACGAGGGCGATCTGGTCACCGGTACCACGGGGAGCGTCGACGAGTCGACGTCCCATACTCGCCGCGCCAGCCGTGGCGACAGCGTGGCCCTGGATCACGAGGCGGAGATCTTCGCCAAGCAGGTTGCCGAGCGCATCTACAAGGCGCGGGTCGACAACAGCATGGACAAGCTTATTCTGGTCGCCCCGCCGCGCTTCCTGGGGGTGCTGCGTGACAAGCTCGATGGACCGACCAGCAAGCTGATCATTCATACCTTGGACAAGGATCTATCCAAGGCGCCGCTGAACGATATTCAGGAGGCCGTCAGCGATATGCGCTGATTGCGTTGCGTCTTTCGTCTCAAACTTTCGTCTCAAGATAGGGGCGCTCTTGCCGATAGAAGGAGCATGGATGCGAAGTTTTCTTCGCTGCCACCTGTTCCCACTTCAGCGAGAGCGCCCATGCATCTCAGATCGATCCGCCAGTTCGTGATTCTGCTGGCTGGCCCCTGTCTGTTGGCCGTAGTCGTGGCCTTGGTGGTCTACGGCCTGTTCTCCTCGGCGCGTACCCAGCAGACCGTCGAGTCCCATACCCGTGAGCTGCTCGAGGGTGCCATCGACGAACGCCTGACGGTGTTGGCGAATGCCGAGGCCGGGCGTATCCAGCGCGAGCTCGAGCACGCGCTGACGCTGGCCACCCAACTGGCTGACACCAATGCGTTGATGGGCCAGCAGGACGCCAGCGGCCGTCGCGCCCTCTCCCTGAGCCGGCGCGAACTCTCCAACCTGGTGCGTCAGACGGTGATCGAGAATCCCTCGCTGTTGGATGCCTTCATCGGCTGGCAGCCCGATGCCTTCGGACGTGACGCCCTATATGCCGAACTCGGCGAAAGCGAAGGTTACGATGGCAGCGGGCGCTTCATGCCCTGGTGGTATCGCACCGGGGATGGCGACGTCGAGGTACTGCCGCTGGGCGAGACCATGGAGAGCACCACGCCGCTCGCCAGTGGCGTGCGCGAAGGCGAGTACTACCTCTGCCCCCGCGAGACGCTCGCCCCCTGCATCATCGACCCGGTGGCCTACGAATATGGCGATGAGACGCTGCTGGTCACATCGTTCAACGTGCCGATTCTGGTCGACGGTGAGTTCCGTGGCGTCGCCGGGGTCGACCTGGCGCTCGATTTCATTCAGGAACTGCTGCTAGAGGCCAATCAGTCGCTCTATGGCGGCGCGGGCGAGATGGCGCTGATCGCCGGGCGTGGTGGCTTGGTGGCACATACCGGTGACGCCGAGCGTCTCGGTGCCTCGGCGAACGAAGCGTTCGACGGTGAAGTGCTGAGCGCCATCGAGCGGGCACGAGTTGAGGACGGCAGCGTGAGCCAGACGCGGGAAGGCATGCTGGAGCGCTATCAATCCTTCACCATCGGTGAGAGCGAAGCGCCCTGGACGCTGCTGATCCGCCTGCCCGAGGAGGCCGTGATGGCCGAACTCGCCGCGCTGCAGGAGGTGTTGGGCGAGCAGCGCCGTGCCGATACCCTGGGCATGGCGCTGGTCGGCTTGCTGCTGGCGGCGCTGGGTCTCGCCGCGCTGTGGTGGGTCGGCACCCGGGTCTCACGACCGCTGCGGCTACTGGCCGATCGCATGCGCGAGATTGCCACCGGCAACGGTGACCTGACCCAGCGGCTTCCGGTGCGTGGGCGCGACGAGAGCGCCGAGCTGGCTACCCAGTTCAATGCCTTCGTCGACAAGATCCATGACGTGCTGCTCGACGTGCGCGACAGCAGCGAATCGGTACGCGTGGCGGCCAGCGAGATCGCCAGCGGTGGAGAGGACCTCTCTCGACGTACCGAGCAGGCTGCCGCCAGCCTGCAGCAGACCTCGGCCTCGATGGAGGAAATCTCGGCTACCGTCGAGCACACCTCGGCCTCCTCGCGGGAGGCCAACGGCCTGTCGAAGTCGGCCGCAGAGGTCGCCCAGCGCTCGGGCGAGACGGTCGGCCAAGTGGTGGAGACCATGGACGAGATCAGCCGTTCATCGGAGAAGATCGGCGAGATCGTCAAGGTGATCGACGGCATCGCCTTCCAGACCAATCTGCTGGCGCTCAACGCCTCGGTCGAGGCGGCGCGGGCCGGCGAGCATGGCCGCGGCTTCGCCGTGGTCGCCGGCGAGGTGCGTCAGCTCGCCACCCGCAGCGCCGAAGCCTCGCGCGACATTCGTGCGCTGATCGATGCCTCGACCCAGCGGGTCGCCAACGGCACCGAGCTGGTAGGCCGTGCCGGCGAGAGCATGGGCGAGCTGGTGGCAAGCGTGAACCGGGTGGCCAACATGCTCGGTGAGATCAGCATGGCCGCCGGCGAGCAGAGCGACGGCATCGGCCAGGTCAGCGTGGCGGTGGCCGACCTCGACCGCACGATTCAGCAGAACGCGGCGCTGGTGGAGGAGTCGACCACCGCCGCCGAGCAGCTGAGCGAGCAGGCCGACCGCCTGGCCAGCGTGGTAGGCGGCTTCAAGCTACGCGACCGGTAGCGGGATGGGGGTCAGGAGACTGGCGGCAGGTCGATCTCGTCGCTGCGCCTGATCCCCTCGGTCATCTGCCGGCACAGGCGCAGGAATTCGCGCATGCCGGTGGCCAGGTACTTGTGACGATGCCAGATGAAGGCGAACTGGCGGCTCAGGTCTAGCTCCGGCGTGGGTATCGGCACCAGGCTGCCGCGTCGGAAGGCGTCGCGCAGCGCCAGCTTCGAGACGCAGCCGATGCCGAGGCCCGACTCCACCGCCCGCTTGATGCCTTCGGTGTGCTCCAGCTCCAGCAGGGTGTTGAAGCGCCCGCGCCGGTGGCGCGCGGCCTGCTCCAGGGTCATGCGCGTGCCCGAGCCCTGCTCGCGCATGATCCACGCCTCGCGCAGCAGGCGGTCGAGTTCCACCGGGCCCTGCCCGGCCAGCGGGTGGCGGGGGGAGCAGAATACCGACAGCTCATCCTCCACCCAGGGCTGGGTGATGACGTCCTCCTCCTCGCAGTGCCCCTCGATGAGCCCCAGGTCGAGCTCATGCTGGCGCACGCGATCGACGATTTCCCGCGTATTGCGTACTGCGAGCCGTACCCGGCTGCCCGGATGGCGCTGCATGAAGTCGCTGATCAGCAGGGTCGCCAGATAGTTGCCGATGGTCAGGGTGGCACCTACGTCGAGCGAGCCGATGCCCTGCTGGCCGTGGAGGATCTCCTCGATCTCCTCGGCGCGGTCGAGCAGTGCCACCGCCTTGGGCAGCAGCTGGAAGCCCAGCGCGTTGAGCCGCAGCCGCTTGCCGACGCGGTCGAGCAGTTGGCAGTCGAACTGGCGCTCGAGTTCGGCCAGGGCGGTACTGGTAGCCGACTGCGAGAGGGAGAGGGCGCGGGCGGCGCGCGAGACGCTCTCGTGCTGAGCGACGGCAACGTAGACCTCGAGTTGGCGCAGGGTGAAATGCATGAAACGGCTCAGTTTTGATCTATATCAGGAGTCTAGATAAAGGTTATCCATACAATCCAATTAACAGATAAACCTTGCGCTCTTATAATGCAAGCAAATCATTTTTCCCTTCGAGTTATTCGATATTGGAATAGATAGGAGCCGGCATGAGCAAGTTCGCCCTGGAAGACGTTCTCAGCGTTCACCACTGGAACGACACCCTGTTCAGCTTTCGCACTACCCGCGAGCGCAGCCTGCGCTTCAAGAACGGCCAGTTCGTGATGATTGGCCTGGAAGTGAACGGCAAGCCGCTGATGCGCGCCTACTCCATCGCCAGCCCCAACTATGAGGATCACCTCGAGTTCTTCAGCATCAAGGTGCCCGACGGCCCGCTTACCTCACGCCTGCAGCACCTCAAGGTGGGCGATCAGATCATGGTCAGCCGCAAGCCCACCGGCACCCTGGTCACCGACGACCTGCTGCCGGGGCGCAATCTCTATTTCCTCTCCACCGGTACCGGCTTGGCGCCGTTCATGAGCCTGATCCAGGACCCCGAGGTGTACGAGCGCTACGAGAAGGTCATCCTGGTGCACGGCGTGCGCAGCGTCAGCGAACTGGCCTATGCCGACTTCATCCAGAAGGAACTGCCGGCGCACGAGTACCTGGGCGACGAGATCCGCGACAAGCTGGTCTACTACCCCACCGTGACCCGCGAGGAGTTCCACACCATGGGGCGCCTCACCGACCATATCCGCAGCGGCAAGCTGTTCGAGGACACCGGCGTGGCGCCGATGGATCCCAAGCAGGACCGCGCCATGATCTGCGGCAGCCCGGCGATGCTCGACGAGACCAGCGCGCTGCTCGACGACCTGGGCTTCAATATCTCGCCGCGCATGGGCGAGCCGGGCGACTATGTGATCGAGCGCGCTTTCGTCGAAAAGTAAGCCTTAAGTTGTAAGATTGAAGAAAAGACCCCGGGGCAGGCCTCCGGGGTTTCTGTATAAGCTGTCTGGCTTCGAGCTTCGAGCCGTCAGACAGCATCCTTGCCGGTTTCGCCGGTGCGGATGCGGATGACCTGCTCCAGCGGGGTGATGAAGATCTTGCCGTCGCCGATCTTGCCGGTATTCGCCACTTGGGTGATGGCGTCGATGACCTGTTCCACCAGGTCGTCGTCGATGGCGATCTCGACCTTCACCTTGGGCAGGAAGTCGACCACGTACTCGGCTCCGCGGTAGAGCTCGGTATGGCCCTTCTGACGGCCGAAGCCCTTCACCTCGGTGACGGTGATGCCCTGTACCCCGATTTCCGAAAGCGACTCGCGAACGTCGTCGAGCTTGAACGGCTTGATGATGGCGGTCACCAGTTTCATGGTCTGTTTCCTCATGGTCGGACGGGGTTCATGGTGAACCCGAGCGGGTACGGATCGTTGGCCTCAAGCATACACCGCCCTCGGCAGGAAGAAAAAAGGCTCCCCGCGGGGAGCCTTGGCAAGTCGGTCGCGCTTACTCGACGTGCGGCTGGCCGATCGGCGCACCGGCACCGTAGCCACCGGACTGCGGGCGGCCGCCGCTGCCGCCATAGACCCTGGCGACGCTGAACTCGGGGTAGGCCTCCATGCCGCACTCGGCGAGGTCGACCCCTTCGTACTCCTCCTCCTCGCTGACGCGTACGCCCATGATTGCCTTGATGACCAGCCACACGGCCAGGCTGGTAGCGAAGACCCAAGCGAAGATGGCGATCGCACCGACGATTTGGGAGCCGAAGGTGGCGTCACCATTGGATAGCGGCACCGCCAGCAGGCCCCAGACGCCGACCACGCCGTGCACCGAGATGGCGCCGACCGGATCGTCGATCTTGAGCTTGTCCAGCGTCACGATGGCAGCCACCACGATGATCCCGCCCACGGCACCGATCAGCGTGGCGCCCAGCGCCGAGGGCGTCAGCGGGCCGGCGGTAATGGCTACCAGGCCGGCCAGCGCGCCGTTCAACGCCATGGTCAGGTCGGCCTTGCGGAACCACAGCTTGGCCAGGATCAGCGCAGCGATGACGCCACCCGCGGCGGCGGCATTGGTATTGACCAGCACCTGGGCCACGTTGTTGGCCGAAGCGACATCGGAGAGCTTGAGCTCGGAGCCGCCGTTGAAGCCGAACCAGCCCATCCACAGGATGAAGGTACCGACGGTGGCCAGCGGCAGGTTGGCGCCGGGGATGGCGTGGATGCTGCCATCCTTGCCGTACTTGCCCTTGCGCGGGCCAAGGACCAGCACACCGGCGAGGGCCGCGGCGGCGCCGGCCATGTGCACGATGCCGGAGCCGGCATAGTCGGAGAAGCCCAGCTCGGAGAGCCAGCCGCCGCCCCAGGTCCAGTAGCCGGATACCGGGTAGATGACCCCGGTCATGACCACGGCGAAGGCGAGGAAAGCCCACAGCTTCATGCGCTCGGCCACGGCGCCGGAGACGATCGACATGGCGGTGGCGACGAATACCACCTGGAAGAAGAAGTCGGCGCGCATGGAGTAGTAGGGGGCATCGTCGCCGCCGGCGGTGACGGCGTCGACGCCGTTCTCGCCGCCGATCAGCACGCCCAGGTTGGGCAGGATGCCACCGGCATCGCTCGAATACATGATGGCGTAGCCCACCAGCAGGTACATGGTGCAGGCGATGGCGAACAGGGCGATGTTCTTGGTCAGGATCTCGGCGGTGTTCTTGGCGCGGACCAGACCGGCCTCGAGCATCGAGAAGCCGGCTGCCATCCACATCACCAGCACGCCGCATATCAGGAAGTAGAAGGTGTCGAGCGCGTAGCTCAACTCGGCAAGTTCGTTCATGAGAGTTTCTCCATCGCTCTTGTAGTGTTGGAAGCCGTTACACGGCGTCGGCGCCGCGCTCGCCGGTACGGATGCGGATCACATCCTCCAGCGGAGTCACGAAAACCTTGCCGTCGCCGATCTTGCCGCTGTTGGCCGCACTGCAGATGGCATCGAGCACGGACTCCAGACGCGAATCGTCAACGGCGACCTCGACCTTCACCTTGGGCAGGAAGTCGACCACGTATTCGGCGCCACGATAGAGCTCGGTGTGGCCCTTCTGGCGGCCGAAGCCTTTGACTTCGGTCACGGTGATGCCCTGGACGCCGTTGTCGGCCAGCGCCTCGCGTACGTCGTCGAGCTTGAACGGCTTGATGATGGCGGTGATGAGCTTCATCGCGTCTCTCCCTGCTGAAATAAAGGCGGCGGGGGTCGCCAGCCGGCTGTATGACGCGTTATGCGCAGACCGTGCCAGACCGAACCTTTGCTTTTCATAAACAGTGGCTTGCAGGACCGGCTGCCGATGTCATGCGCTCCAATGGCGCAACGGCCACCGCCGCCTTGCACCAGGCTGGTGCTACGCGTAGTGCGGGTGCGCCATGAGGGGGCGGGAGAAGGGCATGCGTCGTGGCGGGGCCTTGCGTATGCTGTAGGGCAATATGTGCAGGCCAACAGGAGAAGCGCACCATGGCGAACCAGGATCCCATCAGCCGGCTGGCACAACAGCTGGGAGAACGTCTGCAGGGCGCGGCCCAGGCACCGGAAGAGTTCCAGAAGGGGGTGCAGCAGATCGTGCGCGGTGCCTTCGACCGCCTCGAGCTGGTATCGCGGGAGGATTTTGACATTCTGATGGACGTGTTGCAGCGCACGCGGATTCGTGTCGAAGCCCTGGAGCAGCAGGTCGCGGCCCTGGAGCAGGCGCTGGCGGCCCGCGAGACGCCGGTGACCCAGGCCACCCTTACTCCGCCCGAAAGCAACGGCACGGACGAAACCGGGCCCGGCGAAGCCGAGCGCTGAGGCAGCGTGGAGAGCCCGTTCTGGCACGGTGCTAGTATCTAGCCCTTACGCTAATGAAACATTGCTTAAATGACTGCGCGAGCGAATCGCTGCGTTGCGCGGTGCTCGGAATCCTCACATATACCCCATATGCTCCGGTTCCTGTGCTCCGTGCGTCTTGCGCTTCATCTCGCTCGCCGATTTATTCAGCGTTTCTCTAATGGACTGCGAGGGACTGCACGATGCTGGCGATCGTTGCCACACGGGCCGGCCTGGGGCTGGAAGCGCCCGAGGTACAGGTCGAGGTACACCTGGCCAATGGCCTGCCGGGGATGACGTTGGTGGGCCTGCCCGAGGCCGCCGTCAAGGAGAGCCGCGAGCGGGTGCGCAGCGCCCTCGTCAACGCCGGCTTCGATTTTCCCAACACCCGGAGAATCGTGCTCAACCTGGCGCCCGCCGACCTGCCCAAGGTCGGCGGGCGCTTCGATCTGCCCATCGCGCTGGGCATCCTGATCGCCTCCGGCCAACTGCCGGGCGAGGCCCTTGAAGAGGTCGAGAGCGTCGGCGAGCTGGCGCTGGACGGTCGCCTGCGCCCCATCAGCGGCGTATTGCCGCTGGCCCTGGCAGCCCGCCGGGCGGGGCGCAAGCTGATCGTGCCCAAGGAGAACGCCGACGAGGCGGCACTGGCCGGTGATCTTCAGGTGCTGCCGGCCGAGCACCTGCTCGACGTGATGGCCCACCTGCTGGGGCAGAAGCCGATCGCCGCGCATCGCCTCGAGGCGCCGCCCGCCACCGACAACCGCGAGGGCGACCTGGCCGAGGTACGCGGCCAGCACCAGGCCCGGCGTGCGCTGGAGATCGCCGCTGCCGGATCGCACAATCTGCTTTTCGCTGGCCCGCCCGGCACCGGCAAGACCATGCTGGCGAGCCGCCTGCCGGGCATCCTGCCGGAGCTCACGGAGGAGGAGGCGCTGGAAGTGGCCGCCATCCGTTCGGTGTGCGGCCTGCCGCTGGCCGAGCAGTGGGGGCGCCGGCCCTTTCGCGCGCCGCACCACACCGCCAGCGCCGTGGCCCTGGTCGGCGGCGGTTCCTGGCCGCGGCCTGGCGAGATCTCGCTGGCCCACCACGGCGTGCTGTTTCTCGACGAGCTGCCCGAATTCAGCCGCCACGTGCTCGAGGTGATGCGCGAGCCGATGGAGTCGGGGCGCATCCATATCGCCCGCGCCAATCATGAGCGTAAATTCCCGGCTCGCTTCCAGCTGGTGGCGGCGATGAATCCCTGCCCTTGCGGCCACCTGGGCGATCCGCGCCAGGCCTGCCAGTGCACCGCCGCGCAGATCCAGCGCTACCAGTCGCGGCTTTCGGGGCCGCTGCTCGATCGTATCGACCTGCAGGTCGAAGTGCCGGCGCTGCCGCCGGAGCAGCTCACGTCACGCGAAGTGGGCGAAAGCTCGGCGGAGGTGCGCGCCCGGGTCATGGCCGCTCGCGAGCGCCAGTATGCACGCGGTGCGCTCAACGCCCACCTCGGCGGGCGCGAGCTGGAGGCCGCCTGCGCCCTGTCGACGGCCGACCGCGCCTGGCTGGCCGGCGTGCTCGAGCGCCTGCGGCTCTCGGCGCGCGCCTACCACCGGGTGCTGCGGGTGGCGCTGACCCTGGCCGACCTCGCCGCCAAGCCGCACCCCGAGCGCGGCGAGCTGATGGAGGCGATCGGCTACCGCCAGCTCGATAGGCAGCTGCGCCAGGGTTGAGGGCCTTCGTGGGGGGCGACTACGCTTAGAAGCGGCTCGTCACGAGGGTGACGAGCCGCTTCGCCGTCCAAGGCCAGGGAGGCCCCATGCGCAACTGCCTGCCGATCCTTGCCCGCCGTCGCCGGCGCGCAGCATGTTCCTGAATCCGGCAGGCATGTCGTTGCCGCTGGCCGTTGCCCTGTTCCTGGCGACGACAGTGGTGATTGGCGTGGTAGGGACTCGGCTGGCGCGCATCGTCGATGAGCTGGCCGATCGTACGGGGCTGGGTGAGGCGATCGCCGGGGCGGTGCTGCTGGGACTCGCGACGTCGTTGTCGGGGATCGTGCTGTCGGTCTCGGCGGCCTGGGGCGGGCGCGCGGAGCTGGCGATGAGCAATGCCCTGGGTGGCATCGCCGCCCAGACCCTGTTCCTGACCGTTGCCGACATCTCCTACCGGCGTGCCAACCTCGAGCACGCCGCCGCCTCCCTCGGTAACCTGCTGCAGGGGGCATTGTTGCTCTGCCTGCTGTCCCTGCTATTGGTGGGGCGCTTCTCCCCCGAGCTGACGCTATGGCACGTCCACCCGGTCACGCCGCTGCTGTTCTTCGGTTACCTGTTCGGTCTGCGCCTGATCAACCAGGCGAAGTTCGAACCCATGTGGAGCCCTGCCCAGACCCTCGAGACGCGCTCCGACGAGCCGGATGCCGCTTCGGCGGGACGATCGCTGAGCGGGCTCTGGCTTTCGTTCGCTGTGCTCGCCGCGACGCTGGGCATGGCCGGCTGGTTGATGGAACGCAGCGCCACGGCACTCTCCGCGACCACCGGTCTCGATCAGGCGGCGATCGGTATCCTGCTCACCTCGGTCGCCACTTCCTTGCCGGAACTGGTGACCACGGTCGCAGCGGTGCGCCGCGGTGCCCTGACCCTGGCGGTGGCCGGCATCATCGGTGGTAATGCCTTCGACACGCTATTCGCCGCCGCCGCCGACCTGGCCTATCGCGAAGGTTCGATCTACCACGCCATACCGGACTCGATATCGCTGTGGATTGCGCTATCGCTGTTGATGACCGGCATCCTGCTGGTGGGGTTGATTCGTCGCGAGGAGCAGGGGCCGGGGCGAATCGGCTTCGAGAGCGTGGCCATTCTGGTTTGTTATCTGCTCGGGATCGCCATGGTGCTGATCGGCGGCGAGGGTGGGCGCGCCGGCTAGACATACCGCTACAGCGCGGTGGCGTCGAAAGCGCCCTCGATCTTGGTCTGCCACAGCGCGCTGTCGCTGTCGGAGCGATAGAGCGACAGGATGAGGCGATAGGGTAGCAGGTCGCGGTCGGTCAGCTGCAGGCGTGGCGCGCTGGCTTCCAGACGGCTCTCCAGGCGCCAGTGATGATCGTCTCCCTCGCCGCTCATGGCGGGGCGCCAGTCGAGCACCTGGGGGCCATCGCTTGCGCCCAGCAGCGCGCGAGTGAGGCTCTCCAGGAAGCGCTCGCTGCCGATCTCGAGGCTGTCGTCCACTTGCGGCGATGCCAGCAGCAGCACCTGGTCCTCGGGGGGCTGCAGGGCGTCCACGTCCATTACTCTGGCGACGGCACGGTCGCTCAGGTTCTGTAGCGCGCGGCGAATGGGATCGGGTTCCGGGGGTTGGGCGGCGCATCCGGCGAGTAGAGCAAACAGCACGAGCAGTGCGATAGGTCTCAGCATCGGAAGAGGCGCTCCTGGGCGGACGGCGCAAAGTCTCGTTCCAATTCGGCAACGAAAGAATCGAGGGTGGCGAACAGAGCGGTGCGGATGGGCTCGGCCTCGTTGACCAGATGATGGCGCGCGTCCGGATGACGCTGGATACGGGCGTTGGGAAACTTGCGCTCCAGCACCGCCAGGTTCCACTCCCAGTCGACGGTGAGGTCCTGCTCCCCTTGCAGGATCAGGGTGGGCAGATCGCAGGGGGGCAGGGCGAGCAGTTGGGGCATCCAGCGGCGCATGGCGCCGACCCAGTTGAGCGAGAGATGATCCGGCTGTAGCGGATCGCGTTCGCGCAGGAAGGCGGCAAAATCGGCATCGGTAGAGTTGGCGCGGAACTTGCGCGGCACGCTCTCGACGAAAGGACCCACCAAGGTATGCAGCCATCCCGCCTGAGGCCAGCCGAAGGGGCGCACCAGGGGAGCGAGCAGGGCCAGGCCCGACCAGTGTCCTTCGCCAGGCCGGCTCAGGGCGTCGGTGGCGAGAATGGCGGCACCGGTACTCTGGCCGATGCCGAGCCAGGGCCGCGGGGCAAGCCCCCCGGCATCCAACTGGCCCTGCAGGGCATGCAGGCATTCCCCGTAATGCGCGAAATCATCGATGCAGGCACGCTTGCCGCTGGACAGTCCATGCCCCGGCAGGTCCCAAAGCACCACCCGCCAGTGGCGTTCCAGCAGCCGCTCCAGCAGGTGACGGTAGAGTCCGAGGTGGTCGTAGTAGCCATGCACCACGAATGCCGTGCCGACCGGTTCCGCCGGGCTCCATACCTGGGTCCAGAGCTGATAGCGCTGTGCGTCCACGTAGCCGACGTAGAGCCCGACTCGTTCGGTGAGCAGCGGGGCGAGGCCGTAGTGGGCCAGGTAGCCGGCCAGCGAGGGGTCGCCATCGGCCCGGAAGGGGGCGATCGGTCCCAAGGACTGCAGGGGGGTGAAGTCGGTCATGGCGTTCTCCAGCGGGTCAAGACATTGTCCCCTCGAATCCTTTCGTCTGCAGCGGCACGCAAGCATGCAGCAAGTTTACCTACCGACCATGCTGTTGAGTGAGCTATCACTGTGATAAGCCACATTATTCTGACCAGATGGTCAATAAATCGGGCCTTAACCCTATGTCTAGTAGGGTAACCCTTCCTTCGGGTTTACATGTGGAACAGTTTTCCACAAAATTGGCGCCTTCGCAGTGGTATCACCCCCACGAATTGCGGCTGGCCGAGAGGATTCATCGGCCGCCACGCAGGAGGAGACTTCCCATGTCCGAACGAGTTACTCGCCATCGTCTCCAGGTGGCCGCTGAACTGGACCGCTTCATCAACGACCAGGCCCTTCCCGGCACCGGCCTGGATGCCGCGAGCTTCTGGGCCGGGGTCGATGCAATCTTTCATGATCTGACACCAAAAAATCGTGAATTGCTCGCCGAGCGGGAGCGCCTGCAGGAACAACTGGATTCCTGGCACCGTGAAAATCCCGGCCCGGTCCGGGACATGAGCGTCTATCGCGCCTTCCTCGAAGAGATCGGCTATCTGGTGGAGGCACCTTCCCAGGTCACGGTGTCCACCGCCAATGTCGATCGCGAGGTTTCCATTCAGGCCGGCCCGCAGCTGGTGGTGCCGGTGAGCAACGCCCGCTATGCACTGAATGCCGCCAACGCCCGCTGGGGCAGCCTCTACGATGCGCTCTACGGCACCGATGCCATCTCCGAGGAGAACGGCGCCGAGAAGGGCAGCAGCTATAACCCCAAGCGCGGCGAGAAGGTCATCGCCTATGCCCGCGGGGTGCTCGACCTGGCTGCACCGCTGGCGACCGGCTCCCATCGTGATGCCGTCAAGTACGCGCTGCGTGACGGTCAATTGACGGCGACACTCGAAGATGGCCGCGAAACCGGCCTGAAGGAGCCGGGCAAGCTGATCGGCTACCGCGGCGATGCCGCCAGCCCCGAGGCGATCCTGCTGGCCAACCACGACCTGCACCTGGAGATCCAGTTCGACCCGCAGCATCCGATCGGCAAGACCGATCCGGCCGGCGTCAAGGACCTGCTGATCGAGTCTGCGCTGACTGCCATCATGGACTGCGAAGACTCGGTGGCGGCGGTCGATGCCGAGGACAAGGTCGGCGTCTATGCCAACTGGCTGGGGCTGATGAAGGGCAACCTGGAAGAAGCCATTGCCAAGGGTGGCCAGACCTTCACCCGCCGCCTCAACGGCGACCGCGACTACACTACCGCCGACGGCGGCAGCCTGACCTTGCCGGGGCGTGCGCTGATGTTCGTGCGCAACGTCGGTCACCTGATGACCACCCCGGCGGTGCTCGACGCCGACGGCAACGAGTTGCCCGAGGGCATCCTCGACGGCATCGTGACGAGCCTGCTGGCCCTGCACGACCTCAAGAAGGGCGATAAGGATCCACGCAACTCGCGCCAGGGCTCGGTCTACATCGTCAAGCCGAAGATGCACGGGCCCAAGGAAGTCGCCTTCTCGAACGAGCTGTTCGGCCGCATCGAGGACCTGCTCGGCCTGGCCCGCGACACGCTCAAGATGGGCATCATGGACGAGGAGCGCCGCACCTCGGTCAACCTCAAGGCGTGTATCGCCGAGGCCGCCTCGCGCGTGGTGTTCATCAACACCGGCTTCCTCGACCGTACCGGCGACGAGATGCACACCGCCATGGAAGCGGGCCCGATGATCCGCAAGGGCGACATGAAGAATTCCGCCTGGATCGGCGCCTACGAGCGCAACAACGTCCAGGTCGGCCTGGCCTGCGGCCTGCGCGGCCGCGCCCAGATCGGCAAGGGCATGTGGGCCATGCCGGACCTGATGGCCGCCATGCTCGAGCAGAAGATCGGCCATCCCAAGGCCGGTGCCAACACCGCCTGGGTGCCGTCGCCCACTGCCGCGACCCTGCATGCGCTGCACTACCACCAGGTCGACGTCACCGCGATCCAGCGCGAGCTCGAGTCCCAGGGCGAACCCGACCTGCTCGACGATCTGCTCACCGTGCCGGTGGCCGAGAAGGCCGGCTGGTCCGACGAGGAGCTGCAGCAGGAGCTCGACAACAACTGCCAGGGCATCCTCGGCTACGTGGTGCGCTGGGTCGAGCACGGGGTGGGCTGTTCCAAGGTGCCCGATATCCACGACGTGGGCCTGATGGAGGATCGTGCCACGCTGCGCATCTCCAGCCAGCACATCGCCAACTGGTTGCACCACGGCGTGGTCGATGGCGAGCGTGTGCAGAAGACGCTGGAACGCATGGCCAAGGTGGTCGACGAGCAGAACGCCGGCGATCCGGCCTATACGCCGATGTCGGCCGACTATGCCAACTCCAGTGCTTTCCAGGCCGCCAGCGACCTGATCTTCAAGGGGCGCGTGCAGCCCTCCGGCTATACCGAGCCGCTGCTGCACCACTGGCGCGCCGTGCACAAGGCGAAATAATCGGCTTCGGGCTTCGAGCAGCGTAGCGTATACACTGCTATCCGTAGCTCGTAGCTCGTAGCCCGTAGCTCGTAGCTCGTAGCTCGTAGCTCGTAGCCAAGAGTGTTGCCGTTAAGCGCCCCGGGTACTCGCCCGGGGCGCTTTGGGTTATGTTGGCAGCGTTTCCGTTGCGGCCGCCCCAACCGACCAACCACCAGGAGAGCCTGCCGATGCCCGTGATGACCGCCGCCGCCATCGAGGATTTCCTCGACGAGGTCTTCCCCCAGCGTATCGGGACCATCGAGGCCGTCGACGACATGCGCGCTACCATGAGCCTGGCTATCGAGGACGAGCATCTGAGGCCCGGCGCCAGCGTCTCCGGCCCCACCTTGATGGGGCTGGCCGATGTCTGTCTCTACGTGGCCATTCTCGGTCAGATCGGCCCCGAGCCCATGGCGGTTACCAGCGACCTGCACTGTCGATTCCTGCGCCGTCCGCGGGGTGACCGCGACATCATCGCCACGGCGCGCCTGCTCAAGCTGGGCCGTCGCCTGGCGGTGGGAGAGGTGCAGTTGTTCTCCGCCGGCGACGAGCGCCCGGTGGCGCTGGTCACCGCCACCTATGCCCTGCCCGATTCCGATTGAGTCTCGGGTTTTACGCGTAACGCGCAGACGGCAAGTGCCAGCCACCCGGCGATCATCAGCACGCCGCCAAGTGGCGTGACCATGCCCAGAGCACGCACACCCAGCAGTGCCATGGCATAAAGAGAGCCGGAGAACAGCACCATTCCCGCTGTCCAAAGACCAAGCACCAGATATTGGCCGCGGATGGGCCGCGCGGCGCGCCAGGCCAGTACGCCGAGCATCGCCAGGGTATGCCAGGCCTGGTAGCGTACGCCGGTCTCGAAGGCCGCCAGCATCCGCTCGGACAACAGGCCATGCAGGGCATGGGCGGCGAAGGCGCCCGCCATTACCGTCAGCGCGCCCGAGAGTGCCGCCAGGCACCACCACCCGCGGTCGTGCATCGTGTTCTCCTCCTGCGGTTTGGGTTGCGCCTACCGTACCGCGGGGGGCGCTAAGGAGCTACAATATCGGCCCGCGACACTCGTCAACGTAGAGAGGACGCCATGCAGATCCAGCTCAACGGTGAGGCCCGAGACCTTGCCCCCGGCCTCACGGTGGCGCAATTGATCGACAGCCTTGGTCTGAGCGGACGGCGTATCGCCGTCGAGCGAAACGAGGAGATCGTGCCCAGGAGCGAGCACGACACCACCTCCCTGACCGACGGCGACCGTATCGAGATCGTCCACGCCATCGGCGGCGGCTAGAGGGGCTCCCCGTCCAACCGTTTCCCGACCCAGACCCCGCTACAGACACAGGCTCATGCGATGACAGACTTCTATCAGGACCAGCCGCTGCGGATTGCCGGCCACGCCTTCACTTCCCGCCTGCTGGTCGGTACCGGCAAGTACAAGGATTTCGACGAGACCGGCGATGCCATCGCCGCCTCGGGGGCCGAGGTGGTCACCTTCGCCGTGCGCCGCACCAACCTTGGTCAGGAGGCCGGACAACCCAACCTGCTCGACGTGGTACCGCCGGATCGTTTCACCCTGCTGCCCAATACCGCCGGCTGCTATACCGCCAAGGATGCCGTTCGTACCTGCAAGCTGGCGCGTGAACTGCTCGACGGCCACAAGCTGGTCAAGCTCGAGGTGCTGGGCGACGATGCCACGCTCTACCCCAACGTGACCGAAACCCTCAAGGCGGCTGAAGAGCTGCTTGCCGACGGTTTCGACGTCATGGTCTACACCAGCGACGACCCCATCGTGGCGCGTGAGCTGGAGCGCCTGGGCTGCTGCGCGATCATGCCGCTGGGCTCGCTGATCGGCTCCGGCCACGGCATCCAGAACCCGCACAACATCCGCCTGATCATCGAGCAGGCCGGCGTGCCGGTGCTGGTGGATGCCGGTATCGGCACCGCCTCCGATGCCGCCATGGCCATGGAGCTGGGCTGCGACGGTGTGCTGATGAACTCCGCCATCGCCCATGCGCGCCAGCCGGTGCTGATGGCCAGCGCCATGAAGAAGGCCGTCGAGGCCGGGCGCGAGGCCTTCCTCGCCGGACGCATGCCGCGCCGCCAGAGTGCCGAACCCTCCTCACCCTTTGCCGGCCGCATCAACGGCTGAACCACCCGGAGCAGCAGCTATTTCCATGAATGACCCGCAACGCGACACCGCTACTACCGGCCCGGAGGGGCCGGACGCCCCGCTGCATCGTCGCGGCATCAAGAGCTACGTGCTGCGAGCCGGGCGCATGACCCAGGCCCAGACCCGCGGGCTGGATGAGGTCTGGCCGCGGCTGGGCCTGACCCTGGCCGAGGGGCGCCAGGATCTCGACGCCCTGTTCGGGCGTGCGGCGCCGCGGGTGGTGGAGATCGGCTTCGGCATGGGGGCCTCGCTGATCGAGCAGGCCGAGACCCATCCCGACACCGACTTCATCGGCATCGAGGTGCATGCACCGGGCGTGGGCAAGTTGCTCGACGAGGCCGACAAGCGTGGCCTGAGCAATCTTCGTGTCTATCGCGAGGATGCCTTGGCGGTACTCGAGCAGTGCCTGCCGGAAGCCAGCATCGATACCCTGCAGCTGTTTTTCCCCGACCCTTGGCCGAAAAAGAAGCACCACAAGCGGCGCATCGTTCAGCCCGCCTTCGTCGAGCTGATTCGCACGCGGCTGAAGCCCGGCGGCAAGCTGCACATGGCCACCGACTGGCAGGCCTATGCCGAATGGATGGCTGAGGTGATGGCGGCTGCACCGGGCTTCATCAATACGGCGATGCCCGAGACGGCGCCCTACGTGTCGCGTCCGGCGTTTCGTCCGTTGACCAAGTTCGAGGCGCGCGGCGCGCGCCTGGGCCACGGTGTGTGGGACCTGATCTTCGCACGCTGCGAATAGCCACGCCGGCACCCACACCGGCGAGCGCCATTCCCGTCAGCCCTGCCGGGCCAAGGCGTTCGCCGAACATCGCCGCGGCCCAGACCAGGGTCACCGCCGGCGTGAGATGCACCAGGGCCGAGGTCAGCGTGACGCCCAGCCGCCGCAGGCTGGCGACGAAGAAACCGTAGCCGCCCAGGCTCGACAGCACCACCAGCCAGCCGAGCGTAGCCAGGTAGGACGGCTCGAGCATCGGCGGGCTCAACGTTCCGCCCTCGGCAATCAAGGCTGCCAGCAGGAAGATTCCCGAGGCGGCAATCAACTGGGCCAGCAGCGCGACCGGTAGAGGCATCGACGACGCCTGACGCACCGCCAGCACGCTGCCGAGCGTGACCGAGGCCACCGACAGCAGCGGCAGAAGGTAGGCCCACCACGGCGCGCCCAGCGCCCGCTGCATGTCGTCGACCACGCACAGGGATACGCCGAGGGTGGCGACCGCCATGCCCAGCCAACCGCCTGCTCCCAGGCGTTCCCCCAGCCAGCGCCCGGCCACGGAGGCCGCCAGCAGCGGCTGCAGGGCAGCGATCAATGCCGTGACGCCGGCACTGACACCTAGGTCGAGGGCGATTATCACACCCAGCAGGTAGCCGCCCATGGTCAGGCTGCCGACGATCATTTCCCGGCGCATGTCGCGGGCCGTCGGCACTGTGCCAAGCGCCAGCCGACACCATAATGCCACCAGCAGGGCCGCGAGCAGAAAGCGCCAGGCGAACAGGGTGGGCACCGGGGTATCGAGTGCGCTGGCGAGCCGGCCACCGACGAAGCCGGAGCTCCAGCACACCACGAAGCCGGTGGCGATCAGCAGCGATAGGGCTTGCGGTGGCATCGTCATGTTCCTCCATGTTTTGGCTGGCTTGAGCTTGACGGTTATTACGGCTTCAATGAAGCGATATTCCTTGCAGGCAGAGTTCAACATGGCTGAAGTCTCAACGGCGACGCTAGATCTCGAACTCCTGCGCAGCTTTCTGGCGGCAGCACAGCTCGGTTCACTGGCGGCGGCGGCCGAGCAGCGGCACCGTACCGTCAGCGCCATCAGCATGCAGATCAAGCGGCTGGAAACGCTGCTCGATGCCCGGTTGCTGGAGCGCGGCCCGCGCGGGGTCGTGCCGACCGCCACGGGGGAGGCGTTGTTGCAGGAGGCGCGTGAACTGCTGCGCATGCATGACGGGATCGTCGCCCGCTACGCCGGGCGGGGGCTGAGGGGCAAGGTGCGCTTCGGCCTGCCCGAGGACTATGCCCGGGAGCTACTCGGCGACGTGCTGCCCGAGTTCACCTCGCGCCATCCCGAGGTATTGTTGCAGGCAGTGACAACCACCAGCGGGGAATTGGCGCGCCAGTTGGGGCGCTCGCGGCTGGACCTGGCGGTGTTGTTGGACCGCCCTATTCCGATCTCCGGCGGTGAATCGCTGTGGCGCACCACGCCGGTGTGGGCCGCGCCGCGGGCCGCCAACCTGACCGAGCGGGCCAGCCTGCCGCTGGCCCTGCACGAGGTCGACTGCCCCTACCGGGCGTTGGCGACCGAGGCGCTGGAGCGGCTGGGCAGGCCCTGGCACGCGGTATTTACCAGTACCAGCATCCACGCCATCGAGCGCGCGGTGGAGCGAGGCCTGGCGGTCAGCGTACTCGATCGCGAACGCCTGACCCCGGCCATGCGCGAGCTGGGCGAGGCCGAGGGATTGCCTGCTCTCGGCCGCTGCGAGGCGCGGCTGCACTTCGCCCGGCTCATCGAGCCGGGCTCGCGCCCAGCCGCGGAGGCCCTGGCCGAGCTGCTGCGCGAGCGCTTGCGCGGGCGTGGGCCCTGGCGTGGTGCCATATCGTCTTGAGTTGAGAGATAAGAGAAAGCAGCAATGAGGGGGCCGAACCTGCAGGGCAAAAAAAGCGCCTCCATAGGAGGCGCAGGCAAGACCGTGACTAGCAATGAGGGGGAGAAACCATAGCGGGAAACTGGCGGTTCCCCTAATGGTCGTGATGCCTCATCAACACCACGTCTTCAATGTAATCCATTCTCATTATCGCTGTCAACACGAATGCGAATGTTTTTTATTTCAGCTTCCGGCCAGGTGCAGCCACACGGGAAGCGTGAGCATGGCGAGCAGCGTCTGGCCCGTAATCAGGGCGGCCATCAGCTCGGCATCGCCGCCCAATTGGCGCGCCAGGATATAGGCCGAAGTGGCGGTCGGCAGGGCGGCGAACAGCAGCGCCACGTCGCGGCTGATGGCGTCCAGCCCCAGCAGCAGAGCCACTCCGAGTACCAGGGCGGGCATCAGTACCAGCTTGACCAGATTCGCCGCCCATACGCCGCGGTCGACTCGCAGCAGCGCCTGAGGGCGCAGCGCAACGCCCACCGCGACCAGGCCCAGCGGCAGGGCGGCTCGCCCGAGTAGCTCCACGGTCGCCCCGCTCCAGCCGGGCAGGCCGATGCCGGAGAGGTTGAGGCCGATACCGACCAGGCAGGCAATGATCAGCGGGTTGCGTACCAGCGCGGCCAGGCTCTTGCCCAGGCTGGAAGGGCCGAGTGTGCCGGCGGCGATGAAGCTGGCCACGCACAGTACGTTGACCACCGGGACCATCAGCGCCACGGCAACCGCTGCCACCGTGGCACCGGACGAGCCATGCAGCGCGGCGGCGCCGGCGACCCCTACATAGGTATTGAAACGCAGCGCCCCTTGGAACACCGAGGTAAAGGCGGCGGGCTGGAGGCTCAGGCGACGCTGGAAGACCCAGAGCAAGGCGGAAAAGGCCAGCATGCCGCCGAGCAGGGCGAGTGCCAGACGAACCACGGGCACCTCGCCCACGTTGGCGGTCGCCAGGGTGGCGACCAGCATGGCGGGGAAGAGCAGGAAGTAGATGACTTTCTCGAGCTGGGCCCAGAACTCGCCGTTCGGCTGGCGCAGCCGCCCCAGCGCGGCGCCGAGCAGTATCAGCAGGAACAGCGGGCCCAAAGCATCGGCGACGCCTTGCATATCGGTTTCCTTGAGGCTGTTGGCCATTGATTGAGCGTTAAACCCTGCGACAACGGTACACGCCAGGCCGTGAAGCAAATGCTGTTAAGCTTACCCGCTCCATCCGTTAAAGTGCTGCTTTTGCTGCCATGACCTCACCCTCCCTGCCCGAGCCTGGCGAATCCCGCTTCCCGAGATTGCGCCTGATGATGCTCGCAACGCTGCTGACCCTCTGCGTGGCGCTGTGGTATCTGGCAGCACATCTGCTGCGCGGCGAGTCCGACATCGACTGGCATCTTGCCACGCTGCCCTGTGACCTTCATCGGGGCGCATGCAGTGCCAGCCTTGGCGAAGGGCGCACGCTGGCCCTGAGCGTCAACGTTCCCGGAGATATCCACGCGCTGGAGCTGCTGCCGCTGACGGTGCGCGTGGATGGCGTCGAGGTGCAGTCGGCCAGCGTCGACTTCATCGGTCGCGACATGGATATGGGCTTGCATCGCTTTCCCCTGAGCGAGCAGGATGATGGTCGTTTCGAGGGGATTGGCCAGGTGCCGATCTGCACCGATTCGGTCATGCCCTGGCAGGCGCAGGTCGTGGTGGAAACGCCTGACGGCCGGCTGGGAAGCCGATTCGATTTCACAGTGGAGCGAAGTTTGCCATGAAGCGGCAATATGTCTGGGTATTGAGCGCACTGCTCGCCGTGGTGGTTCTCGGTGGATTGTTCGGCTACCAGCAGTTCCAGCAGGACGATGACGGCAACCCGCGGGGCGGGCCGGTAGAGCTGCCCTCGACCCAAGGCGATTTCTCGCTGACCCAGCTCGAGGACGATCAACTGGCCGTGCTGTTCTTCGGTTACACCTACTGCCCGGATGTATGCCCAATGAACATGGCGGTGATGCGTCAGGTAATGCAGGGGTTGGATGAGGAGCAGCGGCGCCGTGTGGTCCCGGTGCTGGTTTCGCTGGACCCCGAACGCGACACGCTGGAGCGCCTCGGCGAGTACGTGGCCTATTTCGGCGACGACTTCATCGGCACCACCGGCAGCCAGGAGCAGCTCGAAGAGCTGGCTGGGCGCTATGGCGTCATGTGGCGCCGGGTGGAAACGCCCGATTCGGCGATGGAGTACACCATCGACCACAGCTCCTCGCTCTTTCTGGTCGACCGCAACGGCTCGATCCTGCAGCGGGTGCTCTACTCGCCGACGCCGCACCAGCTACGTGCGGCGCTGGAGCAAGAACTCGGCGGGTAGCGCATCGACGCGCCGTCTTCCGTCCATCAGGCGCCCGAAATCTACTCTTCGGGGGCTTCCTCGAGCCGCTCGATCATGGCCATCAGCGCCTTGACCTGGGTGCCTTGCCGGGTGTCATGTAGCGGGTCGAGTTGCCAAGTGCTTTCGGCAAAGCCCCACCAGTCCCAGCAGCCCTGAGGATTGCCGAGGCTGGAACTGGCCTGGGGATAGAGCACGACACGGCGATTGGCAACCGCCCATTCGTTGAGGCCGCTGTAGCGTACGAAGGCCTCGTCGATCTGCTCCTCGGTCATCCCGCAGCCATGCAGCGCCAGCGTCAGGCTGCAGCCTCCCGCCTTGCAGTCATCCGGAATCAGCACGTAGCCGGCATCGCCCAGGCCGCGGGCGTCGAAGGGGGCCTGGTCGAAGCGCAACAATTGGGCTGATGACGCCTCGACGGGGGGCTCCAGCGCGCCGTGCAGCCAGCTCAATGCCTGGCCGGCAATGTCCATGCCACAGGCCAGCATGTGAGTGCCGCCACCGCTACGACACTGGGCCAACTGGCTGGGCGGGGTCTGCCCATCGGCTTCGATGGGCCAGCCATGGCCGATACCAGGCGACTCGACCACCCTCAACTGCTCCTCGGGGGCCGTCAGCCAGCCGGTCATCTGTTCGGCCAGCGCCATGCCGAGAGAGGGATCGACCACGCTATCCGCTTCACCATGCCAGACGAAGACGCGCAGTTGGCCGATGGCCTCGGCCTCGCCCACCAGATCGCGTGCCTGATAGTCGCGCAGGCGTGCGCTCAGGGCGTCGAGATCGGGGCTACCCCGGCGTAGCGACATGCACTGGCCGAGCGCCTTGCCCAGGCCGCCCAGGGCGCAGCTCCAAGGGCCGGCGGCGAGCACGGCCAGCCCTTGGAACCGCTCGGGCCAGGCGACGGCCAGCTGCGTGGCCATGTAGCCTCCCGAGGAGACGCCGATCACGCTGGTATCGTCAGGGGCGATGGCGAGCCGGGGCAGCTCGGGCAGCCGCTCTTCGCCGCTTGCGGCAGACGCCAGCAACAGCCCGGTGACCATTACGATGCAGGCTTTCACTCGGCTGGTGTCATTCCACGACATCGAGCAGCTCGACGCGGAAGATCAGCGTCTCGTTGGGGCCGATGGGACCCTGGCCCTGGGCGCCATAGCCAAGTTCCGGGGGGACGAAGAGCATCCAGGTATCGCCCACGCTCATCAGCTGCAGCGCTTCCTGCCAGCCCTCGATCACCTGGTCCACCCGGAAGCTGAGTGGCTGGCCTCGGTCGAAGGAGCTGTCGAACACCGTACCGTCGACCAGGGTACCCTCGTAGTGCACTTCCACGTGGGAGCTCGGTCCGGGGCTCTCGCCGTCGCCGCTTTCCAGCACTTCGTACTGCAAGCCCGAATCGGTGGTGGTGACCTCTTCACGCTCGGCGTTCTCTTCCAGGAATGCCTTTCCTTTGGAGAGGTTCTGCTCGGCCATTTCTTCGGCTTCGGCCTGGCGTGCGGCCAGCGCGTCCTGCTGGAACTGGCTCAGCGTCTCGGCCATTTCATCCGCTTCCATGGCCAGATCGTTACCCTCGATGAGGTCACGGATGGCGTCGGTGAAGGCTTCGATGTCGAGTTCGGGGTATTCCTGAGCAATGCTCTGGCCGTAGGCGACACCCAGGCTGTAGCTGAGACGTTCATCCTCGGTCTCCGGCGCCGCCAGAGCGAACGGCGTCGCGGCCACCAATGCAATCATGGAGGCGGAAGTCAGCAATTTCTTCATGCAGAGTCCTATCGATTAGTCGTTGAGCGGCGTGCAACAGTATTCGGACTCTATCAGGGCGGGGCCGGTTCCGCACTTGGCGAACGGTACCGGCTCCGGCGGGCTCACACCACCAGGGTGGGGCAGTGGGCGGAGCCCGCCACACGCTGAGCCACGCTGCCCAACAGCAGGCTCTTCTCGCCATTGGTGCCCTGGGCTCCGATCACGATCAGGTCGCACTCCCGCTTGCGTGCAAAGCGCACGATAGTGCGCGAAGGGCGCCCGCCCTTGACGAAGGCGCGCAGCCGGGCCGGGTCGGCACCCAATTCGGCTGCTTCGCTCTTGGCGTGCACGGCCACCTCGGTGGCGTACTCCTTCAAGGCATCGTCGGGAATGTCGAGCCTCGCGGGGCGCACCATGGAGAGCGATGCCTCCAGCAGGCTATGGTGCTTGAACACGCATAGCACGTAGAGCTCGGCTCCGGTGAGCAGATGCAGGCCAACGGCCTTCTGCAGTGCCTTGAGGGCTCCCTTCGAACCGTCCACCGGTACCAGTATGCGATTGAACATTTCAGCGTCTCCTCAGCATCGGGGCGGTCCGCTAGCGGAAGGCCAGGTCGCGCAGGAACAGGGCGATCTGCGGGAACATGATGATCAGCGCCGCTGCCAGAATCAGCATGAACACGAAGGGCGGTGTGCCGCGTATTACCTCCCAATAGGGTCGCTTGAAGATCGCGATGGCGGTGAAGATGTCGCAGCCGAAGGGGGGCGTCGCCGAGCCGATCGCCACCTGCAGCGTGATCAGCACGCCCACCAGCACCGGGTCGAGGCCCGAGGCGGCGATCGCCGGGGCGAAGATCGGCGTGAGCACCAGAATCACCACGATCGGGTCGACGAACATGCAAGCGATGAAGAAGGCCACTGAAATGGCTATCAGCACACCGACCGGCCCCGCCTCGTTGATGCCGAACGCCCCGAGCAGCGTTTGCGGGATCTGGGCGAAGGAGATGATCCAGGAGAAGCCGTTGCCGACCGCCACCAGGATGAACACCACTGCGGTGATCAGGCCGGTGGACTTGGCGATGGTGTACATGTCCGGCAGCTTCAGCGAACGGAAGATCACGAACTCGAGCAGCACGGCATACAGGACACAGGCTGCGGCGGCCTCGGTGGGGCTGAAGATGCCGCCATAGATCCCGCCCACGATCAGTACCGGGAAGCCCAGCGGCCATAGTGCGTCGCGCACCGCCAGGGCACGCTCCCGCCAGCTCGACTTGGGCTCGGTGGGCACATGGTTGAGGATGGCGTACGCGATGCAGTAGACGGAGAACATGGCCAGTATCAACAGCCCCGGTCCGATACCGGCGATGAACAGCTCACCGATCGAAGTGCCCGAGATGACCCCGTAGATGATCATGCCGATGCTGGGCGGTATCAGGAAGGCGATGTCGCTGGAGTTGATGATCAGCGCCAGGGTGAAGGAGTCCGAGTAGCCGGCCTTGAGCATGCGCGGCCGCAGCGGCGAGCCCACCGCCACCACGGTGGCCTGGGTCGAGCCCGAGACGGCGCCGAACAGAGTGCAGGAGGCGGCGGTGCTGACGGCGAGCCCGCCCTTCACGTGGCCGACGAAGCTCATGACCATATCGATCAGGCGCCCGGCCGACTGACCCCGGGTCATGATGTCGGCGGCCAAGATGAACATCGGCACGGCAATCAGCGCGGTTGGGCGAATGCCCCCCATCATCTGCTGGATGAGGGTTTCCATCTGCCCGAGACCGCCGAAGGTCATGAAGAAGCCGACGAAGGCAGCCGTCGCCAGCGGGATCATCATCGGAAACCCCAGTAGCAGGAGCACGATCATGATGGAAACTATGATAGTTGTCATGGTGATGGTTCCTCGTGCCCTGCGTCAGACTTCCGTTTCGGTATCCTTGTAGCCATCGACCACATGGGTCGACAGATAAACGTCACGGGAGGTGAGATTCTTGATGGCGGTAAGCAGGTACTGGATGCCGGTAATGGTGAAGCCGACGGGTACCCAGAGGTAGATGATCCAGATCGGAATGCTCAGCGAAGGCAGCACGCGGCCACGACCATACAGGGTCTCGATATAGCCGATCGAGAAGTAGCAGAGCACGAACATCACCAGCGAGGTGAACAGGCAGATAGCGACCATCAGGGCGCGCCGGCCGCCAGTGGGCAGGGCATCATAGATCGCCGACATGCGAATATGGCGGCCATGGCGGGCGGCATAGCCGAGCCCGGCGAACGTGATCAGCACGATCAGGATGCGGTTGATCTCCTCGGAGAAGTGAAGGCTTTCGCCCAGGGCGAAGCGGCTGACCACGTTGGCCACGGTGTTCACCGCCATCAGGATCACGCCCAGCGCCAGAATGGCCGACTCGGCGCGGCTGATCCAGGTGTCGATCATGCCAAGCGGGCCGGGGAGCGTGGAGCGGTAGTTCTTTTCCGAATCTTCTTCTGTCATGCGACCGGTCTCCTGGAGGACTTCCCTGCAAGGGCTCCCTGCAAGATAGTTAAGCGTGTTTTCCCTCGCCAAAGGGTAACAACATGAGTCCGGCAAGAGCGCGCCGGCTTCAACGCTGATTGGCCGGGCAAACGCGCTGGCCGGAAACACGAAGGGGCAGCCGACCGGCTACCCCTTCATGCGTTTCACGGCAAGTTGCCCGTGCCTGCGGGGTTACTCGCCTGACACGGCTTCCAGGTCGGCCTTGAACTGCTCGAGCAGCTCCTGGCCGCGCTCGCCGGTCATCTCGATGAAACGCTCCTCGACCTGAGGTGCACGCTCGCGGAAGGCCTGGATCTCGTCCTCGTCGAGACGCGTCACGGTGACCTCGTCGGAGGCTTCCTGGATCTTCTCGAGCGACTCCTCGGCCAAGCCCTGGATATGCTCGATGGTATGGTCGTAGGCCGCCTCGGAGGCTTCGCGGATCAGCTCCTGGTCCTCCTCGGGCAGGCCATCGAAGAAGTCCTTGTTGGCCATCATCGCGGTGGTGAACCAGCCATGACCGGTGAAGACCAGGTGCGGAGACACCTCGTAGAGGCCGCCGGATTCGATCCAGAAGATCGGGTTCTCCTGACCCTGGATGATGCCGGTCTGCAGGCCGCCGTACACCTCACCCCAGGGCAGCGGGGTCGGGGTGGCGCCGAAGGCCCGATAGGTCTCCGAGAGCAGCGGGTTGGTCATGGTGCGGATGTTCTTGCCGCGCAGGTCATCCGGGGTGCGGATCGGCTCGTCCACGGTGACGACCATCTCGCCTTCTGGATACATCTTGAGCAGCTCGAGGCCCTGCTCGGCGTAGAGTTCCGGGAACGTTTCGTTGATGGCCTTGCTCTCGTCGAAGAATTCGAGAACGGTTTCTTCGTCGGTAGGCAGCAGGTAGGGGATGAAGAAGATCTGTGCTTCGGGAATCAGGGCACCGGTGAAGCCGGGTGACTGGTTGACGAACTGCAGGATGCCGGCCTGGGTCTGCTCCATGATGTCGTCGGACTCACCCAGCTCGCCGAAGCGATAAACCTGTACGGTATGGTCGGAGTTTTCCTCGATATGCTCCTTGAAGGCGACGGCAAAGACATCCTGAACGTCACCCTCGAATTCCTCATGCGCATAACGCCATTCAGCGGAATGAGCGGCAGCCGACATGCCGAGCAGCATTGCGCCGATACTGGCAGTGGTCAACAGCTTGGTTGCCTTCATTATTATGTTCTCCTCGCAGATTGGGCCCGTGAAAAAAAGCAACATCAACAGGCGTCGGTAGCCATAAAAGGCCACACAGCTTTTTTCAGGCTAGCGTGCCCCCTACAGAGGGTCAAGGCGGTATTTAAGGGTTTGTACTGCCAAAAGTTGCGCTTTTTTCTGTAATTTCCAGCGACTTGCCAGAGAAATTTCGAGGCTTGATGCAGCAGCGGGTAGCGGCGTCAACTCTTCGGCCCGTTCGGCGAGATGCTGGAGGCGCTCCAGGGTTTCACGTTCGGCAGCCAGTTCGGCCTGCTGGATCCTGCGACGCACCTCGGCAATGCCGGTGCTATGGGCGGCTTCGGCCTTGAGGCGACGGCGCAGGCTGCGCAGCGGCAGCGTCACCTCCCCCTGCCAGCGGCGAATGGCCGCGAGGCCGGAAGGTTCCCGTATCAAGGTCAGGCGGTGTCGATAGAGCCAGCAGTGCCACAACAGCTCGCACACGTCGACGCCCGCCTCGTCCTGCAGCAGCAGGCAGGCGGCCTCCACGCCGGGGCGGGTATAGAAGTCCAGGGCGAAATCCCACAGTGGGTGGGCGCCAAGGTCAGCCCGCAGAGCGGCGGTGGTTGCGGTAGAATCGTCACTCATGATCCGGCTGTCGTCGGCGACTGTCTCGGTAGCGAGCGGCAGACGGCGACCGTACCCCTGTATTGCCAGTTGGAGCCTGCATGATTGCACTGCGCCAGGTTGCCCTGCAACGCGGCACCCAGACCCTGCTCGAAGACGCCGAGCTGACCCTGCACGCCGGCCACAAGGCGGGCATCGTCGGTCCCAACGGCGCCGGCAAGTCCAGCCTGTTCGGTCTCTTGTTGGGCACACTCGCGCCCGACCGCGGCGATATCGAGATGAGCGGCGGTCAGCGCATCGCCCATATGGCCCAGGAGGTCGATGCGCTCGACCGCCCCATCGTCGATTATGTACTTGATGGCGACCACGAGCTGCGTCAGACCCAGGCCGCGCTGGAGGCGGCGCGCGAGCGAGGCGATGCCCACCGGGAGGCCGAGTTGCACGGTGTCATCGAGGCACTGGACGGCTACAGTGCCCCGGCCCGCGCCGCCCAGCTGCTGATCGGGCTGGGCTTCACCCAGGCCGACCTCGAGCGACCGCTGTCGGCCTTTTCCGGCGGTTGGCGCATGCGCGCCAACCTGGCGCGTACGCTGTTCATGCCCTCTGACCTGCTGCTGCTCGACGAACCGACCAACCACCTCGACCTCGACGCCCTGCTATGGCTCGAGCAGTGGTTGATGCGCTATCCCGGCACCCTGCTGCTGATTTCCCACGACCGCGACTTCCTCGACGCAGTGTGCGATCACATCGTCCACTTCGATCGGCGTCGGCTGGTGCTCTACCGCGGCAACTATTCCACTTTCGAGCGCACCCGCGCCGAGAAGCTGGCCCTGCAGCAGGCCGAGGCCGCCAAGCAACAGGCGCGCCGCGAGGAGATCGAGCAGTTCGTGGCGCGCTTCCGCTACAAGGCAACCAAGGCGCGTCAGGCCCAGAGCCGGCTGAAGATGCTCGAGCGCATGGGCGACATCGCCGTGGCCCATGCCGACTCACCGTTCCACTTCACCATTCCCGCCTCGGACAAGACCTCGCACCCTTTGCTGGTGCTCGACCGGGCCCGGCTCGGCTATCGCGATAGCGAAGGCCAGGAGACCACTCAGCTGGACGAGGTGAAACTCACCCTGCTGCCGGGCCAGCGGATCGGCCTGCTGGGACCCAACGGGGCAGGCAAGTCGACCTTGATCAAGTCGCTGACCGGCGAGCTGCCGTTGCTGGCAGGCAAGCGCATCCCGGGCGAGCACCTCGCCGTGGGCTACTTTGCCCAGCACCAGCTCGAGGGACTCGACCTGACAGCCACGCCGTTCATGCATGTGCAGCGGCTTTCCCCCACCGCCAGCGACCAGGCGATCCGTACCTTCCTCGGTGGTTTCGGCTTTCAGGGCGACGACGCCTTCGGCGAGGTGGGGCGCTTCTCCGGCGGAGAGAAGGCGCGCCTGGCGCTGGCCTTGGTAGCGTGGCGCAAACCCAACCTGCTGCTGCTCGACGAGCCCACCAACCATCTCGACCTGGAGATGCGCGAGGCGCTTACCGAGGCGCTGGCGAGTTTCGAGGGCACGGTGATCCTGGTTTCCCACGATCGCCACCTGCTGCGCGCTACGGTGGACGAGTTCTGGAAGGTGGCCGACCACCGCGTAGAACCCTTCGATGGCGACCTGGAGGACTATCGCGCCTGGCTCAAGGCGCGGCTGGAAGGTGAGCGCCGCGAGGCGCGGGCCGACAAGGCCGAGCGCCAGGCGGAGAGCACCGCGCCCAAGGAGGACCGCAAGGCGAGTCGCCGCGCCGCCGCCGAGCTGCGCGAGAAGCTGCGTCCGCTGAAGAAGGCGCGCGACCGAGCCGAGCAGGCCATGGAAAGGGTGCAGGGCGAACTCGCCGCGGTGGAAGAGGCGCTGGGCGATGCCGAACTCTACACCGACCCCTCGCGCAAGGCCGAACTCACCGAGCGGCTGGCCCGCCAGGGCGAGCTGAAGTCGCGGCTGGAAGCGCTGGAAGCCGAATGGCTGGCCGCCGAAGAGGAGCTAGAGGCGATGGAGGAAGCCGAGCTTCGTTCGGAGACATAAGACGCGGCTACGCCGCTCGAAGAGGGAAGACCGGCGCTCCGCGCCTTGAAGATGAAAAGCTAGAGCTAAAGATCGTCTTCCCTCTTCTCTCTTCTCACTTCCCTCTTCTCTCTTCCCTCTCAGCTCTCCAGCAGAAACGTTACCGGGCCGTCGTTGACCAACTCGACCTGCATATTGGCGGCGAACTCGCCGCTCTCGACCCGGGGCCAGGCGATCCGGGCATGTTCGAGCAGGTAATGGAACAGCCGCTCGCCCTCGGTCGGCGGCGCGGCGCTGGAAAAGCTCGGGCGCAGCCCCTTGCGGGTATCGGCGGCCAGGGTGAACTGCGAGACCAGTAACAGGCCGCCCTCGACCTGCTGCAGGTCGAGGTTCATCTTGCCCGCCTCGTCGCTGAACACCCGATAATGCAGCAGCTTGCGCAACAGGCGCTGGGCGGCGGCCTCGTCGTCGCCCTTCTCCACCCCCACCAGCGCCAGCAGGCCTTGATCGATGGCGCCCACCACTCGTTCATCCACCGTTACGCTGGCGCGACGCACGCGCTGTATCAGGGCCTTCATGCGGCGAGCTTTCCTTTCTGGCTATGAGTTCGCCGAAAGCGTATCACGCCCAGAAGAGGGTGTTACCAGGCGCGGCACAACATAATGTCACAGTGCGGTTCGGAGAGCAGCGCCTCGGTGATATGGCTATGGCGACCCAACTGGCCGCGGCTGCTCAGTGCCAGCAGGTCGGGCGTCTGGCGTCGCAGCTGGGTCAGCAGTACCTCGAGCGGTTCGCCCTGCTCGAGCACCAGTTCGACCTCAGGCACGCTGTCGAGCTCTCCCATCAGTTGGTCGGTCTCACGCTCGAGCTGGCAGCGCAGACGCTCGACCTCGCGGTCGCGCCAGCGGGCGTAGTCACTATCGGAGCCCAACTCGCGCTCGCCGGGAATATCCCAGGCGTGCAGCAGGGTCAGGCGCGCTTCGGGAAAGCGTTTGAGCGCCTCGCGCAGGGTGTTGCGGCTGGCCAGCGAGAAGTCCACCGGCACCAGAATCTCCTGCCAGTCGCGGTTGGCCGGTTGGGAGACCGATAGCACCGGGCAGGGCGCGCTGCGCAGTACTCGCGCCAGGGTAGTGCCGGCCACCAGGTCGGGTTGGCCGCGCTTGCGATGGGAGCCCAGTACGATCATGTCCACTTCGCGGTCGTGCGCCTCACGGATGATCTCGGCATAGGTGGCGCCGGCTACCGTCTGCAGCATCACGCTCGGCTCAGGCAATGCGTAGTCCTCGCGCACATCCGTCAGGATGGCCTGCATGTCGGCCACTACCGCCGCTTCCAGATCACGCAGCGCCCGTCGGGGCAGGTAGGGGTCGAGCACGTGGATGACGTCCAGGCGCGCACCGCTCTCGGTGGCCAGGCGAATGGCCCGAGCAAAGGCGGCGCGATTCTCGGCCGAGAGGTCGCAGGCAAACAGCAGGGTCTGAGTCATCTAAGTCTCTCCGTCACGGATGAGCCGGCAGGACAGACTTCAGCATGGGCGGCGCCCGGAAAAGGCGCAAGCGCCGTTTTGCTACCACCAGCGGTGGAAATGATGCACCGGGCCGTGCCCTTGGCCGACATCGAGCCGCCGGCTCTCGACCAATGCCGCCTCGAGCCACTGCTTGGCCGCGGCGACCGCCTGCGGCAATGTATCGCCCTGCGCCAGGCGGGCGGCAATGGCCGAGGAGAGCGAGCAGCCGGTACCGTGGAGATTCGAAGTCGCGATTCGGGCACCTGCGAGCCATGTCGCCTGGCCGCTCTCGACCAGCAGATCGGGGCAGCTCTCGTCATTCAGATGTCCGCCCTTGAGCAGCACCGACCCGGCCCCCAGCGCCGCCAGCCCTGGCGCCATGGTCAGCATCTCGTCGCGGCTGGTCGCTGCAGGAGTCGTCAACAGTACCGCCGCCTCGGGCAGGTTGGGCGTGATCAGGTCGGCGAGCGGCACCAGGACTTCGCGTACCGCGGCAATGCCGGCATCGTCGACCAGGATGTCGCCGCTCTTGGCCACCATCACCGGGTCGAGCACGATCCAGCGGGGGCGGCGCGACTGCAGGGCATCGCGGATGGTCTCGGCCACTTCGCGGCTGGCTACCATGCCGATCTTCACCGCATCGATCGTCACATCGTCGAGCAGGGTATCGAGCTGCAGGCGGATGAACTCTACCGGCACCGGGTGCACGCCGCGGACGCCGCAGGTGTTCTGCGCGGTCAGTGCGGTGATGACGCTGGTACCATAGGCGCCCAGCGCCGAGAAAGCCTTGAGGTCGGCCTGGATGCCGGCCCCGCCGCTGGGGTCTGAGCCGGCGATGGTGAGAACGTTGGGGATGGGGCGGTCGTCCATCATGGCGTCTCGTCCTGCAAATAAGTGTATGGAGGCGCTGAATGCTGAGTCTGTTCCTGGTGGCCTTCATCAGCGCCACGCTGCTGCCGGGCGGCTCGGAAGTCTGGCTGGCGCGCCAGTGGTGCCTGGGTCAGCCGCCGCTGGCAATATGGCTGGTGGCCACCGCAGGCAATACCCTGGGTAGTCTGGTCAACGTCTGGCTGGGGCGCTATGCACGTCACTTCGAGGACCGGCGCTGGTTTCCCGCCTCCCCCCAAGGCCTGGCCCGGGCCGAGCGCTGGTACGTTCGCTTCGGCGAGTGGAGCTTGCTGCTGTCCTGGGCACCACTGGTCGGCGACCCGCTCACCGTGCTCGCCGGCATCTTTCGCCTGCCCTGGTGGCGGGCCGCCCTGCTGATCGGTCTGGCCAAGGGAGCGCGCTACGCCCTGGTGTTGTATCTGGCCCAGGCGTGGCTGGCTCCCCTCTGTCAGTAGGCCGGTTGGCCGTAGACTCTGGCAGCGCTTGCCGTTACAGCAGCGACGGCAGCCAGGTGGCCAGCCCCGGGAACAGCGCCAATGCCACCAGCATGCAAAGCTGCAGAACGATGAATGGAATCACGCCGCGATAGATGGCCGAGGTCGGCACCGTCTCCGGTGTCACCCCACGCAGATAGAACAGCGCGAAGCCGAACGGTGGGGTCAGGAACGAGGTCTGCAGGTTTACCGCGATCATGATGCCCAGCCAGATCGGATCGAGGCCCATCATCAGCAGTACCGGCCCGACGATCGGCACCACCACGAAGGTGATCTCGATGAAGTCGAGAATGAAGCCGAGCAGGAAGATCACCAGCATCACCACCAGAGTGGCACCCACCACGCCTCCGGGCAGCGATTCGAACAGATGCGTGACCAGCTCCTCGCCGCCGTAGGCGCGAAATACCAGCGAGAACAGCGTGGCGCCGATCAGGATCAGGAACACCATGCTGGTGACCTTGGCCGTGGTATGGACCACCTCGCGCAGCATCGCCAGGTTCAGCCGGCGGTTGGCCAGCGCCAGCAGCAACGCACCCATGGCACCCACCGCCGAGGCTTCGGTAGGCGTGGCGAAGCCGCCGAGGATCGAGCCCAGCACGGCGACGATCAGCAGCACGGGGGGCAGCAGCCCCTTGATCAGCAGTGGCATGATAGTGCCGGTATGGCCAAGCTCCTGCTTGAGCGCTTCGCGGTCGGCGGGCGGTGCGCTTTTCGGCTTCCACCAGGCCACGGCCAGCAGGTAGAGGACGTAGGCCACCACCAGCAGCAGGCCCGGTATCAGGGCGCCGACGAACAGGCCGCCTACCGATACCGTCTTGGGGCTCCACACGCCCATGGCAAGCTGGGCGCGCTGGTAGGCGTTAGACAGCACGTCGCCCAACAGCACCAGGGCGATGGACGGCGGGATGATTTGACCCAGCGTGCCGGTGGCGCAGATGGTGCCGGTGGCAAGCGCAGGCGAGTAGCCACGTTTGAGCATCGTCGGCAGCGACAGCAGACCCATGGTGACCACCGTGGCGCCGACGATGCCGGTAGAGGCGGCCAGCAGCATGCCGACCAGAATCACCGAGATGCCAAGCCCCCCACGCAGCGAGCCGAACAGCATCGCCATGGCATCGAGCAGCGTCTCGGCGACGCGCGATTTCTCCAGCAGCACGCCCATCAGCACGAACAGCGGCACGGCCAGCAGCGTCTGGTTGGTCATGATGCCGTAGAGGCGATTGGGCATGGCACCCAGCATGCTCGCCTCAAAGGGAACCGGCATGCCCATCTGCACGAGCAGGTGGCCGAGGCCGGCGAAGATCAGGGCGGTGCCGGCCAGCGCCAGGGCGACCGGATAACCCAGCATCAGCACCGCGCAAACGGTGAAGAACAGGAACAGCGGCATGAACTCGAACAAGGCTTCCACGTCAGACCACCTCGTCGTGGTCGGGAGTGTTGCCCGGCGCCTTGCCGCGCAGAATCAGCACCTGGCGGATCACCTGCGCCACACCCTGCAGCAGCAGCAGCGCCATCATGACCAGGATCAGCGACTTGAGCAGGAAGACGCCGGGGATGCCGCCGTCCGATGAGCGCTCGAGAATCGCCCAGCTGCTGCTCACATAGCCGAAGCTCGAGATGGCGATGAACAGCGTTACCGGAAACAGCAGCAACAGCGTGCCCAGCAGATCGATCCAGGCGCGACCGCGGGCGGAGAGCTTGCGGTAGAAGATGTCGACGCGGACATGCCCGTCGTGGCGCAGCGTCCAGGCGGCCCCGAGCATGAACACCGTGGCGTGCATGTACATGACCGACTCCTGCATGACAACACTGTGCAGGCTGAAGACGTAGCGCATCACCACGATGGCGAACTGTACCGCCATCATGAGGATCACCAGCCAGGCGATGGAGCGGCCCACGACCTCGGTAAAGCCGTCGAGCCATGCGAGCAGGACCGGATCACGGTTCGCGGTTTGCATGGTGGGGTCTCGTGTCGAAGCAATTCAGGGAACGCATCATCGCCGATTACGCGGCGGGCGTCATCCCCACGCCTCAACGCTGAAAATCGGGGCTGGGCGTTGCGACGACGGAATCAGCGGCTCTGGCGTCGGTGCAACCCCTGGAGTATCTCCAGGCAGCGGGACGGCAATGCCACGTCGACGGCGATGGGCAGATGATCGGAGAACAAGTGATCGAGAACGCGTACGTCCCGGGCCTTGAGCGAACTGGAGATAAGGATGTGATCCAGCGCGCGCCGTGGCTGCCAGGAGGGGTAGCTGAGCAACGGCCGTACCGGATGCAGCGGCAGCGAGGCGCAGAAGCGCGTGTGGGTATGCAGCTGGTCCGGCGTGCAGTTGAGATCGCCCATGACGACGACGTGCTGCAGCGGTTGGATGATCTCGCTCAGGTAGTCGAGCTGGCGCACCCGGCCCCGGTGGCTCAGCGCCAGGTGGGCGACGAACAGGTGCAGTGCGTCAGGGCCGTCGCCATAGCGGGCATGGATGGCGCCGCGCCCGGGCAGGGTACCGGGCAGGCGATGCTCTTCGACCTGGGTCGGAACGAGGCGCGACAACAGCCCGTTGCTGTGCTGGGCGAAGCGTCCCAGGTTGCGGTTGAGCTGTTGGTAGTGATGCGGAAAACCGCCGCGCGTGGCCAGGTACTCGATCTGGTTGACGTGGCTGGAGCGAAAGCTGCCACCGTCGACCTCCTGCAGGCCGACGATATCGAACCGGCTCAGCACGTTGCTGACCATGTCCAGCCGACGCACCCGCTGGGGATGCGGCAGCAGGTGCTGCCAACTGCGGGTCACGTAGTGATGATAGGCCGACGTCTGGATGCCTACCTGCATGTTGAAGGTGAGCAGCTTGAGGTGCCCGCCTTCCAGGGTGGGGGTCCTGGCGTCGACCAGATGCGAATGCTCGACGGACACGATCAGTCTTCGCGCTCCTGGCGCACACGTTCGACCAGCGCGCCGGCCACCTGCGGCATGTTCTCGAGGCTGCCGGCGCTGCTCGGCGTCACCAGGTAGCGGCCGTCGACGACCAAGGCGGGCACCCCCATCAGGCGCATGGTGCGCATGCGCGCATGGGCCTTGTTGACCTGCGACTTGACACCGAAGGCGTCCAGCGCCTGGCGTACCTCCTCCTCGCTGACGTCGTACTGGCTGAGGAAGCGGGCGATGCTATCGGCGTTGTTGAGTCGCTGCCCTTCCTCATGGATGGCATGGAAGATGTCGGCATGGGCCTCCTCGCGAATGCCCAGCTCCTCGGCCGCGTAGAACATCACCGCATGCGTGTTCCAGTCGCCGCCCATGGTGGCCGGCATGCGGTTGAAGGCAACGTCGTCGGACTGCTCGGCGACCCAGGCGTTGAGCGGCTCCTCCAGGTTGTAGCAGTGCGGGCAGCCGTACCAGAACACCTCGGTCACCTCGACCTGGCCCTCCCCGGCTTGGGTCTCGATGGGCTCGGGCAGCTTCTCGTAATGCTGTCCTTCGACCAGGTTGTCGGCGGTAGCCAGCGGCGCCAGACCCAGGCCGGCGATGGCCAAGACGGCTGACTGAAGGATACGGAAGGGTTTGAACATGAACTCGGACTCCTTGAAAGATCGCCGGTATATGGCGGCTGGACCAGCTTGACGTGTGCGTCGATCACTTTGAGCGTGGATGCCGCTTACGGTTCCCGGTCGATGACGAGCGCCAAGACGGAGAAGGCGGCTCAGGGCCGCCTTCATTGCCGGCCGAGGGCCAACAATTGCCTGTCGTCGATGTGCTCAGTGCAGGCCATTGATGTAGTTGGCCACGGCCTGCATGTCGGTATCGCTCATCTTGGCGGCAATGTCGCCCATCATGTTGCCGGGGTCATTGGTGCGCTCGCCGGCGGCGAAGTCCTGCAGCGTGGAAACGATGTACTGCGGGATCTGGCCGGAAAGGGCCGGATAGACAGCGGTATGGATACCGGCGCCGCTGGGGCCGTGGCAGGCTGCACAGGCAGGGATGCCCTTGGCCATGTCGCCGGCGCGATAGAGTTCCTGGCCGCGCATCAGCGCTTCCTCGGCCGGGTCGGCCTGGCCGACGTTGGCATCCTGCTGGGCAAAGTAGGCGGCCACGTCCCAGGCATCCTGGTCGGAGAAGTCGTCGACCTGACCGACCATCTCCGGTACCAGCCGGTCGCCGTCGCGAATATCCATGATCTGCTTGGCCAGGTAGGTCATCTGCTGCCCGGCGATATGCGGGAAGGAGGGCGCGGAGCTGATGCCGTTCGGGCCATGGCAGGCCGCACAGCTTTGGGCTTTTTCGCGACCAGCGGCAGCGTCGGCGTCTGCTTCCAGGTCGGCGTGAGCGACGCCAACGGCGCCGAGGGTTATTGCCAGGCTTGCCAGTAACTTTCTCATCGCTGATTCACTATGCCGTTATGGATTATACCGTACGCATTCCCGGGAGCTGCCCAGCCTTGCTGATACCAGGCCGGCCTTGCTTTGCTGCCGGAGCACCGCTCGGGTCGGTCGCTGTCGGCAAGAGCACGATGCTACACTAGCGCGCCCCGGTCGCAGAAAAAAGACACCGCATTATAACGAAACAAGCCGGCATCGGAAATGCAGGGCATGAACCCGACGGTGCCCCCTTCGCTACCACCGGCAGGAAGTATGAGGCCATGACCCGAATGAACTACCAGAGCGCGCGCTTCCTGACCAGCGCGCCCACGCTTGCCCAGTGCCCGTCGGACGATGGCGCCGAGGTGGCCTTTGCCGGGCGTTCCAACGCCGGGAAGTCCAGCGCGATCAATACCCTGACCCGGCAGAAGGCGCTGGCACGCACTTCGCGTACACCGGGGCGCACCCAACTGATCAACTTCTTTACCTTGGGCGACGACATGACCCGCCGTTTGGTCGACCTGCCCGGTTACGGCTATGCCAAGGTGCCGGAGGCGGTCAAGCTCGAGTGGCAGCGCCACCTGGCCGAGTACCTGCACGGGCGCGGCTCCCTGCGCGGCCTGGTGTTGGTGATGGACGTACGCCATCCGCTGACCGAGTTCGACCAGACGCTGCTGGGCTGGGCCGACGACCAGGACATGCCGGTGCATATCCTGCTGACCAAGGCCGACAAGTTGAAGTCCGGTGCGGCAAAGAACGCCCTGCAGCAGGTGCGCAACCGCCTGCGCGAGTGGGAGGATCTGGTGACGATCCAGCTGTTCTCGTCGCTCAAGCGCGAGGGTGTCGACGAGGCCTGCGCCCGCCTGGACGGCTGGCTGGCCGACTCCGACGGGGCGTAGCGAACGCCTCAGCCCGGCGCCATCTGGCCCAGCCGGCGCAGTAGTTCAGGCAGTTCGCGCACATGATCGAGGCGATGGATGCCGGGCGGCAGGGGCAGCTCGTCGATGTGCGGCGAGATCCAGGCCACCTGCATGCCCAGCCGGCGCGCCGGTTCGACGTCCTCGCGCCAGGAGTCGCCAACGTGCAGGGCTCGACTCGGCGCAGTGCCCAGCCGAGCCAGTGCCGCCAGGAAGGGGCGCGCGTCGGGTTTGGGGGCGAGCAGTTCACCGGCGGCGATGGCCACCGGGAAGTGCCGGCCGAGCGCGAGGCGCTGCACGTCCACGTTGCCGTTGGTGATGCTGGCCAGGCGGTAATGGCGGCCGAGCTCCACCAGCAGTGCTTCGACCTCGGGGTGCGGTGCGACCCGGTGACGCAGCTCCATGAAGCGCGCCATTGCTCTTCGGGCCCACTGCTCCGCCATGACTGGATCGAGGCCGTGCTCGCTCAGCAGCTCTCGCAGCGCCTGCTCGCGCAGCCAGGTGAAGTCGCCGCGGCGCAGCGGATGGGCTCGGGCCAGCGCCCGGCGGCGCCCTTCGAAGCACTCCAGCGGGAACTGCTCCATAAAGCGCTGCGAGAAGGTGCGCCCGTTGCGTGACAGCCATTCGTGCAGGGCTTCGTCGAGCCAGGCGTAGTGGCCGGTCTCGGTGGCGACCATGACGCCGTGGTTGTCCCACAAGGTGTCGTCGAGGTCGAAGGTGATGGCCTCGAGGTGAAGAGTCTGGCGGGTCATGGCGTATCCGATTCGTTGCGGCGACGGCGCGCGCGAGGATGCGCCGCGTCGTAGCTGGCGGCCAGATGCTGCCAGTCGAGCTTGGTGTAGACCTGGGTGGTGGCGAGGTTGGCATGCCCCAGCAGCTCCTGCACCACGCGCAGGTCCTGGCTCGATTCCAGCAGGTGGCTGGCGAAGGAGTGGCGCAGCCGGTGCGGGTGGAGGTGCTCGGGCAGGCCGCGCCGACGGGCCACTTCGGTCATCCGCTTCTGGATGGCGCGATGGCCGAGCCGCTGGCCGCGGTTGCCGACGAACAGCGCCGTCTCGGCGGGGGTGGCCAGCGCCGAGCGACAGGCCAGCCAGGCCTCCAACGCGCGCCGCGCACTGCGTCCCACCGGCACCTGGCGTGGCTTGCCGCCCTTGCCGAGGACCCGCACGCGGCGGTTGTCGAAGTCGCCGAGGTCGAGGCCGGCCAGCTCTGCCAGGCGCAGGCCGCTGGAGTAGAACAGCTCCAGCATGGCCTGGTCGCGCATCGCCAGCGGCGAGCCGTCGTGGGGCGTGTCGAGCAGCCGGGCGAGCTGGTCGACGTCCAGCGGCTTGGGCAGGTGGGCCGGCTGGCGTGGCGTCGGTATCAGCTCGGCGGGATTATGGGTCAGGGTTTCTGCCTTCACCAGAAAGTTGCCGAAGTGTGAAATGGCCGCGCGCCGGCGGGCCAGGCTGCGTGGCGCCAGGCCGCGGCTGCGCTCGGCGCCGAGAAACCGGCGTACCAGGCCAACGTCCAGTTGGCCAGCGTCGAGGACGTCACGCGTCTCGAGGAATTCCGCCAGCGCCTCGAGATCGCGGCGGTAGGCGCTCAACGTCGCCGGGCTGGCGGTGGACGCAAGCCGCGCCAGGCACTCGGCCAGCTGCCGACGGAGCGGATTGTCAGCCATGCTTCGGCGGGGTCTCATGGGTTGGCGGAGCATGATGCAGCAGCAGACGGGCCAGCACGTCGCCGAGGTACTCGGTGAACAGTGTGTCCATGCTGGCGCGGAAGTGATCGGGGTCGGGGCTGGCCAGCACCAGGTAACCCATCGGCTCGCCCAGGGTCAGCCGCGCCAGGGCGCAGGAACCGGCCTGACGCGGCGGCCGTACGTGGGGCAGCAGGCGGCCCCAGTCGGTGGGCGTGAGCCGGGTGCAACGGCTGGTACGATTGTCGAGCAGTGCGGCCAGGCGCACGCCGGCGTGCTCATCGAGAACATGGCGCGGTGGCTGGGGCGGCAGCGGTTCATGGTCGGTGAACTGGGCCGGGCACCACAGCGCCACGGCCGGAATCTGGAAATGCTCGGCCATCTGGGTGGCCAGCGCCTGACCCAGGGCATCGGCATCCTCGGCCTCCAGCAGCGCCAGCACCAGCTCGCGGGTGCGGCGGTACTGCACCTCGTTATGACGTGCCGACTCCAGCAACTGCTCGAGCCGCCATTCGGCCTGCTCGGCGCGACGGCGCAGATCGTAGACCAGGCGCTCCAGCAGCGAAGTCGTACCATGGGCCTCGGGGTGGGGCACCTTGAGCTGCTGCAGCAGACCTTCTCGGCCAACGAAGAAGTCCGGATGGCGGGCCAGCCACTCGGCTACCCGGTCCGGATCGAGGGTCTTGCGCGGTTCGGGGACGGCTCGGGTCATGCATGACTCCTTCGGTTCGGGTGGTCCCGGCAATCAGGCCAGGGCGATGCGTCCCTCGAAGACGCGTTCGGCAGGGCCGGTCATCAGCAGCGGGGCATCGCCACCGGGCCAATCGATGCTCAGGTCGCCGCCGCGCAAGTGCACCGTGACGGGGTTTTCCAGCAGGCCTTGCCGCATGCCGCTGGCCACGGCGGCACAGGCGCCGGTGCCGCAGGCCAGGGTCTCGCCGCTGCCGCGTTCGAAGACCCGCAGGCGGATCTCGTGGGGCGAGACCACCTGCATGAAGCCGACATTGACCCGCCGCGGAAAGCGCGGGTGGTGTTCGATCATGGGGCCGAGGCGCTCGACCGGCGCCGTGTCGACACTGTCGACCCGCAGCACCGCGTGAGGGTTGCCCATCGAGACGGTGCCGATCTCCAGAGTTTCGCCGCCCACCTCGAGGCGGTGCAGGGGGCGGTCCTCGGCGGCATCGAAGGGCAGTGCCTCCGGGGCGAAGCATGGATTGCCCATGTCCACCGTTACCTGACCGTCTTCCCGCATCACCAGTGTCAACGGGCCGCCAGCGGTTTCGACATGGATTTCGCGCTTGTGGGTGAGACGCTGGTCACGCACGAAACGGGCGAAGCAGCGTGCGCCGTTACCGCAATTCTCCACCTCGCTGCCGTCGGCATTGTAGATGCGGTAGCGAAAATCCATGTCGGGGTCGCGTGGCGGCTCGACGACCAACAGCTGGTCGAAGCCGATGCCGAAGCGGCGATCGGCGAGCTGGCGGATCTGCTCATCGCGCAGCCGCGCCCGCTGAGTGACCAGGTCGACCACCATGAAGTCGTTGCCGAGGCCATGCATCTTGGTGAAGTGCAGCAGCATCAGCGCTTCTCTCCATCCTGTGCCGCCGCCGGTTCGGGCAGCAGCGATTCGCCCGCCCACAGCGACTCCACGCTCTCGCGGCGGCGCACGAGATGGAAGGTCTCGCCATCCACCATGACCTCCGCGGGGCGCGGCCGGCTGTTGTAGTTCGAGGCCATGACGAAACCGTAGGCGCCGGCGGAGCGCACTGCCAGCAGGTCGCCGGCGCCGATCGCCAGTTCGCGATCCTTGCCCAGGAAGTCGCCCGTCTCGCACACCGGGCCGACCACGTCATAGGTGGCTGTCTCGCGCACGTGCCGGGTATCCACCGGAATGATCGCCTGCCAGGCCTGATAGAGCGAGGGCCGGATCAGGTCGTTCATGCCCGCATCGACGATGGCGAAGTTCTTGGTCTCGCCGGGCTTGAGGAACTCGACCCGGGTCAGCAGCACGCCTGCATTGGCAGCGATCGAGCGGCCAGGTTCGAACAGCAGGGTCAGGCCGCTGCCGTGCTCCCACTGTGCCAGGCGCTCGAGCAGCGAGGCGGCGTAGTCGAAGGGTTGTGGCGGGCGCTCGCCGCGGTAGGGCACGCCGAGCCCGCCGCCGAGGTCCAGATGCTCGACCGTGATGCCGCGTTCGCGCAGCCGCTCGAGCAACACCAGCAGGCGATCCAGGGCGTCGAGGAAGGGGGCGAGCTCGGTGAGCTGCGAGCCGATATGGCAGTCCAGGCCGACGACCCTCACGCCCGGCAGGCGCGCGGCCAGCTCGTAGACGGCCAGCGCCTCGTCCACCGGAATGCCGAACTTGTTGTCCTTGAGCCCGGTGGAGATGTAGGGATGGGTACCGGCGTCGACGTCGGGATTGACGCGCAGCGACACCGGCGCCACCTTGCCCAGCCGCTCGGCCACGGCGCTGAGGCGTTCGAGTTCGGGGCGCGACTCGACGTTGAAGCACTTGATGCCGACCTCGAGCGCGCGGGCCATCTCGGCTTCCTGCTTGGCCACGCCGGAGAACACCACCTTGGCCGGGTCGCCGCCGGCGGCCAGCACGCGCTCGAGTTCGCCCACCGAGACGATGTCGAAACCGGCACCCAGGCGCGCCAGCAGGCCCAGCACCGCCAGGTTGGAGTTGGCCTTCACCGCGTAGCAGATCAGGTGGGGGTGGCTGCCCAGCGCTTCGGTATAGGCGCGGAAATGGCGCGTCAGGGTCGCCTTGGAGTAGACGTAGCAGGGCGTGCCGACGTCAGCGGCTACCTGCGTCAACGGGACTTCCTCACCGTAGAGAACGCCGTCGCGATATTCGAAGTGATCCATGTTCAGTCCGTGTCCTCGTCGTCGGCGTCGTTCTGCTCTTGCTGCTGGGTCGCGCTGTCGCCGTAGCGCTCCTCGGCGGCTTCGTCGCCGGGCAGGTAGAGCGGCCCCTTCTGGCCGCAGCCGGCCAGCAGCGCGAGCGTCAGCGCGGCCAGCGCCAACGCCCGGCTCATGCCTCGCGCCCCAGCGCCGTCAGCGCCTCGCGGGCGCGCTGCGCGGCGGCGCGCACCTGATCCGGCGCGGTACCGCCGATGTGGTTGCGTGCCGCCACCGAGCCCTCCAGGGTCAGCACCTCGAAGACATCGGCCTCGATGGTATCGGAGAACTGGCGCAGCTCGTCGAGGCTCATCTCGGAGAGATCCTTCTTCTCGCGGATGCCGAAGGCTACCGACTGGCCGACGATCTCGTGGGCATCGCGGAAGGCAACGCCGCGGCGCACCAGGTAGTCGGCGAGATCGGTGGCGGTGGAGAAGCCGCGGCGTGCCGCGTCATACATGCTCGCCTGGCGCGCCTCGATGGCCGGGACCATGTCGGCAAACGCCTTGAGGCAGTCGCGCACCGTGTCGAGGGTGTCGAACAGCGGCTCCTTGTCCTCCTGGTTGTCCTTGTTGTAGGCCAGCGGCTGCGACTTCATCAGCGTCAGCAGGCCCATCAGGTGACCGTAGACGCGCCCGGTCTTGCCGCGTACCAGCTCGGGCACGTCGGGGTTCTTCTTCTGCGGCATGATCGAGGAGCCGGTGCAGAAGCGGTCGGGCAGGTCGATGAAGTCGAACTGAGCGCTGGTCCACAGCACCAGTTCCTCGCTCATGCGCGACAGGTGCATCAGCAGAATGCTGGCGAAGCTGGTGAATTCGATGGCGAAGTCGCGATCGCTCACCGCGTCGAGCGAGTTCTCGGCGGGGCGCGAGAAGCCCAGCAGCTCGGCGGTAACATGACGGTCGATGGGGTAGGTGGTGCCGGCCAGCGCGGCGGCGCCTAGCGGCATCACGTTGACCCGGCGACGGCAGTCGAGCAGGCGCTCGTGGTCGCGGGCGAGCATCTCGTGCCAGGCCAGCAGATGGTGGCCGAAGGTCACCGGCTGTGCCGTCTGCAGGTGGGTGAAACCGGGCATGATGGTGTCGGCTTCGCGCTCGGCGAGTTCGATCAACCCTTCGCGCAGGCGCTTGAGCTCCGCCTCGACCACGTCGATCTCGTCGCGCAGGAACAGGCGGATGTCGGTGGCCACCTGGTCGTTGCGCGAACGCCCGGTGTGCAGCTTCTTGCCGGTGATACCGATCTTGTCGGTCAGGCGCGCCTCGATGTTCATGTGCACGTCCTCGAGCTTCACCGACCACTGAAACTCGCCGCGCTCGATCTCGCCACGGATCTCGGTGAGGCCCGCGACGATGGCGTCGCGCTCGGCGTCGGTCAGTACGCCCACCCGGGCCAACATGGTGGCATGGGCGATGGAGCCCTGGATGTCCTGCAGGGCGAGGCGCCGGTCGAAATCGACCGAGGCGGTGAAACGTTCGACGAAGGCGTCGGTGGGTTCGCTGAAGCGACCGCCCCAGGACTGGTTGGTGCCGGGGGTTGCGGAACTAGTGCTCATCGGCGTGGGCATCCTGCGTGTTGCATGCTGTGGCGTTCTCGGAAGCCGCATCGGCGGCATCATTCAGGTCTTGCAGTGTACCAGAGTCGGCGCAGGTGGCGAGGGGCGGCGGTGGCGGACGAGGCGCCCAATTTTTCCTGCTTCGCCCGGTGCTTTATGATGGTGTCAATGACCGTCTACCGGCCCGTGACGGATAATGTTGCGGCGACGACCGCTGAGCAGGGGCCGCCCGGCCCGCTGAATGGGAGAACCACGTGCGATCCAACACAACGCTGCGCATTGCCACCCGCAAGAGCCTGCTGGCCATGTGGCAGGCCGAACACGTTCGCGACCTGCTCATGGCCGAGCATCCTGGGCTCGAGGTGGAGTTGGTCGCTCTCTCCACGCGTGGCGACAAGATTCTCGATACGCCGCTGGCGAAGATCGGCGGCAAGGGCCTGTTCGTCAAGGAGCTGGAGGAGGCGATCCTGGATGGTCGTGCCGATATCGCCGTGCACTCGATGAAGGACGTGCCCATGCATTTCCCCGAGGGCCTGGGGTTGTCGGTGATCTTCGCCGGCGCCGAGCCCACCGACGCCTTCGTCTCGAACCACTATGGTGCGCTCGACGAGCTGCCCGAGGGCGCTCGCATCGGCACCTCGAGCCTGCGCCGCGGCCTGCAGATGCGCGAGCAGCGCCCCGACCTGGAGATACTCACCCTGCGCGGCAACGTCCAGACCCGCCTGGCCAAGCTCGACGCCGGCGATTTCGATGCCATCATCCTGGCCACCTCCGGGCTCAAGCGCCTGGGGCTCGGCGAGCGCATCGCCCAGGAGCTGCCCCCCGAAGTATGCCTGCCGGCCTGCGGCCAGGGCGCGCTGGGCATCGAGTGCCGCATCAGCGACCCCGAGCTGATCTCGCTACTGGCGCCGCTGGACGATCCCATCACGGCGACTCGGGTGCGCGCCGAGCGGGCCATGAACACTCGCCTGGAAGGCGGCTGCCAGGTGCCCATCGGCGGCTATGCCGTCTTCGAGAATGACGGCCAGACCCTTTGGTTGCGGGCGCTGGTAGGCAACCCCGAGGGCACCGAAGTGCTGCGCGCCGAGGGGCGCGGTTCGATCCACGAGCCGGAGGCGCTGGGCGTACGAGTGGCGGAAGAGCTGCTGGAGCAGGGCGCCGGCGAGATCCTGGCGCAGGTCTACGGCGCCTGAATGGCTGCCGGGCTTCCCGTCCTGATCTGCCGGCCGGGCGAGCGTGCTGCGCCCTTGGCGGCGGCCATCGAAGCCGCCGGCTTCCCGGTGGCGAATCTCGATGCCATGGCGCTGGAGGCATTGCCGGAGGAGCCGGCGATGCGCCAGGCTTGGCTCGACTTCGACCATTATCACAAGGTCGTTGTGGTGAGTCCCTTCGCCGCCGAGTGCCTCTACCAGGCCCTGGACCGCTACTGGCCGCAGCTGCCGCTGGGTACCGCCTGGTATGCGGTGGGGGCGGCCACGGCCGAGATCCTGCACGAGCGGCTCGGCGTGAGGGTGCATCTGCCGCCGGCCGAGGCCGGCGAGGACACTAGCGAGGCATTGCTGGAACTCGCCTCGCTGCGCTCGCTCGAGGGCCAGCGCGTGCTGCTGGTGGCCGGTGAAGGCGGACGAGCGCTGCTGGGCGATACCCTGCAGGCTCGTGGCGCGCGGGTCACGCGGCTGGCGCTCTATCGCCGGCACCTCCAGCCGCCACCCGCCGCCTTGCAGAAGTGTCTCGCGCGGGGGCAGTACCGTGCGCTGGTAGTGAGTAGCGGAGAATTACTCGAACATCTGGCAAGATGGTGCACCAAGGCCACCTTGAACCAACCGTTAATCGTGTCCAGTCGACGCTTGGCTACACTGGCCGACAACCTGGGGTTTCGCACTCCCGTGGTGGCACCGGGAGCCACACCGGCGGCGCTTGCCGGCGCCGTGGCCGCGGCCTGTAACCAGGAGGATGCCGATGTCGATCAAGATGATCTCGAAAAGGGCTAGCGACAGATGAGCAAGCAGACCAACGAGCAGGACGAACAGAAGGCGCCTTCCGCAAAGGGCCAGGACGGCAAGGACAGTGAGGGCGGGGCCATGGACAAGCCCGGCAGCGACGCCGGCAAGGGCCGTCCTCAACGTGGCAACTCATCCTCGCCGCCCGCGGCAGGCAAGGCAGGCGAGAAACCGCCAGCCCCCGCCAAAGCTCCCGTGAGTCAGGGCAAGAGCGCTACGGCAGACTCCTCTGCTCCGGCCACTGCCACGTCGGCAGATGCCTCGTCGACCTCGGACAAGGCCGACGGCAAGCCCACCGGCAGTGACAAGCCCACCGCCGCGGGGCCGGAAAATGCCAAGCCGGCCGCGACCGGCAGCAAGAGTGCCGATGCCAAGCCGGCTGCTTCCGGCAAGACCCCGGGCGGCGGCTCGGCCGGAGGCGACACGCCGGCCTCGTCCGGCACCGGGGGTAACGGCAAGGGCAGCGGTCGTGTTGCCGGCGTGCTGGCGCTGATTCTGGTGCTGTTCCTCGGTATCGGCGCGGGCCTCTTTGCCTGGAACACCTGGGAGCGCCTCGACGCCCAGCAGCAGCGGCTGGCCGACCTCGAGGAGCGTGCCGGCACCTCGTCCGATGAATTCGCCAGCCTGCGCGAGCAGCTCGATAGCGGCGAGCAGGAACGCGACGCGGCCCTTGCGCAGGCGGTAGAGTCCATGCAGGGCGAGTTCGCCAGCTACCGCAGCGAAGTCGATGAGACGCTCGACCAGGTGCTTGAGGAGCTCTCCCGCGAACAGGACACCGACGAGCGTGAATGGCTGCATGCCGAGGCAGCCTACCTGCTACGTCTGGCCAATCAGCGATTGCAGCTCGAGCGCGACGTGGAGGGGGCCAAGGCACTGCTGCGCACCGCCGATGCGCGCCTGAACGAAGCCGACAACCCGGCCCTGCTTTCGGTGCGTCGTGCCATCGCCTCGGAGCTGTCGATTCTGGACGGCGTGCCTGAGGTCGACCGCACCGGTCTCTACCTGGCGCTCAACGCCCAGCAGGATCGTCTGTCGCAGCTGCCGCTGTCGCGTGAGCTGGAGGAGATCCCGGCGCGTTCGGGCATCGAGGAGGCGCCCAGCGGCGCTTGGCAGGAGCAGCTCTCGCGCTTCGGCCAGGAGCTGAAGGATCTGGTCGTCATTCGTCACCATGACGAGACGCTAGAAGGCCTGGTTGCGCCGGAACAGGAATCCTACCTGCGCCAGAGCGCACGCCTGGTGCTTGAGCAGGCCCAACTGGCGCTGCTCGAGGAGGAGCAGGCGCTGTACGAGGCCAGCATCGACAAGGCGCTGGAGCTGGTTCGCGGTTACTACGACACCGACAACGGCGAGGTGCAGTCGGTCATCGAACGACTCGAGGAGCTCAAGGGCAAGAACATCCAGCCCGAGCTGCCCGACATCAGTGGCTCCCACGAGGCTTTGGCCGAGTTCATCGAGCGCCGTTTCGGTTCACGCAACGGCCAGGGAGATGAGGCATGAGAAAAGTGCTGCTGATCGTTCTCCTCGGCCTTGCGCTGGGGGCACTGTTCGGCCAGTTGATGGTTTCGGTGCCGGGTTACTGGCTGGTGCGGGTGGGCGACACCTCCTACCAGACCTCCTTCTGGTTCGGCCTGGTGCTGCTGCTGGCGGTGTTCCTGATCCTGCATTTCGTCCTGCGGATCTTGATGCGCCTGAGCCATCCCGTCAGTCGGCTCAAGGTGTGGAACCGGCGCACCCGTCACCGCAACGCCATGAAGCGCACCGTGCGCGGCTTGGTGGCGCTGGCCGAAGGGCGCTGGAAGCGCGCCGAGAAGTCGCTGGTCAAGGCCGCCGACGACTCCAGTACACCACTGGTCAACTACCTTTCCGCCGCGCTGGCAGCGCATTATCAGGGCCGCTACGAGCAGGCCGACACGCTGCTCAAGCGGGCCCACCTCTCCACCGAGGGAGCCGATACCGCCGTCGGGCTGATGCAGGTTCAGCTCATGTTGGATCGCCAGCAGTACGAGGAGGCGCTGGCGATCCTGACCCGCCTCGACCGCCAGTTGCCCAACCATCCCCAGGTGCTCAAGCAGCTCAAGCAGGCCTACCTCAGCGTCAATGACTGGGACGGCTTGCGCCGGCTGATGCCGCGCCTGGCGTCGCGCCAGCTGATCTCGCCCCAGGAGCGCAACCAGCTTGAGTTGCGTGCCTACAAGGAGCTGTTGGTTCACGAGGCGCGCGACCCGGGCAACATCGAGCGCATTCGCAGTCTGTGGGCGGATATGCCGGATTCGCTGCGCGGCAACGTCGAACTTGTGGTGCTCTATACCGAGGCGCTGGTGCGCGGTAACGAGGAGGGCATTGCCGAGCGCCTGCTGCGTCACTCGCTCAAGGAGCACTGGGACAGCCGCCTGGTACTGCGCTACGGGTTGCTCAGCGTCGACCCGGCGCGCCAGCTGGTGCACGCCGAAAAGTGGCTGCAGGAGCGCCCCAACGACCCCGACCTGCTGCTGACCCTGGGCCGTCTGGCGCTGCGCAATGCCTACTGGGGCAAGGCGCAGGAGTACTTCGAAGCCAGCCAGCGCCAGCGCCCCAGCGGCGTGGTGTGTGCCGAGCTGGCGCGGCTCTATGCCAACCTGGGCGAGCACAACAAGAGCCAGCTCTACTACCGCCAGAGCGTCGAGCTGCTCGACAAATCGTTGCCCTCGCTGCCACAGCCCGCCGAGCTGGAAGCGGCCGGCAAGGATGGCAAAGCGTCCTCCTGAGCGGGCCGTGGCAGCGCGGCCTGATCAAGGATGAAAGGAAAAACGGAAGGGTGCCGAAAGGCACCCTTCCGTCATGCGCTGTCAGCGTCAGTCGGGCAGCGCGAAGGAGACCACCTGATCGCTGACCTTGGGCAGCAGGATCGAGTTGCCGCCCACCGCGAAGGTGACGTACTGCTTGCCTTCGTAGGTATAGACCGCCGGCATCGACACGGCGGGGGCATCCACCAGGTGCTTCCACAGCACCTCGCCGCTCTCCAGGTCGATCGCGCGTACGCGCGAATCCATCGAAGCGCCGATGAAGATCAGCCCCGAGCGGGTGATCACCGGCGCGCCGATGGTGACCGACCCCCACGACTCGGGCATGTAGAAGCCGTGCTTCTGTACCTGGCCGAACGGTTCGTTCCACAGCCGCTCGCCGGTACTGAGATCGTAGGCGGCGAGGGTGCCGTAGGGCGGCTTCCAGCACGGCATGCCGGCCCAGTTGAGGAACGTCTCGAGCTGGAAGCCGTAGGCCGTGTCACCCTGCGCGTAGTAGCCGCCCGTCTCGCCCGACTGCTCCAACTGCTGGTATTCGTCGCGCGGGATGAGGCGATAGATCTGCACCACGCTGTTGGAGTTGATCACGAACACGCCCCGCTCCGGGTCGACGGCGCCGCCGCCCCACTGCGAGCCCCCCGTCGTGGGCGGATAGGCGAGGGTCCCCTCGACGCTCGGCGGCGTAAAACGACCCTCGTAGCGCAGCCCCTCGGCCTTGCGACTGCACTCGCCCAGGCCCACGATGTCGGCGATCCGGGAGATGCCCGGCCACTCGTCCGGAACCACCGGTTCGGGAACGTCGACGAAGGGCTGAGTCGGGGAGGCTTGTTCGCCTTCGGCATCCGAGGCCGGCACCTCGCGCTCCTCGATGGGGTAAACGGGCTCGCCCGTTTCCCGGTTCAGCACGAAGAGGAAGCCTTGCTTGGATGGCTGTACCAGGGCGGGAACGGTCTCGCCATCCTTCTCGATGTCGACCAGTGTGGGAGGTGCGACGGTATCGTAATCCCAGATATCGTGATGTACGAGCTGGCGGCTCCACACCACTTCGCCGGTCTCGGTGTTCAGCGCCGTCACCGAGGTGGCAAGGGGCAGCTCCTCGGTACGCTCGCCGCCGTAGTAGTTGGGGCTCGGCGAACTGATCGGTATGTAGAGAAGTCCGCTTTCGGGGTCCAGCGACATTGATGCCCAGACGTTGGCCGTGCCGGTCCGGTCGACCACCTCCTCGGGCAGCGCATGGAAGGTCCACTTGCGCTCGCCGGTGCGTGCGTCGAGCGCGAAGACCGTTCCCGGCGGTGCGACGGCGTCCGTCCAGTCCTTGCCGGCCCAGCCGAGGAACAGCGTATCGTTGTACACCGTGGGCGGCTGGAACAGTGAGAGTGGCCACTTGTCGTTGACGGTGTTCCACTGGTTGACGTCGACCATGCCGTTGTCGCCGAAGTCGGCACAGCGTTCCCCCGTGTCGGCATCGACGCCATAGAGCTTGGCGTCCATGGTGCCGACGTAGACCATCTTCTGGCAGGCTTCGCCCGCCTGCGGTTCATCGGCCTCCCAGTAGGCCACGCCGCGGCCCTTCATGTTGGGCTGGGTAAGGGCCTCCAGCGGAGCCTCGGGGTCGAAGATCCACTTCTCTTCGCCGCTGCCCGGGTCCAGGGCGATGATGCGGTAGAAAGGCGTGCCCAGATAGAGCGTGTCATTGACGAACAAGGGGGTTGCCGACCATACCGACATGGGCACCTCGTCGCTGCCATCCGCAACGTCACCGGTATGGTATTCCCAGGCCTGCTCGAGCTCGCCGACGTTCTCCGGCGTGATCTGGTCGGCCGGGGAGTATTTCTGTGCACGCAAGTCACCGTTGAAGGTTGCCCAGCTGTCCGCCGACTCCATCCAGGCATCCGGCCCCTGGCGCGGCGGCTCGGGTTGGTCGCCCCCACTTGGGGACTGCCCGGCAGGGCCCGTCTCGACACGGCCGCCGGGGCCGGTCGGGGTGACCGTGGAGTCTTCGCCGTCGTCCTGGTCCGTTTGCGCTTCGCCGCCGCTGGCGTCCTGCTCGGACTCGTCGTCTTGGGTCTCGGTGATCCCCTGTGGCTGGCCGCCCTCCTCTTCGGTGGAGGTGTCCTCCTGTGCCTGTACATAGCCGATGGCACCCGCCAGCAGCAGCGAGGCGAAAATGGCGATGACGTCCTGGTGTTTCATGAAGCGGCCTCCTGGCGTTGCGTCATGGGCTGGTTGCGCTTGCCCGTAGCGGGATCGGCAACCACATGGATGAGCCATGCCACGAGCCCGACCCCCATGCAGCCGAGCAGCCACTCGGCCTGCAACAGATAGGCCGCCAGGCCCGTACCCAGCAGATCGAGCAACAGCAGGAAAGTGAGCAGTCCGCCCAGCCAGCGTGGCATGCCGCGTGCAAGAGCCAGCAGCAGTGACCCGAGCAGCATCAGAGCGGTGGAGATCAGTACCAGGTAGGTGCCTGGGGTGTAGGCAATGCCATTGCCTTCATTGAACGTGGCGACTGCCGCGAGGATCAGCGAAATGGCCGAAATCGCGAGCAGCAACCAGGCGCCGTAGACAGTGCCTTGCGGTTTGCTTGTCATGGTAGTCCCATCCCTTGAACGCCTTCGAAGCATGGTCGGCCTCGTTGATGAAACGCAGGCAGCGCTTCGCCAGAGCCCAGGGACAGTATAGGCACGTCACGAGATTCTTCCTGCCGGTGCCGGCTCGATGAGTGAAGAACGAGGCGTCACGCCCCCCACCGAGCACGGTGAGGGGCGTGGCATGACGCGGGGGCGGTGTGCTTAATCCCGCTCCTCGCCGTAGTCGCCCTGGGGGGGCGGATCGGACTTGGCGCGCGGGTCGTCCTCGCTTTCGCGGCTGCTCTCGCCGGAGCGGGGTTGGCCGCCAGGTCGGCCATCGATGTCGAAGTTTTGCCGCATCAGCCGCACGTTGGCCGGCGGCGCTTCGGCTTCCTTGCCCACGCCGAAGTAGAGCGTGGTGTGGGGGAAGGGAATCTCGATGCCCCTGGCGTCGAAGTGCAGCTTGACCAGGCGGTTGTAGGCGCGGCCGACGCCCCACTGGTTACCCGGGGTGGTCTTGATGCGCACGCGGATGTTCACCGAGCTGTCGGCCAGCGCGATGACGCCGGCCACTTCCAGCGGTGCGAGGATATTCATCTTGTGATCGTCGTCGGCCGCCAGCTCGTCGAAGGCCTCGCGCAGGGCGACGATCGCCTCGTCGATGCTTTCGCGATAGGCAATGCCGTACTCGCCGACGTGATAGCCGAACTCGCGCATGAAGTTGGAGACGGTATCGACGCTGGAAAAGGGCACGATGTGATAGGTGCCGAAGAGGTCGCGGATGCCCACCGAGCGGATGCTGAGCCGTTCGGCGGTGCCGGTGATGCCGCCTACCGAGACCACGTCGCCGGTGTTCATGGCGTTCTCCACCTGGATGAAGACGCCGGTAATGATGTCCTGTACCAGCTTCTGGGAGCCGAAACCGATCGCCAGACCCAGCACACCGGCACCGGCGATCAATGGTCCGATATTGATGCCGATCTCGGACAGCACGATCATCACGGTCATGGTGATCAGGGCAATGGCGAGTGCGTTGCGGAACAGGCTCAGCAGGGTCTTGGCGCGGGCATCCGGTTCACCTGTACCGGTTTCCGGGTTGAGCTTGTGCTCGATCAGGCTGGCCAGCGCCAGCCATACGGCAATGGCGACCAGCAGGATCACGGCCACGCTGATCAGCTTTCCGATCAAACCACGGCCCGCCTCGGAGGCGTACCAGGCGGCCAGGTCGAAGGCGCCCCAGGCGTTGAGCACCAGCATGACCACCGCGACGAGGATCACGGTGCGGATGACCCGCAGCGCGTTGGGTATGTAGCTATTGAGCCGCGGCTCGAGCTGCGGCAGCTTGCGGCGCAGATCGTCGGAGAGCCGTATGCGACGGCCGATGATTTGTGTCAGCAAGCTCGACAGCAGCATGCCGACCACCACCACGACCACGGTCTTGAGCGTGGCGAAGAGCACGAACGGCAGGGCATCCACCGGACGCGTCAGAGTCAGTATCAGCACCATCAGGAAGTAGGCCAGGGCGAACAGGTGCCAGGTGCGCGCGAACAGCTGCAGCGAGATCCGAGTGGCGGTGAAGTCGGAGCGTGCTGCCATGGCGTTGAGCTCATCGCGAATGCGGGTGCGATTCTTGAGCACCACCGCCACGGCATAGAAGAAGGCGCCAAACATGATCAGCGCGCCGATACCCTGGCCCAGCGTGGGCGCCAGATAGACACTGACCAGCGGTACCACCACCAGCAGGCCGTAGCCCACCAGGCCGACCAGTCGCGCCAACCAGCGATTCCAGTAGGAAGCCTCACTTGAGCTGATCGGCAGTAGCCGGAGCCCCTCGTAGCGGGAGGCGAACAGCATGCGCAGAGCCGCCTTGATCAGCTCGATGATCATGAAGGCATTGAGGAACAGCGAGGCGCGGGTCGACAGCTCGCCGCTTTCGCCGATGGCGAAGGTGGCGATCAGGTTGCCGCCCACGTAGGCCAGCGCCACCACCAGCGCGTCGGTCAGCGCAGCGACAGCGACACACAGTATCAGGCGGATGGTCGGGTTGAGCCCGCTTTCCAGCCGCGACCACCGGCTCAGTCGCGCGAAGAGCGGTCGCGACAGATGGCGAAACCCCATGAACAGGACGAAGGTGGCCAGGATCACCAGCCCTAGGTTGATCACAGCCGTGGTGAAGTCGCCCCAGGCCAGGGCGGCGGTGTCGGTTTGCGTGGTGAACAGCCCCGCCACGATATCGAACAGGTTGCGCACCTCGCCGCCGACGTCACTGACGACGCGGCTGGTTATTTCAGCCAGCCGCCTGGGCAGCGATATCGCTTCCTCTGCCTGGCTGGTCTCGGCGGCCAGCTCAGGGGCGGCGGCCTCACGGCGCAGGTGATCGATCAGTTGCTGCCGCGTCTGCTCGTTCTCGAGCAGTTCGGCAAGGGCTTCCGGGGCGGGAACGGCGGTGTCGTCGGCAGGCTGGGCCAGGGCCGGTGCGGTGACCAGCAGGGCGAGTATCAGCCAGCCGAACAGCCAGGGGACAAACCGGTGTGCTATCACGCGTGACCTCCGTCTCGGGCGTGTCGGGCGGGAACCATATGTATTTCGGCCCGCTAATGATAGGGCGTTAGGGCTCGGGGGACGAATGATCGTCATTAATTATGCAGATATTGTACACGGATATCCTTGTGTGTCATATTTACCTGGCATCCTTCCCCAGGACGCGATTCCCTGAACGAAGCCCTATCTTGGCCATCCGCCCTCCGGATGGCTTCTTTTTTGTCCGCATGCTTCGACTCGGCTAGCATCGGCTCTTGGTGACGGTGAGGGAGCCGAATGAACGCGAACATGGGGCTGCTCCTGATGATGGCAGCGGGAGGGGCGCTGGGGGGTATGGCGAGGATGGAGCTGTCCGAGCGGCTGGCTCGGCTCGCCGGCACCGCCTTTCCCTGGGGTACGCTGGCCGTCAATCTCAGCGGCGCGCTGCTGGCAGGCGGATTGGCCGGCTGGTTCGGCATGTCTCATGAAGCGGCCATGTCGAGTGGCTGGTCGTTGCTGATGGTGGGACTGCTGGGAGGTTACACCACCGTCTCCTCGCTGAGCCTGCAGAGCCTGAGCCTGTGGCAGAGCGGACGCCGAGGTGCGGCGCTCGCCAATGTATCGGCAACGGTGATCGCCGGGCTGGTGCTGGCCGCCCTGGGCTGGTGGCTGACGGGGCGACTGGCATGAGCGGCTGGCAGCGCTATGCGGCGGTCGGTGTCGGCAGCGCCCTGGGCACGGTCATGCGCTACCTGGTGTCGCTGGCCACGCTGGCGGCACTGGGGCCGGCCTTCCCCTGGGGCACGCTGCTGGTCAACCTGCTGGGCTCCTGGCTGATCGCCGCGCTAGCTGCCCATGTCGCCTGCCGGGGCGGCGGGCGAGTGGCCCACTGGCAGCCCTTCCTGGCGGTCGGTCTCTGCGGTGGCTTCACGACGTTTTCTCTGTTCAGCCTGGAAACGCTCCACCTGCTCGAAAGTGGCCGTCCCGGCCTGGCGCTGCTCTACGCCTTGCTCAGCGTGCCGCTATGGCTGGCGGCGGCCTGGCTGGGCGACCGTTTCGTGCGGGCACGCCATGGCTGACGTGCCCGCCGCGCTTGCCTTCAGCGCTTGGCCTTTTCCGCGGCCTTTCTCTTCGCTTTGCCGGCCGTGGCGGGGACATTGGTGTCGGGGCGGAAATGCTCGCGCACCAATGCCAGCAGCCCCTGGGTCGAGGCGTCGAAATCCTGGCTGTGCTCGTCGATGCGCTCGCTGATCTCGCCGGCGATACGCTTGCCCAGCTGCACGCCCCACTGATCGAACGAGTTGATGTTCCAGATCACCCCCTGCACAAAGACCTTGTGCTCGTAGAGCGCGATCAGCGCGCCGAGGTTCTTCGGTGTCAGCTCGTCGAGCAGCAGCACGCTGGAGGGGCGATTACCGGGGCAGCTGTATGGGTCGAGCCGACTGCCGCTCTGGCTGCCCTCCATGAAGGCGTTGGCCTGGGCCAGCATATTGGTGAGCAGCGCGAAATGGTGATCCTCCACGCCCGGTTCGGGCTTCAGCGAGGCGATGAAGTCGATGGGCACGTAGCGGGTGCCCTGGTGCAGCAGCTGGAAGAAGGCGTGTTGGCCGTTGGAGCCGGTCTGTCCCCAGACGATGGGGCCGGTCTTGTAGTCGACGGGGTGGCCGAAGATGTCCACCGACTTGCCGTTGGACTCCATGTCGAGCTGCTGCAGGAACGAAGGCAACTGATGCAGCGCCTGGTCGTAGGGCACGATGGCCTGGGTCTCGGCGCCGACGAAGTTGATGTACCAGATGCCGATCAGCGCCATCAGCACCGGCATGTTCTCGCGGAAGGGGGCGGCGAGGAAGTGCTGGTCCATCTCGTAGGCGCCCTCGAGCATCTCCATGAAGCCGTCGAAGCCAATGGAGAGCGCGATGGGCAGGCCGATGGAGGACCACATCGAGTAACGCCCGCCGACCCAGGCCCAGAACTCGAAAACGTTCTCCTCGCGGATGCCGAACTCCATGGCCGCCTGCCGGTTGGTGGAGGCGGCGATGAAATGGGCGCCGACGTCGGCGTCCTCGCCGGCATTGTCGAGGAACCAGCGTCGCGCGGTCTTGGCGTTGAGCAGCGTTTCCTGGGTGGAGAAGGTCTTGGTCGAGACGATGAACAGGGTGGTGGCCGGGTCGAGTCGCTTGAGCACCTTCTGGATATGGGCGCCATCGACGTTGGAGACGAAGTGGAAGTTGAGTTCGGGGTGGCGGTACTTGAGCAGTGCCCGACTGGCCATGTTGGGGCCGAGATCCGAGCCGCCGATGCCGATGTTGACCACGTCCTTGATGCGCTCGCCGCTGTAACCCTTCCACTCACCGCTGCGCACGGCCTCGGAAAACGCCTTGATCTGCTCGCGGGTGCGCTGGATCTCGGGCATCACGTCCTGGCCGTCGACCATCAGCGGTCCCTCGCCCTGGTTGCGCAGAGCGGTATGCAGCACCGGGCGGTCCTCGGTGACGTTGATGATGTCGCCGGAGAACATCTGGGCGCGGCGCTGCACCAGCGCCGAGTGGTCGGCCAGCTCGATCAGCTTGTCAAGCACGGCACCCGAAATGGCGTGCTTGGAGTAATCGAGGAACAAGCCGCCGACGCGCAGGCTCATCTTCTCGAAGCGCTGTGGGTCGGCGGTGAAGTAGTCGCGGATTCGGTCGTCGGCGGTCTGCTCGTGCAGGCGCTTCAGGGCCTGCCAGGTGACGCTGCGGGTAAGCTGGAACATGGTTTCCTCACAAGTTCGCGGGCCTGGCCCGCCGGTCGCTTTGTTCTGGTTTACGGGGCTTGTTCGGAGCTGCGAGAGGCCATCCAGGCATCGACGTCGGGAATCGACATCTCATAAGGCTGGCCGAGCCACGGCGAGCTGACCAGGAAGTCGGCGCTGGCGGCATTGCATGCCACCGGTACGTTCCACAGCGCGGCCAGGCGCAGCAGCGCCTTGACGTCGGGGTCGTGGGGCTGGGGTGCGAAGGGGTCCCAGAAGAAGATCAGCATGTCGAGGCGCTGTTCGGTGAGCCGCGCGCCGATCTGTTGGTCACCACCCAGCGGCCCGCTCATCAATCCTTCCACTTCGAGCCCTAGACTGGTCGAGAGGCGCCCGGCGGTGGTGCCGGTACCCACCAATTCGTGCTCGATCAGGGTGTCGCGCCAGCGTTCGGCCCACTCGAGCAACTCGCTCTTCTTGCCATCGTGGGCGATCAGCGCGATGCGCTTGCGTGCCGGCAGGGTGCGGCGCACGCTGCGCCGGGGGCGGCTATCGGTCATGGCTGGCCTACCTCGAGAATCTTCAGGGTATTGGTTCCGCCGTGGGCGTTCATGTGGTCGCCCCGGGTCAGGATGACATGATCCCCGGGCTCGGC
>NZ_JAAQTO010000016.1 GCF_011742165.1 Billgrantia bachuensis | reverse complement strand
GTCTTTTGCCATGGATGGCAAAAGTAGCGCCCAGGGATGGGTTCACAGCGCCTCCGCAGAGACCTGTCGCCGGAAAAGCCGCTGTTCCGCGCCTTGCGCCGTGCGTTGAGGGTGCGATAATGCCCGACACTCGATTTTATGGCTTCCGGGGCGAACAGCGTTCATCATGCCCCGGCGACAGCAAAGACAAGGCGGCCCAGCCACTATGAATCCAAATTACCTCGATTTCGAACAGCCCATCGCCGAACTCCAGGCCAAGATCGAAGAACTGCGCCTGGTCGGCAATGACAGCAAGCTCAACCTCAGCGATGAGATCGGTCGCCTGGAGGAAAAGAGCCGCAAGCTCACCGAGTCGATCTTCAAGGACCTGAGCCCCTGGCAAGTGTCGCAGCTCTCGCGCCACCCCCAGCGCCCCTATACGCTCGACTACCTAGAGCATGTCTTTACCGATTTCGATGAGCTGCACGGTGATCGCCGCTTCGCCGACGACCCGGCCATCGTCGGCGGCATCGCCCGCCTCGACGACCGTCCGGTAATGATCATTGGCCACCAGAAGGGCCGCGACGTGAAGGAGAAGGTGCGGCGCAACTTCGGCATGCCGCGTCCCGAGGGCTATCGCAAGGCGTGCCGCCTGATGGAGATGGCCGAGCGCTTCAAGATGCCGGTACTCACCTTCATCGACACGCCGGGGGCCTATCCTGGCATCGACGCTGAGGAGCGCGGCCAGTCCGAGGCCATCGCCTACAACCTGGCGGTGATGTCGCGGTTGAAGACTCCGATCATCTCCACCGTAGTGGGAGAGGGCGGCTCCGGCGGGGCGCTGGCCATCGGCGTATGCGATGAGCTGGCCATGCTGCAGTACTCCACCTATTCCGTGATTTCCCCGGAAGGCTGTGCGTCGATCCTGTGGAAGAGCGCCGAGAAGGCCGCCGAGGCTGCCCAGGCTATGGGCATCACCGCTGAGCGCCTGCAGGAGCTGGGCTTCGTCGACACTCTCATCGAGGAGCCGCTGGGGGGCGCCCACCGTCACCCGCAGACGACGGCAGAGCGGGTCAAGGAGGCGCTGCTGGCAAGCCTCGAGCGGCTCGAGGCGATGGATACCGAAGCGCTCCTGGAACGTCGCTATGAGCGCCTGATGAGCTATGGCGCCCCGGCATAAGAGAGAGTCACTACAAGCTCTGATCGATCGCGCCCTGGCGGAGACCCCGCCGGGGCGTGTCGTCTGGGTGGCGCTCTCCGGCGGGCTGGATTCGAGCCTGCTGTTGACGCTGGCGGCCGAGGCGTGTCGCCGCCATCCCCGCCCGCTACATGCGCTGCATATCCACCACGGGCTGCAACCTGCCGCCGCCGGCTTCGAGGTTCACTGCCGCCGGCTCGCCTCGCGGCTCGGCGTGCCGCTGTTCGTCGAACGTGTGGCGGTCGACCGCGACGCCGGGCTGGGGCTGGAGGGGGCGGCCAGGGAGGCGCGCTACGCCGCCTTCTCCCGCCGCGTGGTGCCGGGCGAGACGCTGTGGCTGGCCCAGCACCGCGACGATCAGGCCGAGACCTTCCTGCTGGCCGCGCTACGTGGCAGCGGCGTGCGTGGCCTGGCAGGCATGCCGCCAGGCCGCGAATGGCAGGGCAGACGCCTGGAGCGCCCCCTGCTGTCACACGCCCGCACCGAACTCGAAGCCGAGGCCGAGCGGTCAGGACTCGCTTGGATCGACGACCCCTCCAACGCCGACGAAGCGCTCGATCGCAACTTCCTGCGTCATCGCGTGCTGCCGCTGCTGGCGCAGCGCTGGCCGCATGCGGCCGAGGCGCTGGCGAGCAGCGCGCGCTACGCCGCCGAAGCCGACACACTGATCGAAACGCTCGCCGAAAGCGACCTGGACGCCCTCGGTGGCGATCCCGCCCGCGTGCCGCTGACGGGACTCGTGGCGCTTGCCCCGGAACGCCAACGTACCCTGGTTCGCCATGTCTGCCGCCGGCTGGGGCTGGCGGGGCCGCCAGCGGTGCGTCTCGCCAGCCTGTTGGCACAGCTCGAGGCTCGTCCGGACGCCCGGGTGCGGGTCGACTGGGGAAATGCCGAGGCACGGGTATGGCGAGGCTGCCTCTATCTGCGGCCGAAGAGCACCATCATGGCGTCGGATTGGCGTACCGAGTGGAATGGCATGGCACCGTTGCCGTTGCCCGGGGGAGAGCTGCACGCTGCATTGGCTCCAGCCGACGGCCGCCCGGTAGCACTGACCCTGGCGGTACGACAAGGGGGAGAGTGGCTGCGTCTGGCGGGGCGGGGAGGACGGGATCTCAAGCGCCTGTTGCAGGAGATGAGCGTGCCGCCCTGGGAGCGTGAGCGGCTGCTGGTGGCCTGGTACGACGATACGCCCGTTGCGGCGTTTCAGCCCGATTCGGCCCGCTGGCTGGCGGTGGCTGAAGGTTGGCGAGCGTCGGTAGGCGAGGAGTGAGGGCTCAGTACTGGCGTAAGAGGTCGCGGGCCAGCATGTCGTACAGCACGCCTTCGCGCAGCGCGCCATCGGCATAGCGCATCGTGGTCAGCTCGAGGGCCTCGAAAATCGCTCCGAGAATCGCCACGCCGGCGGGAAAGATACGCGCGCGGTCGGGCTTGAGCCCCTCCAGGGCGACCCGATCGAGATGCCCGCATTCGATCAAACGCTGACGCAGCTGCAGCAAACCGTTCCGGCTGATCTCACCGGGAGTGCCGCCACTGGCGGCAAGCACCGAGGCGGCCGCCTTGATGGTGCCGCTGGAGCCTAGCGCCTCGTCCCAGCCCAGTTCACTGTAACTCATCCGGAGTGACGCAAGCTGTGCCAGAACGTCCGCTTCGGCCTGGTCCATGCGCGCTTCGCTCAGCTGGCCATCGGCGAAATGACGCTGGGTATGAGTGACGCAACCGATGTCGAGGCTTTCCAGCTTCAGCGGTTTCAGCTGCTCGCCGACGATGAACTCTGTGGAGCCACCGCCGATATCGACGACCAGGCGACGGCCGTTCTCGGCCAGGGCGTGAGCCGCGCCCAGGTAGATCAGGCGGGCTTCCTCCTGCCCGGGGATCACCTCGATACGACAGCCCAGCAATGCTTCGGCACGCTCAATGAAAGTTTGACGATTGCGAGCCGTACGCAGCGCACTGGTGCCTACCACGCGCAAGCGCTCGGCAACCACGCCCTCCAGCAGCGGGGCGAAGCGGGAGAGACATGCCATGGCGCGCTGCATCGAGGCTTCGTCCAGATGGTTGGCGGCATCCAGGCCGGCGGCCAGCTGTACCTTCTCGCCCAGTCGGGCTACGACCTCAAGCCGATCGTCCCGGTAATGCGCCACCAGCAGATGAAAACTGTTGGAACCCAGATCGATTGCGGCCAGGCGCTGTTCCTGGTGCACACCGGAGGCGTCGCTGACGAGGTTGGGCCGTTCCGTGGGTGAGTTCATCGAAGCATCCTGATAGCGAATGGCTAAAGGGTGCGGCGACTCACGGAGCGTGTCAATCGCACAAGGTTGATCTACGGGGTTGCGTTCCTCGCCGGCCTTGACTAACATCGGGTCGTTCGCCTGTTCCGAATGCTTTCCGACCGCGTCGCGGTCAACATCAAGTCGTCAGACAGCCCCTTCTTGTCGCTCGTTGTCATGTGCCGTAGCCATGGTGGCACCTGAAACGCACCAGGCGATGAATTCAGGTGACAAAGAAGCGCTGCTCCCTCGAACACGATACCGTGCGACGATCCCTTCGCAGAGTGGTCGTACAGCCACGAGCATCGCTCATGAGCGGCAGCTCTCCCGGGCTCTGAACGCACCCAAGCGGCGCACCGTTCTTTTTTCGCAACACTCCCACGGCCGCCGTGCCGCCACGCTGACATGAGCAACTTCCGAACGCACCGATGAATCTTACCGAACTCAAGCAAAAATCCGTGCCGGACCTTCTGGAGATCGCCCGTGAAATGGGCATCGACAACCTGGCCCGCTCGCGCAAGCAGGACATCATCTTCGCCATCCTCAAGAAGCACGCCAAGAGCGGCGAGGACATCTACGGCGATGGTGTACTGGAAATCCTCCAGGACGGCTTCGGCTTCCTGCGCAGTGCCGACAGCTCCTACCTGGCCGGCCCCGACGACATCTACGTCTCACCGTCGCAGATACGTCGCTTCAACCTGCGCAAGGGCGATTCGATTTCCGGCAAGATTCGTCCGCCGAAGGAAGGGGAGCGCTACTTCGCGCTGCTCAAGGTCAGCCAGATCAACTTCGACAAGCCGGAAAACGCCAAGCACAAGATCCTGTTCGAGAACCTCACGCCGCTGTTCCCCCAGGAACGGCTACGCATGGAGATCGGCAACGGCTCCACCGAGGATCTCACCGCACGCATCATCGATCTCACCGCACCCATCGGCAAGGGCCAGCGCGGCCTGATCGTCTCGCCGCCCAAGGCGGGCAAGACGCTGATGCTGCAGAACATCGCCACCTCGATCACGCGCAACAATCCCGAGTGCCACCTGATCGTGCTGCTGATCGACGAGCGCCCGGAAGAGGTAACCGAGATGTCGCGCACCGTGCGCGGCGAGGTGGTCGCCTCGACCTTCGACGAGCCGCCGGCACGCCACGTGCAGGTCGCCGAGATGGTCATCGAGAAGGCCAAGCGCCTGGTCGAGCACAAGAAGGACGTGGTGATCCTGCTCGACTCCATCACCCGCCTGGCACGCGCCTATAACACCGTGGTGCCGAGCTCCGGCAAGGTACTCACCGGCGGTGTCGACGCCCACGCCCTGGAAAAGCCCAAGCGCTTCTTCGGTGCCGCACGTAACATCGAGGAAGGCGGCAGCCTGACCATCATCGCGACCGCGCTGGTCGACACCGGCTCGAAGATGGACGAGGTGATTTTCGAGGAGTTCAAGGGCACCGGCAACATGGAAGCCCATCTCGACCGCAAGCTTGCCGAGCGCCGCGTCTATCCGGCCCTCAACATTCGCCGCTCGGGTACCCGCCGCGAGGATCTGATCGCCTCCGAGGACGAGATGCAGCGCATGTGGATCCTGCGCAAGCTGCTCAACCCGATGGACGACACCGCGGCGACGGAATTCCTCATCGACCGCTTGAAAGATACCAAGACGAACCTGGAATTCTTCGAGGCAATGAAGCGCCGCTAGGCAGGATCGGGCGGTGCGCAAAGGGGCGGCATGCTATGCTGCCCCTTTCGTCGTTCCGGAAACGGGAAATCGAATGAAGTACAACGACCTGCGCGACTTCATGAAGGCCCTGGAGGCCCAGGGCGAGCTGATACGCGTGACCGCCGAGGTGGATCCGTACCTCGAAATCACCGAGATCTGCGACCGCACCCTGCGCGCCGGCGGCCCGGCGCTGCTGTTCGAGAACGTCAAGGGCCACGACATGCCGCTGCTGGGTAACCTGTTCGGCACGCCGAAGCGGGTCGCCATGGGCATGGGCCAGGACTCGGTCTCGGCTTTGCGCGAGGTAGGCGAACTGCTTGCCTTCCTCAAGGAGCCCGAACCGCCCAAGGGCTTCCGCGACGCCTGGGACAAGCTGCCGATCTTCAAGCAGGTGATGAGCATGGGGCCGAAGACGGTACGCTCGGCGCCGGTGCAGCAGGTGGTGCTCGAAGGCGACGACGTCGATCTCGATCGCCTGCCGATCCAGCACTGCTGGCCGGGCGATGCCGCCCCGCTGATCACCTGGCCGCTGGTGGTCACCCGCGGGCCGCACAAGAAGCGCCAGAACCTGGGGATCTATCGCCAGCAGAAGCTTTCCAGGAACCGCTTGATCATGCGCTGGCTATCCCATCGCGGCGGGGCGCTCGACTTCCAGGAATTTCAGCAGACGAACCCCGGCGAGCCCTTCCCGGTGGCGGTGGCGCTGGGCGCCGACCCGGCCACCATCCTCGGCGCGGTGACCCCGGTGCCGGATTCGCTCTCCGAGTACGCCTTTGCCGGGCTGCTGCGCGGTTCACGCACCGAGCTTGTCAAGTGCGGGCATGCCGACCTCGAAGTGCCGGCCTCGGCCGAGATCATCCTCGAGGGTTTCATCTACCCCGACGACATGGCACCGGAAGGGCCCTACGGCGATCATACCGGCTACTACAACGAGGTCGATGAGTTCCCGGTGTTCACCGTGACGCGCATGACCATGCGCCGTGACGCCATCTACCACTCGACCTACACCGGGCGACCGCCCGACGAGCCGGCGATACTGGGCCTCGCGCTCAACGAAGTGTTCGTGCCGATCCTGCGCAAGCAGTTCCCCGAGATCGTCGACTTCTACCTGCCGCCGGAGGGTTGTTCCTACCGCATGGCGGTGGTGACCATGAGAAAGCAGTACCCAGGCCACGCCAAGCGCGTGATGATGGGCGTGTGGAGTTTCCTGCGCCAGTTCATGTACACCAAGTTCGTGGTGGTGCTCGACGACGACGTCGACGCCCGCGACTGGAAGGACGTGATCTGGGCCATTACCACCCGCATGGATCCGGCCCGTGATACCGTACTGGTCGAGAACACACCCATCGACTATCTCGACTTCGCCTCGCCGGTGGCGGGGCTTGGGTCCAAGATGGGGCTGGACGCCACCGGCAAGTGGCCCGGCGAGACCGATCGAGAATGGGGCACGCCCATCGTCATGGACGAGGCCGTCAAGGCCCGTGTCAGCGAACGCTGGAACGAGCTGGGTATTCGCCTGTCCCCACACCCTGACGACAAGAGGCCTGCATGACCCCGAGGACCCTGAGCTGCCAGGTAACGGCAGTGGAGGACCTGACCCCCGATGTGTTCCGCGTACGCCTGGAAGGGCGCGCCGAGGCCATGGCCCACGATCCGGGCCAGTATCTCGAACTCAAGCTGGATGACGAGACCTGGGTACCGTTCTCCATCGCCAGTGCCCATGCCGGTGACGGCACCCTGGAGCTGCATATCCAGCATTGGCCGGAGCGCGAGAACTCTGCCCGCCTGCGCGAGATGATCGTCGTGGCACATCACCTGACGGTGCGCCTGCCGGGCGGTGACTGCGTACTGGATTCGGCCAGCCGGCGGCCGCTGCTGCTGATCGCGGCCGGCACCGGCTTCTCTCAGATGAAGGCCATCGTCGAGGCCTCGCTGCATGAAGCGCCGGAGCGATCCATCGAGCTATGGTGGGCGTCCCGCGAGCGGCGCGACCTCTATCTGGAAAGCCTGCCGCGGGAGTGGGCCGAGCAGCATGACAACGTGCATTTCCATGTGGTCACCGAGGTGACGCCGGAACCGCCGGTGACCGGTGTGCGCGTCGAGGGGCATCAGGGGCGCATCGACCAGGCGCTGGCCACCGCGCTCGACGACGTCAGCGGCCACGACGTCTACCTGTCCGGCTCGCCGGGCATGGTCTATGCTTGCGTCGATGTGCTGGCCACGTTGGGTCTCGAGCCCTCACGGGTCTTTTCCGACGTCTTCGCTTACGCGCCACGACAGCCGCTGGTGCCCACCGTCGGTGTGCTGCGTCGGGGAAATGCCGGATGAGTGCCGCGCCGATCCTCATCACCGGCGGCGCCAAGCGCTTGGGGCGCCACTGTGCCGAGCGATTGTTCGACGACGGTCATCCGGTAATCATCAGCTACCGCCGTGAGCGCTCCGAGCTCGAGGCGTTGCGGAGCCGTGGCATCGTCACCCTGCAGGCGGATTTCGCCACCGAAGCGGGTATTTTCGATTTCATCGCCCGGCTCAAGGCCGAGACGTCGAGGCTCAGGGCCATCGTGCACAACGCCGGCGACTGGGCACCCGACGGCGCGGGCGATGAAGCCGGTGCCGACTTCGAGCGGCTGTTCCGCGTGCACATGCTGGCGCCCTACTTGATCAACCTGCACTGTCGCGAACTGTTAGATGCCTGCGGCGAGCCTCAGCGCGACATCGTACACATGACCGACTACGTGGCGCGGAAGGGCTCGAGAAGGCACGCCGCCTATGCCGCCACCAAGGCCGGGCTCGAGAACCTGACGCTTTCGTTCGCGGCCATGTATGCGCCGACGATCCAGGTCAATGCCATCGCGCCGGCCTTGATCATGCTGGGCGAGAATGATGATGCGGACTACGCCGAGCAGGCCAGGGCCAAGTCGGCGATGGGCACGGTCCCGGGGCCGGGCGTGATCTACCAGAGCCTGCGCTACCTGCTCGACAACCGCTATGTCACCGGTATCACGCTGCCGGTCGATGGCGGACGCCACCTCCGCTAGAATATGCTTCCCCCTGATAATTCGAGAACGAGGAGCCGACATGGCGAATGACCATGACTTCAAGGATGACAGCGGTCTGCTGTCGATAGTGCTGGGCCTGGTGGTGTTGGTCAGCATGAGCGCGCTGCCGGCCACGATCGGCTGGTACCAGGTGGTCGCGGGCTGACGGCCACGCTTGCCAAGCCTGCCCTGATCGGGCACGATGAAGGCAGAACACCGGGAGACGACCATGACACCGAACCGACACACGACAGCAACCGCTTTCGACCGCGCCCCTGGCGCGGTACAGGCGTTTGGCGTCAACGGTCAGTATGGGTATTGGTTTAGTGCCGGTGTGCCCGTGGCCGGGTCCTGAGCCAGGACAGCTACGCAGGCACACCCTAACCGGGTTGCCTCCCCCTAAACCCCCGGTCGGCAACCCCGACCGGGGGTTTTGCGTTGGTCCCCGGTATTCGCCCGACACCATTCAACCAGAGGAGATGCACCATGACCGTACACCGCGCCACTTTCGCCGCCTATGCCCGTCACGCCTATTACGGCTGGGACTATGGCTGGCGATTTAGCGCCGTGCGGTCGGCCCAGTGCGCCACCTCCGACCGTGAGATGACCGGTGGCATGACGACACGATGTTTGCCGACCTCACGGAGTTGACCATGAACGCCCCCGAATACCTCTCTGAACGTCTGGCTGAAAGCCAGGCCAGTCTTGCCGAGAATGCCCCCGTCAGGGTGAACATGACACTACCCACCCCCGGCGAACTGCGGCAGTGCCTGCCCGTCTCGACACAGGTGGCGGAGCGCCTTCCGGCCCAGCGACGAGCCATACACGATATCGTCCGCGGTCGCGACGACCGTATGTTGGTGGTGGTCGGCCCCTGCTCGATTCATGATCCTCTGGCCGCACTGGAGTATGCTCGCCGACTGGCCGAACTCTCGCCGCGGATTTCCGACCGCCTGCTGCCGGTCATGCGTGTCTACGTAGAGAAGCCACGTACCACGGTGGGGTGGAAGGGGCTCGCCTACGACCCTGACCTGGACGGCAGTGGCGATATGGCCCGCGGCCTGCACCTTTCGCGCCACCTGATGCACGAGGTCGCCACGCTCGGTCTGCCGGTGGCCACCGAGGTATTGCAGCCGATGCTTGCTGCCTACCTCGACGACTTGCTGGCGTGGGTCGCCATCGGGGCCCGCACTACCGAGTCGCAGCTGCATCGCGAGCTTGCCAGTGGCCTCGAGGCGGCGGTGGGCTTCAAGAACGCGACCAGCGGCGACGTGGGCGTTGCGGTAGACGCCATCCATGCCGCGGCACATCCGCATCGCCATTTCGGTCTCGACGAGCGGGGCCGGCCCGCGCTGTGCGAGACCATGGGCAATTCTCATGCGCACGTGGTACTACGCGGGGGTCACCGTGGGCCCAACCACGATAGTGTCTCGGTACGTGCCGCCCGCGCAGCGCTGGAGGGTGCCGGCCTGCCGGCACGGCTGATGGTCGACTGCAGTCATGCCAACGCATGCAAGGATCATCGTCGCCAGGCCGAGGTGCTGCGCGACGTGGTGGCTCAGCGCGCAGCAGGCGAAACCTCATTGATGGGACTGATGCTCGAGAGCCACCTGGAGGAGGGACGCCAGGAACTGGTTCCCGGTGCGCTGCGCCACGGCGTCTCGGTGACCGACCCCTGCCTGGGCTGGCAGGCCACCGAGGCCTTGCTGCTGGAGGCGGCCGAGCGACTACGCTGACTCGGTCGCGGGGCGACTGTACCTCGGCGGGCGATGCCGGGATAATCCCGGCATCGCATCGCCACAGGAGCCCCGCATGCCGTTCACCTTCGAATATCACGACCCCGAGACCTACCGCCACAAGGCCAGGATCATCAGCATCGCCATGGCCGGCCAGTTGATCGTCTTCGGCCTGGTGTTTTCCCAATTGCTGGTGGCGAGCTTCGGCTCCAGCCTGTGGCTCAACGCGTTGGGTGTATTTCTCGGACTGCTGTTCACCAGCCTGACCTTCGCCGTGCTGCGCGAGCGTCCATGGATGAGTGAGATGCGCTATGTCTGGCAGCTCAAGCATCATCTCTCCCGGCTCAGCGGTTACCTCGCCACCCTGCGCCGCGAAATGGACCAGGGCAACGGCGTGGCCCTGCATCTGATGACCGCTTACCATCAGGGCATGGCCCAGCTGGCCGAGCTCAACGGTCGCACTCTCGATGACGACGCCGAGTTGGTCGGCGAGCGGGCCAGGATCGGCCGGCTTCGCGAAGAGCGCGGATTGCCCGCTCAGGTCGAAGGCTTCGACCCCCACGACCTGGCGGCCTTCAAGCGCAGTTGAGACTAGCCGGCCAGCAGGCGAGCGGCGCGCTTGGCGAAATAGGTCAGCACTCCATCGGCGCCGGCGCGTTTGAAGCAAGTCAGTGACTCCAGGATGACCTCGTCGGCCTCGAGCCAGCCATTGTCGAAGGCGGCCATGTGCATGGCGTATTCACCGCTCACCTGATAGGCGTAGGTAGGTACTCGGAGCTCATCCTTGACGCGCCGCACTACGTCCAGGTAGGGCATGCCGGGCTTGACCATCACCATGTCGGCTCCCTCGGCCAGGTCCAGCGCCACTTCGTGCAGCGCCTCGTCGCTGTTGGCCGGATCCATCTGGTAGGTGCGCTTGTCGGCCTTGCCCAGGTTGGCAGCCGAGCCCACCGCGTCGCGAAAGGGACCGTAGTAGCGCGAGGCGTACTTGGCGCTGTAGGCCATGATGCGCACGCTGTGCAGGTGCTCCTGCTCGAGCACCTGGCGGATCTCGCCGATGCGGCCATCCATCATGTCCGACGGGGCGACCACATCGGCGCCGGCCTCGGCGTGTGACAGTGCCTGCTTGAGCAGTGTCTCAACGGTGCGATCATTGAGGACGTAGCCACTGTCGTCGATGATGCCGTCCTGGCCGTGAATGGTATAGGGGTCGAGGGCCACATCGGTGATGATACCGAGTTCCGGCACGGCGGCCTTGAGCGCACGTACGCTGCGCTGGACCAGGCCATTGGCGTTGTAGGCCTCCTCGGCCAGTTCGCTCTTCAGCGTTTGGTCCACGACCGGAAACAGGGCCAGGGCCGGGATGCCGAGATCAAATGCTTCGCGTGCTTCCTCGATGAGAAGGTCCAGCGACAGCCGCTCCACGCCCGGCATCGAAGGTACGGCCTCGCGACGCTTTTCGCCGTCGAGGATGAACACCGGCCAGATCAGGTCGGCGGCGGTCAGGGTCGATTCGCGCATCAGGCGGCGCGAGAAATCGTCGCGGCGCATACGCCGCATGCGCGTGGCAGGGAACTGGCGTGTGGTCATGAAACTCAAGATGTTCTACTCCGGCTGTGGGGCGCCGCTGCGCCACTGACCATGGCGTAACGGAAGTGTGCCCCGGCAAGGATGACAGTGCGATGCGTTCGAATGCGTTTCATCGAGTATATCAGCGCCACCCTGCGCGGGAAGTCACGCCTTGTCGCACCCGGCCCGACTCTCTAAAGTGTTGGCTTCAGGATTCAGGCAGAGCCCTTCATTCGAGGCGCCTCATTACAAGGAGAAAGGCATGAGCAAACAAGTGGCGGTCATACTGTCGGGCTGCGGTGTCCAGGACGGTTCGGAGATCTACGAGACTACTCTGACCCTGTTGCGGCTGGATCAGTTGGGCATCGGCTATCGCTGCTTCGCCCCCGACATCATGCAGCTTCACGTGATCGATCACCGTAGCGGCGAGACCGTCGAAGGCGAGCCGCGCAGCGTACTGGTCGAATCGGCTCGCCTGGCACGTGGCAACATCGCGCCGCTGGAGGAACTGGAGGTCGACGAGTTTGACGCGGTGATTCTGCCCGGTGGGTTCGGTGCGGCCAAGAATCTGTCGAATTTTGCCGAAGCCGGCAGCGACATGGAGCCGCTGCCGGAACTGGTCGAGGCGCTGGCGCCGTTTTACCAGGCACGCAAGCCCATCGGCCTGATGTGCATTACACCTGCCCTGGTGCCCAAGCTGCTGGGTCCCGGCATCGCCGTGACCGTCGGCCACGATCCCGGCGTCTCCGGTGCGATCAGCTCCATGGGCGGCTTGCATCGCAGCTGTGGCGTCGAGGATATCGTGGTGGACTTCGAAAACCGTGTGGTGACCACGCCGGCCTATATGTTGGCCACGCGTATCGGCGAGGCCGCCACGGGGATCTTCAAGCTGGTCGACCGTATCGACGAGCTGATGGATCTCTGAGTACCGTCAGTCGCTATGCCAGACGCCCCCGCTGCAGTCGAGCGGGGGCGTCTTGCTTGGTGAGAACGACTACCCGGTCGGTCAGGCGTCGTCGCGCTCATTCAGTGATGTCGGCTCCTCCGGCCTGGACCTCCGGCGCCGCACCAGGCGACCGAACAGAATGCCCACTTCGTAGAGAAGGTACATGGGAATGGCCAGCAGGCTCTGGGAGATCACATCGGGCGGCGTCAGCAGCATGCCGATCACGAAACAGCCCAGAATGATGTAGGGCCGTTTCTTCGTCAGGCTTTCCACCGTGGTGGCGCCGGACAGGATCAGCAGAAAGGTGGCGATGGGGATTTCGAAGGCCACGCCGAAGGCGAAGAACATCTTGAGAACGAAGTTCAGGTACTGGTTGATGTCGGTCATCACCGCCACGTCCTCCGGCCCGGTCTGGGTGAAGAACTTGAACAACAGCGGAAAGACCACGTAGTAGGCGAAGGCGGCGCCTGCGTAGAACAGCCCCACGCTGGAAGCCAGCAGCGGCAGGGCCAGCGTCTTCTCGTTGTCGTAGAGCCCGGGGGCGACGAAGGCCCAGGCTTGGTGCAGCACGAAAGGAATGGCGATGAAAACTGCTACCACCAGGGTCAGCTTGAACGGAGCGAGGAACGGCGAGGCCACCTCGGTGGCGATCATCTGCGCCCCCTCCGGCAGCAAGCCCATCAGCGGCTGCGCCACGAAGGTGTAGATCTCGTTGGCGAAGGGATAGAGCCCCAGGAAGATCACGAAGACTGCCACCACGGCGCGCAGCAGGCGCGAACGCAGTTCGATCAGGTGCTCTATCAAGGGGGCCTGGCCAAGTTCCTGTTTGTCGTCGGAGTCGCTCATCGGGAAGCGGCGTCCTTGTCATCGTCGGAGGGAGAGGGCACGTTGTCCGTGGTCCTGGCCTCGGCCAAGGCGTCGTCGAGCCGCTTCGATGCCGACGGCGTTTCGCTGTCGGGCTCGTGCGCCGGCACCTCGGTCCGCTCTTCGCTGCCCTTGCGTGGCGTCGACGATGAGGTGGGCTCGGCGATGCTTTCCACGTCGCGCTTGGCCTTGTTCAGGCTCTCGTCGAGCTTGGTCTGCTGCTCCTTGAGCTTCTGACGCAGCTCCTCCGCTTCGAGCTGAGAGTTGATCTCGCGCTGCATGCTCGACACGGTGCGCTTGATCTTGCCCACCCATAGCCCCACGGTACGCGCTGCCTTGGGCAGGCGCTCGGGACCGAGCACGAGCAGGCCCACGATGCCGAGGATCAGGAGTTCGAGAAAGCCGATATCGAACATGGAGGCTTACTTGCGCTCTTCTCGTTCCTCGACGCTGTCCGCCGCCTTCTTCTCCTCGGCGCGAACGTCATAGGTGTTGGGCTGCTCTTCGTGGCTCACCTTGGCCTGCGTCTTGCCGTCCTTGTCTTCCTTGCCTTCCTCGTTGACGGCCTGCTTGAAGCCTTTGACTGCACCGCCCAGGTCGGAGCCGACGTTACGCAGCTTCTTGGTGCCGAAGATCAGGATGATAATGCCGAGTACGATCAGCAGTTGCCAGATACTGATGCCACCTAACATGGAGGTTACCTCTGAGTCGGGTTTCCGGCGGATCCGGAAGCCAATTTCACTTGGACCTTGCGGCCTTCTCTTCGTGCCCGGAGATTCCGAAGCGACGGGCCAACTCGTCTAGCACGTCCCGGTGGTCGAGTCCGAGATGCGACAGCATCACCAGGCTATGAAACCACAGGTCGGCGGTTTCGGCGACCAGTGCCTTGCGTTCGGCATCGCCACCCGCTTCGGCATCCTTGGCTGCCAGCAGAGTTTCCGTGGCTTCTTCGCCGACCTTTTCGAGTATCTTGTTAAGCCCCTTGTCATGCAAGGCGGCCACGTAGGATTCGGCGGGGTCGGCGCTGCGGCGTTGGCTCAGCACGTCGAAGAGTTCATCGAGAATATCATGCATGCAGGCGATTCCCATTGCGATGGATCAAGTTCACTGCCAGGCCAGCAGCACGAGGCCAAGCAGCCCGGCGGCAAGCACTGGCCAGGGTTGGCCCGCGGCCCATTCGGTCAGTGGCTGCCAGGCCAGTGCCAGCCCGGCCAGCAGCACCCCCAGGCGCATGCGGCGCCCGCCGCGGCGGCCTTCGCGAAGCTGGTGCTGGATACCGCCCAGAGCCTGGGCCTGGCGGCGGCGCTGACGATGTTCGTGTTCGATGCGGCTGAGTGCGTGGTGGGCCACGCTGGGCAGCTCGGGGAGCTGGCGTGACAGCTCCGGTGCCTGGCGCTTGAGGGACTCCCACAGACCCACCGCCCCGGCGCGCTCGTGCATCCATCGCTCCAGGTAGGGCTTGGCGGTGCTCCAGAGGTCGAGGTCGGGATACAGCTGACGCCCCAGCCCCTCGATGTTGAGCAGGGTTTTCTGCAGCAGCACCAGCTGTGGCTGAACCTCCATGTTGAACCGCCGTGCGGTCTGGAACAGCCCCAGCAGCACCTGGCCGAAGGAGATGTCCTTTAGCGGCTTCTCCAGGATCGGTTCGCACACTGTGCGGATGGCGGCGGCGAACTCGTTGGCCCGGGTATCTTCGCCCACCCAGCCCGATTCGATGTGCAGCGCGGCGACCTCATAGTAATCCTGACGGAAGAAAGCGAGCAGGTTGCGTGCCAGGTAGTCCTGGTCCTCGCGGGTCAGGCTTCCGACGATGCCGCAGTCGATGGCGATGTACTGGGGGTCGTGGGGGTGCTCGCGGGCGACGAAGATATTGCCCGGATGCATGTCGGCGTGGAAGAAGTTGTCACGGAATACCTGGGTGAAGAAGATCTCCACGCCGCGTTCGGCCAGTCGCTTGAGGTCGGTGCCCTGGGCTCTCAGCGTGGCGATGTCGGCCACCGGGATGCCGTGAATGCGTTCTTGTACCATGACCCGGCGGCGGGTATGCGACCAGTGCACCGTGGGCACGTGAAGCAGCGGCGAATCCTTGAAGTTGCGCTTGAGCTGCGAAGTATTCGCCGCTTCCTTGAGCAGGTCGAGCTCGTCGAACAGGGTCGCCTCGTAGTCGCGCACCACTTCCACCGGCCGCAATCGACGCGCTTCGGGAATCAAGGTCAGCAGGCCGGCCACGCGGTACATCAGCGCCATGTCCTGGCGCATGACGCGATCGATGGCCGGGCGGATGATCTTGACCACCACATCTTCGCCGCTGTGCAAACGGGCGGCGTGCACCTGGGCGATGGAGGCCGACGCCAGCGACTCGGGCTCGAAGTGGGCAAAGGCGACGTCCAGCGGCATGCGCAGCTCGGACTCCACCAGCGCCCTGGCTTCTTCACCGGGGAAGGGCGGCACCTGGTCCTGCAGGCGCCTCAGTTCGTTGGCGATCTCCTCGGGTAGCAGGTCGCGGCGTGTGGAGAGCAACTGGCCGAATTTGACGAAGATCGGGCCCAGCGACTCCAGCGCCAGACGCAGACGCTCGCCACCCGTGCGACGTCCCACCGGCACCAGGCGCAGCGGCGAGAGCAGGAAGGCCAGGCGCAGCCACCAGGGCAGGCGCTGCAGCGGCAACAGGGTATCGAGGCGGTAGCGGGTGATCACCCACATGATGCGCAGCAGGCGAAGCCCCATCATGACGCGGCCTCGTGTTCCAGTCGGCGTCGCAGCCTGGCCAGGCGGGCCTCGAGACGATCCGTGGCCACCTCCAGCTCGGTGAGATGGTCGCGCAGGGCCTCGAGCTGGTGACGTCCGGGTAACAGGCGCGCTTCCTCGAACACATATTCGGCGATATCGGCACGCATCTCCTGCTGAGCGCGCAGACCCCAGCGAGCCATGCGTCTGAGTCCCTCGGCCAGGCTATGGGCAGGCACGTCACCCAGCCACTGGGCGAGTTCGCCCTCCCAGTCGATATCGAGATCGAGAAACAGGTCGCGAACTTCCTCGAGCAGGTGCACCCGCCCACGCACCGCCAGGCGTCCACGGAACATCAATCGCTCCATCGATTCGCCGCCCAGCAGCTCACCCAGCGTCTCGACGTCGAGCTCGACCACAGCGTCGGCGTCGCCCTCGTCGGGCGCTTCCTGGCGCATCAGGTCGACGCCATGCGGATGGAAGCACAACAGAAGGGTCAGGGAGGGGTGCTCCAGGCGCAGCAACAGCCGGCTGCCGGCCAAGCGGGCGAGGCGAGTGGGTGCGGCCAGGTCGCGGGCGAGCAGGGCATTGAGGGTGCGCTCGATGCCGGCCAGCAGCAGGGGCGGGGTCAACGTCATCACGACCTCAAAGCTTGATGCCGCGATGCAGGGCGACGATGCCCCCGGTGAGATTGGTGTACTCGACCCGCTCCAGGCCCGCCGCTTCCATCATGCTCTTGAGCGTTTCCTGATCGGGGTGCATGCGAATCGACTCGGCCAGGTAGCGATAGCTGTCGGAGTCGCCCGCCACCATCTGGCCCATGAAGGGCAGCAGGCGGAAGGAGTATTCGTCATAGGCGCGGGTCAGCACGGGGTTGTTGGGCTTGGAGAATTCCAGCACCAACAGGCGGCCGCCGGGCTTTAGCACGCGAGCCATGGAGCGCAGCGCGGCGTCCTTGTCGGTGACGTTGCGCAGGCCGAAGGCGATGGTAATGCAGTCGAAGCTGTTGTCGGGAAACGGCAGGCATTCGGCGTTGGCTTGCACATACTCGACGTTACCGCCGACGCCGTTGTCGAGCAGCTTGTCGCGGCCGACCCGCAGCATCGATTGGTTGATGTCGGCCAGTACCACCCGGCCGCGAGGCCCGACCATGCGTGAAAACTTCAGCGTCAAATCGCCGGTGCCGCCGGCGATGTCGAGTACGCTGTGTCCGGGGCGTACCCCGCTGCGCTCGATGGTGAGGCGCTTCCACAGCCGGTGGATGCCCAGCGACATGAGATCGTTCATGACGTCGTAGCGCGCCGCCACGGAGTGGAAGACGTCGGCCACGCGCGAGGCCTTTTCCTCTATCGGCACTTCCTGATAACCGAAGTGGGTGGTGCGCTGGTCCCCGGGGGTGGAGTGAGGGCTCATGCGAAAAAGGCTCCCGAATCGCTGCGGAAAGGTGAGGACAGGGCCTCTCGTTGCGCCACATTGTAGCCTTCCCTCGGCATCCTTGTCTTTGACCTGCTAGAGCTACTATAGCTGCTTGATCTCGATGCCCAGCGGCTCGCGGCTGGCGCCGGCTTTCTCCAGGCGCTCGAGATAATCGGCCCAGTAGGCCTCGCGGTTCTGAATCAGCTCGTAAAGATATTCCCAGCTGTACAGGCCGCTGTCGTGTCCATCGTCGAAGGCGAGCTTGACGGCGTAGCGACCTACCGGCTCGACGTTCTTGAGGCCGACGTCCTTCTTGCCCACCTGTAGCACGGCCTGGCTGGGATGGTGGCCGCGCACCTCGGCGGAGGGGGAGTAGACGCGCAGGTATTCCACCGGCAGCCGATGGCTATCGCCGTCGTAGGTGAGCTCCAGCTCGCGGGCCTTCTTGTGGTAATGGATCTTGCTCGGGATGGGGGCAGTCATGGGGCACCTCCGGTGAGACGTAAGACAGAAGAGCGGCGCTGCGCGCCTGGAAGAGGGAAGAGCATGGCACTGCTTCCCTCTTCCTTCTTCCCTCTTTTCTCTTCGCGCGGTGTAGCCGCGCTTTAAAGAATATACCGCGACAGGTCCTCGTCCATGGCCAGCTCGCCGAGCTGGGAGTCGACATAGGCGGCATCGACGGAAAGAGGGCTGCCGAAATCGGCGCCCTTGAACGAGGCGTCTTCCAGCAGCCGCTCCATCACCGTATGCAGGCGCCGTGCGCCGATATTCTCGGTGCCTTCGTTGACCTTCCAGGCGATCTCGGCGATGCGCTCGATCCCATCCTCGGTGAACTCGACTTCGAGCCCTTCGGTGGCCAGCAGCGCCTTGTACTGCTTGGTCAGGGCGGCGGAGGGCTCGGTGAGGATGCGCTTGAAGTCCTCCGGCGTCAGCGCCTCGAGTTCGACGCGGATCGGCAGGCGGCCCTGCAGTTCGGGAATCAGGTCGGAAGGGCGCGACAGGTGAAAAGCGCCGGAGGCGATGAACAGGATATGGTCGGTCTTGACCATGCCGTACTTGGTCGAGACCGTGGAGCCCTCGATCAGCGGCAGCAGGTCGCGCTGCACGCCCTCGCGGGAGACTTCGCCGCCGCTGGACTGGCCGCTGCCCTTGGCCACCTTGTCGATCTCGTCGAGGAAGACGATGCCGTTCTGCTCCACGGCATCGATGGCGCGGTGCTTGATCTCCTCCTCGTTGACCAGCTTGGCGGCTTCCTCGTCGCGCAGCAGGGCGAAGGCGTCCTTGACCTTGACCCGCCGGGTTTCGGTCTTCTGCCGGCCCATGTTGGAGAACAGGCTCTGCAGCTGGTTGGTCATCTCTTCCATGCCCGGCGGGGTCATGATGTCGATGCCCGGTCCCTGCGGGGTGATCTCGATGTCGATTTCCTTGTCGTCGAGGTCGCCCTCGCGCAGCTTCTTGCGGAAGACCTGGCGCGTCGAGCTGTCGCTGCGCGGGCTGTCCTCCTGGCCGCGCGGCGGCGGCAGCAGGGCGTCGAGGATGCGATCCTCGGCGGCGTCCTCTGCGCGGTGGCGTACTTCGTCCTTGGCCTGCTCGCGCACCAGCTTGATGGCGGCCTCTGTGAGGTCGCGGATGATCGACTCCACGTCGCGACCGACGTAGCCCACCTCGGTAAACTTGGTCGCCTCGACCTTGATGAAGGGGGCGCGGGCGAGCTTGGCCAGGCGCCGGGCGATCTCGGTCTTGCCCACCCCCGTGGGGCCGATCATCAGGATGTTCTTGGGCGTGACTTCGGGGCGCAGGTCGTCGTCGAGCTGCATGCGCCGCCAGCGGTTGCGCAGGGCAATGGCGACGGCGCGCTTGGCGTCCTGCTGGCCGACGATGAACTGGTCCAGGGCGTGGACGATCTCGCGTGGGGTCATCTGGGACATGATGGCGGCCTTCAGAGCGTTTCGAGGGTGACGTGATGATTGGTGAACACGCAGATATCGCCAGCGATTTCGAGCGATTTTTCGGTAATTTCCTGGGCCGAGAGCTCGGTGTTCTCGAGAAGCGCGCGGGCGGCGGCGAGGGCGAAGTTGCCTCCCGAACCGATGGCGATGATGCCACGCTCCGGTTCCACCACGTCGCCGTTACCGGTAATGATCAGCGAGGCGTTCCTGTCGGCCACCGCCAGCAGTGCCTCGAGCCGGCGCAGGGCGCGGTCGGTGCGCCAGTCCTTGGCTAATTCCACGGCCGCCTTGACCAGATTGCCCTGGTACTTTTCCAACTGCGCCTCGAAGCGCTCGAACAGGGTGAAGGCGTCGGCGGTGCCACCGGCGAAACCGGCCAGCACCTGGCCGCGATAGAGGCGGCGCACCTTGCTGGCATTGCCCTTCATCACGGTATTGCCCAGCGATACCTGGCCGTCGCCGGCCAGGGCAACCTGGTCACCGCGGCGAACGGAAACGATCGTGGTCATGGAGATAACTCCGTAACGGGGAGCCTCGACTCCCGGTGACTTTCGGCGCCCTGGGGCGCCGTGAATGAGCGTTCAAGTTAGGTGTGGGCAGTGGCCGCCGAATTCAAGCATCAACGAGCAGGGCCGGCGAATCGCGAAGCGATCCTTCGGTGGCGGTGCTCGTTCCTCAGTTGGTGGCGCGGTGCCGCAGCGGCGTGATTCCCTGGGTCGTCATCAGATCCTCGGCGCGGTTGAGTTCGCGGGTGTCGTCGTAGGGGCCTACCATCACCCGGTGCCAGGTCTGGCCATCGGCAGACTGTACCTGGCTGACCTGGGCCATCAGGCTCAGGTTGCGCAGGCGCTGGCGCAGCTGCTCGGCATCCTCCGACTGGCGAAACGATGCCGCCTGCAGCATGTAGCGCGTGCCTGCCGGAGCTTCCGCTTCATTGGTCGGTGTGGCATTCACTTCGTCGCGCAGGTTGGCGGCGATCACCTGGGCGATGGGGTCGTCGGCCGGTGCCGGCTCGGCGGCGGCGCTGGTGTCGATGGGCGGAGGTACCTCGACCGTCGGCTCCGGCGGCGAGGCGGTTGACGCGACCTCCTTCGGTGCCACGACCTCCTCGGGAAGAAGAGTATAGAACTCGAAGGTGGGCATGGGCGGTTCGCGCGGCTCGATGGTGGGCGCGGGTTCGCTCACCTCGGAGGGCGTGCGCGGGATCAGCTTGGCCAACGGCGAATCGCTACCCGGCTGCCACGGGGCGGTGCCGTGCTGATGCTGGGCCAGCAGGAAGCCTACGACGAGGCCGCCCAGACCCCATACCCAGCCGGGCAGGCGAAAGCCCTGGCGCTGAGTGGAGGCGCGCTTGCGGCTGGTGGTGGCGCCACGTTTCTTGGGCGTGCGACGGGCGGCCATGGCTTACATCTCCTCCGGGGCGCTGACGCCCAGCAGGTCGAGGCCGTTGCGTACCACTTGGCGTGTGGCCAGGCCCAGGGCCAGACGGGCATTGCGCAGCTCGTCGTCGTCGACCATGACTTTCACCGCGTTGTAGCAAGAGTGGAACTCCGCGGCGAGATCCAGCAGATACTGGGCCACCTGCTGTGGCTCGCGGCAGTCAGCGGCATGTGCGACCACCTCGGGGAAGCGCGCCAGGCGATTCATTACCGCCTTCTCCTGGTCCTCCTCGAGCTTCGCCAGGCTGACCATCGCCAAGTCGTGGTCGAAGCCGAGTTCCTGGGCCTTCGCCTTGCGCAGCATGCTGCACACCCGGGCGTGAGCGTATTGTATGTAGTAGACCGGGTTGTCGTTGGACTGCGAGCGGGCCAGGTCTATGTCGAAGGTGAGCTGCGAGTCGGCGCGGCGCGCGGCGAGGAAGAAGCGCGTGGCGTCGCGACCAACCTCGTCGATCAGGTCGCGCACGGTGACGTAGCTGCCGGCGCGCTTGGAGAGCTTCACCTCGACGCCCGAGCGCGTCACCATCACCATCTGGTGCAGCACGTAATCGGGCCAGCCCTGGGGAATACCGACCTCCAGCGCCTGCAGGCCGGCACGTACCCGCGTGACCGTGGAGTGGTGGTCGGCGCCCTGCTCGTTGATCACTGTTTCGAAGCCACGCTGCCACTTGTTCAAGTGATAGGCGACGTCGGGCAGGAAATAGGTGTAGCTGCCGTCGGACTTGCGCATCACCCGGTCCTTGTCGTCGCCGAAATCGGTGGTGCGCAGCCACAGGGCGCCGTCCTGCTCGTAGGTGTGGCCCTGCTCGATCAGCCGCTCGACCGTCTCCTCGACCTTGCCCTCGCGGTAGAGTGAGGATTCCAGGAAATAGACGTCGAAGGAAACGCCGAAGGCCTTGAGGTCGAGATCCTGCTCGCGGCGCAGCCAGGCCACGGCAAAGTCGCGGATGGCATCGAGGTCATCGGGATCGGTCTTGGCGGTAACGTGGCGATCGTCGGCGTGCACCGTCTCGCCGGCCAGATAGTCGTTGGCCACTTCGGTGATGTAGTCGCCGCGGTAGCCATCGGCGGGCCAGGCCTCGTCGTCGGGGGTGAGGCCCTTGGCGCGGGCCTGGACGGACAGCGCCAGGTTGACGATCTGGGCGCCGGCGTCGTTGTAGTAGAACTCGCGGGTCACGTCATGACCGGTCGCTTCGAGCAGCCGCGAGATACAGTCGCCGATGGCCGCGCCGCGACCGTGACCCACGTGCAGCGGCCCGGTGGGGTTGGCGGAGACGAATTCCACCTGGACCTTCCGGCCGCGCCCGATCAGGCTGCGACCGAAGGCGTCGCCGGCATCGAGTACCTGGCGCACGACCTGTGCGGCGGCATCGGCGGCGGCGAAGAAGTTGACGAAGCCGGGCCCGGCGATCTCGACCTTGACCACCGCATCGCTCTCAGGCAGGGCGGCCACCAGCGCTTCGGCCAGCTCGCGCGGCTTCTTGCCGGCCGGCTTGGCCAGCATCAGCGCCAGGTTGGTGGCGTAATCGCCATGGGCCTTGTCCTTGGTCGGGTCGACCTTGATGGTGGGCGCGGTGTCGGCGGGCAGCGTGCCCTGCTGCTTGAGCGTATCGAGGGCATTCTCGAGCAGGGTGATGATCGTCTCTTTCATGAAGCGGTTATGTCCTGTAGCGGCGGGCGCACGAGGTGATGACGAAGCCTGAGGCACTCGCGAACGAAAAGGCGCGGCCACGAGAATTGGGCTGGTCGGCCATTATCGGCAATTGTGCCGCCGCTTTAAAGGCCGCGTTCAGCTCAGTGTCTGCGGGTCGACGTCCAGCGACCAGCGCACCCGGCGCGCCTCGGGCGACGCCTCGAGCCAGGCGGTCAGTTGAGCGCAGGCTGCATGCAATTGGCTGCGCCGGCCGGCGCTCAGCATCAACTGGACATGATAGCGGTTCTGGCGCCGCTCCATGGGCGCGGGCACCGGGCCCAGGCAGCTCACGTCGGGAGCGTGCTCGCTGGTCCACGGGCGTAGCATGGCCGCCGCCTCGCGGCCAAGCGTCATGGCGGCTTCCTCGCGGGGGCTCTCCAGGCGCAGCAGCGCCATGAAGCGGAAGGGTGGCAAGGCGGCGGCACGGCGTTCGGCGAGCAGTTGCTCGGCCAGCGCGTCGTAGCCGCGCTCGGCGAGCAGCCGCAGGTGCGGGTCGTCGGTGTGCAGGGTCTGGACCAGCACGCGTCCGGGATGCGCGGCGCGGCCGGCGCGGCCGGCTACCTGGATCAGCAGCTGGGCGCTGTGCTCCAGGGCGCGAAAGTCGCTGGCATAGAGTCCGGCGTCGGCATTGACTACCACCACCAGGGTGACATGGGGCAAGTGGTGCCCCTTGGCCAGCATCTGGGTGCCCACCAGCAGGCAGGGCTCGCCGCGCCTGACCTCGCCGAGCGTCTGCTCGAAGGCGTCGCGGCGGCGCGTGCTGTCGCGGTCGATGCGGTGAACCGGTACCTTGGGGAACAGTGCCGCCAGAGTCTCCTCGGTGCGTTCGGTACCGCTGCCCAGCGGGCGGAGGTCCGCGCTGCCGCAGCCGGGGCAGGCGTCCGGTACCGGGCGATGCTTGTCGCAATGGTGGCAAGCCAGCATCGGCGGCTGGCGGTGCAGGGTCATGCGCGCATCGCAGTGGTCGCAGTCGGCCATCCAGCCGCAGGTGTGGCAGGCCAGGGTGGGAGCGAAGCCGCGGCGGTTGATGAACACCAAGACTTGGTGGCCGGCTTCGAGCGTTTCGCGAATCGCCTCGATCGCCGGCGGGATCAGGCCGCCCTGGCGTGGGCGGCCGCGCAGATCGATCAGTTCCAGCCGTGCCGGAGCATGCCGGCTGGCGCGCCGAGTCAGGCGCAGGTGGCGATAGTTGCCGCGCTCGGCGTGGTAGAGGCTTTCCAGCGACGGCGTGGCGCTGCCCAGCAGCAGCGGAATGGCGTGATGCTTGGCTCGCGCCACGGCCAGGTCGCGGGCGTGGTAGCGCAGCCCCTCCTGCTGCTTGAACGAGCCGTCGTGCTCCTCGTCGACGATGATCGCACCGGGCCGCGCCAGCGGTGTGAAGATCGCCGAGCGGGTACCGATGACGATCGGCGCACGACCGCTGGCTACTGCTTCCCAGGCGTCCAGACGCTCGTTGTCGGTGAGCCCCGAGTGCAGCGCCACCACCGGCACCCGGAAGCGTTTGCGAAAACGCGCCAGGGTCTGTGGCGTCAGGCCTATTTCCGGCACCAGCAGCAGGGCCTGGCGGCCGCGGGCGACGACCGCCTCGATCAGTTGCAGGTAGACCTCGGTCTTGCCGCTGCCGGTCACGCCGTGCAGCAGGCAGGGATGAAAGCCGTCGAGGCGCTCGTGGAGTGCCGCCAGTGCCGTGACCTGTTCGCGGTTGAGCGGCAGGGCCGGCTCGGCGAGCAGTTGCTCGGTGGCAGGCTCGGCGGCGCTCAGGGGAATCTCCTGCCGGGCGACGAACCCCTTTTCCATCAGCGTCAGCAGTTGCTCTCGCGAAAAGCCCTGGGCCACTACCGCCTGGGTGGGTAGCCCATGGGCATGCTGACGCAGCATGCCCAGCAGCTCGGCCTGGCGAGGCGCACGCCGCAGGCGCGGGTCGTCATCGCCCGGGGGGGCCAGGGCTTGCCAGTGTTCGCGCATGCGCCCGGCCAGTGGGCGGCCCTGGCGCAGCAGCACGGGCAGGGCCTGGTGCAGGGTATCGCCGAGCGAATGCTGGTAATAGCGTGCAGTGAAACGGCACAGCCACAGCCAATCCTCGGGCAGGGGGACGGCATCCAGCCAGGCCTCCACCGGCTTTAACTGGGTCAGCGCCAGGTCGCTGTGATCGCGGCACTCCATCACCACTCCGACCACTTGGCGGCGACCGAACGGTACCCGCACTCGCAGGCCGGGCTGCCAGCCGCCGGGCGGGGTGTCGCGGCTCGGCAGGTAGTCGAACAGGCGTCGCAGCGGGGTGGGAATCGCCACGCACAATATACGGGGCGGGGGCGAAGAGATGGAATCGGGCAATTTGCCTCCGGCGTCGACTCTGCTAGAATATCCGGCCGTCGTGGCACCTGGCTCGTGAATCAGGCCTGGCGGCTACCGGTTGGTTGAACGACCTGACGTTGAACGAATAGCGACGACAGACAACCCTGTATGCGGTGCCTGGCAATGGATCAGGTGGCGGCATAGCGCTCCATGAGGCTCAAGATGAAACAAGGTATTCACCCGGATTACAAGATGGTCACCGCGACTTGCTCCTGCGGCGCGACCTTCGAGGTTGGCACCACCGCCGGCCATGACCTGTCACTGGATGTCTGTTCCCAGTGCCACCCCTTCTACACCGGCAAGCAGAAGCAGGCGACCACAGGTGGTCGCGTCGAGCGCTTCAACAAGCGCTTCGGTGCCGCCGTCAAGCGTGGCTGATTCGCCCTCGCAGCGACACGGTATCGCCCCGGAAACCCGCCTTCACGGCGGGTTTTCTTTTGCTCTTGATTCGTTCCTCCCGGCGGGTGAGAGCGAGGATAAGGAAATGGTTATGGCTGCGATGAATAGTATAAGTTGCAGCAAATAGCTTCGAATGGTCATGAACTAACACTGAAAATGCACGAACGGGCGTTTTGTTGAGTTGTGGAATCTTTTTCTATATTGTAGGTGGCCCCTCCTAAAGATGGACACCGGATTCTCAGCATGACAGACGCCAAGAAGCAGGCAGCGCTGGATTATCACGCCAAGCCGATTCCCGGAAAGCTCTCCGTGGAGCTGACCAAGCCCACCGCTACCGCCCGTGATCTCTCCCTTGCCTATAGTCCTGGTGTCGCCGAGCCCGTGCGCGAGATCGCTCGTGACCCCGAGAATGCCTATCGCTATACCGGCAAGGGCAATCTGGTGGCGGTGATCTCCGACGGCAGTGCCATCCTCGGCCTGGGCAACCTGGGACCGCTGGCCAGCAAGCCGGTCATGGAGGGCAAGGGTGTGCTGTTCAAGTGTTTTGCCGGCATCAACTCGGTGGACGTCGAGGTCAATGCCGAGAGCCCGCAGGCCTTCGTCGACACGGTAGCGCGCATTGCCGATACCTGGGGAGGTATCAACCTCGAGGACATCAAGGCGCCTGAGTGCTTCGAGATCGAGCAGGCCCTCATCGAGCAGTGCAATATCCCGGTATTTCATGACGACCAGCACGGCACTGCCATTGTCACGGCGGCCGGCATGCTCAATGCCCTGGAGATCGCCGGCAAGCGGCTCGAAGAGGCCAGGATCGTCTGCCTGGGCGCCGGCGCGGCGGCCATCGCCTGCATGAAGCTGCTGGTGGCCTGCGGTGCGCGTGCGGAGAATCTGGTAATGCTCGACCGGCGTGGCGTGATTCATGCCGGCCGCGAGGGGCTCAACCCTCACAAGGCGGTGTTTGCGGTGGATACCGACAAGCGCACGCTGGACGATGCCATCGATGGTGCCGACGTCTTCATCGGGTTGTCCGGTCCCAATTTGATGACCGCCGAGCACATGCGCAAGATGGCGCCGAATCCCATCGTCTTCGCCTGCACCAACCCCGACCCCGAGATCCAGCCCGACGTGGCGCGCGAGGCGCGGCCCGACGTGATCATGGCCACCGGTCGTTCCGACTATCCCAACCAGGTCAATAACGTGCTGGGTTTCCCTTTCATCTTCCGCGGGGCGCTGGACGTGCGCGCCACGCGCATCAACGAAGAGATGAAAGTCGCTGCCGTGCACGCGCTGAAGGATCTGGCCCGCGAGCCGGTGCCTCAGGTGGTGCTCGATGCCTACGAGCGCGATCACATGGAGTTCGGCCCCGAATACATCATCCCCACGCCGGTCGACGTCCGCCTCCTGGAGCGGATCCCGGCGGCCGTGGCCCAGGCGGCAGTGGACTCCGGCGTGGCGCGTCGTCCCTACCCCGCCCACTACCCGCTGAAGACGGTGGACGACGTCTACGGTAGCTGATCGACTCGCCCCGGCAATGCCGCGAACGATTGCGCCGGCCTTCGGGCCGGCGCAGTCGTTCATGGCTTCGGTGCGTATCGTCGCGGGTTACCAGGTATAGAGAAGAGTCGCGTTGGTGGTCTGGTCGGTATGCGCGTCCGCCGTCTCCGGCGGGTCGGAGTCGTGCTTGATCTCGTGCGAGAGGCGCAGCGACAGGCGCGAGTTGAGGCGGGCGGTAAGTGACGATACCGACCTCGACGTAGTGTTCGCGTCGGTCGCTTCCACGGACATTTCCTGGCGCACATGGGAATACTCGGAAAATGTCCACTGGTAGTCGAGTGCGCTGTAGATGACCCCCAGGTTATTGTTCTCGTCACCGTCGATCCGATCATGGCGATATCCCGGGCCGGCCTCGAGCGACAGCCGATGGGGATCGCGGTCGATCAGTTGGCGACCGTAGCCGCCGATGGTGGTGAACTGCTGGTCGTAGCCGCTGAAGCGATCCTTCTCCCAGCGGGCGAAGCCGAAGAGGTAGTGAGGGCCGTCGAAGTCATAGCGCTCGCGGCCGGAAATCAGGTACTGCTCGGCGCTGGTATCCTCGTTGCGGGAAACGTTGCGCACCTCGCCGCGCAAGGTGTGCGTCCAGTAACGGCTGGTCAGCCAGGTCAGGCGGCTCTTGCCGATCAGGGTTTGGCTGTCGGTGTTGCCGCTGAGCTGGGTGTACCCGAACTCGGCTTCGCCGCTGAAGGTGGGGCTGTCTTCCTCGGGCTGCGGAGGGGCATAGAAGATGCTGGCGGCAAGGGCGGTGCCCGGCAATAGCGTCAGGCCAATGACGCTCCATGGCATCAATCGTGACATAGCAACGAACCTGTCCTGTTGTCCCGATGGCGGGCCGCCTCGAGAAGCGGCTGTATGGCGTTGGCAAGACGGGGAGCGGCGTCCTTGCCGCTCCCGGGGTACATCCGTATCAGAAGATCGCTTCGTAGCTTCCCGTGCCCTGCGAGCCGCTACGCTGCTCTATCTCCTGCTCGATGCGATGCGGCTCCATGTCCGGCAGATGGTCGGGGTGAAAGATCTCGGAGATTCCGCCCGACTGTCCGTCGCTCAGGCGGCGTCCGGTCTGTTCGTCGACGCGCGCCGTGACCAGCTGCTCGGGCGGCTCCGGCATGGCCTCGGGTCTGCCCTCGAGCGCATTGCGCATGAAGTCGATCCAGATCGGCAGGGCGGCGTTGCCGCCATATTCGGCGATCGACTCGTTGTTATCCTTGCCGACCCACACCGTGGCCACCAGCTCGTCATTGTAGCCGGCGAACCAGCCGTCGCGCTGATCGTTGGTGGTGCCGGTCTTGCCCACCACGTCGCTGCGCTCAAGCGACAGCGCGGCGCGTCCGGTACCGCTCTCGATCACGTCGCGCAGCATGTCGCGCAGAATGTAGACCGCGGTTGGGTCGGCCACGCGAGGAGCTACGTCGTAGCGCTTGCCGTCGACCTCGACCTCGGTCTGGCCTTCGCGGCAGTCGCGACAAGCGATGGCCGGGCGAGCCTCGCTGATGACCTGGTCGTCGCTGCCACGGGTGACGCGCTCGATGAACCAGGGGGAGACCTGAAAGCCGCCGTTGGCCAGCACGGCATAGGCATTGGTCATTTCCAGCGGAGTCAGGCTGGCGCTGCCCAGCGCCAGCGACAGGCCATGCGGCAGCCGGCTAGGGCTGAAGCCGAACCCTTCCAGGTACTCGATGGTATTGTCGAGCCCCAGGGTCTGCAGGACGCGAATCGTGACCAGGTTGCGCGAGCGTGCGAGTGCCACGCGCAGGCGGGTCGGGCCGAGGAAGTCGCCGCTGGAATTCACCGGACGCCACAGGCTGCTGCCGTCGTGCATAACCACCGGGGCGTCGTTGACCACGGTGGAGGCGGTCATCAGCCCGGTGTCCAGTGCCGCCAGGAAGACGAAGGGCTTGAAAATGGAGCCCGACTGCCGCTGCGCCTGTACCGCCCGGTTGAACTTGCTGGCGTTGAAGCTGAAGCCACCCTGCAGGGCGAGGATGGCGCCGTCGGCGGGGTTCATCACGACCAGCGAACCCTCGGCGTCGGGGCGCTGCGAGAGTCGCCAGCTGCCGTCGTCGCGCTGCAGGATCCGCACCAGGTCGCCGGTGTCGGCGATCTCCGCGGCAGAGCCGGGCTCCGCGCCACGCGCCCGCGGGCTGCGGTACTCGCGCGCCCAGGAGAGGCCCTCCCAGTCCAGAGTGACGAGCTCGCCGCTACGGCTCAGCACCCGCATCTCGCGGCCCTCGCTCTCCACTACGATGGCTGGCTGCAGCGGGCCGAAGCCCGGGGTGCGCTCCAGTACGCGCAGCCAGTTGCTGACGTCGCCGTCGATGCCTTCGACTCTCGTCTGGCTGCGCTCCGCCGCCTGTCGGGCGGTCTCCATGATTTCGGGTGACTCGTCGAGTTCCTCCTCCAGCCCGCGTCGCTCGGTGCGCTCCTGCGCCTCGGCGAGACTGGCGGGAATGTCACGCTCCTCCGGTCCGCGCCAGCCGTGACGGGTGTCGTAGTCGATCAGGCCGCGAGCCAGGGCCTGCCGGGCGAAGGGCTGCAGGTCGCTGTCCAGGGTGGTGTGGATGCGATAGCCGCCGGTATAGGCATCCTCGCCGAAGCGCTCGACGGCATATTGGCGTGCCATTTCCGCCACGTAGTCGGCATCGACCTCGACCTGGGCCACGTAGCGGCGGGCGGTGGTCGGCTCCTGGACGGCGTTCTCGTAGGTCTCCTGGTCGATGTGACCGAGCTCGCGCATGCGGTAAAGAATCCAGTTGCGGCGAATCAACGAGCGCTCGGGGTTGGCCAGCGGATTGAACGAGGATGGCGCCTTGGGCAGGCCGGCGATCATGGCCTTCTGCGCCAGGGTGAGTTCGTCGAGCGGCTTGTTGTAGTAGATCTCGGCAGCGGCGGCGATACCGTAGGCGCGATGGCCGAGGAAGATCTTGTTGACGTAGAGCTCGAGGATCTCCTCCTTGGACAGGATCTTCTCCATCTGCAGCGCCAGGAGAATCTCACGAATCTTGCGGGTGAAGGTTCGGTCGAGCGTCAGCAGGTAGTTGCGTGCCACCTGCATGGTGATGGTGGACCCCCCCGACTGTATGTCGCCGCTGGAGGCGAGCTCCAGGGCAGCACGCGCCAGGCCCTTGGGATCGACGCCGCGATGATCGAAGAAGGAGGCGTCTTCGGCGGCCAGTAGGGCCTGGATGAAGTCTTCGGGAATCTCGTCGAAGGAGATTGCCATGCGCCGTTCCTCACCGTACTCGCCGATCAGCTTGCCGTCGCGGGTGAAGATGCGCAGTGGCGTGTGTAGCTCGAAATCCTGTAGCTGGCGGACGTCGGGCAGGCCCGGCGAGAAATAGAGTGCCGCGCCGGCCACGCTGAGCAGGGCCGCGGCAGACAGCGATACCAGCAGCCAGAAGACTGAGAAAACCAGGGTTTTGATCCACTTCATGAAAAGGCGTTATCCGTGGTGAGAGCAGGAAGGGGATGGCGATGAAAGAGAGCCTTCACTGGCGTGGTGGCCATTATAGAGAACCTGAGCCGCTCGCCACCAGCGTTGAGGCGGCACCCCGGCCAACTTTGTGTGCAGTGGCGAAATATCATGTAACCTCATTCCTAGTCATGCGAGTATGATCTTTCTCAGCCTTAATGCTCAGGCGCGCAAGGCATACAAGAGCAAGATTATAACTAGCGTTTATCGCGACGGCTTACGCAAGGGCAACGATTGATGCGACTCGGACCCTCCGGAAAGGGGTTGATCGGTGTCGATATTACTTCGGCAACGGTCAAGCTGATCGAGCTCAAGCGGGTGGGCTCCCATTACCAGATCGAAAGCTATGCCGTCAGGCCGTTGCGCGAAGGTGCCGTGGTCGAACGCCGCATCCGCGACATGGGCGAGGTGGCCGATGCGCTGCGGCGTGCGGTCGAGAGCGCCAGGCCGTCCTCCCGGCTCGCTGCGGCCGCGGTGCCGGCCAGCGCCGCCATCACCAAGACCCTGACGTTTCCCGCTTCGCTCAACGATGACGAGATCGAAGCGCGTATTCAACTCGAATCAGACAAGCACATACCGTTTCCGTTCAGCGAAGTCGCCTTCGACTTCCAGCGCCTGGGGCTCAATGCCCGCTATGGCGACCAGCAGGATGTCCTGCTGGTTGCCTGTCGCCAGCAGGACGTCAACCAGCTCACCGATGCCCTGCATCAGTCCGGCCTGGCGCCGGCAGCGGTGGACGTCGAAACCTTCGCCATGGAGCGTGCCTTCGGGGAGTTGCGCCAGCAGTTGCCACCGGCCGCCGGCGACGATGACTGCGTGGCACTGGTCGACATCGGGGCCACCATGAACGCCTTCCATGTGCTGCGCGGCGGGCGCATCGTCTATAGCCGCGACACCGTATTCGGCGGGCGCCAGCTCACCGAGGAGATCAGGGCGCGTTATGGGCTGACGCTGGAGGAAGCCGGCTTGGCCAAGAAGCGTGGCGGCCTGCCGGAGGATTACCGAACCAGCGTGCTCGAGCCTTTTATCGATACCTTGGTCCAGCAGGTGGGGCGCTCGCTACAGCTCTACTACACGGCGGGGCGCAAGCACGAAGTGCGGCGCATGGTGCTGGCCGGCGGGTCGAGCGTCATTCCCGGTCTTGCCGAACGGCTCGCTCGCGAGAGCGCGATGCAGGTGGTCATCGCCAACCCCTTCCTGCGCATGAGGATCAACTCCCGCATCGATGTTCAGACCCTGGCCAGCGACGCGCCGGCCATGGTGACTGCATGCGGCCTGGCCATGAGGTCGCCGACATGAGCATCGAAATCAACCTGCTGGCCTGGCGCGAGCAGCAGCGGGCACGGCGTAGCCGCCATTTCTATCTGGCCCTGGTGGTCATGGCACTGCTCGGCGCGGCGGGCGGCCTGGGGCTGACCTATTTCTACGACGCCGAGATGGATGCCCAGCGCGAGCGCAATGCGCACATTCTCGAACGTATGCAGCAGCTCGACGGCGACATTCGTTCGATCGACGAGTACGAGGCCATCCGCGAGCGCATGATCGGCCAGGTTCAGGTCTTCGGTGACCTGCAGCAGGGGCGCTCGCAGACGGTGCGCATCTTCCGAGACCTCACCTTGAGTCTGGTCGACGGCGTGCACTACACCCAGATGAGCCGCCAGGGCGACCAGTTGCGCCTGACCGGGCGCGCCGAGAGCAACCATCGAGTCTCGGAGCAGATGCGGGCCCTGGATGGCGCACCCGCCTTCTCCGAACCGGTGCTGTCGGAGGTCGAGTCCGATGGCGGTGAGCGGCGGCGCTTCAGTCTCAGCGTGACGCAGCTCATGGAGGGTACGCCGAGCATGCAGGAAGCCAGGGGGGGCGAAGAATGAACCTGCGGGCCGAGATGCGTCGCCTCCGCGAACTCGACTGGCGCGGGCTGGACCTGAAGGAGTCGGGCTCCTGGCCGCTGCTGCTGCAGTGGCTCTGCTGCCTGCTGGTGCTGGGCCTGACCTTTGCCGGTACGCACTGGTACCTGGCCGGCCCCAAGGCGGACGAACTGCAGCGCGCCGAAGCGGAGGAGGAACGACTGCTGCTCGACTATCGCAATCGTGCCGCTCAGGCGGCGCGACTGCCCGACATGCTCGAGCAGATGGCAATGCTCGAGTCGCGCATGGACGAACTCATGGCGATGCTGCCTTCCGGTGCGGAGATTCCTTCACTGATCGACAGCATCAGCGAGAGTGCCCTCGACCACCGCTTGACCATCGACTTCATTCGTCTGCGCAGTACCGTCGAGCGTGACTTCTACATAGAGCGCCCATTCGATCTTCAGGTGGAGGGGGATTACCACCATATCGCAGGCTTTCTCGCCAGCGTGGCGGCCCTGCCGCGTATCGTGACGCTGCACGACTTCGTGCTGGCGCCGGTGGAAGATAGCGATCGCCTGCGCCTGTCGATGCTGGCGCGAACCTACAGCTATCGGCCGCTGGACGGGGAGGAAGAGCGATGAAGCGGCGCTCGACGATGGTCCTGCTGGCCCTGCTGCTGGCGGGTTGTGCCGATCCACGGTTGGGTGAGCTGGATAGCCGTCTGACCGATATTCGCACCAACCCGGGGGCGCCGCGAGTGCTGGAAATGCCGGAAGTGCCCAGCTATGAATCGACTCCCTACCAGGCCAGCGATCATCGCAGCCCTTTCCGGCCGCAACTACCGGAGCCGGAGGAGGCGCCAGCGGGCAGCAGTGATCTGGCACCCGATCTCGAGCGGGCCCGCGAGCCGCTCGAGGCGTTTGACCTCGAAGCGCTGAGGCTGGTGGGCATACTGACCATGGGTGGCCAGACCCATGCGCTGGTCAGGGCGCCGGAGGGAGAGGTATATCGGTTGCGCACCGGTAACTACCTGGGCCGTAACCACGGCCGCATCGTCAGCATCACCGACTCGACGGTACAGCTGGTGGAGCTGGTGCCCACCGGCGGGGGCGGTTGGATGGAGCGCACGACAAACTTGGCCTTGGAAGAGACGAGGCGCTGAAAGCATTGCGTCAGCTTGTGGCAGGGCACTGGCAACAGGCAGGAGTAGGGGCAACGATGAAACAAGTGATTCGCACATTGACGGTACTCTGCCTGGCTTTGGCGGCAATGCCTGCCCTGGCGGTGACCACGCTGACCGATCTGGACTTCCGCCAGGGCGAGCGCGGTGAGCTGCTGGTCGACCTGACCTTCAGCGGGGGCGTGCCGGAAGTCCGCGGCTATCGGCTCGACGAGCCGGCGCGGCTGACCATTGACTTGGTGGACACGGCCAATGCGCTGGAGCATCGCCGCATCGACCTGGGTGTCGGTGGGGTCGAGCAGGTCACGGCGCTGGAGGCCGGATCGCGCACGCGCCTGGTCTTCAACATGGAAGGCCCGTTGCCCTATGACACGGTGCAGCAGGGCGACCGTCTGAGGCTGGCCATTGGCGGCAGTGGGGCCGCCTCGGTCGCGAGCACCGAGCCGGCGACTCCTGGCCGGCCTGCAGCGACGGCGAGCGCCGAGCCGACCATCAGTGATATCGACTTCCGTCGCGGCGAGGAGGGGGCGGGCCGTCTGGTCGTCACCTTCGACCGTGCCGGCGTCGATACCAGGGTGCGAGAATCGGGCCGCAATCGCATCGTGGCCGAGCTCATTGGGGTTGAACTGCCGCAAGCGCACAATCAAGTACTCGACGTGAGCGACTTCGGCACCCCGTTGCGACGTATTACGCCGCGTGCCGGTCGCGACGGGGTCACCCTGGAGATCGAAGGCAGCGACGAGTTCGCCATGCTTTCGACCCAGAGCGGGCGGCAGCTCATCATCGAAGCCCAGCCCGTCACTCAGCAGGAGCGCGAGCAGCGCGTGCGCCAGCAGTTTCCCTACACCGGGGAGCGCATCACGCTCAACTTCCAGGACATCGAAGTACGCTCGGTTCTGTCGATTATCGCCGACTTCACCGGCCTCAATCTGGTGGCCAGCGACAGCGTAACCGGCCAGGTGACGCTCAACCTGCAGGACGTACCCTGGGATCAAGCTCTCGACCTGGTGCTCAAGAGCCATGGCCTGGCCAGTCGCCAGGAGGGCAACGTGATCGTGGTGGCGCCGGCCAGCGAGCTGGCCAATATAGAGCGCCAGGAGCTCGAGGCACGAGCCCAGGCCGAGACGCTGGCGCCGCTGGTGTCGGAGTACGTTCAGGTCAAGTACGCCCGGGCCGAAGACCTGGCTCAGTTGCTGCGCGGCGGCGAAGGCTTCGGCCTGCTCTCGGAGCGTGGCCGGGTGGCGGTGGATGCGCGCACCAACATGCTGCTGATCCAGGATACCGCCGAACAGATTCAGGAGATCATCGCCACGCTCGGCCAGCTCGACGTGGCCGTGCGTCAGGTACAGATAGAGGCACGTATCGTCATCGCACGGGACGGCGTGACCCAGGAGCTCGGCGTCAATTGGGGGGCATCCGGTGGCGGTAGCCGGTTCAACCTGGGTGGCGCCTCCACCGGTACCCCGATTGCCGGCTACGGCGACGGCCTCACCGGCCAGCGCGACGGTCGTGGGCAGTTCACCGGCGAGTTCGACGACCCCACGGGCAGCCGCTTCCAACGCGGCGGGCTGGCAGTCGACCTGGGCAGTGCCAACCCCATGACCAGTTTCAGCTTCGGTTACCTCTCGGGCGATATCCTGCTCGACCTGGAGCTGCGCGCACTGGAGAGCGAGAACAAGAGCCAGACCATCTCGCAACCGCGGGTGATCACCGCCAACCAGCGCAAGGCGACCATCATCCAGGGTGAGGAGCGTGCCTTTCAATCCATCGGCGAGGGCAATGTGCCGCAGACCGAGTTCAAGGAGGCCGAGCTGTCGCTGGAGGTGACCCCGCAGATTACTCCCGACAATCGCATCATCATGGACCTGGTGATCAAGAACGACAGTTTCCGCGAGGCCGCGGCGGGGCAGGCGCCGCCGATCGACACCAACCGTATCGAGACCCAGGTGCTGGTCAACAACGGCGAGACGGTGGTGCTGGGCGGCATCCTGACCACCGAACAACTGAGCCGTCTGGCCAAGACGCCGTTCTTCGGTGACCTGCCTGTGCTGGGTAGGCTTTTCCGGTACAATGAGTCGAGCAACCAGAAAGTGGAGCTGTTGGTATTCATCACTCCACGGATACTCGAGGACGGCCTGGCGATTCGCTGATGCAGGATTTGCCCAATCTGATATTGGTCGGCCCCATGGGGGCCGGCAAGAGCACCATCGGCCGCCTTCTGGCGGCCGAGCTTTCACGTGATTTCCTCGACAGCGACCACGAAATCCAGGCGCGCTGTGGTGCCGATATTCCCTGGATCTTCGACGTCGAGGGCGAAGAGGGCTTTCGTCTGCGCGAAGTGCAGATGATCGAGGATCTGACCGCACGCGAGGGCGTGGTTCTCGCCACCGGTGGCGGAGCGGTGCTGCGCGAGCAGAATCGTCGACGCCTGCGTGAAAGGGGGAGCGTGATCTACCTGTTCACCACCGTCGAGCAGCAGCTCAAGCGTGTCGCCAAGGATCGAAATCGCCCCCTGCTGCAGCGCCCCGATCGCGAGCAGGTCCTGCGCGAGATGTTCGAGTTGCGCGACCCTCTTTATCGCGCCACGGCCGATATCGTGGTACGCACCGACCGGCGCAGCCCGCGGGCGGTGGTCAATGAGATCGTGCGTCGCGTGCAGCGGCTGGTCGATCCCCTACAAGCCAAGGCCTGAACCATGTCAAAGAGTGAACCCTCCTCGAGCCGGCGCAGCCTGCAGGTGGCGCTCGACGAGCGCAGCTACCCCATCCATATCGGCCCTCGGTTGCTTGGCGACCCCGCCTGGCTCACGCCCTACCTGGCCGGACAGCAGGTCATGGTCGTCACCAACGAGACGGTGGCGCCTCACTACCTGGCGCGGCTGCGCGAGGGGCTCCCCGCGGAGTTGACGGTGCGCGAGCTGATTCTGCCCGACGGTGAGTCGACCAAGACGTTCGCCAGCGTGACCCGTATCTGGGATGCCCTGCTCGAGGCCGGTTTCAACCGCCGTTGTACGCTGATTGCCCTGGGTGGCGGCGTGATCGGCGACATGGTCGGCTTCGCCGCCGCCTGCTACCAGCGCGGCGTGGCCTTCATCCAGGTGCCGACGACGCTGCTGTCACAGGTGGGCTCCTCAGTAGGTGGGAAAACCGGCGTCAACCATCCGCGGGGCAAGAACATGATCGGTGCCTTCTGGCAGCCGCGCGCGGTACTGATCGATACCGACACCCTGCTGACGCTGCCGGAGCGGGAACTCTCGGCGGGCTTGGCCGAGGTGATCAAGTACGGACTGATCCGCGATGCCGAGTTCCTGGCCTGGCTCGAAGGTGAAATGTCGGCGCTGAGGGCGCTGGAGCCGCAGGCGCTGGCGTGGGCCATCGAGCGCAGCTGTCGGCTCAAGGCCGACATCGTCGCCGAGGACGAGACCGAGCAGGGCGTGCGTGCCCTGCTCAACCTTGGGCACACCTTCGGTCATGCCATCGAAGCGCACCAGGGTTACGGCAACTGGCTGCATGGCGAGGCGGTAGGGGCGGGCATGCTGATGGCCGCTGAGCTGTCACAGCGTCTCGGCTGGCTGTCCCGAGCCGATGTCGAGCGTACCGCGGCAATTATCGCGGCGGCCGGCTTGCCGCTGACGGCTCCCGCCGACATGACGGTTGAGGATTTTCTCGACCGGATGCGCCTGGACAAGAAGAACGTCGACGCGCGCCTGCGTCTCGTCCTGCTCGAGGCGCTGGGCCGGGGCGTGATTCACGACGAGACGCCCCAGCCGGTGCTGGAGGAGTTGCTGGCGACTTTTCCGCGGCGCTGATTACGCGCCACGCTCCCGCTGCCACGCCCCGCTGCTTGGCACGACACCCGATGCAGGCCGCACGAAGCGTTTCGTGCGGCCTTTCTTCGTTATGCCTCCGGCTGCCGTCGCCTGTTGCTGCATGCAGCATCAAATTCGCATGCCTCATGCAGTATCGGTATGGGGAAAAAGAGCATAACTAGACTAAAGTCTTATTCTTCTTTTTGAGCTTCGGAAACTCGCCTGCGTGTGGCGCAAGTCCTTGAGCTGGTGGTTTTTTTTGCTTTGTCTTGTCCAGCAAGTTGCGGATTTGCCGGGAGTTTTGCGGGATTTGATGAGGTGGGAAGATTGCGCGGCAGGGTAGGAAGTGTCTATGCTGGGCGTCCTTTTTCCCGTGACGTCAGCAGGCTGCCCTTGGCAGCTTAAATAAAAGAAAACCGGTAAAAATACATAAAAGCTGACGTGTAGTCAATAGCCATTCTCTGAGGCACGCCCATGAACCAAGGCCTTCATCATCCAGGCGAGTTCCGTGACAACTGTGGATTCGGCCTGATCGCGCACATGGAGGGGCAGGCCAGCCACGACCTGCTGCGTACCGCCATCGAATCGCTCACCTGCATGACCCATCGCGGCGGTATCGCCGCCGATGGCAAGACCGGTGACGGCTGCGGTCTGCTGCTCAAGATGCCCGAAGGGTTCATGCGTGAAATCGCCGCCGAGGCGCTTGGCGTCGAGCTGGGCGAGCAGTTCGCCGTGGGCGCAGTGTTCCTGCCCGACGACGATGCCAAGGAGGCGCGGGCGCGCGGTATTCTCGAAGGCGAGCTGCGTGCCTGCGGCCTGGTGATCCGCGGCTGGCGCGACGTGCCGGTGGACCCCTCCTACTGCGGCCCCATTGCGCGTGCCTGCCTGCCGCGCATACGTCACTTGTTCGTCGAGCCGGGCAAGCTCGGCGATGCCGCACGCTTCGACGTCGATCTGTTCATGGCGCGCCGTCGCGCCGAGCAGATGCTGCGCGACGAGGAGGACTTCTACGTCTGCTCGCTGTCGTCGCAGGTACTGTCGTACAAAGGCCTGGTGATGCCGGTCGATCTGCCCACCTTCTACCAGGACCTGGGTGACGAGCGACTGCAGACGGCGATCTGCGTGTTCCATCAGCGCTTCTCGACCAACACCGCGCCGCGCTGGCCGCTGGCCCAGCCTTTCCGCCTGCTGGCCCACAACGGCGAGATCAACACCATCGAGGCCAACCGCAGCTGGGCGAACTCGCGCAAGGAGAATTTCGTCAACGAGCGGCTGCCCGACATTGCCGAGCTCGACGAGATCGTCAATACCGTGGGCTCCGACTCATCGAGCATGGACAACATGCTCGAGGTGCTGCTGATGGGCGGCATGGAGCTGCACCGTGCGGTGCGCATGATGGTGCCGCCGGCGTGGCAGAACGTCGAGACCATGAGCGGCGAGCTGCGCGCCTTCTATGAATACAACTCCATGCACATGGAGCCGTGGGACGGCCCGGCCGGCGTGGTCATGACAGACGGCCGCCAGGCGATCTGCATGCTAGACCGCAACGGCCTGCGTCCGGCGCGCTGGGTGATCACCAAGAACGGCTACATCACCCTGGCCTCGGAGATCGGCACCTACGATTACAAGCCCGAGGACGTGGTGGCCAAGGGTCGCGTCGGCCCCGGCCAGATCCTGGCCGTGGATACTCATACCGGTGAGGTGCTGCACACCCGGGACATCGACGAGCGTCTGCAGTCCGCTTATCCCTACAAGCGCTGGCTGAAGGAGGAGGCGCACTATCTGGAGTCGGCGCTGACCGAACTTGCCAGCTTCCAGAACATGGATTCCGACGCGGTCAAGACCTGGCAGAAGATGTTCCAGGTCAGCTTCGAGGAGCGCGACCAGGTGCTGCGTCCGCTGGCCGAGAGCGGCCAGGAGGCGGTGGGCTCGATGGGCGACGACACGCCCATGGCGGTACTGTCGCGCAAGCAGCGACTGCTGACCGATTATTTCCGTCAGAAATTCGCCCAGGTCACCAATCCGCCCATCGATCCGCTGCGCGAAGCGATCGTGATGTCGCTGGAGACCTGTATCGGTGCCGAGCTCAACGTGTTCAAGGCCACGCCCGAGCATGCCCATCGCATCATCCTGACCACGCCGGTGCTGTCGCCGCGCAAGTTCACCGCGCTGCTCGAGCAGGACGACCCGACCTTTTCCCATCATCGGCTGAGTCTGGGCTACGACCCGGAGCAGATGGGGCTCAAGGCGGCGCTTGTCGAGCTGTGCCGTCAGGCCGAGGCCGCGGTGCACGACGGCAAGGTGATCCTGGTGCTGTCGGACGCCAACCTGGAGCAGGGGCAACTGCCGATCCACGCCGCCCTGGCGGTGGGAGCCGTGCATCATCACCTGGGCAAGCTGGCGCTGCGCCCGCGTGCCAACATCGTGGTCGAGACAGGCTATGCGCGCGACGCGCACCAGATGGCGGTGCTGTTCGGTGTCGGCGCCACTGCGGTGTTCCCATGGCTGGCCTATCAGGTCATGGCCGACATGCATCGCACCGGCGAGCTCACCGGCAACCCGGCGGACGCCCGCGAGAATTACCGCAAGGGCATGCAGAAGGGGCTCTACAAGATCCTCTCGAAAATGGGCATTTCGACGCTGGCCTCGTATCGTGGCTCGCAGCTGTTCGAGGCGGTAGGGCTCTCCTCCGAGGTGATCGAGTTGTGCTTTTCCGGCATGGCGTCGCGCATCGAGGGCACCGGGTTCAGTGAGCTGCAGCTGCAGCAGGAGCTGCTGGCCCGCGAGGCGTGGACGCCGCGCAAGGGTATCAATCAGGGCGGGCTGCTCAAGTACGTGCACGATCACGAGTACCACGCCTACAACCCGGATGTGGTCAAGTCGCTGCAGGAAGCCGTGCAGGAGGGCGACTACCGCAAGTGGAAGAAGTTTGCCCAACTGGTCAACGAGCGTCCCGCCGCGACTATCCGTGACCTGCTGGGGCTCAAGCCCGCCGAGACGGCCTTGCCGATGGAAGAGGTGGAGTCCATCGACGATCTGCTCCCGCGCTTCGACAGTGCCGGGATGTCGCTCGGTGCGCTGTCGCCGGAGGCTCACGAGGCGCTGGCCCAGGCCATGAACGAGGCCGGCGGTCGTTCCAACTCCGGCGAAGGCGGCGAGGATCCATCGCGCTACGGCACCATCCGCAGCTCAAAGATCAAGCAGATCGCCTCGGGCCGCTTCGGCGTCACTCCGGCCTACCTGGTCAACGCCGAAGTGTTGCAGATCAAGGTGGCCCAGGGCGCCAAGCCTGGCGAGGGCGGCCAGCTGCCCGGCGGCAAGGTCAACGATCTGATCGCCAGGCTGCGCTACTCGGTGCCCGGCGTGACATTGATCTCGCCGCCGCCGCACCACGACATCTACTCCATCGAGGATCTGGCGCAGCTGATCTTCGACCTCAAGCAGGTCAACCCGGAGGCGCAGGTGTCGGTCAAGCTGGTCTCCGAGCCCGGCATCGGCACCATCGCCACCGGCGTGGCCAAGGCTTACGCCGACCTGATCACCGTGTCCGGCTACGATGGCGGCACCGCGGCCAGCCCGCTGACCTCGATCAAGCACGCCGGCAGCCCCTGGGAGCTGGGCCTGCCCGAGGTGCACCAGGCGCTGCGCATCAACGGCCTGCGCGACAAGATCCGCCTGCAGACCGACGGTGGCCTGAAGACCGGTCTCGACGTGGTCAAGGCCGCGATTCTCGGTGCCGAGAGCTTCGGCTTCGGTACCGCGCCGATGGTGGCGCTGGGCTGCAAGTACCTGCGCATCTGCCACCTGAACAACTGCGCCACCGGCGTGGCCACTCAGCATCAGTACCTGCGCGACGAGCATTTCCGCGGCACCGTGGACATGGTCAAGAATTACTTCCGCTTCATCGCCGAAGAGGTGCGCGAGCTGCTGGCGATGCTGGGCGTGCGCAAGTTGACCGACCTGATCGGCCGCACCGACCTGCTCGAAGTGCTGGAGGGCGACACCGCCTCCCAGCGCAGGCTCGACCTGACGCCGCTGCTGGCCAACGACTTCGTGCCGGCCGACGCGCCGCAGTTCTGCCAGGTGAGTCGCAACGTGCCCCACGACCCGGGCACCAAGAACCAGGAGGTGCTGGCGGCTATCGAACAGGCCATTGCCGACAAGAGCGGCGGCGAGTTCGAATTCACCATCACCAACTGCGACCGCTCGGTTCCTGCGCTCTCCTCGGGAGCGGTGGCCAAGCACTATGGCGAGGCCGGGCTCGAGGACGCCCCAATCACACTGCGCTTCACCGGTGTGGCCGGGCAGAGCTTCGGCGTGTGGAACGCCCGGGGGCTCAACCTCTATCTCGAGGGAGATGCCAACGACTACGTCGGCAAGGGCATGAACGGGGGTAAGGTGGTCATCGTACCGCCGCGCGGCAGCCGCTTCGAGAGCCACAAGACGGCGATCATCGGCAATACCTGCCTGTACGGGGCTACCGGCGGCAAGCTGTTCGCCGCCGGCACCGCCGGCGAACGCTTCGGTGTACGCAACTCCGGTGCCCATGCAGTGATCGAGGGGGCCGGCGACCACTGCGGCGAGTACATGACCGGCGGCATGCTCTGCGTGCTCGGCGAGACCGGCGTCAACTTCGGTGCCGGCATGACCGGTGGCTTCGCCTACGTACTCGACGAGGATCGCTCCTTCGTCGACCGCTACAACCATGAACTGGTGGAGATCCATCGGGTCAATACCGAGGCCATGGAGGCCTACCGGCGTCACCTGCGGGAGACCATCGAGGAGTTCGTGGCCGAGACCGGCTCCGCCCGGGGACGCGAGATTCTCGACGACTTCAGCGATTTCGCCCGCCATTTCTGGCTGGTCAAGCCCAAGGCGGCGAGCCTGAACAGCCTGCTCGACGAATCGCGCAGACGTCCCGAGTGAGCCGGATTCCAGGAGATACGAATATGGCCAACCGTTTGACCAGAAACGACTTCCAGTTCATCGACGTGGGGCGTCAGGATCCGCAGAAGAAGGATGCCCGCAAGCGTGCACGTGAGTTCGGCGAGATCTACGAGCCGTACAAGCCGCAGGAGGCGGCCAGCCAGTCGCACCGCTGCCTGCACTGCGGCAATCCGTACTGCGAGTGGAAGTGCCCGGTGCACAACTACATTCCCAACTGGCTGCAACTGGTCACCGAGGGCAATATCCTCGAGGCCGCCGAGCTGTCGCACAAGACCAACTCGCTGCCCGAGGTGTGCGGCCGCGTGTGCCCGCAGGACCGCCTGTGCGAAGGCGCCTGCACGCTCAACGACGGCTTCGGCGCGGTGACCATCGGCTCGGTGGAGAAGTACATCACCGACACGGCCTTCGCCATGGGCTGGCGCCCCGACATGTCCCAGGTCACCTGGACCGACAAGAAGGTCGCCGTCATCGGCGCCGGCCCTGCGGGTCTCGGCTGTGCCGATATCCTGGTGCGCAACGGCGTGCGGCCGGTGGTGTACGACAAGTACCCCGAGATCGGCGGCCTGCTCACCTTCGGCATACCCGAGTTCAAGCTCGACAAGACGGTGATGGAGCGTCGCCGCGCGGTGTTCGAGGAAATGGGCATCGAGTTCCGCCTCAACGTCGAGGTGGGCAAGGACATCGACTTCGACACCCTGCTCGAGGAGTACGACGCGGTATTCCTCGGCATGGGCACCTACAAGTACATGACCGGCGGCTTCCCCGGTGAGGACCTGCCCGGCGTGCACAAGGCGCTCGACTACCTGATCGCCAACGTCAACCATTGCCTGGGCTTCGAGAAGGATCCCGCCGACTACGTCTCGCTGGAAGGTCAGAAGGTGGTGGTGCTGGGCGGCGGCGATACCGCCATGGACTGCAACCGTACGGCGATTCGCCAGGGTGCTGCCACGGTGACCTGTGCCTATCGCCGGGACGAGGAGAACATGCCCGGCTCCAAGCGCGAGGTGGCCAACGCCCGCGAGGAGGGCGTCGAATTCCTGTTCAACCGCCAGCCGGTGGCGGTGGTCGGCGAAGGCAAGGTCGAGGGGGTGAAGGTCGTGCGCACGCGCATGGGCGAGCCCGACGAGAACGGGCGCCAGCGCCCCGAGGTGGTGCCGGGCTCAGAGGAAATACTGCCGGCCGACGCCGTGGTCATCGCCTTCGGCTTCCAGCCGAGCCCGGCGTCCTGGTTCGACCGGGTCGGTATCGAGCTCGATGAGCGCGGCCGCGTGCTGGCGCCGGAGAAGGGCACCTACCCCTTCCAGACCACCAACGAGAAGATCTTCGCCGGTGGCGACATGGTGCGCGGCTCCGACCTGGTGGTCACTGCCGTGTTCGAGGGCCGCGAAGCCGGCGAGGGAATCCTCGACTACCTCGGCGTGTAAGCGCTGCCAAGCAGTTAGCCGCTAACACGATTCGCCCCGGCCAAGTGCCGGGGCGTTTACGTCCTGCGGTTTCTTTTTCTAGACTCTTGGCAGGACCATTACAGACCAACGAGGAGCGATCATGGACGAGACGCGAATGGATCTGGGGCTTGCCGATGCGCAAGGCGAGCCGGTTGTCCCCGAGCGGCTGATCTTTGCCGATGACGGGCGCATTCCCAACAGCCGGCTGGCAACACTGGCCTTTCGCTCACGCGGCGTGAACCCGGTGCTCGACCGTGAAGCGATCGCCGCGCGCTTCGAGACGCTGTTCAGCGCCAACGACTGGCGACCGAGCTGGCGCGGCGGCGTCTACGACTACCACCACTATCACTCCATTGCCCACGAAGCGTTCGGTGTGCTTTCGGGCTGGGGCAAGCTGCGGCTGGGCGGCGAGCAGGGCGAGGACGTCGAGTTGCGCACCGGCGATGCCCTGGTGCTGCCGGCGGGCACCGGCCACTGCCACCTCGAGGCCAGCGACGACTTCCTGCTGCTGGCGGCCTACCCCGAGGATCAGCGCGAGCTCGACCTGCTGCGGGCCGACCCCGCCGAGCACGATGCGGCGGTGGCGCGCATCGCCCGGGTCACGCGGCCTACGCACGACCCGTTGGGCGGCGAGACGGCGCGCTGGTGGTCGTGAGTCCCGCTCCGCTGGCGTCAAAATTGAGCCATTGGTCGTAATCTGCTACGCTGTCGTCCCATCCTGGCGCGGCTTTCTGTCGTGCCTCATGATCACGTTTCGACAGGTTCTTCATGACACGATATATCTTCGTGACCGGCGGCGTTGTGTCCTCACTCGGCAAGGGCATCGCGTCGGCCTCGCTGGCGGCGATACTCGAGGCGCGCGGCCTCAAGGTCACCATGCTCAAGCTCGATCCCTACATCAACGTGGATCCGGGCACCATGAGCCCGTTCCAGCACGGCGAGGTGTTCGTCACCGAAGATGGCGCCGAGACCGATCTCGACCTGGGCCACTACGAGCGCTTCATTCGTACCAAGATGACCCAGGGCAACAACTTCACTACCGGCCGCGTCTACGAGCACGTGCTGCGTCGCGAGCGCCGCGGTGACTACCTGGGCGGCACGGTGCAGGTGATTCCGCACATCACCGACGAGATCAAGCGCCGGGTCTATGCCGGTGGCGAGGGCTTCGATGTGGCGCTGGTGGAAATCGGCGGCACCGTGGGCGACATCGAGTCGCTGCCGTTCCTCGAGTCGATCCGCCAGATCAGGAGCGAGCTCGGCGCCAGCCGCGCGCTCTTCATGCACCTGACCCTGGTGCCCTACATCAAGACCGCCGGCGAGACGAAGACCAAGCCGACCCAGCACAGCGTCAAGGAGCTGCGCTCGATCGGTATCCAGCCGGACATTCTGATCTGTCGCAGCGAAGTGGAGCTCGAGGAGACGGAGCGGCGCAAGATCGCCCTGTTCACCAACGTCGAGGAGCGCGCGGTCATCCCGCTGCAGGATGCCGACACCATTTATCGCATCCCGCTGATGCTGCACGAGCACGGCCTCGACGAGATCGTCTGCGACAAGCTGCGCCTCGAGGCCGAGCCGGCCGACCTGACCGAGTGGGTCCACGTACTCGACGCCAAGCTCAACCCGCTGAAGTCGATCAATATCGCCATGGTCGGCAAGTATATGGAGCTGCTCGACGCCTACAAGTCGCTCAACGAGGCATTGATCCACGCCGGCATCCAGACCCGGATCAAGGTCAACGTCGACTATATCGACTCCGAGGACATCGAACGCCACGGCACCGATCGCCTGGCCGGCAAGGACGCGATCCTGGTGCCGGGCGGCTTCGGCGAGCGCGGCGTGGAAGGCAAGATCGAGACGGCCCGCTATGCCCGCGAGAACGGCATTCCCTACCTCGGCATCTGCCTCGGCATGCAGGTGGCGGTGATCGAGTTCGCACGCCACGTGGCCGGCTGGGAGGATGCCAACTCCACCGAGTTCACCCACGACACCCAACATCCGGTAGTGGGCCTGATCACCGAATGGATCAACGCCGAGGGCAAGATCGAATTGCGCGACGAGGCCTCGGACCTGGGCGGCACCATGCGCCTGGGCGGCCAGGTCTGTCATCTCGAGCCCGGCACCAGGGCGCTCGAGGCCTACGGCAGCGACGAGATCGTCGAGCGCCACCGCCATCGCTTCGAGGTCAACAACCAGTTCGTCGAGGAGCTGGTGAAAGCCGGCCTGGTGGTTTCCGGCAAGAGCGTCGACAATTCCCTGGTGGAGATGGTCGAGCTGCCCGACCACCCCTGGTTCGTGGCCTGCCAGTTCCATCCCGAATTCACCTCCACGCCACGCGACGGGCACCCGCTGTTCACCGGTTTCGTCAACGCGGCGCTGGAGCACAAGGCGGCGCGCACCCGCGCCCACACCGCGCACCAGGAGTGACGACGATGTCCATACCTGAACGCGATATCTCTTTTGCCGGCCTCACCGCCGGCAATTCTTTGCCGCTGATGCTGCTCGGTGGCATGAACGTGCTGGAATCCCGCGAGCTGGCCCTCGAAGTGGCCGAGGCCTATGTCGACGTCACGCGCCGGCTCGGCATGCCCTACGTGTACAAGGCCAGCTTCGACAAGGCCAACCGCAGCTCGATCCACTCCTTCCGCGGCCCCGGCCTGGAGAAGGGGCTCGAGATACTGGCCGAGGTGAAGTCGCGATTCGGCGTTCCGGTCATCACCGACGTGCACGAGCCGTGGCAGGCCGAGCCCGTGGCCGAAGTGGCCGATATCATCCAGTTGCCGGCCTTCCTGGCGCGCCAGACCGATCTGGTGGTGGCCATGGCCCGCACCGGTGCGGTGATCAACATCAAGAAGCCGCAGTTTCTGGCGCCCCACGAGATGCGCCACATCATTCGCAAGTGCGAAGAGGCCGGTAACGATCGCGTACTGCTCTGCGAGCGCGGATCGAGCTTCGGATACAATAACCTGGTGGTCGACATGCTCGGCTTCGGTGACATGAAGCAGACCGGTTGCCCGGTCTTCTTCGATGTCACTCACTCCCTGCAGCGCCCTGGGGGGCGAGCCGACAGCGCCGGCGGTCGCCGCCAGCAGGTAGCCGAGCTGGCGCGTGCGGGTGTGGCCGTAGGGCTGGCCGGGCTGTTCCTCGAAGCCCATCCGGATCCCGACAACGCCCTG